>DROS01000088.1 GCA_011321815.1 Gammaproteobacteria bacterium
CAGCAGTGATGCAAAGTTATATTCATCAGCCAGCTTTAATATCCGTGGTCCAGGTAAAGCATACTTGCCGGACTCGATGGAATAACCGCCTGAATAGGCATGTGGGTCGCGGGCATCCGCCGGTGCGGACCCACCTTGCGCCCGGGCCTGTGTCATCCCTGGCCTCTTGTCAGCATTTTGCTTGTCATCATGGTTCATGCCCGGCATTGCGCTATGGTCCATATTTTCCATGGGCATGCCCTTCGCAACCTGCCCGCCTTGCATGGCGCCGCTGTCCGCCCAAACAGGGAAAACACCGGCGCTCAACAAAAGTACGCAACCTAACGCCAATTGTTTATTCATCGTTGTCACCATTTCCTTTATCAACACCTGACTCACGCTGCTTTTCATGCCACGATCACTTCTCGAAACATGCCCGCATCCATGTGATAAAGCAGATGACAGTGCCAGGCCCAACGACCAAGGGCATCGGCAGTCACCCGGAAACTGACACGCTGTGCCGGTTGCACACTGATGGTATGCCGGCGTGCCAGGAATTCTCCATGGGCATCTTCCATGTCACTCCACATACCGTGCAAATGCATGGGATGAGTCATCATCGTGTCGTTGTGCAGAATCACCCGCAGACGCTCGCCGTGACGGAAATGTATTGGTGTGGACTTGCCAAACTCCAGCCCATCAAGCGACCAGGTATAACGCTCCATATTTCCAGTTAGATGCAATTCAATATCACGACCGGGATCACGTGGATCAACAGGACCACCAGGCGTCTTTATGTCTGCATAGGTGAGCACCCGGCGACCATTGTTACGCAAGCCGATGCCGGGATCATCCAGGTTGGTGCGCGGCATATCCACGCGCATGTCAACACTGGGGCCGTATTCGGTTTTGGCGTGACGCACCTGTGGTGCATTGTCATTCATGCCGCCCGGCATGCTGTGGCCACTGTGGTTCATCCCCCCCGTTCCACCACCTTGTCCCATCGCTCCCATCATGTCGGTCATGGTCAGCCATTCAGGCTCATCCAGTTCCGGGACCGGTGCGGTGAGACCGGCACGGGTCGAGAGCGTGCCACGGGCATAGCCGGTACGATCCATGGACTGCGCAAAAATCGTGTAAGCATCGTCCTGGGGTGTCACCAGCACGTCATAGGTTTCACCCGGCCCACAGCGGAACTCATCCACGGTGATGGGTTCGATATCCTGACCATCCACATGCACCACGGTCATTTTCAGACCGGGGATACGCACATCAAAAAAGCTCTGGGTGCCACTGCTGATAAAACGCAAACGCACCCGCTCACCGGGATTAAACAGCCCGGTCCAGTTACCCGCCGGTGTGGTGCCGTTCATCAGGTAGGTATAAGTGTAAGCAGAAATATCCGCCAGGTCCGTGGGACTCATGCGCATCCGGTTCCACATGCGCCGCCGCTCCATAGCCTTGCCTATGCCGTGCTCGGAAGCATCGCGGAAAAAATCCACCGCCGTCGGTGTGTTGAAATTATAGTAATCGCTTTGTTTTTTTAATGTCTCAAACACCTTCATGGGATCTTCGTCAGTCCAGTCAGACAACTGCACAACGTAATCACGATCAGCACGAATGTGTTCACCACCTCTTGGCTCGACAATAATCGTACCGTACATGCCAGTCTGCTCCTGGAAACCACTGTGAGAGTGATACCAGTAAGTTCCGGCCTGTTCGACCTTGAACCGGTAAGTGAAGGTTTCACCGGGGGGAATACCGGCAAAGCTGACGCCGGGAACACCATCCATTTGATACGGCAGAATGATGCCGTGCCAATGAATGGAGGTTGAGGTATTCAGGCGATTGGTGACGCGGATAGTTACCGTATCGCCCTCACGCCAACGCAGGATGGGGGATGGAATAGAACCGTTGACGGTGGTCGCCATGCGCGGACTGCCTGTATAATTGACCGCCGTCTCTGCAACAACAAGATCGAATTCCGTACCGCTGAGTATCGGCGCCATACCGGTAGCCGTAGCAGCTGCCTGGCCTGCCCAGCTTGGCTTGAGCCAGGGTGACAAACCCATTAAGACCCCCCCGGCAGCCAGTCCCTGTATGAATTGGCGGCGTGACGGATCGGGGATAACACGAGTATTTGGGGGCGCTTTTCTCATGCTGCTTTATCCTTTTGCAAGTATGTGTTCAACTCAGGACGTGCGGATATCCTGATATTGATCTTGCGCGTTTTATGCAAAACCATTTGGGCTGTATTGCGTAAAACTATAGCCAGCTTTCCCTGTCCCTGGGCTGACAAGAACATTACAATTTTGTAATGATGCGGTCATGTTATCGACAGCGTGTCACGGGTAGTCTGCCTCGGGTAAAGTACAAAAAAGACTATACTCAAGGTGGTCAGGATTCAGATATACACACTGTAGGCTATGGATGAAAATACTCATCGTCGAAGACGAAACCAAAATCGGGGACTATCTCAAGCAAGGACTGAGTGAGGCTGGTTTTGTGGCAGACCTTGCCCGCAACGGGTTGGACGGTCATCATTTTGCCATGACTGAGGCCTACGACCTGATCATTCTTGATGTCATGCTGCCGGATGTAGACGGCTGGCGTATTCTGCAATCACTGCGTGAAGCCGGTAGAACAGTGCCTGTATTGTTTCTCACAGCACGGGACAGCGTGGAAGATCGCGTCAAAGGTCTGGAGCTGGGCGCAGACGATTATCTGGTTAAACCTTTTGCCTTTGCAGAATTGCTGGCACGGGTACGCACACTGCTGCGACGCGGTGCCGCAATGGCAACAGAAACCACACTCAGAATCGCCGACCTGGAACTGGATCTTATGCGCCGCCGGGTTACCCGTGCGGGCCAGCGCATAACACTCACCGCCAAAGAATTTGCCTTGCTGGAATTATTAATGCGTCGCCAGGGTGAAGTGCTGCCCCGCTCCCTCATTGCCTCCCAGGTATGGGACATGAATTTCGACAGCGACACCAATATCATTGATGTCGCTATTCGCCGGGTGCGCGCCAAAATTGATGATGACTTTGATACCCGGTTAATCCACACCGTGCGCGGCATGGGTTACATGCTTGACGTGTCGGATGAAGACTAAACCACCCCGCCGCACCAAACAGCAGGCGCTTAAAGCGAACTGGCGGGCTGATAACATGAATAAATAACGTCACCCCAACCAAAAACATGCCGGAATACCCGCAACGCTTCGCAGAACATTCGCTGCAAACAGCGGAAATCAAACCCAAAGAGATTAAATCTTAGTTAAAAAAACAGATGCGCCGACCTCCTTCACTTACGTTACGCCTGACCCTGCTGTTTGCTGTTGCGGCCGCCGTTGTTTTTGCCGGTTTCGGCTGGATCATCGAACGCTCCATTGCGCAACATTTCGTAATCGAAGATGTTGCCAAACTTAAAAGCGTCGCACAGGCCGTATCGCAGACACTTGTCAACTACGATGCGACAGACAAACCCCCGGAGAAAAAATTTAACAGTGTGCTGGCAGGACATCACGGCACCGTGCTGTACATCACCCATCAGGATGGGCGCACCCTGTTCGTCAGCCCTGGCGGCCCCGATCTTTCTTCCCTGAATCAGGCTGTTTCCAGCAACAATAATGAAAGCGGCTCCGTACATTACTGGAATGATGCAAAACACACTTACCGTGTACTGACCCAGCGCTTTACTGAAAACACCGCCGCAGCCCGGCATTTTTATACCATATCGGTGGCCGTCGCCATCGACGGCCACCTGCGCTTCCTCGATCACTTTCGTTTCACGCTGTGGCTGATGATAGCCAGTGGCACCGTATTCATGGGGCTCATGGGCTGGATCGCGGTACGCCGGGGACATGCCCCATTGCGCAGCATTGTCACACAAATCCATCGTATCAGCGCCAACGAACTGAACACCCGCCTGTCTCCGGAAACCGTACCCCGGGAACTCACTGACCTGGCAAACTCATTCAACGACATGCTCGCACGCATGGAAGAAGCATTTCAGCGCCTGTCGAATTTTTCCGCCGACATCGCCCACGAACTCCGCACACCAGTAACCAGCCTGTTGACCCAGACCCAGGTGGCCCTGTCGCAGTCACGCAGCAACGAGGAATACCGCGAAATTCTTTATTCCAACATCGAGGAATATGAACGCATGGCACAGATGGTCGGCGATATGTTATTCCTCGCCAAAGCAGATAACGGGCAATATCAACTGGACCGTACCGATGTCGATCTCGCCAAAGAAATACAGGCGCTTTTTGAATACTACGAAGCATGGGCGGAAGAACGTGGCGTTGCACTGGCTCTGCACGGTAATGCCACAGTGCCCGCAGACCGACTCATGTTGCGGCGCGTACTGGGCAACCTGTTGTCCAATGCCATTCGTCATACCCCATCGGGTAATACTGTGCATGTGCGGCTTGAACAACAACCCGGACAAACGATTTCCATCAGCGTGGAAAACCCCGGACCAGCCATCCCCACCGAACATATCCCGCGACTGTTCAACCGCTTTCATCGCGTCGATGCCTCACGACACCGCAGTGACGAAGGTGCCGGACTGGGACTGGCCATCGCCAAATCCATCATTGATATTCACGAAGGTACAATTGACGTTGAATCCACAGAAGAATGCACCCGGTTCAGGATCGTATTGCATAACCTGAATTAGCAGGCTGCGCACATTCCCGGGGAAAACAATTTACAAAAAAACAAATGAAGTGCTCTGAAAGGGTACTTGTATTGCCGTCAGAAAAACCAAGTAGGGGCTCCCACGGAAGACCGTGGGAGCCAGAACAACCTTTTTTCAGGATTAATAAAAAACGGGTGCATCCTTGCACCTATTGAATTGCCAACTAAAATGCCATATCGACACCAAGTGCCACCACATTCTCCAGATTGGAGGCTGGATGCTCCTGGCCGTCGAATCCTGCGACTGCACCACTGGTATCTGGCAACGTCGAAGAAGAGCTTACGTTAATGTGAGCACGTGTGTACAACGCAATGTTGGGACTAGGATAATACTTCAGAATTGGGCTGATCATTTGCACAGTTGCATTGATCTCGTCGTTTACTGTCGTCACCACCCCGGCTGGCAGACGTTTCAAACCACCGGCATCCATCTGGTCATAACGCACACCCAGCATCCAGTTGGGATCGAAGCGCCAATCAGCCTCCAAAGAAAAGCCTGTTGCAGTGTCTTCCCATTCTGACATATTGGCCATTGCCGTCATACCACCCAAATCATTCCAGGTTGGATTGTCAACGCTGTCTTGCGTATAGGCAAAATAAACATCTACCGTTTCCCACTGTGCCCGGGCACCAATACCCACGCGAGTGATATCCGTCGCACTGTCAGCATATTGAACATTACCACCCATTAACAAAGTTGAACGCGCGGCATCCGGCGCGTTGTACCAGAAGCCGGAAACCTGGGCATCGGCACCGGCCGCCTGGAAGTCAAAACGCAACATAGCATAAACGTCAGTGCGCTGATCACCGGTGCCATCGGCCTTTGTATTCAAAGCCATACCCACCTGATACAGCAGCGGACTGTTATCACCACCGGGGCGGCCATGTACCGAAATACCGGTCTGCGTGGGAGCATTATAAAGCGTTGGCGCAAATGGCAGCAGGGCAAAACCTTCCCCAAGTACATCAGCATCGCTACCCGAGGTACCCGCCGGCGCACTTGCTGTACTCATGCCAAACAGCTTGCTGGAAAACGCATAAGGCAACATGGGAATCCGCTGGATTGCCGGTGGGTACTGATCCGTCTGCGCAATGGGCAGAATCGGATTCAGCTGCTGACGATGTGTCGGGAACGAGAATAATGAAGAAGGATCAAAATTACCGACCTTCACATTGGCTATGCCCTGCGCACCACCTATATTGCTGAATTGCATGACAACACGTTCAAATTTGATGGAAGCCTCGGCCCCGGCTTCCATTCTGTTGTATTCGGATTCAAGGAAGTAACTGATGTTTTCTGTCACCGTACCGCCAAAGAAAAAGTTAACAATAGTCGGTAGATTAATTTCCACCCGGTCATCAACACCGCCGCCCGGTTCGTCTTTGTATGAGGCCTTCTGGATATCGCCACGTAAACGCACCGCCATCATGTTGGAAAGTTTATCCAGCGTCACCGGACCCTGGGCGCCATCCAGTTTTATTTTGGCCGTATCGCCACCATCCGTTGTACCCGGAAACTGGTAACCATTGGCCAGAAACTGCTGCCCAAAAGGCGCAAGCCGAGGCACATTGGTGTGACACAAAGCACAGTTCGCCTGAAATTTACGTGCAAAAGCCGGGATAGCTTCTGCTGTACCGATATCAACCAAGAACATACTTATTGCCATTATTGGCAGCATAAACATTGCCGCCACACGGCAAAAACACTCGGACATCTTCATACTGATTTTCTTCATTTGTGTTGCCCCCAAGTTTGGTTTGGATAGCCCGTTTAAAAACAAGCGAACTGCAAACGTATTTACTGATAGAACGTTCATCGCAGACACGCTCCGGTCTGGAGCATCGCAGCACGACCCCCCGATATATAGTTAAAGCTTGTGTCAATTACAAGTTTTCCTCCGATTTCAAACATCTTTGTACGATATTTTTTCATTATGTTACCTCTGATAATGAAATATTACTTTTGACAATGAATATTTCTGTGACTTGTTTAATAAACAGACAAACCACACCCCAAATCCTGCAATAAATTTTTTATCGCAAGCGTACTTCAAACTCTCAATTTTCTTCATGCCCCTGCTATATGAGCAAAAATGGCGTCAATAACGAAGGAATACCCCACACATAACCGTTAGTAGTATAACCTGCCATTGGCTCACCAACAGAGACAGTAGCAATTTTCAGGAGATTGGCGGCCTGAGAGGTGGAGCCATAACAACACTGTATAGCGGGCAGTTCAGTTGAGCATGATGAGACCCCGCGGGTATTAATACGGGGATCACTTGCACAGAAAGGGGAACAACAATAATCGGGGTACACTGGCAACTGTCACAATTTCCTTTATGCCCGTTTCTTTTGCCGCACTGACTCTGCAAATCTGTTTTATGCGCAGGAAAAGGAAGATGGGCCATACCTGACAAATTATCTTCTTCATCAGCCTTCATAAAATGCTGAGATTTCGTGACGATAACTGACGACGCAGCGGGAATGGAAATTATGGCTTTTACATGGGAGTTGTCATGCATATGGCGCTCAGCAAATGCCTGTGACACAGGCATCATAGCGACCTGGAAAACCAGGAAACATAACAGAAATATCTTAGAGGCTTTAAACATGTGCGCGCAGTATGACTTAATAGTATACGTACACATAATTGAAGAATTGATTAACTTATAAACAATTCAGCTAACGAACTGACGTCACACACCTTGGACAATCCGACCTTTCCAGCAAGACTGATAGCATAAAATATCATTGATATTCAGCAGATTATGGCAACAATCAATCCAAAAACATGAACTATGAAGTGTGATGGGTACGCTGCTATACTTAGTCACCAACCGAAACACATCGATCACTCTTTTTCTGGGAAGTCATCACATGCGATATCCTTTTCTCAGTGCCCCGTTACTTGCCTCCACCCTGGTGCTCTTTTCACTGGAATCTTTTGCCACCCCGAAAAAAGGGGAGTTTTTTGGGGGAATTGAAACCGACTACCCTACGTGGTTCAAAGACAGTTTTCTCGATTTTCCGGAAGACCTCATAGAAGCAACCAGCGAAGGGAAACGATTGGTGATTTTTTTTCATCAGGATGGCTGCCCTTACTGCAATGCACTGGTGCAACGTAGCTTCTCTCAAAAAGACATTGTCGAAAAGGCACAGAAAAATTTCGACATTATCGCGATCAATATGTGGGGGGATCGTCCTGTCACTGACTTTAATGGCCAGGAATACACAGAAAAGACTTTTGCCGAAAAACTCAAGGTGCAGTTTACACCGACCGTCATTTTTTTTGATGAACAAGGTAAAGTAGCGCTGCGTATCAACGGTTACCACTCGCCGCAACGCTTCAGCCTGGATCTGGACTATGTTGCGCAACACAAGGAAAAAGAGATCAGCTACCGGGATTTCATGCGGGCCAATCGCCCAACCGCCAACGCAAGCAAAACGCTCAACGCAGAACCTTTTTTCAGCAAACCACCCTTTGACTTTTCAGCAAAGGTGGGAAAAGACAAACGGCCTTTCGCGGTGTTCTTTGAGCAAAAAGATTGTCCGAATTGTGATTTTCTGCACAAAAAAATCCTGCCCGACACCGAGTTACTGGACATCATCGCGCAGTTTGATGTCGTCCAGCTGGACATGTGGTCAAAAACGCCTGTTGTCACCCCCGAAGGCGAGAAGATGACTGCGCGTGAATGGGCCAAAAAACTCAAAGTGGAATACGCACCATCTATACTGGTTTTCAATCCACAGGGTAAAGAGATTATTCGCACCGAGGCCTTTTTCAAGGTTTTTCACACCCAGGGGGTACTGAGCTATGTGCTCAGTGAGGGATATAAAAAACAACCCAGCTTTCAGCGTTACCTGACAGACTATGCAGACCATTTCAGAGAACAGGGACGGGATGTGGATATTTGGCGTTATGCCAATGAAAAAATCGGTGAAAACAGCCCTTGATCACAAACACTGTGTGGCAGTGTCCAGCCTGCCACAATACGGATTTCAGTTGGCCGCCGGTAAAACCGTTTCCTTCAGTTGTGCTGATTTGCTCTGTGCCTTGCGCAAATCCTTGGCGCTTAACGCAACTTTGATCGCATCACGTTTTTGCTGCGCCGACTCAAAACCCTGTGCCGCGGCAACATCAAACCACGCATAGGCTGTTACCAGATTACGCTCAACCCCCTGGCCTTTTTCATACAGCCATGCCAGATTGTTTTGAGCCTGGACGTGCCCCTGTCTGGCCGCTTTTTGGTACCAGCTGGCGGCTTTTTGAAAATCCTTGTTGGTACCGCGGCCCTGTTCGATCATTACGCCAAGATCATACTGCGCAGCAATGATGCCCTGATCTGCCGCACGCCGAAACCAGCGAACAGCCTCCCGGTAATTTTGCGGAACCCCGGTGCCGGAATCAAAGGAAACGGCCAGATTATATTGCGCATAAGGATTGCCCTGCTCTGCGCCCTGGCGATAATAGCTTACCGACTTGGCCAGATCCTGAGGCACGCCCTTGCCCAGCTCGTACATCATACCCAACAGATTTTTGGCAGCGGGATCACCCTGGTTGGCCGATGGCAACGTGAAATTATAAGCGGCCTTATAATCACCAGCGTTATACGCAGCAAGACCCTTGTCATACAAGCTTGCATCTGCCGCATTGAGCGGCCCCGTCAGACAACAACTTAGCACTAAAAGCGAGACGACCGGCAGTACGACCCGAGTGGTTACACGCATTTCTCTTCCCCCCCAAGACAAAAACGTAAGTCATTGAAGTGTAGCGAATAGAGGCCAGTTTTCAAATCTGGAATTCTGCTGAACGTAGCACATTAAATCAGTGAAAGCGCTATATTTTTTTACCAGCGCTTTGAGTATTGTCAAGCGGATCGCGTAAAATGTGCGGGATGAATCTGATAGACACCCATGCACACATTGATGTCAGCGCATTTGATACTGACCGCGGCAAAGTGCTTGAACAATGCCAGCAAATGGGCATTTCCCGCATTGTGGTGCCGGGCATTATGGCAAATACCTGGGACAGACTGCGGGAAATCTGCGCGGCAAACCCTGCCCTTTATGCCAGCTTTGGCCTGCACCCGGTTTATCTGGAGCAACATGATTCCGCTGACATTGGTGTATTGGCGCAATATGTCAAACAACACCAGCCCATTGCAATCGGTGAAATCGGCCTGGATTTTTATTGCCAGGCACTGGACCGGAACCGCCAGCAGACATTGTTTGAAGCACAGCTTGGCGTAGCCGCCAATGCCGCACTGCCTGTATTACTGCACGTACGAAAATCACACGATGCGGTGCTTTCCTGCTTGCGCAAAACAACCGTCCGCGGTGGCATCTGTCATGCCTTTAATGGCAGCCTGCAACAGGCGCATCAATACATTGACCTGGGTTTCAAACTGGGATTCGGCGGCATGTTAACCTTTGAACGTTCACATAAACTACACCGTCTGGCCCAACAATTACCGTTGGAGGCCATTGTGCTTGAAACCGATGCACCGGATATGCCGGGCGCCTGCCACCATGGGCAACGTAACAGCCCCGAATATTTACCCGAATACCTCCAGGCGCTGGCACGGCTGCGCCCTGAAGACATCCATAAAATCGCCGCACAAACAACGGCCAATGCCGAAGCTGTGCTGAATTTCGCCCGGACAGGCACATGACCCAAAAACAGGACTTTACCCAACGCTTTGGCGGTATTGAGCGCCTGTATGGGCAAGCCGCAGCGGAAATTATCCAGCAAATGCATGTCTGTGTTATCGGTCTCGGTGGCGTGGGCTCCTGGGCAGTGGAAACACTGGCACGTACCGGTGTCGGCCAGCTCACGCTCATTGATTACGATACTGTCAGCAAAGGCAATATCAACCGGCAACTGCCCGCGCTGGACACCACACTTGATGAAAAAAAATCAACCGTTCTGCAACAACGTATTGCAGCTATCAATCCACATTGTGAGTGCCGGATCATTGATGATTTTTTGACGACAAGAAACATCCGGGATTATCTGTCCCCTGAACGTCAATACGATTATGTGATCGATGCCATCGACAGCATCAAATTCAAATCCGCCATCATTTACCATTGCCGGCGCAACAGAATTCCGGTCATCACGACCGGCGGCGCAGGTGGGCTCACCGACCCCCTGGCAATCCAGGTCAAGGATTTATCACGCACTTACAATGACCCGCTCGCTGCCAAAGTCCGGGCACAGTTGCGTAGCGAATATCATTTTCCACGCAACAGCAAACGCAGCTTTCGTATCGAATGTGTATTTTCCAGCCAACAGCCAGTGTACCCGAAGCCGGATGGCAGCGTCAGCCACGCCAAACCCGGCATTCATGGTATTTCCCTGGACTGTTCATTGGGTTATGGGTCGGCTACTGCCGTCACGGCAACCTTTGGTAATATCGCCGCATCACGGGTAATCAATAACACGCTGGCAAAAATTAAGGCCGCTGGGAGTCAAAGAAACAATACGATATAGTACAAACAATTCAATCACGCCATATAACCGAGGTAAAACGGTGGAACTCGACCCACAACAATTTCTCACCGCAGAGCACAAGCGCATCACTCTGCTGGGCATGTCCGGCGTAGGCAAAACACGCCTGGCATCCATTCTCAGGAAGCGTGACTGGTTTCACTATTCTGGTGATTACCGCATTGGCACGCATTACCTGGATGAAGCCATCCTCGACAATATTAAAATCCAGGCCATGCAGGTACCGTTTTTGCGCGACCTTTTACAGTCGGATTCCATTTACATCTGCAACAACATCACCGCAGATCACCTGAAACCAGTGGCCAGCTTTATGGGCAAGCTGGGCAACCCGGAACTGAATGGTCTGGACCTGGATGAATTCAAGCGCCGCCAGCGCTTGCATCGGGAGGCCGAAATTGCTGCGATGAATGATGTGCCAACCTTTATTCAAAAAGCACAAGATATTTATGGTTACAAGCATTTCATCAATGATGCCGGTGGCAGCGCCTGCGAGCTTGACGACCCTGCTGTCATTGAAACTCTCGCCGCATCCACGCTCATCCTTTACATTCAGGCCAGCAAGCAGGACGAAAAAAACCTGATTCAGCGTGCTGAAAATGACCCCAAACCACTTTATTACCGTGAAGCCTTTCTCGACGAACAGCTTGAAATATATATGTCAGAAAATAATCTGCCATACATTGCCCTGATCAACCCGGATGAATTTGTGCGCTGGATTTTTCCACGTTTATTTCATTCACGCATTCCCCGCTATGAAGCCATCGCAAAAAAATACGGCTACACCGTCAGCACGGATGAACTGGCAAAAGTGCGGACAGAAAATGACTTCGTCAATTTGATTGCCACTGCTATTGCACGAAAAAATAGAACCACTAAATAATCCGAGAGCCTTCATGCCACTGGTTGCCAATTCATTATTACCAACATTCACCCGCCTTCGTGAAGAAGGGGACTCCGTATTGGACCCGACTCGTGCCCAGCACCAGGATATTCGGGAGATGCACATCGGCCTGCTGAACATGATGCCGGATGCTGCACTTGAAGCAACTGAACGACAGTTTTTACGCATCGTCAGCAGCAGCAATCAAATCGCACAATTTTATGTTCACCTGTTCACCCTGCCGCAACTGCCACGAGGTGAAAAGGCTGCTGCGCACATCAATAAATATTATGAGACATTTGACGCCATCAAAGCAGAAGGGCTGGATGCTCTCATCATCACCGGAGCCAACGTTACCCAACCGGATCTGGCAGACGAGCCATTTTGGGAGCCACTTATTGAGGTTATTGACTGGGGATACAACAATGTCACATCAATATTGTGCTCCTGTCTGGCAACCCATGCCGTTGTGCAATTCAGGCATCAGCAAAAACGGCAACGATTAACACAAAAATGCTGGGGTATATTTCAACATGAGGTGATTGACCGTTCCCACCCTCTGGTCAACGACATCAATACACGTTTTGATGTACCCCACTCCCGTTACAATGAAATCACACAACAGCAATTTGAAGATGCAGGCTTGCACGTACTTATCGCAAGCCCTGTTGCCGGAGTGCATCTTGCGGTCAGTGAAGATCTGTTTCGCATCGTCTATTTCCAGGGCCACCCGGAATATGACATCAACAGCCTGTTAAAAGAGTACAAACGGGAAGTTCAATTGTTTATTCATGACAAGCGGGAAAGTTATCCGCCCTTCCCCGACAATTATTTCAGTCAGCAAGTGCAGGCCATTCTGCTTGAGCACAAATCCCACCTGATAAAAGCAAAGGCAGACCAGCAACCACTGCCGGTATTCCCCGAAGAACTGATTTGCTCACGCCTACACAACACCTGGCACGACACCGGGGAAGCGATGATCAACAACTGGATAGGTCATGTTTACCAAATTACAAACAGCGACCGTAAAAAATGCTTCATGGGTGGCGTCGACCCTGATGACCCATTAGGCATCAAGCATATTCATGACGACTGATATTCCAGGCACATCCCGAAGCGCTATTAATACAAAGACCGCAAAGGCACAGAAAACACAAAGAAGATATAAAATTCTGCGTTCTCTGCGCCCTTGCGTACTCCGCATTAAATACTCAACTCAATAGCAAACGGCCACCTGAAATAGTTATTGCATCATCGCCTTGAGTTTGGCCTTGTCCTGTTTGGTAGGGCGGTGATCCAAATTCATCACAATACCCGCCAGCTCACGCTCATGAGCGGTTGCTTTTTTGTCGGCAATCACTGATTCCAGCTTCGGAATATCACTGCCTGCTGCTTTATGTTGCAAATTCAGCATCGCCGCGGCAATAACGCGCTCGTTTTCAGTGGTGCCTGCGGCCTGCACGATCTTGTTCAATATCTCTTTACCCGCAGGACTGGGATAATGTTTTAAACGATGCATGATTTCCGCCATTTGATAGGTAGCCGATTTCTCGTGGTCGCCGCCAGCAAAAACAGCAACACTGCTTAATAATCCAAGTGCAACAACTCCCCATACAAAGATTCGTAATGTCGGCATAAGTGTAGACATGGTAGCCTCCCTTCCTGATTAAGGGTTAATACAGCTGAGTTAAACACGATAAATTGTCATCGCCATAAAAAAACCGGGCTCACTAAAGGTATACCGGACCCGGCCTTTATGCAATTGGCTCTTCGTAGAACTGTGTGAAATTTCCAGTAAAATCCCTGTTTTCGATTAACGTCAGAATAGCGGGATACCGCTTATCTTAGCATACAAGCAAGCCGCGTAGACATTGAGATTGAATACGCTGACGATAAAGATCCCTGCCCCGAGTGCGGAGCAATATCGCCCAAGCACGATGATCGCAACAGGCGGAGCTGGCGACACCTGGATACCATGCAGTTTTCAACGTATTTACACCGCCAGCTTCGCTCCTGTTTAGCGCAAAGTGAAGACTATGTACTGGCCTGTTATCATTATATCGAATTAAATCCGGTCAGGACGAAGATGGTCAATCATCCCCGAATTATGTTCCGGGCAACACAAAATTTCAGGCGCAGATTGCACAAGCATTGGGACTCAGAGTGACAAAAGGGAAAGTCGGTCGGCCAAAGAGCGAGGAGGATATGTGTTAATAGTGGTCTGTTCCCCTATTTCCCCCCCTATTTCCCCTGAAAAAATGGAGCGCAGCGGAATGCAGAAAACCCGCACCACCTTCAACGGTCCGAGTTTATGTAATTGTTAGGTGGTATTTTTGGTTTAGCCCTACAAAGCCCACTTTCCAACATTAGCTGGATAACCTCATCATAAGTTAATGCATGCTCAATTTCATGGGATTTAGGAAAATAGCTAGAACCATATGTCATACCTGGAACCAGATTGGCCTCAATAAAAAAGAAATCGCCAGCTTTATTAGCTCTAACATCTATTCTGCCAAAATCCCTCACACCTAAAGTCAAGAAAGAATCAACAGCAAGTTTTATCACTTTATTTTTTATTTCATCATCTTCAATTGACTTCAGCTCTTCTGAATCATCATTTTTCACCTTTTGTCCTAAAATCCTAAGCCCATTTTTTGATTCTGGCGGGACTATTTCGATGGGAGAAATTATTAGTTCGTTGTTAGGTGTATTTATTATTGAGACTGTAAACTCACGCCCATCCAAATATTCTTCTACCAGAACAGGAGAACTAAATGTACTATATAAAGACAACACTTTACTTTCAAACTCCGAAAAGTTCGTCACAAAAGATAAATCGTCAATTCCATTTCCATTTGCCGCATCCGCCGGTTTTAAAAATAACGGAAATTTAACCGGAAGTTCACTTGTACACCGGTACTGATCGGGAGTTGCCGTAAAATATCTTGCAGTTTTAATACCTTTATTTGCCAAATATAATTTGGCATTAATTTTACTAGAATCAAATCTCAATACATCTCTTGATGAGCCGGTGAAATTAATTCCATGCCGATAAAAATATTCACTCAACCAAATATTATCTCCGTTTCGAAGTGGAATATATTTTACGCCTAAAACAATCAAATCTGGATTTCTCTTGACAATATCCTCCAAGTCTCGTTTAGAGTTGCATATATTCAACTTTACGTCACACCCTAGCCTTTCGATTGAATCAAATACAGTATTGCAAGCCCTGAAAGCTCCAAATCCAGTTTCATTCATGTCCTCATTCTGTGTTGTTACTATTTCAATTTTCAATACTTATTTCCTTGGTGATTTTAAAAATATTAGTCAGATCGCACACCGAACGCCCGCCACCACTGGCAGGCAGACGCAGAGCGAAGTGGCGCGGCTGACCGTCCGGTGCATGGCTTTGTGTACGCCCAGCATGGGCATAAATTAATGAGGTGAAAGCCTTCTGTAAGAAGATCGCCATCTTTTATCGATATATATCGTCATTAGATGCTAACTACTAGCGAATGGCAAGGGCTTACCCGTGAGGGGCGGTCTGAAGGAAGCCAGACGCAAAACGGAATATAAGGGCCAGGTCTTGTATTTTGCGTATCGCACGTCAAGCTGGCCGCATGGCCATGGAGCAGTTATCGGGATACCGCTGGTCTGAGGGAACCGTTCGGAAGAAGATTGATAGTGACAAGGATCTAAGCGCCCCCCAAATTCCAACACCGACCGAAGCCCATGTCGCTTGCTGATTACTTTAGAAAAGAAGTCACGCGTAATGAAGGAATAATTCAGGCATATGCCAGCGGAGGGTACAGCATGAAAGAAACCGGAGAACATTTTGGCCTTCATTATTCGCAGGTCAGCCGGATAATAAAGGGGTTTAGGAATGCAAAATGCAAGACCGGATAATCAAACCCCTTGCGTTTCTTTAAACTAGCATATCATTACCCATTAGTAACCGAATTAAAATATTACCTGCCATAAATATTGCCGTACCTACCCCTAACCACATAATATTATTTGCAACACGACCCGCTTTAACAGCGACATCAAAACCTACACGATCCATTGTTCCTGATATTTTTTTACCAAGAATAATGCCAGGTATTAATAGCAAGAAACCTGTAGGGATTGGACGTAACAGGTCAAGCCATGGAAATGGTAAAGCAAAACCGAAAAGGCTCACAATATAAAGTAATGATGATAACTGAAGGAATGTTAATCTTGCAGATGAAACCTCATACTTTAGAAACACCTGCTTATGCCCCTTTAGTTTGAACGATAATTTGATACTTAAATAAATTATAAATATTAAAGCGACATATCCTAGCATTATTTATCCTTGAAAAACCTAACATTCCGCGTAACTGGCTACCAAAAGTGTTGTGCCTGTAGCACAGCGAAAGACGCGACACTTTTGGTAGCCCATGTTGACGCGTTTGTTGAACGAAGCCACTGCGCGGCAGAAACCCAAACCCCACAATCTATGAATTAAAAAGATAATCCCTCCTGTACCCACTTCCGGGTACGTCAACAGAGGAATTATCTGTATGAACAAAGCACAGCAAAAACGTTACAATTCGCTGTACCAAAAGCATCTTAACGCACTCAAATGACAAGGTAAAAGCAAGGCCACGATTGATGCTATTCCCAGGCCGTTCGGCGGATTACCTCCCAAGTCACCGAAAACGATGGTACTTTACACGTAATTGACCAAGCCGTACACCATACCATTTCTATTAAACAAGGCAAAAAACTGCAATAAAAAAGCCCCGATTTCAGGGGCTTTTTTATTGGTTTTACGAATATAATCTACTGAATAGTCAAAGCCGATGAGCGCGAGTTGTTGCTTTCATCCGCCTCGGCATATTGATTCGTGTAATCAACAATAACGCCTATGTAGTAGTTACCTTCGGCGACACCGGTGGGCAGCGTAAGGACTGGGGAAAAACTTCTGCTGCTGTTGGCTGCAAGTGGTGAACTGGAGCTGTAAAGCCTACGGGAATGCAAAACCGTGTCGCCGGACGTAATCACTGCACCATCTGACAATACAATCTGGTAACTGAGTCTCGTATGGCCGGCAAGATCAACGGGGCCCTGATTGGTGACTGTGAAATTCACCTGAAAGGTGCCCTGAAGACCAACCACATTCGTACTTGTTGAAAGAGCAGAAACAACCAGATCTTTATTGTCGAGGATGGTGAGTACCGTTGAGCTGATCGCGAGGTTATTATCCTCATTTGTTTCAGCGAAGGCATTGTCCGGGTCGACGATCACACCGAAATAATAATCCCCTGGCGCGAGGTAGAGTGGCGCAGAAAGGAATAATTCAGGCATATGCCAGTGGAGGGGCTTAGAAATGAAAAATGTAAGACCTGACCCCTTGCACTTTAACCCCTTACGTACTTCAAACAACTGGGCGGCTTGTTCAACCAGATGATAAAGTCGCGGCTCAGCCGTGCTGACTTATCCTTGGGGGAAATATGTCACTTTCATATTATGTTTTCCTTACATTTCCATCACAAAACTAAAAACCACTGGCTTCGACAAAGTCAACTCAAATAAAAAACTTAACCGGTGAATGGATCTAAGCGGCCATTTCTTCCGATAGCATTATCACACACCCTGAATATTTCAACATGTTTTTAGCCGGAATCCGGAGATGTAAACCCTGGACCCCGGCCTTCGCCGGGGTGACGTTTGATGTTGAAGCAAAAGCGATTCACATATATTAACCGCTCCCTCTATGGCGCAGGTGAATACAAACTAAACAGAAATTTCCAGGTTCCGTGGCCGTCCAATGCGCCCACCGAGGATAATTTGTATGGCAACAGAGGCGGCAACCGTGCGGTTGTCTGCGCCGATTTTGGGGTACATTTGTTCCAGGTGCTTGTTCACTGTTCTCGGGCTCATTTCAAGCACTTCGGCAATTTCCCGGTTGGTTTTGCCGTGGGCTAACCAGAGTAATACTTCGGCTTCGCGGTAGGTGATAGCCAGGCTTTCTTCCAGTATTGTGGGGTCAATTTCAACATTGGGGGACTGGATTTTCAGCAGATACTCATCTTCTTCTGCTTGTTTGAAATAATAGACGGTCAGTACGGCGTCTTGTTCGTGCAGTGGCAGGGCCAGATCATGTCCGGCTTGTCCGCTGGGTAACCAGCGGCTGAATCGTTCGTTGAGTTCGATAGAACCTTTCCCTCCCTGGGTTTGGTTCAGCAGGGCCTGGGCTTCTGGTGTTGCCCATAAAATATGCCCGCGTTTATCAATGCAAAATACATGCTGGCGCAGTGAGTCCAACGCTCCTTGTGCTTCCATGAGCATGCGTGTGCTTTTGGTGTGTTGACGAATGCGCACCAGCAGTTCTTCGGGGTGAATCGGTTTGATAATGTAATCATTGCCTCCGGCGTCAAAGGCTTTGACGATGTGTTCCACCTCGCTGAGGCCGGTCATGAAAATAATCGGAATCAGTGGCAGTCGTTTACGAATTTCACTGGTGCATTCAAAACCGTCCATCACGGGCATGATGGCGTCCATTAAAATAATATCGGGTGTGATTTGTTCAAGCACGTTCATGGCCTGTTGGCCATTGAGTGCAATTAATACTGCAATGCCTGCTTCGTCCAGGGCGAGATTCACCATGCTTAATGAGTCTGGCGAATCGTCTACGACCAGTACCGTTATTTTGTCTTTGAATCTTTGCATCAGTTTTTTGCCTTTTAATTCATTTTAATTCAGCCAGTTCATCAATCGCATGTACGATGCTGTCCAGGTCACATTGCTCAGACAGTTTTTTTACTTTTTTCACCCAGGTCAATTGCCCATGTTGTGATTCAAGTAATGCAATGCACTCTATCACTCCTTTCAAATACCCCATACCTGCAAAACCCCGTAGTGAGTCCAGTGTTTCCTGGTTCGGGTGGAATTCCCTGTTTTCCTCGCTGCTTTCCGGGGCGGTTTGCAATACCGGTTCAGCGTTACACCATTGTAAATCAAGGCATCGTTGTAACTGTTCAAGCAGTTTTCCGATACGTATGGGCTTGTTGATATAGGCATCAAAATTCACTTCTTTTTGTAGCGTAGTGGCATTTTCATAGGGATCAGCTGAAAGCAGGATAATGGGTTTTTTAAATCCGCATTGGCGCAGTTCTGCCAATAGTTGCCAGCCGTTCATTTCCGGCATGTTGATGTCCAGTAAAAACAGGTCTATGGATTGCAGTTGTCCGTCAATTATGTCAAGTGTTTGTTCGGCTGATTCTGCCTGATGGATGATAAAACCCAGCGGCTGTAATAAATCATGGATCAAATGGCGGTGGCTGCTTTCGTCATCCACTACCATAATATGACGCGGTTGCCCTTTATAGCCGCGTATATCGGTATGACTTTGGGTAACAGCAAGGCGTTCAGGCACATTTGGCAGGAAAAGGCTGAGACAGAATGCAGTGCCCTGCCCTGGCTGGCTTTTTAATGTCAGGCTGCCGCCCATCATTTCCACCAGCAGGCGACTGATGGATAAACCCAGTCCGGTGCCAGTGATTAATTGGGTCTGTTTATTGCGCACCCGTTCAAAGGGTTCAAAGATTCTTGCCTGATCATCTTCGGCTATGCCGATACCGGTGTCTTTGACGGTCAAGCGGGCAACCTGATTCCGGTAGGCAATATGCAGTTCAACTTTGCCTTCAGGGGTAAATTTAATGGCGTTGGATAACAGGTTTAATAAAATCTGGCGTAGCCGCTTTTCATCAATGGAAACAAACCGGGGTAGTTCTGTCTGACAATTGATAACAAAGTCAATGCCCTTGTCTTTGGCCAGCGGTCGAAACATGTCGTCAAGTTGCTGTATTAATAAACGCAGGTCGACCGTATCCCGATGCAAGTCCAGTTTGCGGGCTTCGATTTTTGAAATTTCCAGCAGTCCTTCAATCACGTCTGACAGGTGTTCGCTGCTGCGTCTTATCACCGATGAAATTTTCTGGCTCTTTGCATCCAGCCGGGTATCAGCTTCCATTAACTGGGCATAACCAAAAATGGTGTTCAATGGTGTTCTCAGCTCATGACTGACGCCTGATAAATAGCGTGATTTGGCTTGATTGGCTGCATTGGCTACATCGCGTGCCTGCGCCAGTTCTATTGCGGTTTGCTGGTGTGCTTCAGCTTCGCGGGTTAATAATTCCGCTTGAAGCTGTGTTTCACTGAGGGCAAAGCGTGTACTTTTCTGTGCCAGCACATACAGCCAGACCAACACACCGGTCACCAGCATCAGGAGAAAAAACACCTGCCACAATGCGCCGCTGATGACCAACAAGTCGGTTTGTGTTTTATTTTGTTGGGCATAAAACACCACAGCGAGCAGACCGGCGATAATGCCCGCAGTAATGATGAACATACCCAGAAAATGACCGGTAACAGAATGCAATCGCTGGTGAATAAACGCCGGTAATATCCGGCTGAACAATGTTGAGGCCTGCGCTGACAGGTGGGCATCGGGACGGCATTGATTGCCGCAGCGGGAATCCAACGCACAACACAGGGAACAGATCGCGCCTTCATAACTGGGGCACTGACTTACGTCTTCATGATCAAAATGGTTTTCACATACCCGGCAGCCTTGTTGTTCGGAATCATGTTCCGCATCTTCCTCTTTTGCACGACATACATAATATCGTCCGCCAGTAATCCAGGCGATCAATGGCACGGTAACAAAGGGAATCAGCAGAGATATGAAAGCCGCCAAAGCTTCAGCCACATCACCCAGAAATCCCAGATTGGCAATAATGCCGATACCTGAAGCAAGCAACATGGAAACCACGCCCACTGGATTAATATCATATAAATGGCTGCGTCTGAACTCGATATGCGCCGGACTCAGGCCCAATGGTTTGTTGATCACCAGATCTGCCACCACGCAACCAACCCAAGCCACCACCAGACAGGCATAGGTAATCAAAATACTCTCAAAGGCTTGGTAGAGCCCCAACTCCATTAACATCAGAGCAATCGTCACATTAAACACCAGCCACACCACCCGTCCGGGATGGCTGTGTGTCAGTCGTGAGAAAAAATTACCCCAGGCAATGGAGCCAGCATAGGCATTGGTGACGTTGATTTTCAATTGTGAAATAACCACAAATATACCCGCCAGCCATAGCGCCATATCGGGATTGATTGTGATGTAATTAAATGCCACCGCATACATGTGCGCCGGGTCATCGGCCAATGCGGGAGACAGGCCATAATTCAGTGCAAGCACTGCGAGGAATGAGCCCACAAATAATTTGATGACGCCAAACACCACCCACCCTGGCCCGGCACAAACCACTGCCAGCCACCATTGGGTTTTATTCTGTTGATTTCGCACCGGCAAAAACCGTAAAAAATCGGCCTGCTCACCGTTTTGCGCAATGAGCGGAAAAATCACTGCCGCCGCCGCACCAAAAAGCAACAACTCAAACCCCTGCCCTCCCTCGGTGGCCTCAGAACCGCCATAAGCCAGCCATTGTGAGAAGGCGGCAGATTCATGCATGCCGATAAACACCAGCGGCAGAACTTGTAAAAACAGCCACAAGGGTTGTGTCCAGGCCTGGAAACGGGAGATGCGTGTGATGCCATGGGTCACCAGCGGAATGACCACGATAGTGCTGATAAAATAGGCCAGCGACATGGGAATGCCCGTGGTCATATTAATGGCCATGGACATGATGGCTGCTTCAATGGCAAAAAAGATAAAGGTGAATGAAGCGTAAACCAATGATGAAATGGTGGAACCGATATAACCAAAACCGGCACCCCGGGTGAGCAAGTCGATATCAATGCCGTCCCGTGCCGCATAATAGGCCAGTGGCAATCCGGATAAAAAGATAATACCACCCACGACCAATATGGCCCACATGGCATTGGTGAAACCGTAATTCAGGGTAATGGTGCCGCCAATGGCCTCCAGTGCCAGAAAGGAAATGATGCCCAGCGCCGTGTTGGCCACCCAACCGGCAGACCACCGCCGCGCCCGCTTGGCGGTGTAACGCAGAGCGTAGTCTTCCAGTGTTTCATTGGCGACCCACTGGTTGTACTCGCGGCGGATTCGTAGCGCATCTTTGTTGATACTCATGGGGATTTTTTCATTACAACCTGTAACGCCGCCGCCCCTGGCAGCTGTTTTGTCTTTATCGTTTGTTTTTTAGCAAGGTTAATTTAGCACAGCCAAATCGCTGACACTATCAGAACCAAATCCGCTGAAAAGCCAGAGGCGCCTGGGGAGTTACTTGTTGGCGTCAGTCCGGGAAACGGCTGGGAGCTGATTCTTTTATGACCTGTCAACAGGAGTGTTTATCGCACTTAAACAATGACACTGGCAATATCAATCCAGCAGTATTAAAACCCGGCGAGTGTTATCGACATTTTTTACCGGTTGCCAAACGGCAAAAGAAGGTAAACTAGAACTTGAAAAACAGGAATATGAAATGGCGCTATTACACGTTATAGATAATGCTTTGGCGCAAGAGAGCCTCTGATTTTGTGGGGAGCCATCAGGGACAGAGCACAATTAAAATGTACAATTGTGGTCGGTTCCCCATTTTCCAGCATGAAAGAAATCGGGGAACATTTTGGCCTTCATTATTCGCAGATCAGCCGGATAATAAAGGGATTTAGAAATGCGAAATGCAAGACCTCACCCCTTGCATTTTTGACCCCTTACGTTTTTTCGTTAAAGGTGAATATTTTATCTGGCAGGTCTTTCAGCACGTCTTACCAAAAGGTTTTCGGCTTGATTAATACCACACCCCATGATTAAATGTGTATGATTTTTTATTCTTATACACACTCACAGGAGTCTCCAAATGAGAACAAATATCGTTATAGATGATGAACTTATGAATGATGCTATCCGTTTAACCGGGGCGAAAACTAAGCGAGAAGCAGTTGAGATAGCCCTTAAATCATTGATTGAATTAAAGAAGCAGGAAAATATTAGAAAATTCCGGGGCAAACTAAAATGGGAAGGTGATTTAAATGACATGAGAACTAATTAATGATATTTGTTGATTCCAGTGTATGGATTGATTACTTCAACGGAAATCAAACCCCTGAAACTGAGAAGCTTGATTCCATCCTTGGCGCTTCCCCAATTTGCATTGGTGATATCGTTCTTACTGAAGTACTACAAGGCTTCAGAAACGATAAAGATTTTAACACTGCAAAAGAACTCTTAAGCTTCTTGGTTATTGTAAATGCACTTAATACAAATATCGCTCTCAAAAGTGCCGATAATTTTCGTGCTCTCCGTAAAAAAGGAATAACCATAAGAAAAACTATCGATGTCATTATTGCAACTTACTGTATAGAAAACTCAGTTCCATTACTTCATTCAGGCAAAGATTTTATTCCTTTCCATAAACACCTCAAATTGGCCAATGCGCTCTTTTCCTCATGCGCATAACGTCCGCAATAACCGGAAATTTGGAGTGGGGTAAAGCTTGTGCCATTCGGCACAAATGAACACTGCGGAAAATTGTCCGTGTTGATTGCGCTTATGTGTTTTATGGCCAAAAGCTTTGAGCTGTAATTCATTAACAACCTTGAAATGCTTTACGTTGCTAGTACTCTTTTCAAGGTAATAAATTGGGATTCAGTTGGTCTGTCAGCGTTCAGGGAAAAGCACTCCTCGCAGCAAATGGCCGTCGTCCTTTGCAAGACGGAGTCGACCGAGGGAACCTCCCCCGAATGGCGTACACTCAAAGGCCAATATCTCTTTAATGCATTCAATCTTGCCACGGTGTTTCGCGCCAAGTTTTTAGAGGCATTACGCCAGTCAACATTGACATTGCCGGACGCTGTACCCAAAAAATGGGTGGTGGATTGCCAGCATGTCGGGCGTGGTCTTCCGGCCATTAAATACCTTTCCCGCTATTTGTATCGCGGTATCGTTTCCGAGAAGAATATTATTTCCGGTGATGGCACAAACGTCACGTTTCGTTATCGTGAAAGTCAATCGGGCGATTGGAAGACACGCTGCGTCAAAGGTGAACATTTTATCTGGCTGGTTTTTCAGCATGCATTACCAAAAGGTTTTCGGTGCGTCAGGGATTTCGGGTTTTTACACGGCAATGCAAAAACCACGTTACGTCGGATACAGATACTATTGAAGGTTTTTTGCCCACTTTACTAAAAGCAAAAAGGCCAGTGCTTGTTTGCAAACACTGTGGAAACCCGATGGCCATCATTGCGTTTATCCCCCCTGCCTGGCGAGCGGGTTAATGCAATAAAGCATTTTCACCGCCATGCATTAACAGAGGAGAAACTGAAAAATGATTGAATAAACCCGTTTAAAAAATCGCCTGATCAAGGCGAGGGATACGCTTGCTTAAGATTCAGTGCCATCCATGAGGGTGGCACCATTCTTCAAAATCAAAAACCCGATATTTGCTATAGATAAGCACAAACAACTGGGCGGGCTTGTTCAACCAGATGATAAAGTCGCGGCTCAGCCGCGCTGACTTATCCTTGTTTGTTAGGCCGCATCTATCTTTAGCCTTTCAACTTTGCGCAAATCTACATTATTTTTTGCATGCCACAAATTATATGAATCCTGCATCGCCAACCAACTTTCTGGTGAACGACCCAATGTTTTAGAAAGTCTTAATGCCATTTCCGGGGAAATATTACTTTCTGTATTTATCAACCTATTAAATGTAGAAGGAGAAACTTTCATTTTTTCTGCAACCATACGAGAACTTATACCAAAAGGAGATAAATATACCTCTTTAATAAACTCGCCGGGATGGGGGGGGTTGTGCATACTCATTAGTGATAATCCTCGTAATTAACAATATGTACATTTCCATTTTCAAATTTAAATGTGATCCGCCAATTTCCATTCACAATTACTGACCATATTCCTTTCATTTTCCCTTTCAGCGGATGAAGTCTATATCCAGGGATATCCATATCATCAATTTCTTGAGATGAATCAAGGGCGGCCAATATCATTCGAAGTTTATTTTTATGAGCATTTTGTATTCCGACAGTACTGCCTGTCTCATAAAGCTTCTGCAGCCCTTTGTGTTTGAATGACTTAATCATTAGAGAAATATAGCATATTGCGCATCACGCAACAACAATAGCACAAGCTACTGATTTATTTGGCCTAATCGGGATAGGGAGATGCCTCACGGCATCCCTCCCCCCTGTGTCAGCATAGATGTCCGGTGGCTTGATTCTTAAATATAACCACCAGGGGACGGAAAGTGAATATGAAATGCCACGTTATACAGAAGAGTTTAAAGCGCAGATTGTCCGCAAGATGATGCCACCTAATGCCCTAACCGTTGCCGAGGTGAATCGAGAAACAGGCATCTCAGGAGCGACCCCCCTTTATAATTGGCGGAACGACTATCGAAAAAAAGGAAATGCGGTGCCTGCTGATTCATCAAACCCAGAGAGTTGGAGTGGAGAAAACAAGTTGGCTGTGGTCATTGAGACCGCAGCGATGAACGAACAGGAGCTCTCGGAATACTGTCGTCGCAAAGGGCTCTATGTCGAACAGATTGCTCGCTGGAGAGAGGCTGCCATTGCAGGCAATGATTCCAATGAACGCCTAAGCAAAGCGGAGCGTCAGGAGCTACAGAAAGAGCGTAAGAAGAACCGTCGTCTTTCGAGCGAACTCAACCGCAAAGAAAAGGCACTTGCTGAAACGGCGGCATTGCTTGTTCTAAAAAAAAAGGCCCAGGCCATCTGGGGGGAGGACGAGGACGAATGATCTTGCCCGAAGATCGTCAGTTGGCGCTTGAGCTAATCAAAGAAGCGGTTGAATCAGGCGCCCGACAAGCGCGTGCCTGTGAGATTCTGGAGATTACTGAACGTACACTGCGTCGCTGGAAGAAACAGCTCAAAGAAGAGCAGCGACTTAAAGACCGACGCCAGGAGGCGGCCAGCCAACGCACCCCGGCCAACAAGCTCACGGAAGCGGAAAAGGAGCAGATTATCGACATTTGTAATCGCCCTGAATATCAGAGCCTGCCGCCGTCTCAGATCGTCCCCAGGCTAGCTGATCAGGGGCAATATATCGCGTCAGAGTCCAGCTTTTATCGTGTGCTGCATGAGGTAAAGCAGGTGAATGGTCGGGGGCGAGCGAATCTGCCGAGGACGGTTAACAAACCAGAGGGCTACAAGGCCGAAGCGCCCAACCAGGTTTGGAGCTGGGACATCACCTATCTGGCGTCAGCGATTCTGGGGGTTTTCTACAGACTCTACCTGATCGAAGATATTTTTAGCCGTAAGATCGTTGGCTGGGAAGTGCACGAAGAGGAGAACGCTGAACATGCAAGCGGCCTGATTCGTAGGGCTTGCCTTGCTGAAGGGATTCACCAGGAAGGGCTAGTTTTACATTCTGATAACGGAAGCCCGATGAAGGGGGCTACCATGCTGGCGACACTACAGAAGCTGGGTGTTGTACCCTCATTTAGCCGTCCCTCAGTGAGTGATGACAACCCCTATTCTGAAAGTCTGTTTCGTACACTGAAGTACACGCCAGCCTATCCGAGCAAGTCCTTCGAGAGCATCGAAGCAGCTCGTCAGTGGGTTCATAAGTTTGTACAGTGGTACAACGAAGAGCATCGGCATAGTGCTATTCGTTATGTCACTCCAGGCCAGCGCCACAGAGGAGAAGATACAGTGATATTGAAGGAGAGAAAGGCGGTCTATGAGGCTGCGAAAAAGAAGAATCCACAGCGCTGGTCAGGTGATATCAGGAACTGGAATCCGGTGGCTGAAGTATGGCTGAACCCGCCGAAAGAAGTACGTGCCGGAGAGCAAAGTTTGCCTGAGGTTGCGTGAAGGAAACCGGACATCTTTGTTGACAAACGCCGCCTCCTTCCAAACAAAAACAAAAATACAAATGCGGAACGTGTCAACCTCATATGGACAGCTATTTTATAATTAACATCGATTTGACGCGACATAACCAGCCGCTGTCAGTGTCGGGAAATTCACGCAATCGCTCACGCCTGATTCAGCCGCTTCTTCCAGGGTAATCGGATTGATAGCAACAAAGGCAGGAGGTAGTTTAACGATTGGGCGCCCTTTGACAAAACGCTCAGGGTTCTTTTCAAAACGAACATCTAATGCCTGTTGTTTTTGTTGTGCTACCTCACGGTAGCTACCGGTGAA
>DROS01000089.1 GCA_011321815.1 Gammaproteobacteria bacterium
AGCATGTATTCGAGATGAAAGCGGTTGTTGATAAGCCCTCCCGGACTTATTTTGCTGGCACGTGATGGCGCCGAGGGGGTTGCTGCCCGGGCATGCTGTTGAATGATATGAGTCTCTTCATTCTCTATGTCGGTATGCCGATGATTAATCCGGGTTTTTTCATTTTCTGTGCCGGTATGTTGGTGACGAACCCGGGTTTTTTCATTTTCCATGTTCACTGGCGGCTCCCATTACGGATGATGGCTAAAACAGGTTATCCGATTCGGAATAGCTTTATATTACAGGGAAACAGCGGATGGTTTAATGCAGGGGACAACTTTTTAAACCAAGGTTGCTGGTGGGTTGTGCGCGTGGATTTTCAGTATTATCGCGGGGGGAAGTGGAACGTGGCGGGCAATTGGCCCACCACGTTTGCTTCGTGGCTCAGAAACCAAAAACCGCGCTGGCAGATAAAAAGTCGATGTCGAGATCGTCCATGGTGTAACGTTCCCAGCTGGCGCGCACGGCCAGGTTGCCCGAGATTTCATATTGGCCGCCAAGACCAAAAAAGACATCCGTGTCAGTGGTGGTGCTCGAAACCCCACTGAAAGAAATTACCTTGGTGTCCCAAGCCAACAGCCCGACCTTGCCGAAAAGGGAGAACTGGCTGTTAATGGGGAAATTGCCGACGGCCGCAACCTCAAACCCGGTAGGTTCAACGGATGATGCAAGGGGACCATCCATTTTACCAAACGATATGTAACCGCCTTCCACAGCCAGGACGTCATTGAGTGCGTAGCCGCCAAAGATTTTCCATCCGATTGCGCTGTCAAGATTAATGCCGCTCAGGTCTGGTGAGGCGTTCCCCACGCTGACACCGGCGTAGGTGTCGCCTGCGCCGGCTGCTGCGATGGATGTGGTGCCAAGACTGGCCAGAAAAAGACCGGCAAGCAAATATTTTTTATTCATAATCAGTTCTCTCCCGAGAAGTAGGCCACTGTCATTTATTAACCAGTCTGGGAGGCGCGTGGCAATCCGCTTCCCAACAGCTTTTGTGTCATGCGTAAACGTTTGCAATGTCCGGGGCGCCCCTTGTTTTGCCAGTGCGCTGTACAGAATGTGAGCATTGTCCATCAAAACCGGGATTGTGAAAAGTGAAATAATCCCGGTTTGCAGAATGCCGGCGCAAAAAAATACCGGGGAAACCCGGTATTTTTGTTGGAGACCGCTGATTGTATCAGCAGCAGGTGGGCACATCGATATTGTCAGTCAGTCTATCTTGAATTGTTGAATCAATGTGGAAAGGTTGTCGGCCAGCTGTCGCAACTGTTCATTGGCCGCAGCAATATCGGTGGAAGCTTCATCGCCTTGTCGGGCAAGGTTGTCAATGGATACCACGTTCTGGTTAATATCTTCTGCCACGATGCTTTGTTCTTCGATGGCGCTGGCAATTTGCGTATTGATATCAGAAATAGTGTTGACGGCCCCGGTGATGGCTTTCAGGGATTCTCCTGTCTGGATGGTTTGTTTCACGCTTGCGCGTACGGTTTCGATGCCTTTGTCCATGACGGTCACCGCGCTGTCGGCGCCCTGTTGCAGGCGTTCGATCATCTCCTGTATTTCGACAGTGGATTCCTGGGTCCGGCTGGCCAGTGTGCGTACCTCATCGGCAACCACAGCAAAACCGCGACCGTGTTCACCCGCACGTGCTGCTTCGATGGCGGCATTCAGTGCGAGCAGATTGGTCTGTTCCGAAATGCCACGAATCACATCCAGCACGGTGCCGATGCCTTCACTATTGGTCTTTAGTGCCTGGATAACTTCTGCTGCCTTTTCTATTTCACCGGACAACGTATTGATGATATGAATATTGTCTTCCACGACCTGCGTCCCGGACAGGGTTTCCTCCCTGGCCTGGCGTGTGGATGTTTCGGCGGCAGCGGTATTGTTGGCGACTTCCTGAGCCGTTGCAGACATCTCGTTAACAGCAGTGGCCACCAAACCGATTTGTTCTTTTTGCTCTGCGGCGTCAGTTTTTGCCTGGCCGGTGATAATGCTCATGTCATTGCTGGCGTCCGATAGTTGTTGTGCGGATTCAGCGATTTCGCAGATGAAGGCCCGGTGGTTTTCCAGAAACTGGTTAAAGTTGCGGGCAAGGCCGGCGATTTCATCATTGCCGCTGTCATCGAGATGTTGGGTCAGATCACTGCTGCCTGTCGCCAGCTCATCAAGGCTATTATTCAGTACAGTCAGTTTTTTGGCGATCATGGTTTTGTAGACAAAAAAGATGGCGGCCACCATGAACAGCATTATCCCTGCCAGCACAAACATGATTTCACGTCCTGTTATCATGCTGGCGGCCACTTGCCCGCTGATGTCGCTGTTAATCTCCAGAATGCCGCGTACATCACCCAGCTTCCAGCCTGCGCGCGGTGTGTCAGGGTGGTTGTTATGGCAGCTGACGCAGGCATCGGACACCATGGTATCGGCGACCGCGACCCGCACAATGGATTTTCCGGCATGCGCTGTTTTTTCGACGAAAACACCCTTGGGGTTTTTGACCAGATAATCCCATGCCTGGGTCTGAAAGCTGTCCAGCATCCGGGATTGACGATTGGGGAACGGGTAGGCGCTGTACAGACTGACTGTTGTGCCTTCGTTTTTGAGCAATGCGCCCAGGTCGTGAATCATGGTTGCAGGCAAAGGGAAGGCGTTGGGGTTGTTTTTGTGGTCGATGGCGGGCGTCATGCTCGATCCTGCTTTCACTTTTTTCAAAATGTTCTGCACATAATATTTGCGCAGCACTTTGAACTGTGTGGCGGTTTGCTTTGCGCTGGCAGTGGCTCCTTCCACGGCACGCGCTTCGATCTGGCCAGGAATGTAGAAGCCCAAAGCCACGATGGTGATGCCAAACAATAAAATAACGGGGATGGCGAGCTTCCAGAACAGGCTGCCAAAGTTGATATTTTTAAACATGATGACTGATCACTCCGTGTATACCAGTGCCCACACTGGGCTGATGCGATATCTGTCGGCAGTGCGCCAGCAAGACTTAAATGCAGAGAACGTAACGGTATTCACGGGCGCAAAAAAACCTCAGTGGCAGACCCCGGTCCCTCCGGCCCATCTGGTAGAATGCCCCCATGGACGTTTCCCACATTATTGATGATCTCAACGAGGCTCAGCGCGAGGCGGTGTGTGCCCCACCAGAAAATGTACTGGTGCTGGCCGGTGCCGGCAGCGGCAAGACCCGGGTGCTGGTACACCGCATTGCCTGGCTGGTGGCCACCGAGGGCTTGTCGCCCTACGGTATTCTTGCCGTCACCTTCACCAACAAGGCCGCTGCCGAGATGCGTGGCCGTATCGAAGCGTTGCTTAAACAACCGGTGGGTGGCATGTGGGTGGGCACCTTTCACTCCCTGGCCCACCGCCTGCTGCGCACGCACTGGAAAGACGCCGGTTTGCCGCAGACATTTCAGATTCTTGACAGCGAAGACCAGCAGCGTGCCATCAAGCGGGTGATCCGCAGTCTGGAACTGGATGATACACAGTGGCCACCGAAACAGGCGCAATGGTTCATCAATGCGCGTAAGGACGAGGGGCAGCGCCCCGGGCATATCGAGCATTTCGATGATCCCCATCAAAAACAGATGATCCGTATTTACCAGACCTACGAAGAAATGTGCCAGCGCTCAGGGTTGGTGGATTTTGCCGAGTTGCTATTGCGTGCGCACGAATTGTGGCTGAAAAATCCGCACTTGCTGACGCATTACCAAAGCCGTTTTCGGCACATTCTGGTGGACGAGTTTCAGGACACTAACAGTATTCAGTATGCCTGGGTACGTGTTCTCGCAGGTAAAGCATCCAGGGTGTTTGCGGTGGGTGATGATGATCAGTCGATTTATGGCTGGCGTGGCGCGAAGATCGAAAACATTCAGCAATATACCCGTGATTTTCCCGGTACTCACACTGTGCGTCTGGAACAGAATTACCGTTCCACCGCCAACATTCTTAATGCCGCCAATGCATTGATCGCCAACAACGACGACCGTCTCGGCAAGAATCTGTGGACTGCTGACGAAGATGGCGAGGCTATCCAACTTTATTCCGCGTTCAACGAACGTGATGAGGCGCGTTTTATTACCGAGCAAATCCAGAACTGGGTGGATAACGGTCATCCCTACCGGGACAATGCCATTCTTTATCGTTCCAATGCCCAGTCACGGGTGATTGAAGAAGCACTGATTCAGTCCGGTATTCCTTATCGTGTTTACGGCGGCATGCGCTTTTTTGAGCGGGCAGAAATCAAGGATGCGCTGGCCTACCTGCGACTCATTGCCAACCGGCACGATGACGCCGCCTTTGAACGAGTGGTCAATACACCCACGCGGGGTATCGGTGATAAAACCGTCAGTGCCGCGCGTGATTACGCCCGCGAGCACAATGTCGCCTTATGGCAAGCTGCGCAGGCGGTGGTTGAACAAAAGCTGTTGCCTGCACGGGCCACCTCTGCATTGGGTGCGTTTCTCGAATTGATCACCCGCTTGTCCAGCGACACCGATGGCATGGACCTCTATGAGCAGTTAGAGCACACTCTGCACCACAGCACTCTGCTTGATCACTATAAAAAAGACCGTGGTGAAAAGGGGCAGGCACGGGTGGAAAACCTGGAAGAGCTGGTTAATGCTGCGCGTTACTTTGAGCAGGAGGAAACACCGGAAGACGAAGAAGAAATGGATGAATTGTCTGCATTCCTGTCGTATGCCGCGCTGGAAGCCGGTGACAAGCAAACCGATGGCTCGCAGGATGGTGTGCAATTGATGACTCTGCACTCCGCCAAAGGCCTGGAGTTTCCGCAGGTATTTTTGGCTGGCGTGGAGGAAGGTCTGTTTCCGCATCAAATGTCACTGGGCGAACCCGGCCGCCTTGCCGAGGAACGCCGTCTTTGTTATGTGGGCATTACCCGCGCCCGTCAGCGTTTGTATCTGACACATGCTGAAACCCGCCGCTTGTACGGCAATGAAACTTATCCGCACCGTTCGCGTTTTATCAGCGAGATTCCTGCTGAATTAATGGAAGAGGTGCGGCTTGGCGGCAGCGTCAGTTATGCCGCCAGCAGCCCGGCGAGATTTTCCTCTGTGCGGGAAACATCCGTCGGCGGCATGCGGCTTGGCCAGCGTGTGCTGCACGCCAAATTTGGGGATGGCGTGGTGCTTAACATGGAAGGTCAGGGTGCGCAGGCACGGGTACAGGTAAATTTTGATGGTATTGGCAGTAAATGGCTGATGATGGAATACGCGAATTTGCAGCCGGTATAATCCTGAAACAATCAACGGAATTTTTCTTCTGGCATGTCTTCATCAATTCTTTCTTTCAGCGGTTTACGTCCTCGAACAATCATGCCCGTGTCGTGGGAGGTTATGTTGTCGTGATACTGACAAGTGGCGAGTGATAAACGCAGAGGTTGCAGAGACGCAAAGGACGCAGAGAAAAGCACTAAAGGCTTTGCGTTAAATACGCATTGTTTTTTTGGATGAGGGTGTTTTAGCTCTTGATCCACATATAAATCTGGATACATAAATAAGGACAACATCATGTTTCGACGTAAATTACTGGTTTTTTTCGCGCTGTTTGCCGTATTGGTTTTGAACGCCTGTGGTGGATCTAATACACCGACAACTGCCGTTGCAGCGGAAAACAAAACCTACAAATGGAAACTGGTCACCACCTGGCCACCGAACTTTCCCATTTTTCAGGAAGGTGTAGAGCGTTTTGCCAAGGACGTAAAGGCCCTTAGCAATGGTCGGCTCAATATCACTGTTTATGCGGGTGGTGAGTTAGTGCCACCTTTGCAAGCCTTTGATGCGGTTTCCCAAGGCTCGGTGGAAATGAGCCACGGTGCGGCTTATTACTGGGCGGGGAAAATTCCTGCGGGTCAGTTTTTCACTGCTGTGCCTTTTGGCATGAACGCACAGGGGATGAATGCGTGGCTATATGCTGGTGGCGGGCTGGAATTGTGGCATGAATTGTACAAACCCCACAATCTGGTGCCCTTTCCCATGGGCAACACCGGTGTGCAAATGGGCGGTTGGTTCAATAAAAAAATTGATTCCATTGCCGATTTGAAGGGACTGAAAATGCGTATTCCCGGCCTTGGTGGCAAAGTGTTTGCCAAGGCCGGTGGCTCTCCCGTATTGATGGCTGGTGGTGAGATTTATACCGCACTGGATCGTGGCACCATTGATGCCACCGAATGGGTTGGGCCTTTTCACGATGAACGGCTTGGCCTGTATCGCGCCGCCAAATACTACTATTATCCCGGCTGGCACGAACCCGGCCCGGTGCTGGAGCTGAATGTGAATTCCAAAGCCTGGGCCAGCCTTCCTGCGGACTTGCAAAAAACCATCGAAATTGCCGCTTCTGCGTCCAATCTGTGGATGCTGGCGCAGTTTGAGGCAAAGAATCTGGAAGCCCTTGGAAAACTTAAAAATGAATATAACGTGCAGGTGCTCGCCTTTCCGGATGAAGTGATTGCCGAATTGCGCAGGCTGTCCACGGTAGTGCTGGAAGAAGAGGCCGCCAAAGACGCCGATTTCAAACGCATCTATCAGGCTTACAAAACCTTCGCGGATAACAATGACAGCTGGAGCGAGCTCTCCGAGGCTGCTTATGCTAAGGCACGCAAACCTTAAGGGTGATTTTTTGCGTATTGAGTAATAAACGCAGAGGTCGCAGAGATGCAGAGAAAAACAAATAAGAACTCCGCGTCTCTATGATCTTTGTGTTAATAGCACCTATTTCAAAATACTGTTTATCGGGTGAGTGAAATACAAAACGATTGTTGCAATTTATTAAAATATGAAGCCAGAGGTTAAATTACCCTGTTTTTTTAGCGTATGCGGTTGTAGAGTGGGCGCGTAGTTTGTGCCCACCCTATGTAACTACACAGCCGCGTTAATAATACGAATTTGATAAAGCACCCTCTGGCAACCAAAATATAAACCAAAGGAAATCCCATGACTATCGCAGAAAATAAAGTAGTTACCCTGCACTACACACTTACCGATGATGAAGGCACTGTTATCGACCAATCTGACGACGGCAGTTTTTTATACCTGCACGGTGCCAGCAATATTATTCCGGGTTTGGAAAATGCGCTGACAGGCAAGGCATCAGGTGATGAGTTGAAAGTGACAGTGTCCCCGGAAGAAGGTTACGGTGAACGTGATGATGCGCGTCTGGAAAGTGTGCCACGGGAGATGTTTCCGGCAGATGCCGAAATTGAAGCAGGTATGCAATTCCATGCCGAAGGCCCGGAAGGTGAAATGATGACAGTCACCGTGGCTGGCGTGGAAGGTGATACTGTGAAAATTGATGGCAATCATCCGCTGGCGGGTGTGCAGCTTAATTTTGATGTGAAGGTTATTGAAATCCGTGATGCCTCGGCTGAGGAAGTGGAGCACGGACATGTGCATGGGCCGGATGGGCATCAGCACTGAACGCAAAAAGTCTGCGCCCCTGCGTTAATAACACCGATTTAAAAAATTGCATATCAGCCAAGCAAAGTACGTAACAATGTATTAAAACCCCTGCACAGAATCCATGATGTCCGGCAGCCACAATGTAACCTGCGGGAACAGCATTACCATTAACAGTGCCAGCAACTGGATGCCCACGAAGGGCAGGATGCCACGATAGATCTGCGGCATGCGGATTTCTTTTGGTGCGGCGGCTTTGAGGTAAAACAGCGAAAAGCCGAAGGGCGGAGTTAAAAAAGAGGTTTGCAGGTTCAGCGCAATCAATACAGCGAACCATAGCATGTCGATGCCGAGGAAGGCGGCGATAGGGGCGAGAATGGGCACGACGATGAAGGTGATCTCGATGAAATCGAGAAAGAAGCCCAATATAAAAATCACCAGCATACTCACCAGCAGGAAGCCCCACGGACCACCGGGCAGACCGGTCATCAATTCCTTTACCAGTTCATCACCACCCATGCCCCGGAACACCAAGCCGAAGGCGGTGGCGCCAATCAGAATCATGAACACCATGGAGGTCATGCGGGTGGTGGAGCGCATGGCTGCGCGCAGGTTGCCGAGGTTGAGGCGTTTGCGGATAACAGCCAGCAGCAGCGCGCCCAGTGCGCCCACGGCAGCAGATTCGGTGGGTGACGCCACGCCGAAGAAAATTGACCCCAGCACAGCGAATACCAGAAACAGCGGTGGAATCAGGCTTTTGAAGACCTGCGGCCATAGCGGGCCTGCGTTATCGTCCATGGGCAGGGCCGGTGCATCGTTTGGTCTGAATTTGGCGCGTACCAGTACATAAATAATAAACAAAGCAATGAGCACCAGTCCGGGGGTTACTGCCGCCATGAACAGCCGGCCCACGGGCACGCCGATGACATCACCCAGCAGTACCAGAATAATGCTGGGAGGGATGATTTGTCCCAGGGTGCCTGAGGCGGCGATAGCGCCGGTGGCCAGTTCGGGTTTGTAACCGTGGCGTAGCATCACTGGCAGGGCAATCACTGCCATGGTGACGACTGTTGCACCCACTACGCCGGTGGTGGCGGCCAGCAATGCACCGACCAGCACGATGGACACGCCCATGCCGCCACGCAGGCGACCAAACAGGCGCGCCATGGTTTCCAGCAGTTCTTCGGCGATGCCGGATTTTTCCAGCACGATCCCCATAAACACAAATAATGGTACGGCAATAAGGGTGAAACTGGTCATTACCCCCCAGATGCGCAGCGGTAACAGGGCAAAAAAGTCCAGCCCCAGGGCAATGCCGCCAAACAGCAGGGCCACTGCGCCCAGGGTAAAGGCTACCGGGTAGCCGATAAGCAGCAGGGCGATTGCAGCCGCCAGCATGACAAGTGCCCAGATTTCCATTAACGCTGTGCTCCATCGTGATCGGTCTGGGAAGGGGGAGGCGCTTTATGACTTAACAGGATTTGTACACTGCGCAGCATGTGTGCCACGCCCTGTAGCAACAGTAGCGAAAAGCCCAGGGGGATGGCGGCTTTCAGCAGGAAACGGTACGGGAGTCCGCCTGGGTCCGGGGAGCCTTCACCGATGGTAAAGGCACTGGACACAAAAGGCAGGGAGCTGATGATGATGAGCAGGCAAAACGGCAGCAGAAGAAACAATCCACCCAACAGGTCCACCCAGGCGCGGCGGCGGCTGTCCATGTGGCGGCTGTGGTAGAAAATATCCACTCGTACATGGCCATCGTGTTTGAAGGTGTAGCCTGCGCCGAGCAAAAAAACCAGCGCGAACAGGTGCCATTCCAGTTCCTGCAGCCCCACGGAGCCAGCCTGGAACAGATAACGCATGGCCACATCAAAACCGATGATCAGCACCATGCCCAGTACCAGCCATGCGGTGGCGCGGCCGCTCCATTCGGCGATGGCTTCGATACGGGAAATAAGGAGATTAAGCACTGGCAAAGTGTGTTTCCGGGTATATTAAAGGGTCAGGCATACAAAGCAGACGTGATTCTAATGGTCTGGCAAGCGTAAACCAACCATCCTTTTTGCCGGATGGGTTGAAATCGCTGCCATGGGGGGGATAACTGCGACGCTAAAGAAATTTTATTTCCTCGCCGATGGACACATCGACTATGCTCAGACCGGATGTGCGATACAGCGGCACCGGATGGTCCACATAAAAAAATTATGCACACACTACGGAGATTGCAATGAAACGATTGATGACTGCTACAGTGCTGGCCGTTGCCGTTATGCTGGTTCCCTTATTAACCCAGGCTACCCCGCTGTATCATCCGCCGGGCTCCAACCTGACTTACGGTGCGGTGAGTAATGGCCAGTCCATCATGTCGGATATCACTAATCCGGCTGCCGGTGCAGCAGTGTTGCAGCAGGAGGGTAATCAGTACCGGTTTGGGATTTTGAGTTCGATTGGCGCCGGTTATGAATTCGGCGAAGTGGATAATCTGTATTCACGAATTGATGCAGAGGCGCAGGCCTTTCAGAGCCTGCAGACGGTAGCATCTGTGGCGGAAATTGACGCTCGCCTGGCCAGTCTCAACGCCTTGCTGGTGGATGTCGAGGCCAATGGTTATGCCAAGGCTTTTTTTGGCGGACACCTGCCGACAATGCCGCTGGTTGTCGCGCATAAAGCCCTGGGTGGCAGTCTGGTGCTGGATGTTAACGGCTCGATAGCCGCACGGGCAACAGCATTGAATGACCCTGTCGATTTTAATTCTGCTGCTGCCAGCGTGGGTGTTGATGACCCCACTGATGATCTGACACTGGTGTTTACTGGAGGTGTCCCCACTGGATTTACGATCGACAATGACAGCACGGTATTGGTCAAAGCTGCTCGCACCATAGAAATTGCACTGGGTTACAGCCGGCCCCTTATGAAGACCCGTGAGGCGACGTTGTATGGTGGCCTAAGGGGCCGCTATTATAAAGTTGATACCAGCCGTACCGGCATTCGTTTCAGCGGGCTTGTTGATGGTACCGAGCAGGCTTTTGATGATGCGCTGGATTCCAGTCTGGATTCGGATACCGGGTTGGGGCTGGATGTCGGTGTGTTATGGGTCAGTGAACATTATCGTGCGGGCGCCACCCTGACTAACGTCAACGAGCCCGAGTTTAAGTTCAGCCCCATTGATCTCAGCGGCTACAGTGACCCAGGCGGCCCTGTGTACCAAAAACTGGCAGCCAGCAATACGTATACCATGGAAAAACAACTTCAGTTGGAGGCGGCCCTGTATACGGCCAACCAGAACTGGGTGATTTCCGGTGGACTGGATGCCAATGCTGTAGAAGATGTGTTTGGTGATGAATACCGGTGGGCCACCGTCAGCGCAGCCTATGCCACCGATACCTGGTGGTTGCCCGGCATACGTGCCGGTCTTCGTAGAAATCTGTCCGGCTCGAAAATCAATTATTTCACGCTGGGGGCGACGCTGGCGATGGTTAATCTGGATTTGGCCTGGAGTTCGGACAAGGTCACGATTGATGGCAGCAGCGTGCCGCGTGGTGCGATGGTTAATCTGGGCCTGGAGGTCAGTTTTTAGGAGGCGTGGAGAAGGGGGACAGTAAAAGTGGTTTGTTTCCCATTGTCTGATTTTTGACTATGGGCATTTAACGCAAATATCGAGGTTTTTTCTGCAAGCCACATTTTAACAAGGGTGGGGGTAGAATACTTTCACAATCTCAGGACCGTGGGAGCCAGAAAACCAGAAAGCAGAGAAAATGTTGCGCCCCTGTGGCCCCTGTGTAATAAACGTCACGCTGCTTGTTTCCTTTGTGTTCACAACGCGTGGTTCGCGTTCTCGCTAAAACTGTAATCCTAACTGGGCTGAGATACCTTCACTTTCGTCACCGCTATACGCGGCGACGTCTATTTGCAGTGAATTGATTAACAGTCCGATACCGGCGGAGCCGTAAGCAGCTTCATTGCCGGTCAGGTTCTGGTTGTAGCCAGCACGTATCGCCAGCCATTGCCATATTTGCCATTCCCAGCCCAGAGCGGCGATTTGCGAGGGGGAACCAAAACCGACAGGGTCATTTTCCAGCAGGTCAATATCCAGTTCCAGTACAGAGTAACGGCTTTGGTAGGCAAAACCGGCACGCAGTTGCGGGTCAATTTTGAAGGTGTCGCCGCTGTCACCGTATTTGTAATTTCCAGGTACGATGTTTTTTGCGACCAGCCCGGCTTTCCACACGCCAAACTCTTTCAGTACACCAACATCAAACATGAACTGGCCACCACTTTTGTTGCCGGTGCGGCTGATATCGACATCAGCACTGCGTAACGGATCAGCATAACCATAACCTGATACCAGCAAAAATTTTGCACTGAAACCTACGGTCAGGTTTTGCATCCAGCCCCCGCCATTCAGCGCCTTGGCGGCGGAGACGCCATTTTCAACGATGCGCAGCCCACGCTGTGCCAGTGTGGAGGCATAACTTGGGGTGGTGAGATTATCACCTCCGATCATTGGCTGGGCGGTGGATGCTTCGTAGACGTTAAAAAATGCAGCACCACTGAGAATGCGGCTGGGTATTGCCAGTACGAAGGCCGAGTTGCGGCTGGTGCTGTACAGGCTGCCATCCAACGCATCGAGTTGTTGCTGTACGGCGGCCCGATTGGCTGCATTGTTGTTGCCATCCAGTGTGTCTGCGGCCTGCTGGAACGCGGCAAGATTATCTTCAACATTGTTGGGGTCACCCAGTTGCTGGCTGAGTGTTGGCGCCAGCAAAAACCACTCGTGGACTTCGTCGGCCGTAGCCAGTAAGGCCGGGTTATTAAATGTGGCAAATTGTGGTCCCGATGCCACGCCCACACCACCCATGGCCATGGTGCGCGCATCAAACATACCAAAGGGTACAGCGGCGGCAGTTTGCACGCATAGCATCAAGAGCAACCCCAGCAACCAGCCAGGAGGCCGTTTCCAGTTGTCTTTGTTGGTAAGCATATCGGTTACAGTTTTTTGCATCGCGTTATTCCAAAAAGTCCAATACCGTATCCAGCCCGGAAAATTGTATTGATACATCAGCCTGTGCACGAACGGCGGGTTTTGCATGGTATGCCACACCCAGCCCGGCAATGCCCAGCATCTGCAAGTCGTTGGCACCGTCACCCATGGCGATAACCTGCTGGCGGGTGATGCCGAGTTGTTCGCACAGTTGTTGTAAATATTCCGCTTTGGCTTCGGCGCCGATAATGGCGCCGTCCACCGTGCCGCTGAGTTTCCCTTTTTCCTGAGTGAGTACGTTGGCCAGGGTGAAGTCCAGACCCAGGCGTTGTTTGAGACGCTCGGTGAAAAAGGTAAAGCCGCCGGAGACCAGTGCTACATTGATTTGACGTGATTTGAGGCCATTGATCAACATTTCGGCTCCGGGGTTTAATTGCAGTCGCTCGTCATACACATGTTGCAGGGCTGAGACATCCAGGCCTTCCAGCAGGGCGACGCGCTTTTTCAGTGAGGCGGCGAAATCCAGCTCACCGCGCATGGCAGCCTCGGTGATGGCGCTGACCTGGGGCTTCACACCGACAAAGTCGGCGATTTCATCCACACACTCGATGTTGATGAGGGTGGAGTCCATGTCAGTGATGAGCAGCCCCACACTGGCAGTGTCGAAACTTTCGGGCAGGGTGTTGATATCCACCTGGCAGATTTCACGCAGCGTATCCAGTGTTCCCGGGGGCAGCATTTTGTGTTGTACGCGAAAATGCCGGGCGTGTGTTTCTGGCTCGGCGCCCAGCGCCTGGGCAATGTGTTGAATTTGTTGTGTGGTGAGCGCATTGCTATGAATAATGGTTGTGGGCATGGGAATTGGCAAGTAGTGAATTTAATAGCGGATAGTGTAACCGTAGCACGTTGGCAAGCCTACTCTTGAAAAGAGGCTTAATGACATTCACTGAGCAGGCGGTCAATCATGCCCTGGGCCTGTGATTCATAGCCGCCGCCAAACAGGTTGAAGTGGTTGAGGATGTGGTACAGATTGTAGAGCGTTTTACGTGTGGCATAGCCGGCATCCAGCGGCCAGGTGGCGTTGTAAGCGGCGTAAAAGGCCGCTGAAAATCCGCCAAACAGCTCAGTCATGGCCAGATCGGTTTCACGATCACCAAAATATACGGCGGGATCAAAGATGACAGGCTGGCCCTGTTCGTCAAAGGCCGCGTTGCCGGACCACAAATCGCCATGCAATAAGGATGGCGCAGGCTGGTAGTCGTCAAAAAAAGCAGGCAGTGCTGCTTGCAGTCTGTCGCCACGGCGCAGTAACGAGTGTTTTGCCCCATTCTGGCCCGCCAGCTCCAATTGGGCCCCCAGCCGTTGCTCGCTCCAAAAGGTCACCCAGCTATCTGTCCAGCGGTTAAGCTGCGGTGTGCTGCCAATGGTGTTGTGTCGGTGCCAGCCAAATTGTGGATGCCGGGTCTGGTGCATTGCCGCCAGTCTGTTACCCTGCTGTGTGTCGTCTCCTGTGCCTTTGAGTGCGATGTGTTCCAGTACCAGGTAGGCGTTTCCGCCCGCAATGCCGCTACAGACAGGCGCCGGTACCCGCAGGCTGTGGCTGCTGCGCAAGGCATGCAGCCCTTCCGCCTCGGCCTCGAACATGGACAGATTGTCCGCGCGATTGGTTTTGATGAAAAAGTTCTGCGGGTTTCCATCCTGGCTACCGGTGAGTACATAGGCAGCGTTGATGCAGCCGCCACCCACGGGGCGTGCACTGTCTGTGGCCAGAATTGTTCCCGATGTGGCTTGCACCTGCTGTGAAATGGCGTGCCAGTCCGGCATGTTTTTTGTCCTTGAGGTTCTTGTCTGTGTGGTTGCCGGAATAATAAACGTCATTACCGTTTGACAGGTATCTGTTTTTTTAGATATGTCTAAAAATTGACCGTCCGGTTGTGTGTTAGTGAAATCTGATATTGCGGTTAGCGGGTTAATTTAAGGTGGTTTCTAGCTTTCTCGCGCTAAACACCTGCCGGGAATGAAGGATGTTTGCTTATCCACAAAGCCTGTGGATAACTTTGTGCATAAGCTGAGGGAAGTGGCCTGTTGACCTCGGTTTTATTACAGATTTATTAAAATGGTCAAAAAATAGTCGGTATATTTTAGTGAATAAAAACAACGGGTTAAAGTTTTATGCTGGCTTGTCTGTCAAAAAACCGTGTAGACTGATTATTATGCGACCAATGTGAAACATACTGTGTATAACGTTCCACGCAGGGGGGGTAAAACCAAAAATGCGGCACAAAAAAGCCAGCACGATGTGCTGGCCCTTTGTGCTGCTGACTAAGTGCCGAAACTTAGAGGGCCAGGATAAAGTCGACCAGCTTTCCGATGTTTTCGTCAGATACGCGAGGTGAGTAAGGAGGCATGGGTGCGCCGCCGGTGACTTTGGTCCAATTACCTTTACCGCCTTTTTTCACTTTGGCGATCATGCGGTCTTTAGCACCGGCGTCACCTTTGTATTTGGCAGCTACGTCTTTCCAGGCAGGACCAACAATTTTTTTGTCAACGCTGTGGCAAGCCAGGCAGCCGCTTTTTTTAGCCAGGGCCAGATCAGCACTTGCTTGACCAGAAATTAACAGGGCAGCTGCTGCTGCAGGAACTATCAACCATTTTGCTTTCATTAGGACTTCCTCTTGATTTTTGTATCCAATATTTAATTAAAACTAACGAAAGAATTCGTAAACGAAGCGCTTGCCTAACGCCGAATCCGGTGTGATGACAAGGTCTCGTTCCCCCTCTCTCTTTCTTCAGAGTAGTGCGCGAGACACATGCCGTAGCCGGTCGCCGCCTTCCCCGCTTCAGGTGTGCAGCCGCCGATTTTGAGCGCTGCCGTAACCTTAGGGCGGTTTTTATGCCATTGGCATGGCCCGCTGTCAAGTTCAGCGTAGGTTCAGGCAGATTGTGATTGGTGAAATCCGGAATGAAAAGGGGTGAAAATACACCCATGGTGGTCAAGGTTCAGGTATTAATTGCCATGAGTGGTATGGTTATTCCGGAAACGGTTTCTATGAGGGTTTTACCACTTTTTGATCACCCAGGCGGGGATCAACAGGGCCGGGTCAGTGTCATTTTTGCGGGTTTCCAGGTTGCCGTCGCCATCACTGTCCACCAGATAGTAAGGTACGCCGCGTTTGGGGGAGACACGGATTGCGTAAAGCTGGCCGTTAACCCGTAATTCTTCAACGATGTCAGTTTTGGGGTCCTGAATGGTAACTGCACCGGAGGATTCCGGCTCTTCAGCAAGCGTAACACTGGTAAAAAATAGGAGCGTTATGGCCAGGCTGGCCATGACCGGGGTATTAAAAAGGAAACTCAGCTTGGAAAAACGCATAGGGCTTGTCTCGTTGCGGCGGGGCATAATGTCTGTATCAAAAACTCTGGTCCAGAGAATGGCCAAAAACATAAATGGTACCGCGAGACAAAACAACCGATAATCGCTCACGACGTTACCATTCTATTCCAATCAAGACCCGCTCGCACTATGAAAGCAAACAAACAACTGATTCTCGTCGATGGCTCGTCGTATTTGTATCGCGCCTTTCACGCCATGCCCTCGTTGAGCAACTCGCAAGGTCAACCCACAGGTGCGGTTTATGGTGTTGTCAATATGTTGCGCCGTCTGCTGAAAGATTTTCAGCCAGAATACATGGCCATGGTATTTGATGCCAAAGGCAAGACTTTCCGTGATGATATCTATGCCGAATACAAGGCCAATCGCCCGCCCATGCCGGATGAGCTGCGTGAGCAAATTGCCCCGCTGCACGCTATCGTTGAGGCGATGGGTTTGCCGATGCTGATTGTGGAGGGGGTGGAAGCGGATGACGTGATCGGCACCCTTGCCAGACAAGCCACAGAGATGGGGATGGATTGCTTGGTGTCCACCGGCGACAAGGATATGGCGCAGCTGGTCAACCAGCATGTTACGCTGATGAACACCATGGACAGCTCCACGTTGGACCCGCAGGGTGTGGTGGACAAGTTTGGTATTCCGCCAGCGCGCATTGTTGACTACCTCACGTTAATGGGCGACAGCGTGGACAATATTCCCGGCGTGCCCAAAGTCGGTCCCAAGACTGCCGTGAAATGGCTGACCCAGTACGGTACGCTGGATGAAATCATTGCCCGGGCTGACGAGATTACCGGAAAGGTGGGGGAGAACCTGAGGAATGCGTTGGAACAGTTACCGCTATCCCGTCAGCTGGCGACCATCAAGTGCGATGTGCCTCTGGATGTCGGGCCGACTGAACTCAAAATGCAGGCCGCAGATACGGAGCGCCTGATACAATTATTTGGTGAGATGGAATTTAAAACCTGGTTGTCTGAATTGCTGTCAGACAAACCCGGGCAGGGTGCCGGTCATCATTCTGCGCAGGCAGCAGGTGAAGAGGGTAAGCCGAAAGCCGAGGCGGATTACGATATTGTGCTGGACGAACCGGCTTTTGAGGCCTGGCTGAAAAAGCTCCGGCAGGCCGGGCTGTTTGCCTTCGATACCGAAACCACCAGTCTTGACTACATGCAGGCAAAAATTGTTGGTGTATCGTTTGCGGTAAAAGCAGGGGAGGCAGCCTATGTGCCGGTGGCTCACCAGATTACCCTGGAGGACACCGATGCCAGTGCACAGTTAAGCCGCGACGTTGTGTTAGAAAAGTTGCGCCCGTTACTGGAGGACGCAAGCAAGGCCAAGGTTGGGCAAAACCTCAAATACGATATGAACGTGCTGGCCAATCATGATATCACCCTGCGTGGTGTGGCCTTCGATACCATGCTGGAATCCTACGTGCTGGACAGCACCGCCACGCGCCACGATATGGATTCCTTGGCGCTTAAATATCTCAACCGCAAGACCATTCATTTTGAAGATGTGGCAGGCAAGGGCGCCAAACAGGTTTCTTTCGATCAAGTGCCTGTCAGTGCTGCGGGTCCATACGCAGCGGAAGATGCGGATGTGACTTTGCAGCTGCATCAGGTGTTGTGGCCCCAACTGGAAAAAGAGCCCCGGCTTGTCGGATTGTTTCGGGAAATTGAATTGCCATTGCTTACCGTGCTCTCACATATTGAACGTAATGGTGTATTGATTGATGCCAATATGCTGGTCAGGCAAAGTGAAGAACTGGCACAGCGTATGTTGGAAATACAAAACGAGTCTTATGAAGAGGCAGGAGAGGAATTTAATCTTGCTTCGCCCAAACAGATTCAAAAAATTCTTTTTGAAAAGCTGGGATTGCCCGTATTGAAAAAGACGCCGAAAGGTGCGCCGTCCACCGCCGAAGAGGTGTTGGCGGAACTGGCTCATGATTTCCCGTTACCTAAACTGATTCTTGAATACCGGGGCATGAGCAAACTCAAGTCCACGTACATCGATAAACTGCCGCAGCGCATTGACCCCGGCACAAAGCGGGTACATACCTCGTATCATCAGGCGGTCGCCAGCACCGGACGTTTGTCGTCGTCTGATCCCAACCTGCAAAATATTCCGGTGCGCAGTGCCGAAGGTCGTCGTATTCGTCAGGCTTTTATTGCGCCAGCCGGTTTCAGTATATTGGCGGCAGATTATTCGCAGATAGAATTGCGCATTATGGCGCATCTTTCCAATGATGAGGGTTTGCTCAAGGCTTTTGCGGCAGGGGAGGATATTCATCGGGCTACCGCTGCCGAAGTGTTTGAAGTGCCACTGAACGAAGTGGATAACGAACAGCGGCGCAGGGCCAAAGCCATCAACTTCGGGTTGATTTATGGCATGTCGGCTTTTGGATTGGCGCGGCAGCTGGGCATTACCCGCAGTGACGCCCAGACATATGTTGATCTTTATTTTGAACGTTATCCCGGCGTGAAAAAATTTATGGACGACACTCGTGAGCAGGCGCACGAGCAGGGTTATGTGGAAACCGTGTTTGGCCGTCGCCTGTATCTGTCGGATATCAATCACCGTAATGGTCAGCGCCGTCAATACGCTGAGCGCACGGCCATTAATGCGCCCATGCAGGGTACGGCGGCGGATATCATCAAACGGGCAATGATTGTGGTGGATGGCTGGATTGAATCTGCCGGGTTGGATATCAAGTTAATCATGCAGGTACATGATGAGCTGGTATTTGAAATCCGGGATGAGCAGATTGAAATGGCCAGCGTCAAGATTGATCAATTAATGACCAGCGTGGCCGGGCTGAAGGTGCCATTAGTGGTGGATATAGGTACAGGTGGTAATTGGGATGAGGCGCATTAAGGGGGTAACGCCTTTCTGGCACATCAACTGGTTAAACCTTTTTCTGAAGGTGCAAATAAAATATTTTTTATAGGCGGTGAAACTTTTCATGGTCTTGCCCGTCATAGTGTATGAGCAGGCGCGACGTCTGCTCCCCGCTTCCCTCCCTAGCGGGTTCAAGCCCGGCGTCCCCAACGTCGGGTGCTTTTAGCCCCGGCGGCTATCCCGATAATCGGGGGCCTCCGGGGATTTTTTATTTTTCCTGTTGATCAAAACTTAACCACCTGTCCAGCACTGCGTAGGCTTCAGTCAGTCCCGTGCCTTTGAGTGCGGAAAATAATTGCACACTGCACAAATTATCAGGTGCGCGGGCTTTGAGTTCCCGCTGTACTTGCAGCAGGGTGTTTTGCGCTGCACCGCGCTTAAGTTTGTCTGCTTTGGTGAGCATCACATGCACCGGCATGCTAACCTGCCAGCACCAGTCCAATAGTTGTTGATCCACGTCTTTGAGTGGATGGCGCACATCCATAAGTAAAATCAGTCCATGCAGAGACTGGCGCTCGGAAAGATAAGCCTCCATGGTTTGCTGCCAGCGACGCTTGATTTCCTCAGCCACTTTGGCGTACCCGTAGCCTGGCAGGTCCACCAAATGACGCTGTTCGTCCAGTTGAAAAAGATTGATCAATTGGGTGCGCCCCGGAGTTTTACTGGTTCGGGCCAGAGATTTTTGCCCACATAAGCGATTGATTGCGCTTGATTTTCCTGCATTGGACCGGCCTGCAAACGCGACTTCGGGACCACATTCCTGAGGCAGCTGACTGAGTCGCGCAGCACTGATGACGAAGCTGGCAGCGCGATACCGGGCCGCTGGGTTTGTTTTCTGAAAATCAGGGGTAGTCATGGTGTATTTGTCCAGTTCGGAGAATGTGTTGCCAAGTGCTTAAAATCTATTGGCATTTTTCTGCCAGCTGCAATAGTCTAGGTCGCTGGTATGTCAGGCAGGGAGCGCTGGGACGGGACTTTATCAAACGTAAACTCGTATGGGAACGCTGATGACCACAGGTACAACCGGTTCAACTTTAACCACACAAGTGAAGTGCATGGCCTTTGCAGGGCGTGCATTTATGCTGATGGCGAGCTTGGCCATGATTATTGGTATCACACTAACGGGTGTCGGTAATGTGTATGCAAAAGGCAGTGTTAAGGCGGGGGCCGTCAAGGCCAGGGCTTGTCAGGTGTGCCATGGCAAGGGGGGAAAGAGCACCAAAGAGACTTATCCCATTTTGGCCGGGCAACATGCCGCCTATATTCGCAAGCAGCTACGGGCCTTTCGGGCAGGCACTCGCAAGGACCCCATTATGAATGGCATGGCAGCCCCGCTCAGCGATCAGGATATCGAAGATGTCGCGGCTTTTTTCAGCAGCACCAAGTAGTTCATGACCGAATGCCGCCATTGACGCATTTGGCATAACAAGCACTACAGTTGGGTTTTGAGGAAAGCCTTCTTGATTCGGAGATGCGTGACATGATGCCGCTGCGTTTTGTTTTCAGTCTATTGATCAGTATACCGACATATACTTATTCTGCGGGTCAGAGTGGGTGGGGTGGAGGTAATGTCGACGAGGGGCAGGTCAAATCAGCCGTTTGTCAGGGTTGCCACGGTCCGGACGGTAACAGTTTCAGTCCGGACTGGCCTAATCTTGCCGGTCAGAATGCCAATTATCTGTCCCGGCAAATTCGCGATTTCCAGTCCGGCGCCCGCCAGGACCCTTCCATGCAGAGTATGGTTATGGGGTTGGTTGAGCAGGACATCGCAGATATCACCGCCTATTTTGAAGCACAAAAAGTGAAAGCCGACGTCACGTCAGGCTCTGCGGCAGGCAGGCGGCTTTATATGGGTGGCAACCGTTATACGCACCTGCCTGCCTGTGCTGGTTGTCATGGGCCTAATGGGGCAGGTAATGGGCCGGGCGCCATTCCCCGTCTTGCGGGCCAAAAATCCGGTTATGTGGCCAAAGCCATGCGGGATTTTAAAACGGGCGTGCGCAGCAATGACCGCAATCAAATCATGCGGGACATTGCTGCAAAAATGACGGAAAAAGAAATAGAGGCGGTGGCACAGTTTCTCGCCGGCATGGGGGCTGAGAAGGTGCCCGGGTCCGGCGGGTAGATTTTACCTGTACCGGTTATTTTCGGCCGGGTGCGTAAAAATAACTGTTAAATGTGGATACGTCCTGACTCACCTGACGGAACAGATGGTCAAGGCTGACGATGGCGTGCTCCAGCAGATTCACTGCGATGTAAGGGTGTTCCACGCGCAGGCGCTTGTACATGGCGCGGCTCAGTTTCAGCAGGCGGGTGCCATCAACCAACGCCTTTGCCCGCACCGAACGCGGGTTACGGTCAAAAAAGGACATCTCGCCCATCAGTTCACCGGCCTTGATATGCCCCACCTGGCTTTCGGCTTTGTCCCCTGCATAGAGCGCCGTTTCACCCTCAATAACAAAATACAGCGCCTCGCCCACCTCACCGATTTCGGCAATGACCTCCCCCTTGTTGAACGTTACCAGCTCCGTGTAATCAATCAGCGTGGTGACTTCTTTGATCGTTAGTGATTCACAAAGGTACTGTTGGTTTAAAAATTGCGTCAGATCGATCTTTTCGGAGACCATGGGGTCATACTCCTTGCTTGAGGCCGGTTGTTTGGTTGAGTTAAGGAACCTGCACGTTCCTGCTATGCTTGGGTCCGTTTGTCCGGCCCCATAAAAAAACAAGGCCATAGCATAAACCCTAAACGATAACCTGCGCCAGAGCCGGCCTGTTTTATTGCGTTCATTCAACGATTTGGATAGGCTCACGCAAAGCGGTATTGCGGTTCGCTGGCGACACCGAATAATAAATGACGAGGTTAACCCCCCATGAGAAAATTCACCCCCCTGTTTGTTGCCCTTGCCACAATTGTCGCACTGGGCCTTACCGGTATCGGCAATGTGATGGCTGCCAAGGATTATGAAATGGTCCGCCCACCCCAACCGACCACCAGCAAAGACAAGGTCGAAGTGGTGGAATTGTTTTGGTATGGCTGCCCGCACTGTTTCAAGTTAGAGCCCTACGTGGAGCGCTGGTTGAAGCGCAAACCGGAAAATGTCAAATTTGTGCGCATGCCCGGCATGTTCCGCCCCAGCTGGGAAATTCATGGCCGTGCTTATTACACGGCTGAAGTTCTCGGGGTGGTGGACAAGGTGCACAAACCCATGTTCGAGGCCATCCACGAGCAAAAACGCAGCATGAGCGACGAGGCCTCCATCATGGCCTTGTTCAAGGAGCATGGCGTAAGCGAGAAAGATTTCAAACGGGTATTCCGTTCTTTTATGGTGGAAACCAAGCTGCGCCGCGCCAAGGATATGGGACAGCGTTACGGCGTCCGTGGCGTGCCCGCACTTATCGTCAACGGCAAATATCGCACCAGCGCGCAGGAAGCCGGTGGCAATGCCAAGATATTCAAGGTGGTCAACAAGCTAGTCAAAATGGAAAGCGAATAATCTTGCGCCGGTCTGCCCGGGGCAGGTTGCTCCCATGAAAGCCGCCGAACTTTTCGTCCGCTGTCTGGAAAACGAAGGCGTCGAATACATCTTTGGCATTCCCGGTGAGGAAAACCTCGATGTGATGGATGCTCTCCTGGATTCCAGTATCCGTTTTATTACCACGCGCCACGAACAGGGGGCGGCCTTCATGGCCGACGTTTACGGCCGCCTTACCGGGCGCGCCGGGGTGTGCATGGCCACCCTTGGTCCGGGGGCGACGAATCTGATCACCGGTGTTGCCGACGCCAACATGGACCATGCGCCACTGGTGGCCATTGCTGGTCAGGCTGATACCCACCGTCTGCACAAAGAATCCCATCAGGTGCTGGATCTGGAACAATTGTTCCGCAGTTTCACCAAGTACAGCTCACGCATTCTTGCGCCGGATATTATCACCGAAGTGACGCGCAAGGCCTTCAAGGTCGCACAGACAGAGAAAACCGGCGCGTGTTTTATTGAGTTTCCGGAAAACATCGCGTCGATGCACATCGACGACACGCCGCTGCGGGTCAAGCATGCCAGCATGCCCGAGCCTCCGGCGAATCGGGTGGCCTATGCCGCAGAAGTGATTTCCAATGCCCGAGAACCCATCATCCTCGCCGGTAATGGCGTGGTGCGCGCCGGTGCCTGGCAGCAACTGGCGGATTTTGCACAACGACTGAATATCCCGGTGACCAATACGTTCATGGCCAAAGGCGTGTTGCCGTTCCGTCATTCCATGGCGCTGGGCAGCGCGGGCCTGCAATCGCAGGATTACGTCAACTTTGGCTTTGAGCAGGCCGATGCCATCATCTGCGTAGGTTACGACCTGGTGGAATATCACCCACGCCTGTGGCACCCAACCCGTGACCGCACCATCGTGCACATCGACAGTTCACCGGCAGAAGTGGATGCTCACTATCCCGTTTGCGTTGGTGTGGTGGGTGATATCAAACACTCGTTGGAGCGTATTGCCAGGCAGACTTCACCGCATGAGGGCCACAGGCTGCGGCCACTGCGCAAGGCGCTGATCAAGGAAATGAATCAGCACCGCGATGACAATACCTTCCCGCTCAAACCGCAAAAAATCATTTGGGACTTGCGCACTGCCCTGGATCTGGAAGATACCGTCATTTGTGACGTAGGCGCGCACAAAATGTGGATGGCGCGTATGTTCCGTTGTGAATATCCCAACACCTGTCTGATCTCCAACGGTTTTGCCAGCATGGGTATTGCCGTACCCGGTGCGTTGGCCGCACGCTTGGCCCAGCCACAACGCAAAGTGGTGGCCGTGACCGGTGACGGCGGTTTTTTGATGAACGCTCAAGAAATTGAGACCGCCGTCCGCTTAAAAATAGCCATGGTGGTGTTAATCTGGAATGACTCGGGTTACGGTCTCATTGAGTGGAAACAAATGAATCAGTTTGGGCGGCCATCCCATGTGGCATTTGGCAATCCGGATTTTGTCCAACTGGCTGAGGCCTTTGGCGCCAGAGGGTATCGCATAGAGGCTGCGGAGCAGTTGCTGCCGACGCTGAAGCAGGCGCTGGCGGATGATGCGGTCAGCATCATCGATTGCCCGGTGGACTATCGCGAAAACCTGCGCCTTACCGAAACCCTGGGTGAGATGATTATTCATCTGTAAATCACAGTTACTCGCTGGCAACACCCTATAATTAAAACAACAAGCGTAAACGGACGACACAAAATAACATGCATACGGTACCCATTCCTGATCCCTTTGAAGCTGCCAGCCCGGGCACGCGGCTGCGTCTGCTGAGTTACAACATTCAGGTGGGCATTGCCGCCAAACGCTATCGGGACTACGTTACCGACAGTTGGAAGCATGTGTTGCCGCATGCGCAAATCTATGACAATCTGGGCCGTATCGCGCGCGCCATCAGCGATTTTGACATTGTGGCTTTACAGGAAGTGGACGGAGGCAGTCTGCGTTCCAGCTTTATCAATCAGACCGAATACCTTGCCACCCGGGCCGGTTTTCCTTTCTGGCACCATCAAACCAACCGCAACCTCGGCAAAATTGCCGCCCACAGTAATGGCCTGTTGAGCCGTTACCGGCCCACGCAGATACACGAGCACAAGCTGCCCGGCCTGCTGCCAGGCCGCGGAGTGATGGTGGTGCGCTACGGCCATCAGGACAACCCGCTGGTGCTGCTTATTATGCACATGGCTCTGGGCAAACGCGCGCGGCAACGGCAGTTTGAATATGTCACACGTATCGTCAACCAATATCAACACGTTATCGTTATGGGCGACCTCAACTGCCAGCCGGACAGCAACGAGATGCAATTCCTGATTTCCGCCACAGATTTGTGTGAGCCTTGCCATGGCCTGAAAACCTTTCCCAGCTGGCGACCGGCACGCACCCTTGATCACATTCTCACCTCCTCAAGCCTGCAAGTACATGACGTGCATGTCATGCAGCACCTGCTTTCCGATCACCTGCCCATTGCCATGGAAATCACTTTGCCAGATGAGTTTCACATAGCCGCCTGAGCCAAGCCGAAGAAAAGTGCCTATGGACGAAGAAAACTGGAAACAAAAATATCTCGCGAGTCTGGATAACCTCGAAAAACAGGAAAACAAATGGCAGGCCACCGAAGCCCTGCTTAAACAGGGGCTCACCCGCGTCGCCCTGGCGGCACAAGGGCTGGATGCTTCACTGGATGATGATCTTGCGTTGCTGCGCAAAACGTTGCGTAAAGCGATTGACCCGCAACGTCTCGAAAGTGTGGTTAACGATCTGACCCAATCTGTCAAACGGCTGGACGAACACCGTAACGACAAAAGTGCTGTGCACAGCACGCAGGAGTTACTGACCCGCTGGCTGGACAGTCTGTCCTTTCCCGCTTCGTTCAGTGCGCGCATCAAAATCCTGCGTCAGAACATTGAAATGACGCAAAGCCTTACTGAAATGGAAACGCCTCTGCGCGAATTATCGGGGCTGGTTAATGAAGCGCTGCAACATGAAAATACTGTTACGCAACCGTCTGCACAAAACAATAGCCAGCAGGAAAAACGAGAACGAGGCGGTGGTTTTTTCAGTCGTTTGTTTGGCGGTGATAGCCGTAACGTAACCGGTGAACAGTTACAAACTCATGTTGCAAAGGACACACCGGCTACACCGCAAATCAACGAATTTTGTATTCAATTGCTGGACACGCTCAGTCTTCCCGCAGAGCTTACCGATCAGGTGGAAAATCTCAAAGACTGGCTTGGAGAAGGCCTTTCCGACCGTTCGGTTGCACCGGCACTGACGTCCATTGCCAACCTTATTTCCGCCATGCGTCGGCAAATGGAGGAGGAAAACAAAGAACTACAGACTTTTTTGCATCAGCTTGGCGACAACCTCAAAGAGATAGATCAAAATCTTTCCGGGGCGCAAAACTCACATAAAGAATCAATGAACAGCGGTCGTGAGTTTGATGCCGTGGTGCATGCCCACGTACAGGGTATTCAAAGTACCGTGGCTGCTGCACCGGAATCCAGCCAGCTCAAACAGCAGATTCAAGGACGGCTCGACGCCATTCGCAAGCACCTTGACCAATACCGTGAAATAGAAGAAACACGCCAACAGCAATTAGAGATCCAGTTGGCGCACCTCAATAGTCGTGTACATGGTATGGAAAGTGAGGGTGAAAAATTACGTCAGCGTCTACAGGAGAAGCATGAACAGGCTGTGCGTGATCCGCTCACCGGTCTGCATAATCGTCTTGCTTATGATGAAAGGGTCACGCAGGAATTCATTCGTTGGAAACGTTACGGACAACCCATGGTGTTAATGATGATCGACGTTGATCATTTTAAACGCGTTAACGACACCTATGGCCACAAAGCTGGTGACAAGGCATTGGTATTAATTGCCGATCAGCTACGCAATCATTTGCGTGAAAGTGATTTTCTTGCCCGCTTCGGTGGTGAGGAGTTTGTCGTGCTGATGCCGGAAACCGACCTCGATTCCGCCATCGTTGCCGCCGAAAAATTACGTGCTGCGGTGGAGCAGTGTCAATTCCATTATCAAAACACACAGGTCAATATCACCGTCTCCGCGGGGCTTGCCCAGCTGCGGAAAGATGACAGTTCCGAAAGCCTGTTCCAGCGTGCTGACGAAGCCATGTACCGCGCCAAAGAAGCCGGGCGCAATCAATGCCTCGTTGAATCTCCGGTCTGACGATAATTGACATGGCGCACAAATCCGCATCATCTGAATCTGATTCCAAAGCCGCTGGCGAAAAAAGAATTCGCATTGACAAATGGCTGTGGGCCGCACGTTTTTACAAAACCCGGTCACTCGCCAGTGAGGCGATCAAAGGCGGTAAAGTCAGTGTTAACAGTCATCGCGCCAAACCCAGTCGGGAAGTGGCGTTGGGCGACATACTCGTTCTTCGGCAGGGGTTTGATGAAAAAACCATCATAGTACAGGCGCTTTCTGACAAACGCGGGCCGGCCACTGTGGCGCAACAGCTTTATCAGGAGACGGCAGGCAGCATGCAGAAACGTGAGAAAGAGAAAGAATTGCGTAAGCTTGCCACGGCGCAGCGCCCGCATGGCGAGGGGCGGCCAACCAAGCGGTCGCGGCGGCAGATACACCGGTTTACCCGGTCGGAGTCATGAGTCTGGAAAATTCAGTTGGATCACAGAAGCCCGCATAAGCATTTAGCGTCCTGGGCAAATTCAAAATAGTGTTTGGCGCGGGCAAAATCAATGCAGCCAGTTGTTGATTGCTTGCAGGCTGTCGGCGGTCAGCGAGCCGGAGGCCTGTTTGAGACGCAGGGTATCCAGAATGTAGTCGTAGCGGGACTGGGCGTAGTCGCGTTGGGCGCTGAACAGGTTGCGTCGGGCGAGCAATACGTCAACGGTGGTGCGGGTACCCACATCATAGCCTGCCTCGGCAGCACGCAATGCACTTTGGTTGGAAACCAGCGCCTGCTTGAGCGCCTGAACGCGGCTGATACCGGAAAGCACACCGAGATAGGCGTTACGCACTTGTAGTTGGGTTTTGCGGCGCTGTTCCTCCAACGTCTGTCGGCTGGCTTCGAGCAAATGCAGTGCCTGGCGGGTTTGCGAACTGGTGCGACCACCTGCGTAAATGGGTAGGTTAAAGATCAGGCCAATGGTGTTAGTGTCGGCTGCGCTGGCAAAGACGCCTCCCCTGTCAGAGTAGGAGCGGCTGGCTTCGAGATTAAGGGTGGGGTAGTGGCCGCTGCGCTGTTGGGCCACATTTTCCCGGGATTCATTCAGCGCAGCCTGGGCAGCCAGCAGGGCAGGGTTTTGCTCCAGGGCGGTGCGGGTCCATTGTTCAATGTCCTCTGGGTCGGGACGTACCAGGGTGATCTCGTCATTCAGTTTGTCCAGCTCGTTATGATAAGTGCCAGTGAGGGCGCGCAGTGCTTCAATGCGGTTGTCGAGCTGATTGCTGGCAAGAATTTCTTCAGCCAGCGTAAGGTCATAACGGGCCTGGGATTCATGCACGTCGGTGATGGCGACCAGACCCACGTCGAAACGCTGCTGGGTTTGCTCAAGTTGGCGTTTGATGGCCAGTTTTTCGGCCCGGGCGAATTCCAGGTCGTCGCGACGGGCGAGGATGTCGAAATAGGCCTCGGC
>DROS01000090.1 GCA_011321815.1 Gammaproteobacteria bacterium
CGGCTTAGGCTCATCCAATAGCGCAAGGTCCCGAAAGATCCCCTGCTTTCCCCCGTAGGGCGTATGCGGTATTAGCTCCGGTTTCCCGGAGTTGTCCCCCACTACTGGGCAGATTCCTAAGCATTCCTCACCCGTCCGCCACTCGTCAGCCAGGAGCAAGCTCCTGCTGTTACCGTTCGACTTGCATGTGTTAGGCATGCCGCCAGCGTTCAATCTGAGCCATGATCAAACTCTTCAATTGCATTGCTTGTGGTCGCTTTGGTAGCAACCAAACCTTTTGCGATGAAGATGATCCAAAACTCAGTTAATTCTCATGAATTTACTGACTTGGTGTCACTCACATCAACAGTTTTTTGTACATCAAACTATCGGCGCAAGTGCCCACACAAATTACCTAATCTTACTTGTTAAAGAGCTACTTTGCTTGCCATGAAGCAAAGACGGACAATTGTGACATCATCCTGCGTTGTCGTCAATAGACCGACAATTTGTTTCTCGCCGTTTGGCTTGAAACGTTTGCTAAGCAACCTTGGCTGCTCAACAACGAGGCGCGCATTCTACGTTAACCCCGGCTGGCGTCAAGCTTTATTTTCAACTCATTTCAAACCGGGTTAAAAATGAACATTGCCGCCGTTCTGCATCACCGACCTCAGTCGAGCGAGGGGCGCATTATACACACCGATTTCAGCGGGTCAACAACATTTCGCACTGCTCTTCTCAGTGGCTGCCAGGCCTGTGCTAAACTCCGCGCTTCTTCTGAACTATGACGCCAATCTTGGCGTATCATTTTACATCCAGGAATGGCTTTTAAACCCCATGACGACGCTCACTTCTTCTAACGTAAGCACCCGCGTGCGCGAGATCCCTTACAATTACACTTCTTTCTCTGACCGCGAAATCATTATCCGTTTCCTCGGCACCGAACGCTGGGAAACACTGAATCAGTTACGCGGCAGTCGCCGCACCGGCCGTTCGGCACGGATGTTATTTGAAGTGCTGGGTGACTTGTGGGCGGTCACCCGCAATCCCTTTATTCAGGACGACCTGTTACAAAACCCGAAACGCCGCGAATCATTGGTACATGCCCTGCACCATCGTCTGAACCAGATCATCGCCCGCGCCGAGGAAAACCCGCTTGCCCTGGAGTTGGTGGAGGCAACACAAACAGCCGTTGGTAATTTTGAAAACGACTTCGCCGCAGAACAGGATTTACGCCACAAAGCTCTGAAGCGGCTCTCGCGCATTACCCGGCGTGACAATATTGATTTCGGTGGTCTGGCCAAAGTCAGCCACGTCACCGATGCTTCTGACTGGCGCGTGGAATACCCCTTTGTCGTGCTGACCCCGGACACCGAGGCACAAATGGCCAACGTGGTAAAAGCCTGCGTGGAATTGGGGCTGGGCATCATCCCTCGCGGTGGTGGCACCGGTTATACCGGCGGAGCGGTGCCCTTAAAAACACGTTGTGCAGTTATTAACACGGAAAAACTGGAGGCGCTCACTCCCGTCAAACTGCGCCACATTGAGGGTGTTGATGACAAGGTTGCCACCATACAGGTCGAAGCTGGCGTGGTGACACGCCGCGTTGCGGAAGCCGCCGAAGCCAGCGGCTACGTGTTCGCGGTTGATCCAACATCACAGGATGCCTCCTGCATCGGCGGCAATATCGCCATGAATGCCGGTGGTAAAAAGGCCGTGTTATGGGGAACCACGCTGGATAATCTGCTTTCCTGGCGCATGGTGATGCCTGATGGTCACTGGCTGGAAGTGGAACGCCTCAACCACAACCTCGGCAAGATTCACGAACAGGCTGAAGCCATATTCCGTATTAATCACTTTGAAGCCGATGGCAAAACACCCAAAGGCAAACCGGAAACCCTGCGCATTCCCGGCATAGAATTACGCAAACAGGGCTTGGGCAAGGATGTCACCAACAAGTTTCTCGGCGGCTTGCCCGGCGTGCAAAAAGAGGGCTGCGACGGCCTTGTTACTTCCGCCGTTTTCATTCTGCATAAAATGCCGCCACACACCCGCACCGTATGCCTGGAATTTTTTGGTGATGACCTGCGTCGCGCGGTACCCGCCATCGTCGAGACAAAAGATTATCTCGACGCCCTGCCGGACGTAAAACTGGCAGGCATGGAGCACCTCGATGAACGCTATGTGCATGCTGTAAAATACAGCACCAAGGCACCGCGTCGTGAAATGCCAAAAATGATTTTGCTGGTGGATATCGTCGGCGACGATGCCGATCAGGTTGCTGAGGCGGCCTCCACTGTCGTGCGCATGGCCAACGCCCGCGATGCTGAAGGTTTTATCGCCGTCAGCCCCGAAGCCCGTCACCGCTTCTGGTCCGACCGCGCCCGTACTGCCGCCATTGCCGCCCACACCAATGCCTTTAAAATCAACGAAGACGTGGTCATTCCTTTGGACCGGCTGGCGGACTATAACGAAGCTATCGAACGCATCAATATCGAATACTCCACCCGCAACAAATTGCGCATGATTGATGCCGTACTCGACTACCTGGACAGTGACATACCGGAACATCAGCAAGTCACCCACTACGAACCCGGCGATGCGCCTTGCGAAGAAATCGACACCATACTCGCCAACAAAAAAACGGCAGCATACGAACATCTTTCCACCATAAAATCCCGCTGGACAACAGTGCTGGATAATATTGACGCTGCCGCAAGCGACCACCCGGCGATTTTTGCGGATCAATCGCCTCCGCAGGGCACACAAAGCCTGTTCCGTTTGCTGCAACGCCGCGAACTGCGCATCTCCTATCGCAACGATATTGAACAACCGCTGAAACAAATCTTCAATGGCCACGAACTCTCCGCCGTGCGCGAAAAACTCGATGCCATCCATCGGGAAATTCGCAGCTCCCGCCTGTTCGTCGCCACCCACATGCACGCCGGTGATGGCAATGTACACACCAACATCCCCGTACATTCCAACGACTACCACATGCTGCACGAAGCGGAAAACGTCGTAAAACGCATCATGGATATCGCACAAGAACTGGGCGGCGTCATTTCCGGCGAACACGGTATCGGCCTCACCAAAATGCAATTTCTGGATGAAGCCACCATTGCCGCCTTTAGTGACTATAAAAAATCCGTCGATCCCGAAGAACGATTCAACCCCGGAAAATTGTTGGCCGGTTCCGGGCTGGATAATGCCTACACACCTTCGTTGCGTCTGTTGCAACAAGAGGCACTTATCCTTGAAGCCAGCGAACTGGGCGCACTCAACGACGATATTAAAGACTGTGTGCGCTGCGGAAAATGCAAACCGGTTTGCACCACGCATATTCCCCGCGCCAACCTGCTGTATTCCCCGCGCAATAAAATTCTCGCCACCGGACTTATTATCGAAGCCTTTTTATACGAAGAACAAACCCGGCGCGGCATTTCCCTGCGCCACTTCGATGAAATGAATGATGTCGCCGATCACTGCACCGTATGCCACAAATGCCTCACCCCCTGCCCGGTAGACATCGACTTCGGTGACGTATCCATACGCATGCGCAGCCTGCTCAAATCCTTCGGCAAAAAGCGCACCGGCATCAGCACCCGCGCCTCCATGGCCTACCTCAACGCCACCGATCCACGCACTGTTAACCTGATGTACAAAATGCTGCTGCAATGGGGTTTCCGTGGCCAGAACCTGGCGTACAGCTGGGCGAAAAAACTCGGACTGAGCCGGAAACAATCCCGCCCTGCGGCCACCACGGGTAAAATGACAACCACCACGCAAATTGTAAACTTCGTCAACAAACCTCTGCCCCGCAAGCTGCCGCCACAAACCTTGCGCCAACAACTGTCGCTGGAAGACGCCAAAAACGTACCCATTCTTCGCGACCCGAAAAAAGTTAACGAGCAAAGCGACGCCGTTTTTTATTTTCCCGGCTGCGGATCAGAACGCCTGTTCAGCCAGATCGGCATGGCTACACTGGCCATGCTGCACGACATCGGTACGCAAACCGTATTGCCCCCTGGCTACCTGTGTTGCGGCTACCCGCAAACCTCCGGTGGCGACGCCAAAAAAGGTCAGCAGATTTCGGTGAATAACCAGGTACTGTTTCATCGCATGGCCAACACCCTGAATTACATGGACATCAAAACCGTCATTGTCTCCTGCGGCACCTGCATGGACCAACTGCAAAAATATCGCTTCCAGCAAATATTTCCCGGCTGCCGGCTACTGGATATTCACGAATATCTGATGGAAAAAGGGGTGATTCTGGACAGCAGCAGTGGCACACAATACCTGTACCACGACCCCTGCCACAGCCCGATGAAAACTTACGCGCCCATCAATGTTGCCTCCACACTGATGGGCTCGGAGGTCATGTCCTCAGACCGCTGCTGCGGCGAAGCCGGCACCTTTGCCGTATCGCGCCCCGACATCGCCACACAGATACGTTTTCGCAAACAGGAAGAACTGCACAACGGCATTAAACAACTCACAGGTGCAGACAAAGTAAAAGCCGGTAACGTCAAAATACTCACCGCCTGTCCCGCCTGCCAACAAGGTCTGGCACGTTACGCCGATGACACAGGGCTGGAAACCGACTACATCGTCGTCGAACTCGCCCGAGGTTTATTGGGCGAAAACTGGCAGGAACAGTTTATTGCCAATATTAATCAGGGCGGCATTGAGCAGGTGTTGTTATGAAGAGAAACGTGAAAAAACAAACACCGACCATCGATGAGACCATTGCGGACACAGACGAAGAAAAAAGCAAATCCCAAATCAAACGGGAAATGCACGCACTGCAAGAACTGGGAAAAGAACTGGTCAACCTCCCCAAAGAACAATTTGCCAAGATAGCGCTTCCCGAAGCACTGTATGACGCCATTGTCGAAGCGCGGCATATTCATCAACACGGCGCACTCAAACGCCAACTGCAATACATTGGCAAACGCATGCGCTCCGAAAATGCCAAAGACATTCGTGAACAACTGGACACCCTCACAGGACAATCCAAACAGGCCGTTGCCACCCTGCACCATATTGAACGCTGGCGTGACCGGTTACTGGAAGATGGTGATACGGCACTCGCCGAACTGGTCGCCGAATTTGCAAATGCGGACCGGCAATACCTGCGGCAACTGATGCGTAATGCAAAAAAAGAAATACGGGGAAACAAACCGCCAAAATCGACACGGTTATTGTTTAAATACTTGCGGGAGCTCATGGAGCAAAATACCGAAGACTGATGCATACAACGCATAAACCAGAGATGAAAATTAGCCCTGCCTCATCCTGAAAACCAGCACCCGCCAGATTTTCACCGGACAATCAGACATGGCAACAGTTGGTCACATTAAAGCTTTGTTACCTTGGTAAGATTAATTTGCAAAATGGCGTTTGTGGAGCGCTTACGGCAACGGGCAAGTATCCAACCAAGATCAAGCTGACAATGTTAAGTTGATTCTGGCTGGCTACTTACAAGCGGGCTTCCGGGATATTTTCCTCATCCTCCTGGTGGTGAAAAGGGAAAAAAGGTAAAACCTCCTGGCCTATCTCTTCAAGCACATCAGCAGCGGGCCTTGTGCCATATTTAAGGTTTAAAACTACGTGATTGACACCAGCCTCGCGCGATGCGCCGAGAAATTCAATCAAATGCTTGCGCCCTGATTTGAACCCAAGGTGTATCGCTTTAGGTGGCGCATTTGGATCTTCGACCAGATCAATATATAAAGATTGCGAAAAGGGCTTGAAACTGTCAGGCGCGTTTTTCGTAAGTTCTCGCCAATTGTTGACCATGCCTTTTTGCTGGTCGAGACTCCGTGGGTAGGTGATCCAGCCGTCACCGTTTTCTGCAATCCATTCGAGGCTTTGCTGGCTATGTCCGGTGATAAGCGCAGGAATGCGCTCACCATAGGGCTTGGGAATCAGGTCTACTCCGCTTAAACGGCCTAAAGGGGAATCAATGGCTGGAAATGAATCGCTAAGCGCTGTTCTGAAGTAGCGCAGGGTTTCCCTAAAGCGTTCTCCACGAGTGGCAAAATCAACGTTGAAAGCCGGGTATTCGACAGGCCTGTCGCCAGAGGCAATACCTAACACCAAACGCCCCTCCGATAGAGTGTCGATTGATGCCGCCGCTTTCGCAAGATGTATAGGATGCCTCAGCGGAAAAACAACGCTACCAGTTGCCAGCGCGATACTGGAAGTTTGTGCAGCGATGTAACCCAGATATACCCAGGTGTCATAAATCTGCCCAACATCCCCAAAGCTTGGGTCGTGCAAGGGCACATCCCGGAACCATAGTGCAGCAAAACCCAGTGCTTCAGCCCGTTTTGCCAGCGTGACCTGGTTTTCCATTTTGGGAATGCTGCCGGAGTAACTTTCGATGGCAAAAAAAACACCCAGCGTTAATTGGCTTGGCGCAAACATTTTTTCGTATCCCCGATTGAATTCCATTATTTTCATAAGCTTTCCTTTGTGTTTGACTTTTGAAGGGGTATTCCCAATTTTGCTGCGGCTCTTCTTTCAACAAACCCGTCAAGTGTCAACAATACCGGTAAATGTTTCAACCTAGGAGCCTGTCGGACTTAGGGAATCGTCGCGAGAGAAAACCATTTTGAGTCCATTTTTTTGATCGTTTGAGGCGAATATTGGACATATTCAACGAAAAGGATCGAGAAAATGGGCCGAAATGGTTTTCTCGCAGTAGATTCACCCTAAGTCAGACAGACTCCTAGAGTCCGCTTACCCGATACATGGGTAATTCAATTTACTTATTGCCGCCTCAAACACAGTAATTGGCTATATCAAAATAGGCTGACATATACTCGGTGACCGTTTGTGATTGTTAACAATCCCCACAGGATGAGGGTTCATGAATCAACGTCAGTGTAGCTCACCTTTCATCCCGGCCTTCTCTCCCCAGAGAGAAATGCCATAAAAACCACCTTCAACCATACAGGCTTGATCTTTATGCCAATGACACACACTGCCCGCGAGCAGGAAACCGCTCTCGAAAAAGGCGTAGAGGTCAAAAATACCACCTGCTACATGTGTGCCTGTCGCTGTGGTATTCGCGTCACCCTGCGTGACGGCGAAGTGCGTTATATCCAGGGCAACCCGGACCACCCGCTCAACAAGGGCGTAATCTGCGCCAAGGGCAGTTCCGGCATCATGAAGCAGTATTCACCGGCGCGGCTCACCAAACCGCTGAAACGCCGCGAAGGTGCGGAACGTGGTGCGTCGGATTTTGAGGTCATCTCCTGGGACGAGGCTTTCGACATGATGGAGACCCGCCTGCGTCACCTGCGTAAAACCGACCCCAAAAAATTTGCTTTGTTTACCGGCCGTGACCAGATGCAGGCCTTAACCGGCATGTTCGCAAAAAACTTTGGCACACCCAATTACGCAGCCCACGGCGGCTTCTGTTCGGTGAACATGGCCGCCGGCATGATTTACACTATTGGGGGTTCTTTCTGGGAATTCGGCGGCCCGGATCTGGAGCGTTCCAAATTATTCCTGATGTTCGGCACAGCCGAAGATCACCATTCCAATCCCATGAAAATCGAGCTGTCCAAGTTCAAGCGTAATGGTGGGCGTTTTATCTCCGTCAACCCGGTGCGCACCGGTTACTCTGCCATTGCCGACGAGTGGGTGCCCATCAAGCCCGGCACCGACGGTGCGCTGTTGTTGGCGCTGATTCATGAAATCATCAAGACTGGCCTCTACGACCGCGACTTCCTGATTCAATATTCCAACAGCGCCCAACTCATTAACATCGACACAGACAGCGACGATTTCGGTCTGCTGATGCGTGGTGATAACTACGATGAAGGCAAAGCCGACCCCCACGATGAAATGTGGTGGGATCGCCATACGGACAAGGCCGTGCAAACACATACCGAAGGTGCTGATCCGGTGCTGCTGGGTGAATTTACCCTGGATGATGGCACTCCGGTAAAAACCGGTTTTCAGTTACTGGTGGAACGGGTCAAGGATCACACGCCGGAATGGGCCTCCGGTATTACCGGCATTCCGGTGGATACCATCCGCCGTCTGGCCCACGAAATGGGTATTACCGCCCGTGACAAAAAAATTGAATTACCCATCGCCTGGACCGATGCCTGGGGCAAGGAACATGAATCTGTCACCGGCAACCCCGTGTCATTTCACGCCATGCGCGGCCTTGCGGCACATTCCAATGGCTTTCAAACCATTCGCGCATTATCAATCCTGATGTCATTGCTCGGCACCATTGATCGTCCTGGCGGTTTCCGTCATAAAGCACCATTCCCGCGCCCTATTCCACCCTGTCCGAAAACCCCCAATGGCCCGCACGGAGTAAAACCTGACACACCGCTCGGTGGCATGCCCCTGGGCTGGCCTGCTGATCCCAACGATTTGTTTGTGGACGATGACGGTGAGCCCATACGCCTGGACAAAGCCTTTTCCTGGGAGTATCCATTGTCGGTACACGGCATGATGCACAATGCCATTACCAACGCCCATCGCGGTGATCCATACAAAATCGACACGCTGATGATTTTCATGGCCAACATGGCCTGGAACTCCACCATGAATACGGTGGCGGTACGCAAAATGCTTAACGACAAAGATGAAAATGGTGAATATAAAATTCCCTTTCTCATCGTCTGCGATGCCTTCCAGTCCGAGATGATCGCCTTCGCCGATCTGGTATTACCGGACACCACTTACCTGGAACGTCACGATGTGATGTCCATGCTCGACCGGCCCATTTCCGAGTTCGATGGCCCGGCGGACTCGGTGCGTATCCCGGTGCTGCCGCCCAAGGGTGAATGCAAACCATTTCAGGAGGTGCTCATTGAGCTGGGCTCACGCCTTGGCCTTCCCGCCTTCACCCACAAAGACGGCGCACGCAAATTTCGTGATTACCCGGACTTCATCACTAACTACGAAACCGAGCCCGACTCTGGCATCGGTTTTCTCGCTGGCTGGCGCGGCAAGCGCGGTGAAAAAATCATGAGCGGTGAACCCAATCCCGGTCAATGGGACATGTACGAAAAAAATAACTGCGTATTCCATTACGAGTTACCCAAATCGTATCAGTACATGCGTAACTGGAATCGGGGATACCTGGACTGGTCGCAATATCATCGCCTGACCCGTTACACAGACCCCATCAACATCCATATTTACAGCGAAGTGTTGCAAAAATTCCGCTTGAGCGCGCAGGGCAAATACGCAGGCAAACAGCCGCCGGATCATTTACGCAAACGCATCGAAACCTACTTTGATCCGCTGCCATTTTATTATGAACCACTGGAAAGCCAGTTGTCGGATAAACAAAAATACCCGCTCAACGCCATCACCCAGCGCCCCATGGCCATGTACCACAGCTGGGATTCGCAAAACGCCTGGCTGCGGCAGATTCACGCACACAATTATTTACACGTAAACCCCAGAACCGCACGCGCCGCGGATATCAACGACGGCGACTGGATATGGGTGGCATCACAATGGGGCAAGGTGCGTTGCATGTGTCGCTTTTCCGAGGCCGTGGAGCCCGGCACGGTATGGACCTGGAATGCCATCGGCAAGGCCAGCGGCGCATGGAACCTCACCCCCGATGCCAACGAATCACAAAAAGGTTTTTTGCTCAATCATTTGATCTCAGAGGAACTGCCTGGCCACAAAGCCGGCGAACATATTTCCAACTCCGACCCCATCACCGGGCAAGCCGGTTGGTATGACGTGCAGGTGCGCATTTACAAGGCCGACGCCAACGAAACACCCGTAAGCTCGCCACAGTTTGACCCCATGCCATCTGTTCCCGGAGAAGCAAAGCGCACATCATGGCTGAGTTATTTTGCGGGCAAAAAACCCGCCGGGCTCAACATCGGCAAGAAAAAATGAATGTTCAACAATTTCACACGTCATTCCGGCGTTGGCCGGAACCCAGTGGCTTCGACTATCTTCTGGATACCGGCCTGCGCCGGAATGGCGGATATACCATTAATGGGGAAACAACGATGATCAGAGAAACTTTGCACCCTTCGCACCGCCGCGCCCGATCTTTTATTTGAGTAAATTGAACCATGACCCAACTCGCTTTAGTGATCGATTTGAATGTGTGCGTCGGTTGCCATGCCTGCGTCACCAGCTGTAAGCAATGGAACACTTCCGGCGCCGCCGGCCCGTTGATGGATGATAATCCTTACGGCAAAGATCCCACCGGTACTTTTTTCAATCGTGTGCAAACCTACGAAGTGGGCGAGTTTCCTGACACCGAGACGGTGCATCTTCCCAAAAGTTGCCTGCATTGCGAGGAACCTCCCTGCGTGCCGGTGTGCCCCACCGGCGCCAGTTACAAACGCGCGGAAGACGGTATTGTGCTGGTGGATTACGACAAATGTATCGGCTGTAAATATTGCGCGTGGGCCTGCCCCTACGGCGCACGCGAGATTGACGAAAAACAAAAGGTGATGAAAAAATGCACTCTCTGTGTGGACCGCATTTATGACCAATCGCTGCCGGAAGCCGACCGCAAACCCGCCTGTGTGCTGGCCTGCCCCACCTCGGCGCGCCTGTTTGGTGACGTGCATGACCCCGAATCCGAAGTCTCCCGCGCCATTGGTGAAAACGGCGGTTATCCTCTGATGCCCGAATGGGGCACGCAGCCAGCCAACCATTATTTGCCGCGTCGCAAAACCCGGATCAAGTTTCACGAAGACGAATTAACGCGCGTCGACAATCCTCTCAAAAAAGATGGACGATTGCCCCGGACCGACCCGGATGCACCGTTCCTGGAAGACAGCGTATCCTGGTAAGCCTCTGGAGAAAAATTTATGCATCCCGCATTTTCAGTTATCTTTTTAACCACCCTCATCGGTGCCGGCCAGGGCCTGTTTCTGGCCCTGGTCACCGCCGAGGCTTTCAGCCATATGGGCGCACTGGCATCACAGGAACACCGCTTTTATGGCAATGGCAGTTTGTTATCGCTGGGTTTGCTCATCGCGGGACTGATTGCTTCATTTTTTCATTTAGGCCATCCGGAACGAGCCTGGCGCTCTGCTGCCATGTGGCGCACCTCATGGCTGTCACGCGAAGTCATCGCCCTGCCAGCCTTTATGGCTGTGGTTTTTATCTACGGCCTGCTGCACTATCTGGAATGGAACCCGAAAGTGTTTGGTTCAGCCGCACTGCCTGAAACAAACCTCACATTGATGGTGGGCATCGTCGGTATCGTATTGTGTTTCACCCTGTTCATCTGCACCGGAATGATTTACGCCTGCCTGAAATTTTTACAGGAATGGCACACACCACTCACACCTGTTAATTACACCCTGCTGGGCATGAGCTCCGGCTTTACCCTGGCCACGGCCTTTGCCACACAGTACAGCCTGGCATTAACTGGCCTGTTTGGCACCTGGGCCATCATCCTTACCTTTGCGGCCTTGCTCACCCGCACTGCGTCGCTACTGCGCAACCAACGCATCAAATACCACTCCACCCTGCGCACAGCGATTGGCGTGCGCCACAACAATATTCAACAAAAATCCCAAGGCTCCATGGGCGGCTCGTTTAATACCCGTGAATATTTCCATGGCATGAGCACGGTTTTTTTCAAGTCTGTTAAATGGATTTTCCTGCTGCTGGTTTTTCCACTTCCCCTGCTATTGCTCGGCATGGGCCTGAGCAATGGCGCAAGCGGATTGTTGGTATTGGCCTTTGCCGTGCAATACGCGGGACTCATTGCCGAACGATGGTTCTTTTTCGCACAGGCCAACCATCCGCAGAACCTGTATTACCAGACGATTTAGACGATTATTTTACGCTGGACGACTGGGCTATAATGCCAAACATATGTCTCAGCTCATTGATCCCCACGGCCGCTCCATTGACTACATCCGCCTGTCGGTAACGGACCGCTGTGACCTGCGCTGTTTTTACTGTTTGCCCAAAGGCTTTAAGGATTTTGAAGAACCGGAGCACTGGTTAAACTTTGATGAGATTGAACGGGTTATCCGCGCCTTTGCTGCATTGGGAACCCGACGGGTACGTATTACCGGTGGCGAACCGCTGGTGCGTAAAGACCTGCCCACGCTGACAACTCGCTTGCAAAACCTGCCGGGTATCAACGACCTTTCACTGAGCACCAACGCCGTGCAACTGTCCCGCCATGCAGAAAATTTGTACGCTGGCGGTGTACGCCGACTCAATATCAGCCTGGACAGTCTGGACGAAAGACGCTTTCAGGAAATCACCGGTGGCAAACTGGAAAAGGTCATCAATGGATTAATGGCCGCCAAAGCCGCAGGCTTCGCTCCCATCAAAATCAACATGGTGGTGATGAAGGGCATTAACGAAGACGAAGTGGAAGCCATGGTGAATTTTTGCATCAAGCATGACTTCACCCTGCGTTTTATCGAAACCATGCCTATGGGCACCACAGGCCGCGATGCCGTCGATCATTATGTGGACCTGCAAACCGTGCGCAGCAAACTGGAGCAGCGCTTCGATTTGGTTCCCGGTGTCATGCCCGGCGGCGGGCCCGCGCGCTATCTGCAAGTAGCAGGCACAGACCTGCGCATCGGGTTTATCACACCCATTTCACAGCATTTCTGCGAAACCTGTAACCGTGTTCGGTTATCAGTGGACGGCACGCTTTACCTGTGCCTGGGTCAAGACCATAAATTCGAGTTACGCCCGTTGTTACGCGATGGCATTTCTGACCAGGAACTACAGACCGCCATTCGGCATGCCGTTACACTTAAACCTGAACGCCATGAGTTCACTGAGAAACCTTCACAAGTGGTGCGATTCATGTCGGCGACAGGGGGTTAAACCTGGGGCGCGCGCACTCCTTGGCGGGACACTCGCCTCAAAGGCCACCACGCACGAGACGAACATTATCCGCATTGGACTTATTGCCGACAAAGACGATGCCATAGTGGAAATAGACACCCCACACTTCCGCAGCAGAATCGGCACGTGGCGTTGACGACCAATAATACGAAGATGATGTATTGGGAAACAGGTTCTCATTGATTGCAGGCAAATAGCACTGACGTTCCACCAGGGACGCCAGCTCATTGCGGTTTGGCAAGCGCCAGTCAGTGTAACTGGCAAAGCCACCACTGTTGTTAAGCGTCTCCACCTGCTGCAAGGCCTGCTGCCAAGTGTACTTGGCCGCCGTACCGGTATCGCAAGCTGTGCTGCTGCTGCTCAGCCCCTCGGAACACTGCTTCCATGTAAGGCCGGTTTGCTTATCCGTCACTGTTCCATCACCGTTATCGGTATAGCGGCTGTCAGGGGCCATGGCGGTAAGATCGGTATTGCAAAGCGCCAGACTCTCCAACGGTAACGCCAACCCCAGGCCAAGGGTTACAATCAACACGGTAAGATGCTTGTTATGCATAATGATTTCTCCTGATTCAATTCATCGCCAGAGACTGTGCTCAGGGCGTAATTCTGTTAGCAGGGAAAATGCAGCATCGTTTGCCTCAATCCCTGGCAGGTCCGCAAAGACCAAACTCACTGGCCGCCGCGCACAAGGCGGACACTGAGAGCGTCAGACTTGCTGTCAAACCTGTCGTCCACAACGACGCCGCCATAACCGAAATAGACAAACCACACGCGGTCAGAAAGAGTGGCATATGGTAACGAAGACCAATAAGCCAAGAGCCCCGGACCTGTATTCGGGAAATAACCCGTGTCAATGGTGGGGCCTGGGAAAGCAATGGAACTGTCTATCAACGAGGCCAACTCGCCGACTGTAGGCAGACGCCAGTCTGTCTGTCCACACAAGCCGACAGCATTGACCGCAGCTACGTATTTTTCAGTGTCGCAGTTGGCCGTGTCGACACACGTTCCACCATTGGCGGTGCCAGGATCACCCCCATCGCTGATGCCAGTCGAGTTGAACCAGGAATACGTGTGACCGGCATCATGCAGACCGCCATCTGTCGATTTTACCTCCCAGGTCAGATTGGTGACGTTATCCTGTACACAGTTCCATGGCGTTGCGGCATACGCAGCAGCCTGATCAGCGAGCGGGGCGCCATTGCTGTCCAGTTTGATGAAATCAAACCCTACCCGGCCAGCACCAAACTTGAAAAGCGTCCCCGCCGCCATCTGAGCGTCCCGACCGTATTCGGCATCCTGACCGGGATGGCTCGCCTGTGGGCAGGTCAGGTCGTTATTTGCGTTGTCCGAGCAGGTGGTGGTACCCGTGTCATTAAGGCCTCTGACACTACCGTCTGCATCATCATTAAAAATAATGCCTGTTGCTGTTTTGGAAGCACCCAACACGGCGTTGGCCGTGGTACTGGCCAGAGTAACCGTAAAGGTTTCATCACTTTCGACATTGGCATCCCCCAAAACACTGACGCGGATCACCGCCGAAGTGCTGGCAGCGGGAATAGTCACCGTGCCACTACCCGCGGTGTAATCGCTGCCCGCCGTGGCGCTGCCTTCTGCCGGGCTGTTGTCGCTGGTGGCAAAATCCACATCCACATCGCTTTCGGACGCAGCACTGAGAGTAACCGTGAAACTGAGATTAGTGGTGCCGCTGCGGCCTTCGATAATACTGGAATTGGTAATGCTGACAGTGGGCAAAGCCGGCGGTGCTGAATCATCATTATTGATGGTGCCCGTGGCCACTGCCGCACCGAGAGTTGCACCTGTGGGATTGCTCAGTGTCAGCGTCAGCGTTTCATCGCTTTCGACAGTGATGTCTCCGGTAACACTGACGGTTATCGTTCCCGAAGTATCACCTGCCGGGATCACCAGAGTGGTATTGCCAATGGCCGTGTAATCACTGTCTGCCGTGGCACTGCCTTCTGCCGGGCTGTTGTCACTGGTGGCAAAGTCCACGCTCACGTCGCTATCGGACAAAGCACTGAGGGTGACGGTGAAAACAAGGTCAGAGGTACCGCTGTCGCCCTCAGCAACGTTAGCATCCGTGATGCTGAGCGTCGGCAGACCGTCGCTGACAAAACTTGCCGTGACCGTGCAGTCCGCAGTAATGGCGCCGGTGGTAAAGGTGGCGTCAACAAGTGTTCCACCACAACCGGTGACCGTATTGACACTGTAACCACTGTCGGGCGCCACTGTGAAGCTGGTTGTTGATCCGCTATCAACTGTGGCGGTTTCCGGACTGATACTGCCGCCGGCTCCGGCATTGGCAGTAACGGTATAACTGGTACTGGTGGTATTTTCGCCTCCGCCTCCGCCGCCTCCACAAGAGGCCAGGGCCAAGGAAAAAAGAGCAATCAAAACAATTGCCCGATAATGGCTTACTCTAGAATTACAACGCACAGTATCCCTCCAGCACTAAAAAACTTATTTTTAGTTATATCCATATCTTATTTTCAGTTATGTCTGCAAACATAGTACCGATTTTTATGCCCTTTTCAAGAGGCTAAAAATTTATACCGGATGTTGACAACCCAAAACCAAAAAGAAAAACAAGGAAAGCCGAGCCAGGAAAAATCACAAAAGCTGCCACTATGGAAACGCCAGATTAAAACCAATAGTTTCACCTATTGATTTAAAAATACTGGAACCCTCGCCGCGGAAATAACAACAATCTGTCAAACAAATGTGACTAATATCAGCATATCAGCCGGCATTTCGGGTAGCGAAACCCAACTGCGAAAAGGCAGCAATAACAAATTCAAGTTACGCTCTTCATCATACAACGTTATTCCCGCACAGGAATGACAAGTCACGACTGCAAATTGCAATCAGACTCAAATCTGACACGGTGAATTGAGTGAAAAAAGTTTCGCCGGCGGTCATTTATATCGCCCACAAGTGAATAATCCCGTTTTACGCGCGCAGGATACTCACCAAGCCCTTACTCTATTAGCAAACAACAATATACTTACTGTTATAAATTTCAGCGTAGCGGCGTAAAATTACTGCGCAAACCTCAATTGCCATGGATATATACCCGTGGCGCTTGGGATTTATTTTGTGCTTGCAGATAATTCATGACGCTGTCAGCCGTCAGTGAAAAGGTTGTTCCAATACCCATTCCCGCACTCCTCAAGCCTTTCGCCGTCCATTTATTACAGGTATTCATTAAAAAATAATCTCCCTCTCCGGCATAAAACTGGCTGTTACCATACAACCCCTTTTCAAGCTTGATTATTTCGCCCTTCTTATTCCGATAAAAACTGTTGGAAATATATTTTAAGAGCGAGGCATATTCTTCATCACTGAGATAAACGGGCTCAATTTCACTGCCTGGAAAAAACCTGTGCACATTGTCCGAAACAGCAACAACATGCATAACAGAATCTGTTGGCCAGAATATGGCGCGGAGAACCAAACCGGCTGTCATTTCCCCGGACAGGTAGAACCCTTTGTCGCCCCAGCCCAATTCGAGAAAATCAGCATTGCCAAACCGCTCTGCCAAGCCAGGAACAAGGCGCTGAATTCTATTTGCGGGTATGATAAACCCTGTATGCCAGTCATGACCCACCACATAAATTTTATTGGGTTTTTCCGATGAAATATTTTCAGCGGGTTTTATTATATACGGTTTTGTTGAGCACCCAGCGACCAGTAATGCCAAGACCCCGGATATTAATTTCACCAGATATTGCTTCATAACCTGCCACAAACAGTATCAACCCTTGTTTTCTGACATTGATAAAACGTTTCAGCTCAAACAACCTGAAAAACGGCCTACGATGCCAATGCTCCACACACAGCGTTAATGAAAAAGCCCAATTATAAAAAATTGGAAAAACATTCCGCTACCGGGGCTGTCGTTATAAGACACCTTACAGGAAAAGAAAAACATACAGGAACAACCGGGTAAATAATCATCGAAACTGCCAATCAGAGCAAAACACCCGCAACTGGCTCAATCATAACCGATAAATATTTTGACCTGACAAACAAGGGAGCCCCCATTCGCCGGTTTTTTACGGCGCGGGGACTCCCTCTGATTAAAATTTTATTGAAAATAAGATTACAAAATATTGCAACGATCCGGGTGATGCGCCACATACGCATAAGCCGTATCATAAAGACGCTCTTTACCGCGGCGACTGCACTCCACGTACACCATATCCAGCGCCTCGCGGGATTCATCTGCTGCATCACCCACGCCCGGCAGGCTTCGGCATACACAACGTTTTACAAATTTCATTAATGCCTTATTCGACATATGACGTAATGCGCGCTCCAGTTTTTCCAGTTTCACTGTGATGTCTCCGTGTATGTTTACTGCAATCCCTACCCTGTAGACGTTATTTCCCGGTACCGGGTTTCCTGTACCAGAATCATCCTGTTCATTTTTTCTATCGGCGGATCATAAAACCCGCATATGACAGAAATGTGAACTTCATCACAGAACAAGAGACAAACCGCTTGTCGACATACCCAGAACAACCGAGGCGCCAGTGTTAAATTTTCACCCTACTTTATTTCGAGGCGTCACATAAGAACAGATGCGTTTGGGCAAGACGCGCTAGCTCATAATCACTGCCTGATCCCCAGTCGCCACAGGGGTATGCTTGCGAAATAATGAAAGTACGGCCACAATCGAGGAGCGAATATTGATCAGTTTTATCGGTTTTATGTATACCCGACAACCCACTTACAGGAGAATCCAGTCATGTATAAAAAAAGTTTATTGAGTGGTGTTTTGCTAGCAGGCGCCCTATTCACCTCCGGTGCAGTACTGGCTTGCGAATCCATGGGGCCAAGCACTCACATGGGACAGCTTATGTCAGTAGATGCCACCAAACACACTTTCACCATTCGTGATGCCGAATCCCGCAGCCCGATTACTTTCGCCGCCACACAGGAAATCATCACGGGCCTGAAGGGTTTTGCTGGCAGCCTGATGGTAAATTATGAAGAAAACGACAATGGCAGTTTGAATGCCGTAGGCGTCACCTTTTAAAAAAAGCTTTCTTAAGGCACAAAAAAGGCGGGATATCCCGCCTTTTTTGTGTCAGGAATATCCTGGCATACACCTACCTTAACGGTGGTATTCGAGATAGACTTTCGGGGTTCACACTTCCGGGATCAGCAACGCACAAAAAACATGCCCCAATTGCCGCCCTTTTCCCGCTGGTTTGCCCGGCAAACCGATCTCACGCATAGACGTATCCTGCTTTCAGCAAGTGCAGCCCTGGTGGCCATCGCTTTGGTGGGGCTGGCCAGTCAGCTCACTCTCAGCGGCCTCGACCTGCCCATGATGGTTGCCTCCATGGGGGCCGCTGCTGTGTTGTTGTTTGTGGTGCCCAGCAGCAAACTGTCGACTCCCTGGGCCTTTGCCGGTGGCCATCTGGTATCGGCGGTCATCGGTGTCACCAGCGCCCTGTGGATACCACATATTGCATTGGCAACGGCTGTGGCAGTGGGCGGGGCCATCCTCGCCATGCATTATTTACGCTGCCTGCACCCCCCCGGCGGAGCCGCAGCATTGATGGCCGTGCTGGGAGGAGAGTCCATACACTCACTGGGTTACCAGTATGTGCTCACCCCGGTGCTGCTCAATGTTGTCATTATGCTTGTCGTGACGCTCACCTACTGGCGTCTGGCAGGCATCAACCAGCAAAACGAAGACTATCAGCACACGCTGGACCACAACTGGCAGCGTAGCAACGAAGAATGGCTGGCCAGCAGCGCACCTTTTGATCAGGACGACCTTGCCCGCGCTATTTCCGAAATGGATACGTTTATCGACATTAGCCAACAGGACCTGCACGAAATTTATACGCGCGCCCTGCAACAAGCGCACGGCCAGGGTTTTGGCGACATGCGCTGTGCCGAGGTAATGTCACAACCCGCCCTGTCTGTACAATACGGCACCGAATTGGAGGAAGTGTGGCAGTTGTTTGAACAACACAACATTCGCGGCGTACCGGTAGTGGATAATTTTCAACACGTTATTGGCATGGTCACGGTAAGCAACTTTGTGCATCTGGCCAGCGACAGCGCTGACACACCTTTGCCCGAGTCGCAGAGCATGGCCGAACGTCTCGCCCGGCTGCGCCAGCGTACGCCAGGGTTTGAATCAGATAAGGCAGAGGTGGCGGGGCAGATCATGAACAGCCCGGCAATTACCGCCCGGCAGGACGAACGTATTGCTGACAAGATTGACGTGTTCAACCAACACCATATCCATCATTTGCCGGTGGTGGATGACAAACGCAAACTGGTGGGCATGCTAACCCGGGAAGATATCATGGCCGCACGGGCCAGCCTGAAATGCTGAAAGAAAAAGCCGGAACCTGACACGGGCAGCAGGTTGGCTACCCAGCCTTCGACCCGAAAAAAAACAATCGCTATTCCCGGGAAGTGTTAACAAAACCCCAGGCCACAGCTTTCAGACGCAGCACACATATTGCCGCAACTTCCGCAATTTTCATCATCCTTCATCAAGTCCGCCTCACAGCCATTGGCCACTTGTCCGTCACAATCACTGTATCCGTTTGCGCACTGCGCAATTGATATCCTGCCAGCATCACAGGTACCCATGCCATGTTTTACCAATACGGAGACATTATCGTCGACCGTGCCACTGCAATTGTTGTCGATACCATCACAAACCTCGATGGCACCCGGATAAATTTTGGCATTGGCATCATCACAATCCAATGCTGCAACCACGCCATCACCGTCGGCATCCCTGCATTGCAGATCATCACTGGCTGCGGTGCATGGTGGTCGCGCAGGCGCCGTGACAGCTGGTGTACTCCCGGCCCCTGAAGCCATGCCTTTACGGTCACAAAAGGCAATAACACCCAGATCAGAGACCTGCCCTGCCAATACCTGAATATCCCTGTTCTGATTCAGCAAGCGGTCTCCCTTGCGATAAAACAAGGTATAACTTCCCGCACTCAGACCATCAAACTGAAACTGGCCACTCTCATCCGTGATGACCGTAAACATTTTTCCTGGCACGTAAACCTGCATGCCATCCAGCCCACCCAGACCGCAATAATCAACCGTACCACGAATGCCCCCCTGCGCCTCGTCTGCCAAGACCACGGCGGCGGAAAACAAAAACAACATGGCAACACAAAGCAATTGAGAAAATAAACGCATCATATATTGATCTTCTTGAACACCATTTGAAAAACGGAAAAAATAAACGGGGGCATGTCATTGTGGCTGCCGGACTATAACAAACTCGCCTGATACTGTCTCGCGCCCCTGCATTGAGCACAGACTTTGGCTATACTTGGACGTGACCAGTCAAAGCCGCAAGGGGGCTCACATGACCTCAGTGACCATGGTGACCAGCGATGACGCTGCCCTTCACACGCGTAAAACCAACAGCCGTAACGTCAAGGAAACTCAAGCCTATCCGACGTCACAGCCTGTAAAGGCGCATGAGAATGCGCCTCACACACCCCAGCAAAAAATAAAACGGAACCAGCGTCAGAGAAGAAAACAGGAACGCCGCCAACAACAAAAATCTGTGCTGCTTGATACCCGCAGTGGCCACGACCGGCGCAATATCAAAAATACCGAAACGGTCACGACCGAAAATAACAGCAATGAGCAACCTGCTGCCGGTATTGATATTTACGTTTGATCAGAGGACTCGGGGCGCAGCACTGCAAAGAAGGTTTCCATTTACTTTTTACGTGTTGAAACATACAAACCCGGAATCCAGGTTTTGTGGATTTTAGTGGTGGCCGCCAGGTCATCATTTGCGTCATCAACAAAACGAAAATGATTAATACCGAAACGAATCACGTCGCCATTTTTCAGCTGGCAGGCTTCAATGCGCTGGTCATTGACAAATGTGCCGTTGGTGCTGCCACAATCTTCGATAAAATATTCAAATATATCGGCTTTGTCGGCCACATGCCGCACCTCAATCAGCGCATGGTGCTTGCTGACCAGTTCGTCATGGATCGTAATATCATTTTCCGTGCCGCGGCCGATGCGTGACACCAGACTCTCCAGTCGCAGCGTCACACCCTGCGCATTGCCCTTGAATTGTATGAGAGCCGCCATACCATCACTCCTGTTACCCAGACCACAAGGCTACACGCAATATCGACAAATTTCACGTCAGTGACTGTTACACTGGTACCGGAACAACTCATCACCCACCCAACAGCGGGAGCAATTCATGTCAAGCCACACCTACAAACTTATCGAACTGGTCGGTTCATCCCCCAAAAGCAGCGATGATGCCATTCACAATGCCATTGAACGCGCATCCAAAACATTGCGTAACATGGATTGGTTCGAGGTCACCGAAACCCGCGGCCATTTACAGAATGGCAAGATTGCACATTTCCAGGTCAAACTAAAAGTAGGCATTCGGTTGGACGACTGACCTTTTGCGTTTCCGTTGTTTGTAGCCCGACAACGGCTTTCCTTACAAACCCTGGTTTTTGTTTGCCGCTCGCCGGAAACCGTTGAGCTAGTGGGGCTACGGCAAAGTAAATAGCATCAAAACCTAAAAATTATTGTCATACTGCCGAACTTCCCCACTTGACAGCAGGGGGAGACTCCAAGTATTTCTAATAAAGGGCTGCGGCCAAATCATCAAAAATTACATTAACTTACTGAAAGAAAAAGAAATTATGGGCAAATCACTGGTCATCGTCGAATCACCGGCCAAGGCAAAAACCATCAACAAGTACCTGGGCAAGGATTTTATTGTGAAATCCAGCGTGGGTCATATTCGTGATTTGCCCACCAGTGGCAGCGCCGCCAGCAAGTCCAAAATGGACCCCAAAGCGCGCGCCAAACTTGCTGCCGAGTCACGCAAACTGGCCCCGGAGGAACGTGAAAAACGCAAACGCGAGCGCGCCACCAAAACGCTGGTGAATCGCATGGGCGTCGATCCGGAAAACAACTGGAATGCGCACTATGAGATCATGCCTGGTAAAGAAAAAGTGGTGGCAGAGTTACAAAAACTGGCAAAAAATGCCGACACCATTTACCTCGCCACTGACCGGGATCGTGAAGGGGAAGCCATCGCCTGGCACCTGACCCAGGCCATCGGTGACAAAATACCGTACAAGCGTGTCGTGTTTAACGAGATCACCCAAAATGCGATCCGGGAAGCCTTTGCCGCCCCCTCCACGCTGGATTTCAACCAGGTCAACGCACAACAGGCCCGGCGTTTTCTTGATCGCGTGGTAGGCTACATGCTGTCACCCCTGCTCTGGAAAAAACTGGCGCGTGGCCTTTCCGCCGGGCGTGTGCAATCCGTGGCCACCAAACTGGTGGTGGAACGGGAGCGTGAAATTCACGCCTTTGACCCGGAAGAATACTGGGAAGTCTTTGCCGACCTGCGCACCGCCAAAAGCGAAGCATTGCGCATGCAGGTGGTCAAACAGAATAACCATAATTTCCGCCCGCCGAACAAGGGACTCACCGATGCCGCGCTGGCCATTCTGGAACGCGCCGATTACAACGTGGTCAAGCGTGAGGTGCGACCATCGTCGAGCAAACCCAAAGCGCCGTTTATTACCTCCACCCTGCAACAGGCCGCCAGCACACGACTGGGCTTTGGCGTGAAAAAAACCATGATGATGGCGCAACGGCTTTACGAAGCCGGTTACATCACTTACATGCGAACCGATTCCACCAACCTCAGCAATGAAGCCGTGGCAGCAGTACGTGACTACATCGGCAACAAATACGGCAAAAAATATTTACCGGAAAAAGCCATTTCCTACAGCAGTCGTGAAGGTGCGCAAGAGGCGCATGAAGCCATTCGGCCCTCGGATGTGCATACCATGATGTCGGACCTGAAAAACGTCGACAAAGATGCCGTACGCCTATACGAACTTATCTGGCGACAGTTTGTGGCCTGCCAGATGCCGCCTGCAAAATTTGATGTCACCACCCTCAAAGTGGATGCCGCCGGTTTTGAACTGCGCGCCAAAGGTCGCGTGGTGGTGTTTGACGGCTGGACCAAGGTACAGCCGCCACAACAAAAAAACAGTGATGACATTCTCCTGCCCGCCGTAGCAGAAGGGGATGTGATGTCACTGGTGAAACTCGACCCGTCGCAGCATTTCACCAAACCACCGGCACGCTACAGCGAGGCATCGCTGGTGAAAGAACTGGAAAAGCGCGGCATTGGCCGGCCATCCACCTACGCCTCCATTATTTCCACGATCCAGGATCGTGGTTATGTCACCGTGAAAAACCGGCGTTTTTACGCGGAAAAAATCGGCGACATCGTCACCGAGCGGCTGGCGGAAAATTTCAAGGATCTCATGGATTACAGCTTCACAGCCAACATGGAAGAAAAACTGGATTCCATTGCCACCGGTGAAAGCAATTGGCTGAACGTGCTTGACGCATTTTATGAAGACTTCAAATCCAAGCTGGAAACCGCCGATCAGGACGAAGGAGGCATGCGTGGCAACGACCCTATCACCACAGACATCCCCTGTACCAATTGTGGTCGCCCCATGCAGATTCGCGCCGGTTCCACCGGCGTATTTCTGGGCTGTTCCGGCTACGCGCTACCCCCCAAAGAGCGCTGCAAATCCACCATGAACCTCATTCCCGGCGATGAAGCCGTGGATGTGGATGCCGATGAAGAAAGTGAAGCACGTGCATTAATGCAACGTCATCGCTGCCCGAAATGTGGCACCGCCATGGACAGCTATCTGATCGACGAGCAACGCAAATTCCACATCTGTGGCAACAGCCCCGACTGCACCGGCTACGAAGTGGAAACCGGCAAATTCCGCATCAAAGGCTACGACGGGCCACTTATCGAGTGCGACAAGTGCGGTGCCAACATGCAACTCAAAACCGGACGTTTTGGCAAATATTTTGGCTGCACCAATGAAGAATGCAAAAATACACGCAAGCTTTTACGTAACGGGGAAGTCGCGCCACCCAAAGCCGACCCTGTGCACATGAAGGAATTGCCCTGTGAAAAATCCGATGGTTATTTTGTATTGCGTGATGGTGCCGCGGGCATATTCCTCGCTTCCAGCGCCTTCCCACGCTCCCGCGAAACCCGCGCGCCACGCGTCAAAGAACTGATCCCGCATAAATCCGAACTTGACCCCAAGCACCTGTATCTGTGTGACGCCCCACTGGAAGACAACCAAGGCAACGACACGATCATCCGCTTCAGCCGCAAAAACAAAGAACAGTATGTAATGACCGAAGTCGATGGCAAGGCCACCGGCTGGACGGCCCATTACATCGACAAAAACTGGGTCGTCAGCGAGGCGTCAAAGAAAACCGTCAAAAAGAAGGCCGCGAAAAAGAAAACAGCAAAGAAAAAAGCAGCGAAAAAAAAGGCCGCCAAATAATCAGGGAGCGCGCATGAGTCCGTTAATTCTGTTGCACGGATTGCGCGGAAAGCGCCGTCAAAAACCGCAGATATTCGTCCTCATCCCAAGGCCGTCCGCCCAGCACCTGATAACGCACAACGCCTGCCGGATCAACCAGGTAGGTTGAAGGCAGGCCACGAGGTTTCCAGGCCTCGGTAACCATACCGTCAAGATCCATGAGCGGCACAATATCCGGCGCCAGCAGCCCCAGAAAAGTGAATACGGCGTCTTCATTTTCCGCCGTATTCACGATGGCAAATGCCAGCGGCAGTGTTTTAAGTTTCTCCACCATTTGCTGAATCGCTGGCATTTCACGTCGACAGGGGCCGCACCAGCTTGCCCAAAAATGCACGAAAACCCAACGGCCTTTCTGCTTCACCAGACTGAAGCGGTTGCCGTCAATATCGTTTAACACCAAAGGCGGAGCAGGATAAGCCGCAATAGATAAAATCCCCCTGGGGGCGGGCGGCGCCGAAAGAGAAGCATCTGCCCATGTGGGCCCACTGATCGACGTGCCTATCAGCAACGCACACAAAACCATACTGAATCTGTCTTGTAGCCACTTCATGGTGATTTTATTGCCCCTGCTGCATCTGCGCATTGTAAATTGTCCACTGTCACCATCACGGGCTCAGTGTTTTCCCCCAGCCCAAACCGGGCACGCAAGGAAAAAACGGCCGTTGTTTTTTTCAGGACAACATTACCACCTTCTTTTTCATGTGCATAAAAATCCAATCTCTCAGGTAATAGCATCCAGCGAAACGTGGACTGAGAGGCCAATGGAATATCCATCTCTTTCCATAACGGCGGCCATTGCGAACGCGGTATCCTCTGAAGCCGCTGACCCTGAGACGTAAACACCCAATTAGACAGGTCCAGCTGTAACACATCATTACGTTTATTTTTGACGCTTGCCGTGAAAAAACAATACGCCGACAGTTCCTCAATCATCACCTTTGGAAACCCCCGCGCCTCAAAAAAAGCAGCCATTTGTTCCGTACTCCAGGGAAACAGCTGTAGCCGTAACTGTGCATTCTCAAACCCTGATGGTGGTTTTTCATCCGCAGCATGCAACGCATCCGCAGGAAACAAAACAAACCCCAGGGCCGCCGTCAGAAGCACCCTGACCACAAACCGTTGGGCAAAAAACACCTGACTTTGTTGAGTATTCATAATTATCGTTAACCACGGAACTTGGACTTCACCAGACGAGTCGAACCCTGCGGTTGGTTGCAAACGGCTGCAAGGAAACAGCGCCAGTATAACGTCAAAATATTCTTTGATTTGCCCGAATTTTGACAGCTGTTTCCATCAAAAGGACGAATTCACAGCGTATCAGACCCATAATATCTGGCATACGGTTTGCATCAACAATAACGAACGAGATTCAATTTTATCAAACTGAACCTATACTAAAAGCAGTGTTTTACCGTTTGTGGCGTTGGCCGGCAGATACACCCAACCCGGTCACCATACAAAGCACAGACCCATAAAAAGTCAATATTAATGCGGGCTTTCAATAGCCCAATGGCGTCCGATATAAATAGCGGACACTGCAATTTCTTGAGAGGACAAGATCATGCCTATTTTTGAGCACTACCAGTCCCGGTACGAGCAGGCACAGGAAGAGGAAATGTCACTTCAGGAATACCTGGATCTGTGCAAAAAAGAGCCGACAACTTACGCCACTGCTGCCGAACGCATACTCACAGCCATTGGCGAACCAGAAATGGTAGATACCCGGCAAGACCCACGCCTGAGCCGCCTCTTTTTCAATAAACTCATCAAAATTTATCCGGCCTTTAAAGATTTTTATGGCATGGAAGACACTGTTGAACAGATCGTTTCGTTCTTCCGCCATGCCGCACAAGGCCTGGAGGAGAAAAAACAGATTCTGTATTTGCTGGGGCCAGTGGGCGGCGGCAAATCATCTTTAGCGGAAAAACTGAAATCACTGATGGAACAACAACCTTTTTATGCCATAAAAGGTTCGCCTATCAACGAATCACCGCTGGGCCTTTTTTCGCCCGAAGAAGATGCACAGATTCTGGAAGAAGACTATGGCATCGCAAAGCGTTATCTTAATGGCATCATGTCTCCCTGGGCCGTAAAGCGCCGCCATGAATTTAACGGTGATATCACACAATTTCGGGTCGTCAAACTCTATCCTTCGATACAACGGCAGATCGCCATCTCCAAAACCGAGCCCGGCGATGAAAACAATCAGGATATTTCATCATTGGTGGGCAAGGTGGATATTCGCATGCTGGAAAAATTCAGCCAGGATGACCCTGATGCCTACTCCTATTCTGGTGGGCTTTGCCAGGCCAACCAAGGACTCCTGGAATTTGTTGAAATGTTCAAGGCGCCCATCAAGGTGCTGCACCCTCTGCTTACCGCCACCCAGGAAGGTAACTACATGGGGACCGAAGGCATTTCTGCATTGCCTTTTAGTGGCATTATTCTCGCACACTCCAATGAGTCTGAATGGCTCAGCTTCAAAAACAACCGAAATAACGAAGCCTTTCTTGATCGCATTTTTATCGTCAAAGTACCTTACTGCCTGCGTGTCTCCGAAGAAATAAAAATCTACGAAAAACTGCTGGCTAACAGCTCACTTTCCAAATCCGCCTGCGCGCCTGGCACACTGAACATGATGGCGCAATTTGCCATTTTGTCACGACTGAAAGAACCGGAAAATTCAAACATTGAATCCAAAATGCGTATTTATGACGGGGAAACATTAAAAGATGTTGATCCCAAAGCAAAATCCTATCAGGAGTATCGTGACTTCGCCGGCGTCGATGAAGGCATGACCGGGTTATCCACTCGCTTCGCCTTCAAAATTCTCTCCCGTGTATTTAACTACGACCACACCGAAGTTGCTGCTAATCCCGTACACCTGCTTTATGTACTGGAACAACAAATCGAACAGGAACAATTTCCACCAGAAGTCGCGGAAAAATATATGTCATTCCTGAAGGGAATACTGGCAACACGTTACGCAGAATTTATTGGCAAGGAAATACAAACATCCTATCTGGAATCCTATTCAGAATACGGCCAGAATATTTTTGACCGTTATGTAACTTATGCTGATTACTGGATTCAAAATGAAGAATACCGCGACCCGGATACCGGTGAAATTTTTGACCGGGCCGCACTCAACGAAGAACTGGAAAAAATTGAAAAACCTGCGGGCATCAGCAATCCCAAGGATTTTCGTAACGAAATCGTCACCTTTGTATTACGCGCCCGCGCCCGTAACAATGGCAGTAACCCGCACTGGACCAGTTATGAGAAACTACGGGAAGTCATTGAGAAAAAAATGTTCTCCACCACCGAAGACCTGCTTCCCGTTATTTCATTCAACGCCAAGGCATCTAATGAAGAACAGGGGAAACATCAGGATTTTGTCAATCGCATGACCCAAAAGGGCTATACCGAAAAACAAGTCAGGCTGTTATCCGAATGGTATTTGCGTGTACGCAAAGCCTCCTAGAGACGGGAAAAAGGGAAAAGGAAATTATGAACAATAAAAGTCATTTACCTTTTCCCTTTCCTTTACAATTATGACTCAGATAATTGACAGAAGGATAAACGGCAAACACAAAAGTGCCGTCAACCGACAACGGTTTCTTCGTCGGTTTCGGCAACAAATCAAAAAAGCGGTTTCTGACGCCATTGACTCACGCTCAATCACCGAAGTTGACCAGGGCGAAAAAATCAATATCCCCAGCAAGGACACACACGAGCCTGTATTCGGCCATGGCCCTGGCGGGCGGCGTGACGCTGTTCATCCCGGCAACAGGGAATTTGTCAGTGGTGACCGTATTGCACGCCCACCCAACAGCGGAGGAGGCGGTGGAAGCGAAGCCAGTGATCAGGGCGAAGGTGAAGATGAATTCGCCTTCCAGCTGTCGCGCGAAGAATTCTTGGAGTTTTTCTTTGAAGACCTGGAATTACCTGACCTGGTCAAAACCCAACTGACTAAAATCACCAACTTCAAATCTGTACGCGCCGGCTACAGTACTACCGGTGTGCCTTCCAATATTGATATTGTTCGTTCATTAACCGGTGCTCTCGCCCGTCGCATCGCGCTTCGCGCACCGTACTCCGTCGAGCTGAAAGAAGCCCAGACAGAATTATTCGCACTGCAAAATACTGGTGAGCACACCACCCGCATTGAAGAGTTAGAAGAAGAAATACGCCGATTAGAAGACAAAATTGCCACCATCCCTTTTGTCGATACTTTTGACCTGCGTTACCGAAACCGTATTCAAAAGCCCACACCCACGACACAAGCCGTTATGTTTTGTCTAATGGATGTTTCCGGGTCCATGGATGAAGCCCGCAAGGAAATGGCCAAGCGCTTTTTCATTTTGCTTTATATGTTTCTCACCAAAACCTACGAAAACATCCAGGTGGTTTTTATCCGCCATCACACCACCGCAAAAGAAGTCAATGAAGAGGATTTTTTCTACTCACGGGAAACCGGTGGCACTGTGGTATCCAGCGCACTGGAATTAATGTTGAAGATCATTAAAGAACGCTTCCCAACCAATGACTGGAACATTTATGCCGCACAGGCCTCCGATGGTGATAACTGGGATGGCGACTCCCCCAATTGCAGCGCCCTGTTAAACAACAGTATCATGCCACTGTTACAATATTTTGCTTACATAGAAATCATGCCTCACAACCATCAAAGTCTGTGGCGTCATTATGAGAGTGTAAAAACACAACATCGTAATTTTGATATGCAATCCATCGACAGCAACAATGAAATCTATCCTGTATTTCGTAAATTATTTGCCCGGAAACCGGCATGAACATAACTGAAAACATCATCAGCGACACTTCAGACTGGAGCAGTGACCTTATCCAGCGTTACGACGCCGAAATTTCCCGTATCGCCGCCGATTACGGCCTCGATACCTATCCCAATCAAATAGAAATCATCAACAGCGAACAAATGATGGACGCCTACTCTTCGGTAGGCATGCCATTGGGGTATCACCATTGGTCTTTTGGCAAACAATTTCTGGAAACCGAACAGCGTTATCGACGCGGCCAAATGGGCCTGGCCTATGAAATCGTCATCAACTCCAACCCCTGTATTTCTTATTTAATGGAAGAAAACAGTATGCCCATGCAGGCACTGGTAATCGCCCACGCCTGTTATGGTCACAATTCTTTTTTCAAGAACAATTACCTGTTCCAAACCTGGACCAATGCCGACGCCATTATTGACTACCTGTTATTCGCCAAAAAATATGTGTCCGACTGTGAACAACAACACGGTATCGAAGAAGTGGAAGCGGTGCTGGATTCTTGCCATGCGTTGATGAATTACGGGGTTGATCGTTATAAGCACCCGCCGGGTTTGTCGGCACAGGAAGAAAGTGGCCGCCAAAAAGAACGGGAGGAATACTTACAGACACAAGTCAATCATCTATGGAGCACAATTCCCGTTAAAGAAAATGCAGATGATACGCCGGAGGAGACTCGCTTCCCCACTGAACCAGAAGAAAACCTGCTGTATTTTGTCGAAAAAAATGCACCGCTAATGGAGCCATGGAAACGCGAACTGGTGCGCATCGTCAGAAAAATTGCCCAGTATTTTTATCCGCAGCGACAAACACAGGTAATGAATGAAGGTTGGGCAACTTTTTGGCACTACACCATTTTAAATACCCTTTATGACGAGGGCTTTGTTACTGACGGCTTCATGATGGAGTTTTTGCAATCGCACACCAACGTTATCGCCCAGCCTGCGTTTGACAGCCCGTACTACTCCGGTATTAACCCGTACACACTTGGCTTTAACATGTTCAAGGATTTGCGCCGTGTTTGTGAAAACCCCAGCGATGAAGACAGAAGCTGGTTTCCGGATATTGCCGGCAATGACTGGCAAAAAACCCTGGACTTCGCCATGCGCAATTTCAAGGATGAAAGTTTTATCCGTCAGTTTTTGTCTCCCCGGCTGATTCGTGAGCTGAGGTTGTTTTCCGTACTGGACGATGACGAACAGGATGAACTCGAAATAAGCGCTATTCACGATGAAAGTGGCTACCGGCATATTCGTGCTGCACTCGCCAAACAATATGATCTGTCCATGCGCGAGCCCAATATTCAGATTTACAATGTGGATTTACGCGGTGACAGGTCTCTGACCCTGCGACATATTCCGCAAGCACGCCGTCCATTGAACCGAGACACCAACGAGGTTATACGACACTTGTCACGCCTCTGGGGATTCCCGGTTCACATTGAAACGATAAACGAAACCGGGGCAGAAAATATTACGGCGTCTGGTTATTAGAGGCTATTAAGATTTAATCCTCCACAAGCCTTAAACCCCCAGCTTGGCTTCAAGTTTTTTAATCTTACGCCCCATTTCCACCGAGATTTTTGCCAGCTCCTGGCGCAGAAATATGTTCTCGATATTCATTTCCAGTTGAAAGGCCAGCCGTTCCAGAATATCGCGGTCGGCATCATTAAAATTGCCATGCCCCTTGTTCAACATTTGAATCGCACCCACCACCTTTTTGGTAGTAACACCATGTACCGGTACACACAGAGCATTGCGTGTCACAAAACCGGTTTTTACTGCGACAATATCATGCGCTCCCACCTGATCTTCCAGATCATCCTCGATAACAAATTCACCCTTGGACATCACCCGGCCAACAATGGAGTTTTTGGTGGGCACTTGTAATTGTTTTTCGCTCAATCCCGTGCCGCATTGCAACCAGGCTTTTTCATCTACCGGGTCGAGAATAAAAATACTGCACCGTTCCGCGCCCAATGCTCTGGGCATAATGTCAACAAAAAACTGTAACAGCTGCCGGTTACCCGCCTCACGCCAAGCCTTTTCCATGAGCTGCTGCTTTTTGCGCAACTGCCCAAGTTTTTTCTCCATGAGTGCTCTATCCATTTTTGTATGCCTTCATCATTTCAAGACCTCCTGCTAAAGCCAGAGCGGAAAAAAACTGAAACGCTTAAAAGTGGCCAGAATATAGTGCCTATCGGCAACATCAGCCAACAACTAAAGTGTGGTATTTTTCACAAAACACATGTGACGTTGACAATACTGCCTGTTGGATTGTGCTGCACCCGTAACGCCTGGGATTCAGATCTGATGTACGCTCTGTTCGCCTCATGGCGGCATGGAAACTCCTTGCAACAGGGTGGCGACTCGCACCATTTCGCTTCGCCATGAAACAAATATACGATCTGAACGATTTGCCAAAAACTGCCAAAAAACCGGCGCACACGGCTCTGACTGTCATGCCGGAAAATAATCCTAAATTAACCAGCCACCGCTGAAGCCTGCCAAATCCAGGCATATGCCCTCTGGCCGCATCACCATTTCGCAAAACTCATAAGCTGGTACGTATCTTGTATCTGTCTGGGCGAACAGGCACAAATACGTTTGGGTCACGAAGTAATGTCACAGTCAGATTGATTGACCATCATCCCGGTCTGACCCTGGCACACCATTCCCGGCCATCGTTTCAATTTCCCATTGCCTGCACCAGCACCCGAGGCGGCTCACAATGGGCTCGCCCACGATCAGGAGGACACACCATGATGGCATTTATGGTTGAAATAGTGATTACCGCATTCGCCTTCGGCGGCATCCTGGGAGCAGTGGTTGCATTGCATCTCAGCACCCACCTGAAACAGACGGAAGATGCCCGCAAGCCCACGGAACTCAATCCGGTTCCCGTGGACATCACTTCGCGCCGGGCAGTCAGCAGAAAAAAACACCATCACTGAAACCATCGCACAAAATAGAAAGGGCGACCAAACGGCCGCCCTTTCTATTTCGACATGTTCGGCTGTATGCCCACCTGCATCAATCATCCGTCAAAAAACGCAGCCCCACACCATCAGGCTCAACACGCACCACTTCCATTTGTACCCGGGGCGGGTCTTCCATTTCCCCTTGTACCTGACCTTCCACGACGGAGCCTATCGGTGGTAATGCCGCACCATCCGTTACCACAAAAACACCACTTTCGGAGATGTCTCGCGTCAACAGCACCACAGACGCCATGGCAGGGTGGCTGATTTTTACTTCAAGAACCAGCGCAGTACGTGGATGCTTGCGTTGTTCGTTCATTTATTTCCCATCCCGCGTTCTATTCCGGCAGCCAAATAAACTCCACCCGGATGCCACTGGGCTCGTAACACATCATGTGCACCATGGGCCCGTCACGCAACAGTTCCGGGGGGAATTCGATGCGTGCTCCCGATGCCTGCACCCGTGCAAATACCGACGCCAGCGCAGCACGACTCGCCACCCGAAAAGCCACATGGTGCAAACCAACATTATGTTGGTGATCAAACGACTGGGCCGACTCAGCGCCAACAGCCTGCCACAGGGTCACCATCACTGTGCCATCGCTGACAAAAACCGCCGGGTACTCTGGTACCCGGCGCACTTCCTGCCAACCCAGCACTTCAATAAAAAAAGCCGCTGATTCTGCCAAATGGCTTACCGTCAACCCAAGGTGGTGCACACCCTGGGTCACCACCGGGTCTGAATCCGCTGTATTGTCGCCGACCATATGCCTCTCCTGTCAATAATGCCCCCTATGCACCTGATATTCACCCATAAATGACAGGAAAATAACGGTTGGCATGTACTGGGGGATCAGCTACTCTTCTTTATGTACAGTCTCATTACGGCAGATCAGGCCGCTCTGTTTAGCCCTGCTTGAACCACAGTTGGACCTTGGCTTTAAATTCCCCGCTAACTGCTCGCCCCATCTACCTCCTGACACTCTGCAACACCACACTATATTGATCAAGCAAGATGAAAAAAAGGTAGGACAACATTATGGCTACAGGCACAGTAAAATGGTTTAACGAATCCAAAGGTTTCGGTTTCATCGCACAAGACGATGGCGGCGAAGACGTTTTTGTACATTACAGCGCCATCAGTGGCGGCGGCTTCAAAACGCTGACGGAAAACCAGAAAGTGACGTTTGAATTGCAACAGGGCCCTAAAGGCCCACAGGCTGCTGAAGTGGTTCCTGAATAGGCTGTCGCACCACTGTTCGGCTTCCGCCGCGCGTAAATATCCGCTTAAAAACCCCGGCCTGTTCGGGGTTTTTTATTGGCCGCCACAAACCCACCCGCTCCGCGCCTAAAGTCTCGATCTGTTTGCGCCGAAAGTTCCTGAAGAGCCCGCCATTTCTACTGGGGCACGAAAAGGAAACAGAATAAACTGTGAGCACCAATGCCACCATTTCCATCGAGAAACTGACCGCCCAGCCTCTCCCCATCTTTGAGCACTCGGCACGTGCTTTTCGCAAAGTGGGCAGCGAAGGGGGTAATACCTTTGAGAACTACGGCGACATTATTCTTAAGGACCCGGGGCTGGCGCTGCATACATTGAACCAACTGCGGAGCGGCGCAAACAAATCCCTGCATGCAGAAATATCCAGCATGGCGCAGGCAACAATGCTGTTGGGTGTAAACCGCAGCAAACGACTCACTGTAGGCCACCCCCAACTGGAACGCACGCTCAGTGGCTTTGCAAAAACGGGTTATATCCGCACCGCCTGCCGCGCCTTTCATGCCGCCTTTCAAGCCTGGGACTGGGCACATATCAAAAATGACCATGCCCCCGATGAAATATTGCTGGCCACCCTGTTGCACGATGTGGCGGAAATGGCCCTGTGGGTCGCCGCACCGGAGCAAATGCACCAATTCCGCAAACTGATGCTCAAGGATGGCCTGCCCACCGATGAAGCCCAATACATTGCGTTCGGTGCAAGTCTGGAACATTTCAGCCGTGAAATTGCCGCCCGCTGGCATTTACCCGGGCTGGTGAATGATGCGCTACGACCGGAAAATGCCCATCAGCCACGGGTGCGCGGTGTCATGTTGGCCGTGCAACTGGCCCGCAGTACTGAGCGTGGCTGGTACTGGGAAAAAACCGAGCGCGTGCTGCCGCAAATTGCCGATTACCTCTGTGCACCACTGGAGGAAGTCATTTCACATGTGCATCAAAATGCCGTGCGAGCCGCCCGTGAGGCACCGTTTTACAGTGCGCGACACGCTGCCGCTCTGCTTCCCATGCTGCCCGGCGGAGAAGCACTCATCATTGAAGATGAGTTCCCCGAAGCAGAGGCCGAAATCGAAGCCGCGAAAAAACCGACTGTGGACGAAATTGTGGCGCCATCGGGACCAGCCACTGAAAAACAGCCCCCACCATCAGACATCCGCCAAAACAGCGGTCCCACCGCATCAGAACCTATGGCGCAGGTATGCCTGCTCCCCCAGGCCGGTATTTTCACCCAGACCCTGCACGACTTGCACAAAGGCATGGGCAAAATGACGCTCAACGAATTGATGCGTAAAACTGTACACGGCATGCACGACGGCATCGGCCTTAACCGCGTGGTGTTTTGTGTGCTGAGTCAGAAACGTGAAAAACTCGTCTCGCGTTACATGCTGGGCAGTGACAATGACCCGGCATTCAGCCGTTTTGAAATTCTCCTGGACAAACCCCACTTGTTCACCCGGTTGATGGAAAAGCAGGTCAGCCTGTGGATCAACGATGATAATCGTAAAAAATTCTGGCCATTGATGCCCGATGACGTTAAAACATTGATCAAAACCAACAGTTTTTTCGCTATGTCCATCCATGTACGCGAAAAACCGGTCGGCCTGTTTTACGCTGATCGGCGCAGTCTGAATTGCAAATTGGATGAACAAGCCTATAAACAATTCCGTAAATTGTGCCAATTTGCGGCTAAAGGCCTTGCAAACCTCGCAAAATGAGGCATTTATCCGAAATTAGCGCTATACTCCGGGCCAAGCAGTGGTAATGGTGCCGCATCGTATGATGCATCTACACCGTACGATGCTTGGAAGGACGTTTAAAAGTACGTTTGAAATTTTGCAAGTACAGAGAAAACAAAGGTAAAAAGTTATGGCTACAGGCACAGTAAAATGGTTCAACGAAAGCAAGGGCTTCGGCTTTATCGCGCCCGATGATGGTGGTGACGACTTGTTCGTACACTTCAGCGCAATCCAGGGTGGCGGTTTCAAAACCCTGAACGAAGGCCAAAAGGTGAGCTTCGAAACCGAACAAGGCCCGAAAGGTCCCGCAGCAGGTAACGTTGTTCCCGAATAACGCCTGTCGCACAGTTGACCCAAGGAACCCTGCCACCCGGCGGGGTTTTTTTATTTTTACACGGTGGAATTTACACAACAACCCTCGCACCGCTCAGCATAAACCCGCAGAAAATACACAAAGGAAAAATGATGCTGGATGTAAATGAATACTTTGATGGCAAAGTCAAATCCATTGCCTTTCAAACCACAACGCTGCCCGCCACAGTTGGTGTGATGCAAGCGGGTGAGTATGAATTTAATACCGCAAAAAAAGAAACCGTATCCGTTATCACCGGTGCGCTCACCGTAAAATTACCCAACAACGCTGAATGGCAGACCTTTTACCCAGGTGACCGTTTCATCGTCGATGCACAACAGCAATTTCAGCTTAAAGTCGATAGTGATACCGCCTATCTTTGCACCTACGAGTAAATGCCTTCGGGGTTATTGCGCTGAGGGTTTCCGAACAAGAGTGAAACACTTATGGTGTTCCCCGCACGAAAACAGCCCAAAATCAACAAGGAACGATTTTAAACTCATATACATCTTCCATACCCATCAGGCTTTGCGCCAACTGACGGAAGTCATTTTGGTTTTTTGAGCGGATAGTCATCTCATATTCGAAATTTTTGCCCTCATTGTCCAGTGTATAGCTGGACTCAAAGGCGAGGATATTGTGCTGGGAAATCAGCTGGCGTAATGCGTCTTCGTCCAGACTGTGTTTTGAACGGATAAACCGCACCGTAAACTTGGCATACATCTGCGAAGGCAGCCGGTTTTCAACCCAGCGGAAAAATGACAGCGTCACCACCGTTATTATCACGGCCAGAAATGCCGGGTAATAAAGCCCCAGGCCGATGACGATGCCAATGGAAGCCGTCATCCAGATTGATGCCGCCGTGGTCAGGCCACGTACCGTCAAGCCTTCTTTAATGATCACTCCGGCACCTAAAAACCCGATACCGGTCATAATGCCCTGTGCCATGCGCGAAGGATCAGCCCGCACCGTATCCAGAAATTGCGCGGGCACCAACGCCCATTGGTACACCATTAAAATCATCAGCAAGCTCGATGAAACACAAACCAGGGCATGTGTACGAAACCCCGCTTCACGGCCATGCAATGCCCGTTCTATGCCAATAATGCCGCCCGCCAACAAGGCCAGAAACAAACGTGATGTCATCAAGGTGTAATCAAATTCCATAAACCTCCCCACCCCCTGAATGATTTTCCTGTAATCAGGCAACGTCACCCACTGACGTTAACCGACTCCCCTACATTACAGAATAGCGGCTGCAAGCGCTTAATAATGACAACAGGTGGACGAAATATTAATATCGGGTACATCACCGGCCACAAAAACCATGCCCACCCAATCATTTTATATAATAAAAATCATTTTCTACACATTGTTGATTGGTATTACGCTTGGCGTGAGCGGATGCTCCTCCACGTCGGTCAAACGCACAAGCGCTTCAGACATCACTGTCTTCGGCAAGCCCGGTAGCCAAACCCGACAGCAAGCCGCATTGTCCAGACACTACTCAGCCTGGAAAAGCACGCCTTACAAACTGGGCGGCCTCAGCAAGACGGGCGTCGATTGCTCCGGGTTTGTGCATGTAACCTTTCGTGACGTATTCAATAAACAAACACCGCGCTCCACCGAACAACTTGCCCAATCCGGAAAAGCGGTCACCCAAAAATCCCTGACATTTGGGGACCTGGTTTTTTTCAAGACCGGCCGTACGCAACGTCATGTCGGAATATACATCAAAGACGGGAAATTCATCCACGCCTCAAGCTCCCGGGGCGTCATACAATCATCACTAAACTCTGCTTACTGGTCACGACATTATTGGAAAGCACGACGCATTTCCAAATGAGTTGATGCGCTTACGGACAGCATGCCCGGCTATTTTTTGGATTTCATATGTTGTCTGAATCGCTCACAAGGGTCCGGGCGATCGGCCCGTGGCGTAAACCACACATAATCAAACGGCAATTTATCTGCGCCCCATTGTGCGGCATAGGCCTCGACATCGGTGATGTCCGCCTGCACTTCCACCCAGGCAATCGCCAGTAGATTATTTTGCGCATTCGACGGCAAATAAAACGGCGCTCCACGGTCCTTGCGCACATGGCCTGATCCCGCCACCAGCACATGCGTTTCCACATTATCCTGACCAGCAAATGCCTGAACCATTTGTGCATCTTTGGCGCGCTGCATCAGCATCATGGCTTCGGTCATTTTTTCATTGATCATGCCACAATGTGAGCCTTCAATTTCTTTGCGGGAGGCAGCCACCTGGTCTGCGGGCAAGATGTTGTCATCCAGCATGGTTTTAATTTCGGGAGGCAACGCGGATTCACCCTCACGGATAATCAGCATGATTTTCTGCCGGTCAAAATTAGCGGGCAGTATGGTATAGCCCACCTTTATTACCGCATCAAAAATGTCAGCATAAAACTGTTGGTATCCCCAACGGGTTTTAATGTGGTCCAGGCCGGCAATCAGTGATTCTGCGGAATCATGCTTTTTTCCGGCAATAATCTGGCCCTGTTGTTGCGAGATCATTTCAAAAGCAACCACTGCTGAGCGTTGGTGGTCACGCAATACATCAATTGCCCAGACTTGGTTTTGATGGTGTACCTGGTTGTCATGGGTTTCGCCCAACATCAGATAACGGCTCCTGACAATACGTTCGGCAAGTTGCTGTTTACTGACAAACTGCCCGGCATTCACATCCCATATTTTTCCCACCAATGGGTGATTCGTTAACAGCATTTTTTTGGCGATACCGGTTTTTTTCTGCGGCGGTTCCGGTAACAGACTGCACGCCGCCAGCGCCAAAGCGCCGAACACCATCAGCAAAAGACGTTTCATATCATGTTCATCATCAAGTCATGACATAGTGTAAAATTTCCACCACCTGCTCCGGCGTCTGGCACACGGCATTAGCCGCAGCATCCACCTCTTTGAGCGCGTGATTTATCTCAGGATCATGCAAAGTGATTATCGACTTGCCCAGCGCCGCCGCAAACCCTGCATCAAAGGCAGCATTCCATTGCCGGTATTTATCACCAAAACGCACCACCACGATATCTGCACGCTCGATCAAGGTGCGGGTACGAATGGCATTCATGCGCGCGCCTTTTTGGTCGTGCCAGAAACTGTTTTCTTCTGCACCCAGGATCGTCACACCACAATCATCACTTTTGGCATGATCGGTCACTGGCGCAACAAATGATACGTTCAAATCCGCCTCTTGCGCACCATTCTGGATACGTTCCCGCCAGTCGCTGTGAATCTCACCAGAAAGATAAACCACCCATTGCTTTTGCTGATTTGTCATGATTATTTTGCCTTTTGGTAGATTTCCACACCTGAGTCCACAAATTCCCGGGCCTTTTCTTTCATGCCCTGTTCCAGCACCAGTTCCACGCCGATACCCTTTTCAGCCGCAAACTCACGCACTTCCTGTGAGATTTTCATGGAGCAAAAATGCGGGCCGCACATGGAGCAAAAGTGCGCCACTTTGGCAGATTGCCTGGGCAGGGTTTCATCGTGGAAAGCGCGTGCTTTGTCCGGGTCCAGACCCAGATTAAACTGATCTTCCCAGCGGAATTCAAAACGTGCTTTCGATAATGCGTTATCGCGCAACTGTGCGCCGGGCAGACCCTTGGCCAGATCGGCCGCATGAGCCGCGAGTTTATAAGTGATAATGCCTTCGCGCACATCGGCTTTGTTGGGCAGGCCCAAATGTTCTTTGGGCGTAACATAACAAAGCATTGCACAACCGTACCAGCCGATTTGCGCGGCACCGATGCCGGAGGTGATATGGTCATAGCCGGGCGCGATGTCTGTGGTTAACGGGCCGAGGGTGTAAAACGGCGCCTCAAAACAATCCTCCAGTTCCTTGTCCATGTTTTCCTTGATCATCTGCATGGGCACATGGCCGGGGCCTTCGATCATCACCTGCACATCATGCCGCCAGGCAATTTTTGTGAGTTCACCCAGGGTTTCCAGTTCACCAAACTGTGCAGCATCGTTGGCGTCCGCCAGTGAACCGGGGCGCAAACCGTCACCTAACGAGAAGCTGACATCATAGGCCTTCATGATTTCACAAATATCTTCAAAGTGTGTGTACAGGAAATTTTCTTCGTGATGCGCCAGACACCATTTGGCCATAATGGAACCACCGCGCGAAACAATACCGGTGACCCGGTTTGCCGTCAGCGGCACATAACGCAACAAAACACCTGCGTGAATCGTAAAATAATCCACGCCCTGCTCGGCCTGTTCGATGAGCGTGTCACGGAACAGCTCCCAGGTCAGGTCTTCGGACTTGCCATTGACCTTTTCCAGCGCCTGATAAATAGGAACAGTGCCAATGGGCATGGGTGAGTTGCGCAACACCCATTCACGGGTTTCATGAATATTTTTGCCGGTGGACAGGTCCATCAGCGTGTCGCCACCCCAGCGCGCCGACCACGCCATTTTTTCCACCTCTTCTTCAATGGAAGAACTCACTGCGGAGTTACCGATATTGGTATTTATCTTCACCCGGAAATTACGACCGATGATCATCGGTTCCAACTCAGGGTGATTGATGTTGGCGGGAATAATTGCACGGCCGGCAGCAACCTCATCACGCACAAACTCCGGCGTAATCGCTTGTGGCAGGTTAGCCCCAAAATTCTCACCGGCATGCTGGCGCAGCAATTTTTCGTAACGGACATCCTCGCGCAATTCGTCCAGGCGCTGTGTTTCACGAATGGCTACATATTCCATTTCAGGCGTAATAATGCCCTGGCGCGCATAATGCATTTGGCTGACATTGGCACCGGACCTGGCACGGCGTGGCGCACGGATATGCTCAAAACGCAGCTGCGCCAGCTCGGGATCATTCTGGCGCTGACCACCGTATTCCGACGTGGGACCACTGAGAACTTCTGTGTCATCGCGCTCCTCGATCCAGGTGCTGCGCACCTCAGGCATACCCTTCATTAAATCGACATTCACCGCCGGGTCCGTAAACGGTCCAGACGTATCGTAAACGATGATGGGTGGATTACTCTCCGCCTCGCTGCCATCCAGGTTATGTGTGGGCGACTGGGTAATTTCGCGCATGGGTACACGGATATCCGGTCGTGAGCCCTGTACATAAATTTTGGTCGAATTGGGAAAAGGTTGAGTCACTTCCGCAGACAATTTGGCGGTTTTTTGCAGGAACTCTTCGGGAATCGCGCTCATGGTGCATCCTCACATCAAACAGACGTTATCGAAAAAACCGGCAAAGTAAGGATGCAAAGAGACGCGGCAAGGCGCATGACTTGCTTCCCTACGCCGGTACAAACCGGATCAGGTTCAAAGGGTTAGTCTCAGTTTCGTACCTGCTTCACCATGGCACAAAACACCCCTAGCTCAGAAAGCCGCATTATACCGGCATTTAGGGTCTGTTGACATCAGAGGGGTGTTAACTCCCCTGTCATCCCCACCAGGCTCAGCAGTTTTGGTGTAAGTGGCATGTGATACGATGAGCGTCATTTTGTTGCGGCAAGCGGATACAATTTTATGAAACAACATCTTTCAGCCTTGGCGGCAGCGCGCGTGGTCGTGGTCGGGGACTTGATGCTGGACCGTTATTGGTCAGGCAGCACCGGGCGGATTTCACCCGAAGCGCCGGTACCCGTGGTACGTGTTGATGATTTGCAGGAACGGGCAGGGGGTGCAGCCAATGTGGTATTGAATATTACCGCTCTGGGGGGGAAGGCTCTCATTGCGGGAGTGATTGGCAGCGACGAGGCCGGTGACACCCTGGAACGCCTGTTGCAAAAAGAAACCGGAGTAGAGCAATTATTAGTGCGCACCGCCAAAGCGCCCACCATCACCAAATTAAGGGTGCTCAGCCGCCACCAGCAGCTTATCCGGCTTGATTTTGAAAGCGGCGCTGCGGAACATTATCACCTGGATAGCATATCCGCTCTCCAGCAGCACTTGACCAAGGCCCATGTGGTGGTGCTGTCTGACTATGGCAAAGGTGTTCTGGCCACACCACAAAAAATCATCCAGGCGGCCCGCGCCGCCGGCAAACCTGTTCTGGTAGACCCCAAACGTTACGATTTCGAGGCTTATGCCGGCGCCAGCCTGATCACACCCAATATGAGTGAATTCGAGGCAGTCGTCGGGCCTTGCCGCAATGAGCAGGATATTGCCACCAAGGCCTCAACCTTGATGCAAACCCATAATATTGAAGCGCTGCTGGTCACCCGTAGCGAGAAAGGCATGAGCCTGCTCCGGCGCGACAGCGCACCGGTGCACATTCCCGCCCAGACACGTGACGTCTTCGACGTCACTGGTGCTGGGGATACAGTGGTCGCCACCATGGCCGTGGCCATTGCCAGCGGCCTGGATTGGCACGACGCCGCACACTTGGCCAACTTTGCTGCAGGCATTGTGGTGGGCAAGCTGGGTACCGCCACAGCCTCGGTGGCGGAACTGCGTCACACCCTGGCCGGGCTGGGTGAAAACCAACGCGGTGTGCTGGATGAGCCCGCCCTGTTACAAGCGGTAACGGATGCACGCGCCCAAGGTGAAAGCGTCGTCATGACCAACGGCTGTTTTGATATTCTTCATGCCGGTCATGTGGCTTATCTTGAACAGGCGGCACGCCTTGGTGACCGGCTTATCGTAGCCGTCAACGACGATGCCTCAGTGGAACGCCTCAAAGGCGCCAGGCGGCCAATACTGCCACTGGCGCAACGCATGGCGGTGCTGGCAGGACTGGCCGCCGTAGACTGGGTGGTGCCATTCAGTGAAGACACCCCTGAACGCCTCATCTGCGCCGTGCGCCCCGATTGCCTGGTAAAAGGCGGTGATTACACTCCCGATGCCATCGCCGGCCACCAATGTGCCGGGGAAGTACAAGTGCTGAGTTTCGTGCCAGGGCATTCCACCAGCCACATTATTGAACGCATTCGCCAGCTCGGGGAGGACGCCTGACAGTCCGCCACTCACTCTTTGGGCATGGGATCAGCTAATATCGTCCCTGTGGCAATCACCAGCCCCCGGGCCAGTAAAATACCCACACCCTGCGCACGGTGGTCACGACGCACTGCCGCCAGGTCTTCCGCAGTGGGCTTTGGCGAACGCAACATTTTCAACGCCGTCTGCACCTGGATCACATACAGCACGTACAGGGTAACAATCAGCCCAAAGTGCATCCACACACCAAATGAAAGAATGTCACCATTATCAATCAACCGCGCCTTCCAATCCCGCGTAGCCACCAGATAAAAAGGCATCGCCACATCAAAGCAGATGATAAAAATCATTACTGACATATGAAAACGCCGTAAATGCTGCCATTTAAACGCCACCAGCATCAGAAGATAGGTTAGAACAGCAGCAATAATCGGGCCGGTCATTTCAGAACTCGCTCAAGTAGTCAGGACGCCCACGCAGTCTACCACCTTGGCAGTGATAATGAGCCAGTGACGTGTAAAGCCGGTCTATGGCAAAAACAACAACATAGTCATGAGACAAATAAGGCGTACAATCAGAGCTTCACAAGCATACATGCGGCTCATAACCAAATTTGTTGGCACTGACGGGAGAAAGGAGCCACTGACCTGTGTTGGAAATACAGGCATATAACTTATTTGATGTTAGATGGTGGCCGGAGGTGGAATCGAACCACCGACACGAGGATTTTCAATCCACTGCTCTACCGACTGAGCTATCCGGCCATCCAGGGGTGCGTATTAAAGCGGCTGGCCCTCGCCGAGTCAAGCCCGAAGCACACCAATTCAGGCGACCAACACCAACAAAACACTCTATAATCGCCAAACCACCCACTAACAACGAAAATACTGACGAATGACGCGCAAAATCCACGACCAATACCGGTTGGTCGAAACCAGATTACAAACCCGCCACATCAATGGCACCACCCAGTGTGATCTGTGCCTGTGGCGCTGCAAGCTGGCACACGGCCAGCGCGGCTTCTGCCAAGCCCACGTCAATCGTCATGGCACACTTTACAACCTCAGCTACGGTATTCTCTCCGCCGTTGATATCGGCCCCATCGAGGACAAGCCGGTGAGGCATTTCCAGCCTGGCACACAGGTGATGTCAGTGGGCAGTTACGGTTGTAATTTCCGCTGCGGCGGCTGCCACAACCTGGAGATTTCCTGGGGGGTCAGTGCCCTGGACGAGCTGGCACAAGGACAATCCACCGCCGCATATGTCAGCCCTCAACGACTTGTTGAAGCCGCTTTGCGTCACAATGTGGACGGCATCGCCTTCACTTATTCGGAACCAGCCGTATGGCTGGAGTATGTCATTGATGTGGCAGAACTCGCGCACGCTGCCGGTTTATACACGCTGTATGTCTCCAACAGCTTTGTCACCGATGAAGCACTGGAAGCAATGTCGGCGCACATTGATGTATTGTGCTCCGACATAAAAAGTCTTAGTGATGACTTTTACAAAGACATCTGTCCAGTCGCCAGCGTTGCGGATGTGCTGGGCAGTATCAAAAAAGCCCGACAACTGGGCATGCACGTGGAAGTACGCACCAACGTTATCCCCGGCAAAAATGATGGGCCTGACGAACTGACACGTATCGCCGCATGGATTCGTGACCAACTGGGGGCAGACAGCCCCTGGCATATCACCAAATTTTTCCCTGCCTATAAATTGTCAGACCTGTCGCCCACGCCCACTGACACCCTGCACACCGCCGCCGAACTGGGACGCCGCGCAGGCCTGCAAAACGTCTATCTTTACGATGACAAGGGCTGCGACTGCGCCGACAGCAACCTGCCTGTCGCGGCCTATCTCGACAGTGACCCGCTGGCGGTACACACAGTAAAAAAATGCGTCGCAGACTGTTGTGGCGACGAAGGTATATTGCTCAAAAAATATGAGCATAGCAATTAGGGGGTGTTAACGTCATTGTTAACACCCCCTGGATTCACGACTTTTGATCAGGTAAAACCAGGCAAATGAAACAGACACCGCGACCAGTGACGTTATTACTGTGCATCTTCATATTATGTATCGCCATGGAGCCGGCCCACGCCGGAGTTTATCGCTGGAAAGACGATAATGGAAAAATTGTGTTTGGTGATACACCGCCCAAAGACAAAACCGCCACGGCTGTCAACATCGACAACACTGAAAATTCCGGCACACAGTTTGCCACACCTGAACAGACAAAAGACATTGAACGTGACGCAAAAAAACGCCGGTATAAAACGTCATCGACTTCCCGCCAGCCCCGCAACAAAATCGACTCACACTGCCGCCGATACATCAGCGAACTGAACAAAGTTGACATTTACCTGGAACACACCGACACCCCCCGTGATCATCTCAAAGCCCGCGACCTGCGCAAACTGATCAAAAAAGAATGTGGTAACAAGGTGCTGACGCAGAAATTTGATGATGGAAGATGTGCCAGTTACCGCAGAAAGCTGAGCAAAACAGAAATTTTTCTCGAACACACCCCCAACCCACGCGATGAACAGCAGGTCAAAGACCTGAAAAAACAGATTGCCCGTGAATGCCGGTAAAACCGGTAACCGACATATACGGATTACTGGGTCGGCGGCGTAAACCCCTCCGGTACCTCGCTGCCACCACCGAATAAAAATGTTTCCATCTCGGCCTCCAGAAATTCACGCGCCTTTGGATCAATCAATGACAAACGGTTTTCGTTGATCAAAATCGTTTGGTGCTGCATCCATAGCTTCCAGCCTTCTTTTGACACATTGTTTAGAATGCGCTGACCGAGTTCACCGGGCAACGGCGCACGATCCAGGCCTTCAGCCTCTTTGCCTAATTTGACACAGTTAACCATTTTACCCATTGCTGCTTCCTTTGTTGTTCGTGCTGTTCAATTTTTGAAGCCCTTTATAAAGACGAATCAGGAAAAATCATTTAAACAGAAACCTCCTTCATTTTCGCCAACAATTGTGTAACCGGTGCAGGCAATCCACCAACATCAGCGCAGCCTTTATACCAGACCCATTCCGCTCCCTCCATCGCTGACATTGCATGAATATTATCGCCTGTGGTGCGCGCCGGGGTAACCTGCACGGGACTGATATCCAGATGAAAATGACTAAATGTATGCCGTACCACCGGCCAACGGGTTTGTGCTTCGATCACAAAGCCCAGATGCTTTTTACACCATAGCGACACATCGTCATCCATGGGCATTTCCGGCAGACTCAACAAACCTCCCCAGATACCCACTGGTGGACGACGCTGCAACAACACTTCATTACTGGCATTGCACAACAACAGCATTTGTGTCTCACGTACCGGCATTGCTTTTTTGGGTTTTTTACCGGGATACTCTGTTTGGCGCTGTTGCGCAAAGGCAAGGCAGTCCTGCTGCAATGGACAAAGTTCACACTGGGGCCGGGATCTTGTACAAACCCCTGCACCCAAGTCCATCATTGCCTGATTAAAGTCAGCCACACGTTTTTGGGGTGTCAATTGTTCTGCGTACTGCCACAACAGCTCGGCCACCGTTGACTTTCCCGGCCATCCATCTATCGCAAACACCCGCGCCAACACACGTTTCACATTACCATCCAGGATGGCATGGTGTTGATCCAGCGCCAGCGATAAAATCGCTCCGGCAGTGGAACGACCGATACCCGGCAGTGCCAGCACGTCGACGAAGTCCGTGGGGAAAATACCATTGTATTGATCACGCACCGTCTGTGCTGCCTTGTGTAAATTGCGTGCACGGGCGTAATAACCCAGCCCCGACCAGCGTGCCAGCACATTGTCCAGAGGCGCATCGGCCAAATCACTCAGCCGCGGGAAACGTGTCATAAATGCTTCAAAATAAGGGATGACTGTTGCTACCTGCGTCTGTTGCAGCATGATCTCTGACACCCACACCCGGTACAGCGAGCGATCCTGTTGCCAGGGCAAATGTGTTCGACCATGCGCATCAAACCACGTTAATACGGAACGGGAAAAAGCGAGCGCTTTCGATGCGGCTTTTGACATTAGCGCAACATACCATCAGGTTCTTCTTTTAACTTTTTTTCCACTTTTTTATTGACTCTGGCTTTTTATTGGCTGGCTGGCGCCGGAGGCAGCCAGAGAAACCGCGACATGGTTAAGCCACCCTCAGCGCACAACTCACAACCCGTTGCATCCTGTACTGCGATGGTAATATCATCCCGGTAATCACCGGGGTCCACCAGCAGCAACAGGCCCCATAAGATCAAAACTGGTTATTTTCAGAACGTAGCGTATCATTTTTTGCGCAGGGCCCGTATTCCCTGCTTTACAACGCTCAACCACATCATCAACAACCCAAAGTGAATAAACCAATTTTCCACACGAACAGTTGATTTCAGCCAGTCACAAAGTCAAACTGATATCACTATGCCCAATATCGAAAACACCCCGGCATCCATCAAAAGCAACGATGGCAAAGCCACTATCGGTCAAATGCAAACCACTTGGTTCGAGCATCGTGACCGCGTTACGCGCGCCCTGCAACGGCTGGGCTTCTTCTGGTTGCTGGCAGGCATCACCGTTTTCATCCCCATCGCCCATTTCGTACTGGTACCAGGCTTCTTCATCGCCGGACCAGTGGTCGCCTACATGACCTATCAAATGAACTGGATGCGCGATCATGTCAGCGGCACCTGTCCTGCCTGCAATGAAAAAGTCATCATCAAACTGGAAAGCAAAGACAAATTACCCAAATGGACTTACTGCCCGGCCTGCAACACCCCTTTGCACATCACTCAACCTGACAACCATTCCGACAACAGCTAAAACTCCACTATGCGCCCCATTATTGCCCTGTTAATCGTCACCATCATGATCGGCTCTGCGCTCACTGCCGTAGGCTTGTTACTGTTTCAGATGGGCGTGTTTGGCTGACCGCAACGCCGCCAGCGCGGAAAAGGGCCAGAAGCGCGCCACGAACGTCATTGTTAACACTCCCTAATGGGCGGTTTTTAATGCTGACAGTAATTGCTGCAAAGCCTGACCACGATGACTGAGGCGGTTTTTCACCTCCGATGATAATTCCGCCGAGGTACACTGTTCACCGGGTACCCAGAACAGCGGGTCATAACCAAAACCATTTTCACCCTGCGGCGCAAATAATATCCGGCCTTCCCAGCTGCCCTGACAAATCAGTGGCGTCGGATCTTCGGCATGCGTCATAAACACCATCAGACATTGAAAACGCGCTGTACGCTGTTCTTCAGGCACCGCTTTTAGTTCTGTCAGCAATTTCTGCAAATTGTCAGCATCACTGGCGCCCACGCCGGCAAAGCGGGCGGAATAAATACCGGGCGCACCATCAAGCACATCCACTTCCAGCCCGGAATCATCAGCAATGGCGGGCAACCCGGTCAGCAGGGCCGCATGACGCGCCTTGAGAATGGCATTTTCCACAAATGTCAGGCCCGTCTCATCAGCGTCGGGCACGCCAAAATCAGTCTGCGGTAGCGCTTCCATGCCCAAACCACCGATAAGCTGATTGATCTCGCGCAACTTGCCCGCATTACTGCTGGCCAGCACCACTTTTCCGGGCAGCATTTTACTGTTCACGCCGGTGGCACATCTTTCTGTTGATTGATAAGTTGCGCAATACCCGATTTGGCCAGATTCAACATGGCATCCAATTCCTCCTGGCGGAAAGCATGCCCCTCGGCGGTACCCTGCACTTCGATAAAGGCGCCCGCATCATTCATCACCACATTCATATCCGTTTCGGCATTGGAGTCTTCGTCATAATCCAGGTCCAGCACCGGGATACCGTTGTAGATACCCACGGAAACCGAAGCCACCTGACCAATAATGGGGTTTTTCTTGATTTTGCCCGCGTCCACCAAATGCTGCATAGCATCGGCCAGGGCCACAAAGCCACCAGTAATGGACGCAGTACGGGTACCGCCATCAGCCTGAATAACATCGCAATCCACGATGACATTACGCTCACCCAGGGCCTCCAGGTTCACCACCGCACGCAGTGAACGGGCGATAAGACGCTGAATTTCCATAGTGCGCCCACCCTGCTTGCCCCGTGCAGCCTCACGACCCATGCGACTGCCGGTAGAACGAGGCAGCATGCCGTACTCGGCAGTGACCCAACCCTGGCCTTTGCCTTTCAGCCAGCGAGGAATGCGGTCTTCCACTGTCGCAGTACACAGCACCTTGGTGTCACCGAACTCCACCAGCACTGAGCCCTCGGCATGTTTGGTGTAATTACGGGTAAATTTAATCAGGCGAAGCTGATCAGGGGAACGTCCGCTGGGGCGCATAAAAAATCCTCTACTGAAAATCAATGGGCACGCATTATACCCTCCCCGACACACTGGGCGACAGCGTGTGATCTGTGCAAAAAACTGGACTCGTTGACCCAAATCTGCTCTAATGCGCCGTTCTCGCGACCGGGCAGCTGCCCGCATGGCGCGAATTTTACTCAAAATTTGCTGAATTTTACGATTTTTTTGGAGACCGATCATGGCCAAAGTCTGTCAGGTGACGGGTAAACGCCCCACCACTGGCAACAACGTTTCGCACGCGCACAACAAAACGCGTCGCCGTTTCCTGCCTAACCTGCATTCCCATCGTTTTTGGGTGGAAAGCGAAAACCGTTTCGTGAAGCTGCGTGTTACCGCCAGCGGCATGCGCATCATTGATAAAAAAGGCATCGATAGCGTATTGGCTGAAATGCGTAATCGTGGTGAAAAGGTCTAGGGAGAAAATACTATGCGCGACAAAATCAGACTCGTTTCCAGTGCCGGTACCGGTCACTTTTACACCACCGACAAAAACAAGCGCACCATGCCTGAAAAAATGGAAATCAAGAAATTTGATCCCGTGGTACGCAAGCATGTGATGTACAAGGAAGCCAAGATCAAATAATCCTGCCCCTGGCTTTTGCGCTAAAAAGCCGCACTTGAAAAAGCCCGGAACTCCCGGGCTTTTTTGGGTTCTGTAGTAGCACATAACTGACGTATACTACGGCACCTGAAAATCACGAAGACGTCCCACACGGAACTCTCGTCAGGGCGTGTACGTCAATAAACAAGCTGTTTGTCATCAACACAATTCTTTCAAACATAAAAAGGAGCCGCCCGTGTCCGCACGCATCCTGGCCACATTTTTACTCATTCTGCTCAGCACCACTGCCAGCGCCCAACGCATCGACATCAACCTGAAACAGGACAGCGCTCGCTTTTCCTATGTCACGCTTGTCGGTGGTTCCACCTTTGGTCGCACAGAAATGACAGCCGGCATCCTGTACAACGAAGACGGTAACCAGGTGGCAAATGTTGACTTACAGGTTATCGACGTCGCTGGCAGCAAAACCCCGGGGCTGGAGCTGGGCGTGGGTCCGCGCTTCTATTACCTGAAACACGATAATACAAACTCCAGTGGCGCAGCTGTGGCTCTGGGTGGCCAGCTACGCTACAAACTGCCCAATGTGCAGCGCACATCCCTCATCGGCAATCTCTTTTATGCACCAAGCATTACCACCACCCTGGATGCCGAAAACATGTATGAATTCGGCCTGGGTGTGAGCTACGAATTACTGCCCACAGCAAATGTTTATCTGAAGTACCGACGGATTCGCGCCAATTTCACCAAAGGAATCGGCGTGGAAAATATCGACAGCGGCACAGTGGTGGGGATGACTTTTACTTTTTGACACAAACGCACACGCCACCTTTTACCTGAGAAACCGGAGCCGTTAGAGGCTCCGGCACGCTTTCCGCGCGCCCACCGTTCAGCACCAACCTCACCCCCCTCGGATTACATGACAGATAATAAGAGGTTTGTGACTATTCGACAGACATTTCCAAATCATCCAGAATTGCATCCAGCCCCGCCTGCGCACACTGTTCATCAATTTCACCTGACGAACCGGATACACCGATGCCACCAAACATAGTGCCGGCCGCCGCAATGGGCAAACCACCGCGGGCAATCAAAATACCGTCAGTTTTCGGCACGTTGTAAGCGCCTTCAAAACGGCCCTGCAAACTGCTGGTAGGTGAATTAAAAGACATGGCTGTATAGGCTTTGTCGCGGCTGACAGAAATAGAAATATCCATGGCCAGCACATCACGCAATACCACCTGGGGATGACCAGCGCGGTCAACAATAGTCACGGTGACTTGTGCACCTTTTTGGCGGCATGCCGCAATGCTGGCCTGAGCAGCCGTCAGCGCAGTATCCAGTGACATGCGGGCAATACTGACAGTAACAGGCTGCTCGTCAGCAAAACTGTTGCCCACGAAAAACATAAACAATACAAACAGCAAACTATGGCGGGGTCTCATGGGTTTGTTCTCTCTCAGCTAAACAACAATTCGGTAATGATGCCTGCCTATACTACTCTATTTTTTACCGGGACCATCACCACGACTGACGAGAGCAGCGTCCGTTGCCAAACCAAAAAACCTCCCCTGCTGTTGCCACAAATGGATATCCACACGGCCTTGCAGTACATGCTGTTCTTTAATGCGCGCCAGTTTTTCCGTCAGCGTTGTCACATAAAGAGTCGAAACCGCTCCGTTAACACGGTTGCGTACTTTCAGTTGTGCGGCAAGCCCTCCCTGAATAGAGCAATAACGCCCGCCAATCAATTGAAAGTTACGCTGAATATCAGCAGGCAGGTCCAGTGAAAAATCCAGGCGCTGCATGGCCGCTCGTAACGCCTCCGGACGCGTTTCCACATATTCCGCATCCAGTTTTTTGTTGTGATTCATGGCGATTTCTTCCAGCACCAAGGTTGTCAGATTACTCTGATGGGACTGCTGGTGATAAAAGAACTGAGCCATCATTACCACCACAAACAATGAAGCAACCCATGCCAACCCCGCCATTGGACGACGAAACCATGGCGCTATAGGGGGTGTTGCCGGTTTTAACTCACCAGCCTGCGCGAGCAGGCGCTCCACACTATCCGCCGACAGCACCTTGCGCTGATAGTATTCTTTGAGGCCTGCACTGAGTTTATCGTTACTCTGTGTGTTCATGGCATCATTCACTTTGCCTGGATGATGAGTTGCAGCGTTTGCTTTCTGGCGCAGTAGCACCATCCTGATGCAAGGCATTCATCAGTTTTTTCCGGCCACGTTGAATCAGGCTCAACACGGTGTTGCGCGAGCGCTCCGTCAACTCAGCAACTTCTGCTGCGGTATAACCTTCGACCAGGTGCAGATATATTGCTTCACGCTCCTCCACTCTAAGCATGGACAGGCTGCGTTCCAGCCATTGAATATCCATGGCAATTTCCTGTTCATTACCCGGTATATCACGCAAGCCGGACCTGGCCGATGACTCATCCAACGGCTCCAGCACCACCAGGCGGTTGCGCCGATAACGATCAATATACAAATTACGCAGGGTCACAAAAAACAGGGATTTGGTCCATGGCTGATCGCGCTCGGACTGTTTGCGGCGCGTCAGTTTGAGCCAGGCTTCCTGCACTAGGTCTTCTGCTTCGGCATGCTGATGTGTCAATGAACACGCATAACGAAACCCACTCTGTAGCAAGGCTTCAAGGTTGTTATCCGTGTCCACTGTTTGCAGTAAGCCTTATTTATCCACTGTATTCATCTTCCAGACAATAACCTCAATCCCAAACGCCACGGGTATAGAAGCACCCTGCCTGTTATGGGGCAGCCCTTATACCGTGGAACGAATGGCGTACCCCGCTGATTGCATACCGGGAAATTAAATTTTCTGCTGGATGGCTCGTAGATAACGGCGCTCGATATCACTGACATCCGCATTATTGTCTACAAGGCGGCTCAGCACTTCGTCATATAGCGGTTTATCCTTAAGCATGGCGGCATTCACGGCCAAAGCGCGAATAATGACCACACCTGGTTTTTGTCCGCCAAGACTTTGCAGGACACCACGAATAATCGGCCCGTTTTGCGCAAAACGGTTTTGCGCAACATTATCCATGAAGCGGAAAAACAACTGTGTCTTTTCCGGTGGCGTGCCGTTGGCGACATGTTGACGGAACTGGTTAACCACTTCCAGCCGCAACCAAAGATCACGCAGGATGGGGGCTGGCATCAGTTGATACAACATACCTTCCAGCTGGCTCCAGTTACTGCGCCGGTCAGCATTGGCCAATTGTGCGGCAAGCCGTCCCAACAGCCGTTGATCCGGCCGATAGCCTCGATAATAGGCATAGCGTTCACGCAGAATTTGCGGGTAGCTTTCCGGCTCAGTCAGCTCCTGATAGGCGACGATGGAATTAGTCAGCGGATCAAACAAATCAACTTTCTGGCGCAGGAAAAATGCCTTTTCTGCGCCAGTATCCACCAATGGTATGTAGTCAGAGTTCGGCCGCACATCCTCGCTCAGTAATTTCAGGGTGTTGATATTCGCGATATAATTACGGTTAGCGTAGTAACCCGCAGGCTTACGCATGCGACGAAAATCCGCCGCTATATTTTCACTGTTGTAAAAGCGCGGGTATTTGTCAGCGTTAAAATCCTGGTTACTGGCCACCATCAGCACATCATTTTCTGCATAGGGCGAGTAATACACTTTAACGTGTGGAAATGTATTGTTGAGCGCCTTGATAATAGTCAGCATCAGCTGGCTGTTAAATTCCGGCAAATGCATCCACTGCACTAAAATTCCGCCAGGTTTCAGATAGTGTTTGCTATGCGCATAAAACTCCTGACTAAATAAACTTGAAACACCACTCACCCACGGGTTCGAGGGCTCAGAGACAATCACATCATATTGTTTTCCAGAGGTGCTGAAAAAAGTACGCGCATCATCAATAACCATATTGAGGCGCGGGTCTTCGTAAACCCGGCGATTATGCGGCATCATACCGCGCGCCAGATTTACCACCTCTTCTTCAATTTCGATGAGATCCATCGTTTGCAACAGCGAATCGCCTAACATGTAGTGGGCCGTCATGCCGCTACCCAAACCAATAATCGCTGCATCGTAGGGTCGATCAATCATGGACATAGGCAAAAAAGCCAACGCCGCCTGGGTTTCTTCACTTTTGGTGCCGCCCACCGCAGCATCGGTTTTTCCATTGGTTTTGATCAGTTTGATATCACCGACTTCGTGCAGGGAGATGGTCGCCGTTTTACCATCACGCACGGTGACTTTTTCATCTGGCATCACAAAGGCGGTACGGCGAAAATATCCGGCAGCAATCACGTTGGGATTAAAACTGACAAACAGCAAAGGCGTGATCATCAATACAGAAACGATGGCTGCCGTTATCAGTGGGGCTTGTGAGCTTTGCTGGCGTGATTGCTGATACAGCCACAGCAAAAACAAACCAATACCAATGTCGATAAACGCACCGCTGGCGATGGTCATCTTCAGCTGCAACAGCGGCAGCAAAACCAGTCCGGCAATAATGGCGCCCAAAATGGCTCCGATGGTGTTATAACCATAAACTGCGCCCACGTATTTTTCGTTGCGGGTTACATTCATTAAATAATAGGTAATGATGGGCAGCGTCATGCCGGCAATAAACGTCGTGGGAAACATCAGAAACAGACTCAAGCCATACTTCAGCAGCGAAAACATCCAATAACCCTGCTCAGTTTTATCGAGAAACTCTTTTGAGTGCTCCATGGTACTGAACGCGAATTCGTAGAAATAAATGCTGGTCAGCGCAAGCGCGCCCATTACCAACTGTGCGATGGCCAATAACATCACCACATGTTTGGTTTTTTGCAGCAGTTTTTTTGCCGCCAGTCCGCCACAGGCCAGCCCCAACACAAAAGCCGATACCATAATATCGAAAGAGTGCGTGGAGGCCCCCAACAACAGGCTCAACAAACGAATCCAGCTGATTTCATAAATAAAGGAAGCGAAACCGGTCAACAGACTCAGGGCAAGAAACAATTTGACTGGAAGCAGAATTTTCTGATGGTCACCCTCCTGCAACAGCGGTGGCGCTTCCACGGCACGAAAACGTTCACCACTTTGCTCAAGCGCATGTTGCTGCTGTTTACCAATAAGATAAAAACCGAGGGCAATCACCACATTACCCAAGGCTGCCAGATGTAATGAACCTTCGGTGCCCAGCTGTGGAATCAAAATATACGATGCCAGCATAATACCCACAGCGGCACCAATGGAATTGGTGAAATACAACAATGGAAAGGCGCTCTGCCCACCATCACGGCTGATGCGAATCATCGCGACCCCCAACAGCGGGAACGTCGTGCCCAGCAAAATCGCCATAGGGGCCGTAATCAACACAGAAATGATGACTTTCAGCGACTCCGCCAGCGGCGCGGCCATGCCGCTGGCGTTGTCATAGAATACGGCCGTGCTGAATTCATAAATATCGTGGTAAAAAAAGCCTCCGATACCAATAACCAGCTCCACTAGCCCATAAATTAAAAAAGGGTTTTTCAGTTGCTTTGTATAGCGTGCGGCAAGCAATGCACCCAGACCAATACCACCCATGAAAATACACAGGGTGAGAATCTGCCCATAGGAGGAATGGCCAAGAAACAGTTTCAGATAGCGCGCCCAGATGCCCTCATAAATCAGCGCCACAAAACCAGACAGGGAAAACAGGAAATAAATAGCCAGCAGAGTGGCTTTATTATGGGGATTCAGGTCACTGGAGCGGGCAGCCGTGACAGTGTTAGACGTTGACATTTTTTCAGGAAAACCTCGTTTTTTTGCACATCATACCTGAAGGCGCCCCCTGGGGGTGTGCGAGTTCCAGACGACGCCTGAATTTCCCTCAATTCAGCCATATTTTCCGATGTCTATTTCCCCTCACGTCACTCACGCCGCCCCATGAATTAGAATGATTCTCACCACTGTCAGGCGGTGTAAGAGCGTGCGCCCTCTTGGTGGAACGCCAGCACAACCCGGGATGGCTTAAAGCAACAAAGCACCTCCGCCAGATTCAGCCAGGTTGATATATACCCGGAAACCAAAAAAGTGATTTTGCTAATCTATATGATGGGTGTCCAGCTGGAGCAGGAAGTCCTCTGACTTTTTATATCTGTGACTGTAGATAATTCTGCAAGCCTGTTTTATCAATCAACCCTAACTGGGTTTCCAGCCAGTAGGTATGATCCTCCTCCGTATCAGCCAGCATTACACCAAGAATTTCGCGGGTTTGATAGTCTTGCTCCTCTTCACAACAGGCAATGGCTTTTTTGAGGGCAGCGATAACGGAGTACTCCAATGCCAGATCATTTTTCAGCATTTCAGGCACGTCTTTTCCAACATTAAGCTCACTGCGCCGGGCAAGATCGGGAATCCCCTCTAAAAACAATATACGTTTTATCAAATCATCTGCATGTTTTTTTTCATCATCCATTTCATGATCAATACGCTCAAAAAGCTTGTTGAAACCCCACTCATCAAACATCCGCGAATGAATAAAATATTGATCAATGGCCGTCAGCTCGCCGGCAAGAAGCTCGTTCAGGGTATCGATAATTTTTTTATTGCCTTTCATCAGCTGTTCTCCTCAGATTTTCGATTGCAAATAATTTTCGATACCGGTTTTTTCCACCAGCGATAATTGCGTTTCCAGCCAATCCAGGTGGTCTTCAGTATGTACCAGGATATTTTCCAATAATTCACGGCTGACATAGTCAGCTGCTGACTCACACTGGGCAATGGCCGCTAATAACTGTTCTCTCCCGGCAATTATCAGCTTCAGATCACTTTGCAACATCTCCTGGGGGGCTTCACCAATCAACAGCTTGCCAAGGTCCTGTAAATTAGGCAGCCCCTCCAAAAAAAGCACTCGCTCCATTAGCTGATCAGCCTGCTTCATTGCCTTAATGGAAGCCTTGTAGACAGGCTCATTTAAGCCGCCCAGCCCCCAGTGTTTGTACATACGGGCATGGAGAAAAAACTGATTGGTCGCAGTGAGTTCATTCTTCAAAACATGATTAAGAGACTGTACCGCAGGTTGGTCACCTTTCATTGTGGGTTCCTTATGATTGGCACTAAAAATGGTGGGCGAAATATCCGAACAGACTGGCCAGCCGAGGCCCGCACAGGCTCGATCTGATTCTGCCTGATTATTGGTCTAAAGCCGGGAGGCGTCAAACTTAGGAGGTGATTTAAATCAAAAAATACTAATCGGCCGCAAACATGATTTTGCTGAACAGTGGAAAAGCCTCTCGCGGAGTCTGTGCATGCTCTTTTAACATCGCCTTGGCACAACGACCACATTGCCCACATTGGTTAGCAATATCCAACTCATTCCGTAAATCCCGCATTGATGTCGCCCCATTCTCAATGGCGGTTTTAATCTGTCTGTCGGTAACCTGCTTGCAAATACATACATACATGGCTTTGGATCGCTGCGTAGTGTCTATTGGTCGAAAACTCAGTAAATCACAAATACGAATGATTATCAATAAGAGTATCGACTGTATCTTGCTTACTCTTGAGGCAGGCCCGCCAAGCCCGGCAGCCATTAACCATACAAAGGGAAGTGGTATTTTATCCGTGCAACAAGAAAGCAGAAGGCCACTGCCGGCTTTTTCGCTATCGCTTCAATATCCACCCTTACGGCATGACTCCGGCAACCCGGCGATATACCCACCTTGTTTGCTGGGGTCTTTAGGGAACAATTCATACAAATCTTTTTGGCTGGGTTTTGAACCCCATTTTTCCGCCATGGTTTTAATTCAGACATGGAAAATTTCCATCGATGTTATTCCTTTTCACCATGCTGAGAAAAGACCAGAATATAATCTCTGAAATAAAATATTCGATTACGTCGTTTTCCAGTCAGCTCATATAAAACGCCAAATTTAACAAAATCATTGACCAGCATGGATGCCGTATTTATCTGTATTCCCAGCAGCCTGGCCACCATTTTTATATCAATCGTCGGCGACTTATACAGTTGTTGCATGAGTATCTGTGCATTTTCCTGCCTGCGTGTACTGAAACGCGGTAAAACTTCACGCTCAAGTTTTTCTTTCAGTTGCAGAATATCCTTAAATACCTGTATTGAGTTCCGTGCTGTTTCAGCCACGCCATACAAGAAAAAAATCAGCCACTCCTTCAACTCATTACCCACTCTTACTGCCATTAAGCGGTCAATATATTCCGTTTTATTGCGTTCAAAATAGTCAGATAAATACAAAGCAGGTTTATGCAGCAGACCAAAGTTGGCCAGATAGATCGCAATCATCAAACGGCCAAGCCTTCCATTACCATCAAGAAACGGGTGTATCGTTTCAAACTGGTAATGGGCAATGGCAATTTTAATCAGGTGCGGCACATGCACGTCGTCATTGTGAATAAATTTTTCCAGATCACTCATCAGCTCCGGAACTTCGTCACAGTGTGGCGGCACAAAAATCGCATTTTTCAAACTCACCCCAATCCAGTTCTGACTGCGGCGAAACTCACCGGGTTGTTTGCTTTCCCCACGCACACCCTGCATTAAAATTTTGTGGGTATTTTTCAACAGGCGATTAGATAATGGCAATATCTCCAGTTGCTCAATGGCAGCATTAATTGCCTGAATATAATTTTGCACCTCAAGCCAGTCATCACGTTTTTCCGGATCGATATCCCGCTCATCCAATAGCGCCTCTTCCATATTGGTACGGGTGCCCTCAATACGGCTGGACTGCGTCGCTTCCTTGGTGATGTGCATGCGAATAAAAAATGCAACATTGGGTACCAGTTGAGAAAAGGCATTCAACTCCCCGAGGGCGCGGTCTGCATCACTGAGCAATTGCTGAATTTGTCCATCGGCAATTTCCCAGGCACGATTGATTTTCTCTGGCGAAAAGCTTTTGTATTCATACTGCTGCTGGTATTGACCGGCTTTATAGTGACGGATATCCATTTAATGTCAATTTCACCCCAGGTTTTCGATATAACGGGTTTCTTATATCAGAACTTAGCGTTCTAATAACGTAATGTCAAATGCCTAGTGTGTTTTCGACATAACAATAATCTAATATCCAAAATACCTGAAACTAATGAAAGCGATTGGAAATACAGGCTATCCACTTCTCAAATGAGAGTGCTCATTTCCCTTGGCACCGTTATCAGGTAGTTTTTGTCCAGTTTTCCACCTTTCACGATAGCCCGTTTGCCGCTGCCCAAGTTGACAGCCTCAAGCTCAAGTCGCTTAAACCAAGCAAAGTTATGGCGTTCGGCAAACCATAGGAACAGGCGCTTGGCCTTCACATGGTGGCAGGCTTTAAGCAGCTTCATCAGCAACTGGGGGCGCAACGATGTGGCGGACTCAAACAACTTGTCCAACACATCAAAGTCTGAATTTTGCTTGACCTCGGATGCCAGCTCCAACAGTGCCAGCTCAGGCGTGGCATAGCGCAGTGGCCAGTCCCAGTGCCCAAAGGGCTTCGTGGTTACAGCCTCGGCCACAGGCGCATCAAACAACTGAGCTTTGTGCAGGGTAAAGCGGTATGACGCATCGAACTTGCTGACCCAGCCCGGCAGCTTATCTGCGCCGTAGAGGTGTATCTGCTGCACACCCTGCATGGAGAGGTAATGGGCAAAGCCCTGTAGCTCCAGCGCAGATCGTCCACCCACATGGATGGAATAACCCAGCTCTTGCAGGGAGTAGGCCACATGCTCCCATTTCAGTGGGGGGCCGGGGCGACGGTAGGGCACCACGGGCTACCGCCAGAACGCAGGTAATAGTCCACCAGCGGGCGTTTAAAGCCACGATCTGCCAGCCAGGCAGGGTCAAAGTCGCTCTTCTAAGGGTTCTCTTGTAGGCTGAGGCTTCACTGGTTTTAAATGTTTGTGTTTTGCATAGTAATACTATGCAAAATATGGCATATGCAAACCTCTATTTATATCAAGAAGCTACAATGCTTACGGGACTGGCTTGCTAATAGCCTACGCCCGATTCAATGGTTAATAATTTGGCGTATACATTTAAGAAATTAAACCTGGTAAATGACTGTTTGTTTTTATAACCTGGCAAGAACTTAGCCCTGATTTTGGTTGGAAAGAACAAAAACTCAAATATGTTGAAATTTATTGATCTTTTTTGTGGTGGGGGATTTGGCGCGCGTGGCGCTGTACGTGGTGGTGGACAGCCACTGCTGGCAGTGGATGCCTGGGATCTGGCAACAAAAACATATAGCTCGAACTTTCCAGGTGCCATCATTGTGCAGGAAAAGATCGAGGATATTGATCCACACAAATACAAAAATGAACTTTACCCTGATGTATTGCTCACTTCACCTGAATGCACATCACATTCAATTGCTCGTGGTGCCAAACCAGGAAATGAGAAAAGCAGAGAAACAGCCATTGGCATTTTCCCCTGGATTGACGCATTTAATCCAAGATGGGTGATTGTGGAAAATGTAAATCGAATGAAGAAATGGGAGCGGCATGAGGAATTGATTGTGACCCTCGAGGAGTATGGTTACACAGTCAGCCAACTTTTATTGGATTCTGCTGAATTCGGCACACCCCAGTCGCGTAAGCGACTGTTCCTTATATGTGATCGTTATGGAACAGAAATTACAAAAAAGGAATTACTGGCATCACATCAGAAACAACGAAAATCAGCCAGGGATATTCTTGACCCTCCAGGAACATATAAAAGCAGTCCCCTATACAAACCTGGGCGTGCAGAAGCAACGATTGAACGTGCGAAAAGGGCAATGCGTACTTTAGGAAAGGGGGTACCTTTTTTGATTGTTTATTACGGGTCAGACTATGCTGGCGGCTGGCAGATGCTGGATGCCCCGCTACGCACTGTTACCACAATTGACCGGTTTGGGTTGGTTACATGGCACAATAAGGAGCCCATGCTGCGCATGTTACAACCGCAAGAACTGCTGCGTGCCATGGGAGCAGGAACTGGGCACAAGCTTCCACATGGTACCCGGCGGGACAAGGTTAGACTTTGCGGTAACGGTGTATGTTCTCCGGTTATGGAAGTTATTTTCCGCAAAATCAACAAAATAAATGGAATGAGTGACTGTCTCCCAGAGGCCGTCTGATGACAGACTGTAACAATCTGATTATTGACCGGGTTTATCGCGGGTCACGCCATGGAAATGCTGCTGATGATCCACTTCCACAGCTTGTCGGGGTCTCTGGTGGGGGCGGTTTTCGTTATATCGGGGATCGAACAGCTCTCAACAAGCTGCACCTGATTACCCTGAAATCCAACTTTAATGACCCGGACTGGCCCGATCACCTGGATCATGAAACCGGGACCAAGTTGAGAAATGGCTCACCAGTATTGTCTAGGTGTCTGCCGTTTGAAATGCTTGTAACACGCACTTGACACATCCATGCAGGTCATTTTTGACTTCGTGTTCCCAGAAGCGAAGTACACGCCAATCTTCCTGTTCAAGCAAACGATTTACCTCCTTGTCCCGTGCCATGTTTTTCGAGAGCTTTTTTTCCCAGAAAGCCCGGTTTGTTGCGGGCATCTGGCAATGTTCAGGACATACATGCCAAAAACAGCCATCCACAAAAATGGCAAGTCTGCGCCCTGGGAAAACAATATCCGGTCGACCGGGTAGTTTGTTCTTCAGCCGGTAACGCAGCCCAGTTTCCCAAAGTGCCTTGCGTAAAAGAACCTCTGGTTTTGTATTTTTTCCCCGTATCCGGGACATGCAATAACTGCGTTGAGAAGGGTTCAGAATATCGATCACAGTAATATTCAGTTCTCCGGTGAAAGAAGCCCCTTGTACTTATTTAGCAATTCTGCTTTATCCATATCAGGCTGTCCCTGGCGACCAAAATACGCAGAAAATCTTGACTGGATATCTTTCAGAAACGGACTGGATATTGTAGCCAGACGATTAAATTCTGAAAATTCTTTGAAATCGACTGTATGCAAATTTTGCAAATCAACTACCGCAGCAAACAGCTCTTTGTACCCAGGAATAAAAATATATTTTTCCCTTTGGCCTTTTATTATTTTGTCAAGAGCAGATTTTTTTGATTTTGAACTATCATCATTGGCAAAGATTCCATGGTTAACGAAAGATTCCCGATTGACTTTGATAAGTGGCGCCAGTGTTATTCTGGCAGCATTTATTTTTGGTGCGTTATTATCAATTCCTCGTACAGCTACATCACAAGGCGGTGACAAGACAATAAACCTACCCCCGTCTCGCTCAACAATATCACCTGTCGCGATATGCTCCCGAATAGTTGGTTTTATATAGAATTCTGCCTCATGATAATACCTTTGTTTACCATCAGGAATATCAAGATACTCCGCGAGGTGGCTGACCGTATACCGTAACAGTGTCCGCTCGGACTCTTCTTCTTTTGATGTCCATACATCAAAAGAAGAAGCAAGATGCTTCCAGAAGATTTCACCCAGTCTCTCTTCAATTTGCCCACGACCGCCAAGAATTCGGGTGATACCCGTTAAATAAATTTTTACAAGTTTTTCAAAGATTTCATTGTTTGGTTTTCCCCTGTCATGAAAATCCAGAAACTCAGATTTTTTACTCCTGATACCTTCGTCTAAATTCCCGAGGTTTCCTGACACCACATAAACGGGAAATCTGTGGCGTTCAATAATTTCAGACAACACGTCATTTCCAGACGCATCTTGCGGATTCCCCGGCACAAGATTCAAATCGACAATTGCACCATCAAAATTATTCGATAAAAGTGCTTCCTTGGCATTGCCAGCCGACTTTTTGCGTTCCAACTCGATCTTCAAGTTATCGTTGCTTATTTCGTCAGCGGCATCTTCATATGCCTCATACTGATCATCATTATCCTCTACTATAAGAATCCTAATGGTCTTGCTCATTATTTATTATCCTCAAAGAGGATCTCGAACATAGCACCATGCTCGGAATGTTTTGCCTCAATTCTTCCACCAATTCTGCTCATGGCCTCACCAGCTAATGCCAGCCCAAGTCCTGTCCCGTCGGGTTTCATACTGTATCCAGGTTCAAACATCAGACTTAGGTTGTCCCCTTGGAAGCCTGGACCGTTATCTTTATACTCCACGATCAATTGTGAATTCTCCTTATAGATAGATATATCAATCTTTCTTATGCCATCTCGGGCATGACTAAGCCAGTAAACACTGTTTTCAATCAGGTTGGAGAATACAGTTATTAAGTCCATCTCATTGGCAGTAACTGATGCAGTAGTCATGTCAAAATGTATCTCACGCGATATGCTAAGAGCCTGCATTTCAGAGGAAAAAATACCCAATGTATTTTCGATAATACTATTAAGATCAAACTTACGTTTTGGTGATCGTCGAGTCCGAGCAAGCGGCTCAATCTTCTTAAACAAATAGGATAAGCCTTTGGAATGAGACACCACCTTTCCGCTGCGATCCTCTAGTTTTTTTTCAAGTTCAGAATCTACGTGCGTGGAAAGTTGCTTTGCCCACTTAATAACTCTAGGAACGGTTTCTGAAATATATTTGATATGCTTCCTTCCCTCATGAAGAAGCACATGAGTAATTTTTCCGAGCGTGGCCTGCCCTTGATATATAGCAATGGTATCCCGTATTTTTTTTGCTACATGGGATTTTTTCTGTTTCTCACTCTCAAGAACTTGGTCGACAATACTATCAACGGTATCCCTCTGTTTACGTGGTATACCTATTTCATCAAGCTCATGTGAGATTTTCTTCCTGGCACTGTCAAAATCAAATAACAGATTTATTTCATCATCAAGGCTTCTGTTTCGCCCACCCTTTAATGCCTTCTGACGATATTTGACTCGCCTGACTTCCATCTCGTTAATTGTGCGAGAAATAACAGTTAACAAACCAAAGTAGGCTTTGTTTTCCATCAAACCATCCCGGGCACTTTTCTCGGTAAGACCAGACTCTTCCTCAGAACGAACATAAACAAACCCGATAATCTGATTGTGGCCTATCTTGTATGATGGGTTTTGAACTCTTTTCTTATCCAAATCGAGCCAGTCAAATGACTGCTCACCGTATGGCCTGATTCGGAACTGCTCCCGATATACTCCAACACCATAATATTCATCAAGAATGCGCCTAGCTTCCAGCTTTCCTACGTATTCACCTGTATCCGGATCCTTCAAGCCTCTCTTGATGATGTTTTCAATGCTATCAGGATCACGGTCATATACACGAAGATCAATATATACTTCTCCCGGGTAGCGGAGAGAGTTCTCTGCATCAAGTGTTATCTTCAGCGTCAGTTCTTCTGGTGGCAGACCTGGAATATTCTGATTTTCGAATCTCAAATTTGCCTTGCCGCTTTCATCGATGGTGCCGGATATTTTATAGTCATATAGGTCAAGAACCGGGAATGGTCGAATATCTATTTCCCTGCTCGAATATTCCTCGACAGGAAATTGTTCAAAAATCAACTTGATATCGAAAGAGTCATGGTTGATTTCATATCCTTGCTCCGATGCTGCCTTATAAACCTCTTCCGGTGAAATCAAGCTTCGTAGCTCCACAAAAAGCTTATGTAGCTGCTTGGATGTCCAGATTTCCCGGATATGACCAGATGAAACTTCATCTTTTTCTATTTCTATGATTGTTCCGTTATCTTTCCCGGTATCCTCAATCGAAACATCCAATTCTAACTGGTCAAGGTATTCAACATTATCCAGATCCTCCATATCCAGAATCAATGATGTCGTGATTCCCTCGTGTGTTGTCTCAAGTAATATGCGTTCACCCAGTATTGCTGCTGCAAATCTCCCGATACCTTTACGTCCCTGAAGAATACGCCCCTTATCACTACGTTTTCTCTGAAGCTTGTCATCAGTCGCAGGCACAAGCCATTTGTTCACAACCGTATCAAAGCTCATGCCGTGACCATGATCCTCAACTCGGATAAGAAGTCGTTTTTTATCTGCATCATGGAAAAATCTAACAGTGGAATCTGAAGAATCAGCATCATAGGAGTTTTTTACAAGCTCCACTATGGCAGCATATACATCCTTTATAAGATCTTGCCCAATAGTTTTTATTAAGCGGGCAGCTGGCCGAATTTTATGGCTAGAACTTTTCATAATTGTCACCATGTATTTTTATATTGATAACCAACCATATTTGTATAGGCATGCTAGAACAGTTAATCATTTTAAACATTCACTCTTCCTGTTAAATCGGCCTGTAGCTTGTTGAAGTAACTGGCGACGGCTCCGCGTACTTTGTATAAGTCCAGCAAGCCTTGATTGACCAATGTATCGCTGAGGGTATTCAAGCTGTTGCGGCACAGGGCAAACACGGCCTGCTGGCCTTGCTGTTGTCCTTTTGCTGGCAGGGCTTCCATTTGTGGCAGTTGTGTTGTCCACCAGCCATCCAGTGCCGATTGAAACTCGGCGTGTTTGTTTAATACGGCGCTGTGCTGTTCTACGCGGTTTTTAATGTCGGCCTTGTCTGTCAGTGTGTTGCCGCACCCAGTGGGCATAAGTTTCGCTGAGCAACGAGTTGCTCGCTCAGCTTTAAACTCCCGGTAATCTTTGCCATTGGGCAGGTGTGTCTGCCGGGGTGAGGGTTGATCCATGACAAACAGATCTTCTTTCAGGGCGGGATAATTGGTCCAGTAATCTGACAGTGCTTCGATTTCCTTTAGTGGTACGCCGCCATTGAGGTGGGCGGAGACATCCTGCGGTTCCGGTGGCGGGCTGTTGTCCACATAGCGACGGATGTTGAGGTTGTATTCTTCGGTTTCCAGTTCTTCGCGGCTGACCAACCTTGCGTATTTTTTGACTTCTGGGTTTCGGTCTTCGCCGGAATGACGAGTGAGGGTGCGATAGACATGGGTGATCTTTTCAATATCTTCCGGGCGCAGGCTGTTTTGGTTTTTGCCCTCTTTGTATTCACGGTCGGCATTGATAAACAAGACTGAATCACGATTGGCGCTGTCGGCTTTATTGATGACCAGTACACAGGCGGGTATGCCGGTGCCGTAGAAGAGGCATTGCGGTAATCCAATCACCGCTTCGAGTATGCCGCTCTGGATAAAGTGACGGCGGCAGGTGCGTTCTTCTCCGCTGCGGAATAACACGCCGTGGGGCATCACCACGGCCATTTTGCCATTGGCCTTGAGCGAGGCGACCATGTGTTGCACAAACATCAAATCCGCTTTCTTGCCACCCTCTGGCATAAAGGTGTGAAAGCGATCCGGCAGCGCCATGCCGGCCTTGTTGTAGTTCTGTGAAAGTGGTGGGTTAGCGATGACCCGATCGAAGGTGCGCAGCTCGCCTTCATCGGTGAGGTGTTGCGGGGCTTTGATGGTGTCTTCATTGCGGATATCGGCACCGCTGATGCCGTGCAGGATCATGTTCATTTTACAGATTGACCAGGTGCCACCGTTGTCTTCCTGACCTCTTAAATGCAGGTCGCGGGAACTGCCGCCGCTCTCTTCGATATATTGCTGGCTCTGGATGAGCATACCGCCAGAACCACAGGTGGGGTCATAGATCTCCATGCCTTCCGCCGGTTCGATCATCTCCACCAGCAGGCGCACCACTTCGCTGGGCGTGTAGAACTCGCCGCCTTTTTTTCCGGCACTGTCGGCAAAATATTTGATCAGGTATTCATAGGCGGAGCCGAGCAGGTCGGGAAACTCAAAGTCACCGTTGGCCAGGGGGATTTCATCAAAGTGCTGAATGAATGCCACCAGGGTTTCGTCTGACATGGGCTTTTTGCCCACCTTGCGGTTGAAGTTGATGTGTTTGAGCACATCCTCCATGCCGCGCTTGAGGTTGGCTTCTTCCAGCTCGGCCAGTGCTTTGTTGAGGCCGGAGCCGACATCGGATTTTAAGTGGTGCAATGAGTTCCAGTGGGCGCGTTCTGACACATAGAAGCTGTATTTGTTGGGTTTGGCCAGCTGGGTTGCGATGGTGGCTTCATCAAGTCCGTCATCCGCGTAGGCCTTACGGAGCTGTCGTTGCTCAGTATCAAACTGGTTGGACATGCGCTTGAGGAACAGCATACCGAAGATGTACTCCTTGTATTCGGAGGCGTCCACCTTGCCGCGCAGAATGTCGCAGGCTTTAAGCAGCAGGGATTCGAGTTTTGACAAGGTTAGTTTTTGGTTATTCATTGATGTTCGCTTTCTTATTATTTTTATTGTTTATCGGCATGCTGCGATACTTCTTTGTTTCCATCAGGCTTTGGGTCTGGGGTGTATTCAATCAACTCCGCAGGCGTGCATTCGAAAAAATGACACAGTGCATTAATGGCATCCGTATTGGTTTTGAAGCCGGGGACGTTGACGATTCGGTTAAGGGTTGCACGCGATATTCCTGTTTCTTCAGATACTTTATTGAGGGTGGTTTTTTTACCACTCCGGAAGTTCATGTCATCCAACAATTTTTTTACTAACAGTCTGATCATTCTCTCTCCGCATAGGCCGTTCAGCCTCCTCGAAGCATACCACTTTTAGTCAAATTTGAGCAAAACAAGTCTTTATAGATTGTCTTTGGTTAAATATAGCCTGTTTTGTTCGTTGTTAATCAGGATTGATCAATGACTTATGGGTCAACCCATATTGAGGAGAAAACTACAACTGGTAAAAAGACGCAAAAAATTGCAAGCGCAGTGAACCTGGTGGCCCGCCTGCCTGAGGGTGACTGCTTTGTATTCATCTTGGGCGCTGGAAATGAATCCCCCAACCTGGAGACATTGGCTAACTGGATCGAAGGTTTGCCAGGCCTTCGCTCCAACCCGCAATGTCGACCAGATAACCTGCGGGTGTGGTTTCAATGGTTCTACCATTAAGCGTGACCGCCATTGTGACTGCCTCCTGGATTCAGACGGATGTATAAAAAACTGGAAAAATTTATTCTTTTTCTTTGCCCAAATCAGTAATGCTTTTATGTGGAATAAACAGACCACACCCCAAATGCCGGTATAGGCCCAGGCCATGCTGTTGCAGCCATAACGATTCTTCAACTTCAAGATCAGTAATCATTAAACTGCGTGTATCAATATTTTTTTCGGGTGTTTTAATGGAATGCCCGGTACCGCATAACATTTTACGTGGCGTAATCCCTTGCGTTGTTAATTGCGCAGACACCCAATGCAGTATTTCTTCTTCGTCTGTCAGCCCTTGCCCGGCAACCAGGTGACGTGAAAACAATGTGGTGATGGTGCTTAACGGACGCTCACTGACCGAATGCAGCTCAAAAACATAACCACAAACATCCAGCTTTTTACCTGCCAGCTTTTTGGCGTCAGCAATGCGATGCCGGGGGACACGTAATTCAAAGCGAGTGCGCTTTGACAGATGCAACAATGCCTGCGGGTCATTCGGACGTATCCAGCCATTGCCCGACGCGGCAACATTTATCGCATGTATTCCGGCAGCGGGTTCTTCCTGCAACCAGGGCAGCACAGCCTGCACGGCTTTCGATAAAGCATAAACATGGTCCACGGGCAAACATTTGCAACGTAATGTGAAGACAAGATCCACCACGTCATTAGTGGCATGGCGTGTTTTTGTGTCTTCTTGCCAATACATTAATTCAACAGCCATTTATTGATCGGGCAGACTTGCCCAGATCGCTTCCCGATCCACCCACCAGTCTTCCTGCACCAGTACATCCACCACATTGCGCAGGCGCGGCAGAAATTTTTCAGGCTCGGTCAATTCCATCTTTTCCATCCAGAAATCAAACTGTTCCTGTCTGCTCACATCACTATGCCGGCGGGCTACCGTGCCCAACATATGATTGGTGAACAAGGTAAGGTTATCGCGCTGCTTACCTTCGCTACGCATATCGACAAGATAACAGGCGGTAACCGCAGCCACTGCCGCGCCATCAGAGTCAGCGGGGGTTTCGTCAATAATGTGTTGCAACATGGCAACGGATAATTCGGCATCAATAGGAAAGGTTACTGCCAGCCATACGCCTTGCCCCAAAGCAGGTAAAGAGCCTGCCTGTTCAGCAATGAACATTACGTTGCATGATTGTACGGCATGCTCCCATTGCTGAGCCTCCACAAAAACATCAAAGGTTTCACGGGCGAGATCAAAGGCCTCTTCGCCACGCTGCAAGTCCACCAGCAATTCAGCAATACGATTTTGTATGACCGCTTTTTGTAGCGGGTGGTAACCGGCCGGCAGCTCCAGCATTTCCTGCTGTGCCTGGGCCAGCGCCTGCTCCAGTTGTGCTACGGGTATTTCCACCTCATCACCACTGTCGACATCACGCATGCCCCTATCATCACTTAAAAACTTCATCGTGCCTTCCTGTTCAATCAGTCATCTTCGGTGCGCCCGATGTAAGCACCCATCACCGAATGCACACCAGCAAAAGCGCCTTCTACTTTGTCTTCCCAGTCAGCGGGGGTATCGGGATAGGCGGGTTTGATGTCTATTTTCAAATGGATCGCACCTTGCCGGGCTTTTTGGTCGATAATTTGCAAAAGCTGACCAAAAGACTCCAGTTCCGGATTTTGTATCAATAATTCACTCAGATAAATCATCATGGTTTCTCATTGAATGCGTTCGTAATATCGTGCGCGATAAATCAACCGCCCCTGCTGTGTATCATCGCCATCTTCAAATGCCGTGCGGGCATGCAGCACATTGTTGCTGATGATGCCTTCCCCCGCTGCCAGACGCCGGTGAAAACAGTAGGGCGAATCCCCCGCCAGCAGCCCCGCCAGTAATTTCACGGCGGCCTGTGTGATGGCATCCGCTTTCCACACAATAGAGCGCGTGCGCGCAGTGTAGCGCATGTGCAAATGACCGCTGCGTGCGTCCACCGAAAACACCGGGCCACTCTGTTCGGGACGAATTTCCATACCATTTTCAATGTTTGCCGGAATGGTCATCACATCGTCCTGCATCAGAGCCGCAATGTAGTCGGGGTTTTTGTCACGCAATTGCAAATACAGCATTTCATGGTCCAGCAGCGTATTGTCGCCCCCCTCTACCGCTGGCCGCACACAATGCAACACCATGGCACAAATTTTTCGTTCAGGCGGATTGTAATAACCGTCGGTATGCCAGCTGATACCGCATCGGCTATACGGGATATACTCGTATTGCCGCCGGTGCGCAGCGGCCTGTAACGCAGAAATGCCATCATCATCGGCATAAAGATTCTGATCCAGGCGCCACAAGCCAAAATGCCGCCCCATGTCAGCGACCAGCGAAGTATCCGGCACTGTGCCATCTGCTGGTGGCTGGCTGACATAAATCGCCATATTGGCGCGGGCGCAGGCCTGACGAATGGCGGCACATTCTGCCTCACTGAGCCTATAGGGATTAACAACCGGCACCAGCAAGTCACTCAGGTGCTGCGGATAGTGCGCCAGCTTTTGTTCACGCCATGCCGCGTAGGCATGATGGTTATCAAGCGCAAACGGGCTTTGCCCCACCGTCATGACACCGGCGGCACGCCCACTTTGCACTGCGGATGACTGCGCTCTCCCTTCCATCATTCCTTTACTCTGACAGACAATTAACTGTAGGCCATAAAGCGTACACGCTAAATCAACACATAACGATATTGCCAATTGGTCACTTTTATGGGCAGAAGCCTGATTATATTTTATGCAGCCAAAAGATTGCAGATTCCATTTGGGATATACCGTTTAAACAACATAACAACCACTCAGTCATTGATAATCACTACTTACCTTATTTCCCTTTGCGAAAGTGGCAGAGTCATTGTTATGTTTGCCCACATGTGACCAATACCATTAAGGATGATGTTGAGGCATATCATAAAATCACCAAAAACCGCAGATTCCATTTGAGCTATATCCGAGGCAATGTACTATGCCTCCCCCAACTGGCTATCAATGTAATATTGCCTTTTCTCAAACCAAAATACTGACAAGGACGGCCTGATGCCACAACAAAAAATGAGTATGACAACCAAAATTCTGATCTGGATGGTCTGCGGCCTGGTTGTTGGCAGCCTGATTAACGCTTTTGCCAGTGAAATCACCTTTGTCCAGGACTATCTGGTCAACGGGCTTTTTCATGTGGTTGGCGCACTGTTTATCAATGCATTGAAAATGCTGGTAGTCCCGCTGGTAACCTTCTCCCTGATTTGCGGTGTTTGCGGCATAGGCGATGTGGGCACACTGGGACGGGTTGGGGTCAAAGCCTTTTTACTGTTTATGCTAACCACCGCATTGGCCATTACACTGGCAATTACGGTAGCTGTAGTGGTGGGGCCGGGTGAAAGTTTTGACATGCAGACGGTAGGACAGGCCGAGTTTACGGCACCTGCTGCACCGCCACTGACCCAGGTGATCATTGATCTGGTGCCGACCAACCCCATCGCCGCCTATGCAAGCGGCAACATGCTGCAAATTATATTTTTCACCATTCTTTTCGCCATTTGTATATTAATGATCGGTGAGCGCGGGCGTTCCATCGCGCAAGGGGCAGAAAGGTTAAATGATGTGATGATGGAAGTGGTCAATCTGGTAATGCACGCGGCTCCCATTGGCGTATTTGCACTGATGGCAAAAACCTTCTCTCTACAGGGTTTGGGACTGATCCTGCCAATGCTCAGCTACTTCGGTGTCGTAGCACTCGTGCTGGTGCTGCACATGACAGGCACCCTGATGATACTGTTGAAACTGCTGGGGCGTGTCAGCCCGTTAATGTTCCTGAAAAAAATGCGCACAGCACAGATATTTGCCTTCAGCACCTCCAGCTCAAACGCCACCATCCCGGTAACACTGCGTTCGGTGGAAAAACGTCTCGGTGTTGATAACTCCACCGCCTCTTTTGTGGTGCCATTCGGAGCCACCATCAACATGGATGGCACCGCCATTATGCAGGGTGTCGCAACGGTATTCATTGCCAATGTCTACGGCATCGACCTGGGTATCAGCGGTTATCTCACCGTCATCGGCATGGCCGTTCTCGCCTCCATCGGTACCGCTGGCGTGCCCGGCGTAGGACTTATCATGCTCGCAATGGTTTTCAACCAGGTTGGCCTGCCCATAGAAGGAATTGCATTGATCATGGGGGTTGACCGTCTGCTGGACATGATGCGCACAGCCGTTAACGTAACCGGAGATGCCACCATTACCACCATTGTTGCACGGGCTGAAGATAAAATATCCATGGAAACCTTCAGTGACCCTGCTGCGGGTCAAGTGGAAGAAGTGCACTTGCCCCATGAAGCGCCATTGACGGAAAAATAGCGTGTTCGGTGAACAGCGCGTGCGGAATCAATGTCGCTGACCTGCCAGTAAAATGTGGTTGCCACGATTGCATAGGCCGGGTTCGGCGACAGAGTGAATTCGCTGATGGCGGGCGGTGTCGATACGGTGACACCAGCCGTACGTTGCACCGCCGGGGCAGTCCCGTCTGAAACACTGAGACGAACCTGACAGGTTCCCGCCTGTTCGCTTGAAGTGATGCAGACTATGGCGCCATGAGCGGGGCTTCGGGTTATCTGATTATCCGTGGCGCGGTAGAACCAAAAGGCCGACAGGCCCGCTAATACAACGGGATAACCTGAACGACCTTATCACCAAAGAGATAGTTGCAAAACCAATCCCCCTCCCCTTGGAGCCATTTGCACCCCGGCACCGGTCTCATACACTCAATATCAATGAATGCTGGATAAGTGCCGACAGTACATCACTGCCGCAGCGATAAACTACCCCGCAACACCAACCATCAGCAAGCGCTTAAGGCGAGATGATGGGGGATTAACATTCATTTAGGAGCGTCACCCCGGCGGAGCCTGTGCCGGGTTCGGTCCGGTAGCCGGGACCCAGGGGGTTACATTTCTGGATTCCGGCTAGCATAGCAACATGCCGGAATGACGGCAGTCGCTGAAAAACGCTGGAAAACAGAGAACTTTGAAGAATCGTTGAATTTGAAGGCAATCGAGGAGAACCGGGCTATGGCCGAGCAAACACCGAAAAACCCTGAAAAACACAGTACGTATCTTCCCAGGGAGAAAAAATCCTCCAAGCCGCTCCACGATACGCCCATGCTCGATCAGCTGGAGTCCGGTCCCTGGCCAAGCTTTGTCACCGGTTTGAAACGTCTGGCCTATGAGGGCAAACATGCCAACATGATGGTCGATTTGCTGGGGCAGCTGGAGCATTCCTACAAAACACGGCTGGGTTACTGGAAAGGCGGCACGGTATCGGTATTTGGTTACGGTGGCGGCATCATCCCCCGCTTTACCGAATTGATGGATGACGATGGCAAGCCCATGTTCCCCGAGTCCAAAGAATTTCATACCGTGCGTGTGCAGCCACCAGCCGGTAATCATTACAGCACGGATATGCTGCGTCAGCTGTCCAATTCCTGGAACAAATACGGGTCCGGTCTCATCGCGTTTCATGGCCAGACCGGCAATATTATGTTCATTGGCACCACTACGGATAACACACAAAGCTTTTTCGATGAAATCAACAGCTACGGCTGGGACCTCGGCGGTGCCGGACCCTGTGTGCGCACAGGTATGTCCTGTGTGGGTGCCGCCCGTTGCGAGCAGTCCTGCGCCAACGAGCAGAAGATTCATCGCCTGCTGGTGAATAATTTCCTCGACGATATGCACCGCCCTGCCCTGCCTTACAAATTCAAGTTCAAAGTGTCCGGTTGCCCCAATGACTGCATGAATTCCATTCAGCGTTCTGATCTTGCGGTGATCGGCACCTGGCGCGATGATATGAAAGTCGATCAGGAAGAAGTGAAAAAGTTTGTGGCTGACAAGGGCCGTAAATATGTGATCGACAGTGTGATCAACATGTGCCCCACCAGCGCCCTGTCACTGAATGACGATGACACCCTGGATGTGGACAACCGCAACTGCGTGCGCTGTATGCATTGCATCAATGTGATGACCCGTGCGCTGAGCACAGGCGACGATAAAGGCGTCACCCTGCTGCTTGGTGGCAAACGCACGCTGAAAATCGGCGACACCATGGGCACGGTGATCGTGCCGTTCATGAAGCTGGATACCGAAGAGGATTACGAAAAACTGGTGGAGCTGGCCGAAGAGATTATTGATTTCTGGGCGGAAAATGCGCTGGAACACGAACGTGTGGGTGAAACCATCGACCGTATCGGCCTGGTGAACTTCCTCGAAGGCATCGGCCTCGACGTAGACCCCAACATGATCTCCGCCGCACGCCAGAGCAGTTATGTGCGCATGGATACCTGGGATGAAGAAGCCGGCAAATGGAAAGCACGTCAGGCAGGTTAATCTTCAGAAACGCCAGACCACGCATAAAACGAATATTGATTGGAGATAAAAGATGAGCGAACAACCGCGCTTTCCCACTGAAAGTGGTGTACCCGATGGATTCCAGTACATGCACCCGGCCTATATCAAAAATTTTGGTAACTGGGCGTATCATGACCGTCCACGCCCCGGTGTATTGCATCATGTTGCCAAAAGCGGTGACGAGGTGTGGACCGTGCGCGTCGGTACCCAGCGTCAGCTCGGCCCTTACGAAATCAATTTGTTGTGCGACATCATCGACCAGTACGCCGATGGTTATGTGCGTTTCACCATTCGTTCCAATATGGAAGTGTCGGTGACCGACGAAGCCAAAGTGCAACCGTTAATCGATGCCTTTGAAGACGCCGGTTATCCCGTGGGTGGTACCGGCAATTCGCTGACCATGATCTCCCATACCCAGGGCTGGTTGCATTGCGACATTCCCGGCACGGATGCCTCCGGTGTTGTAAAAGCCCTGATGGATGAGTTGCACAATGAGTTCCGCTCTGAAGACATGCCCAATCGTGTTCACATGACCACCTCCTGCTGCCAGATCAACTGTGGTGGCCAGGGTGACATCGCCATCAATGTACAGCACACCAAACCACCGAAAATCAATCATGATCTGGTGGCCAACGTCTGCGAACGTCCGTCGGTGGTGGCCCGTTGCCCGGTAGCCGCGATTCGTCCCGCCATTGTTAACGGCAAGCCCTCACTGGAAGTAGACGAGAAAAAATGTATCTGTTGCGGAGCCTGCTTCCCGCCCTGCCCACCCATGCAAATCAACGACCCGGAACATTCCAAGCTGGCCATCTGGGTCGGTGGCAAACATTCCAACGCCCGCAGCAAACCCATGTTCCATAAACTGGTGGCTGCCGGTATTCCCAACAACCCGCCACGCTGGCCGGAAGTCACAGAAATCGTCAAAAACATTCTCAGCACTTACAAGGCCGATGCCAAAAACTGGGAACGCATCGGTGACTGGATCGAACGTATCGGCTGGCCCCGTTTCTTCGAACTGACCGAACTGCCGTTCACCAAATTCCATATCGACAACTGGACCGGTGCGCGCAAGTCGCTGAATGCTTCCACGCATATTCGCTTCTGAGCCACCAGGAAAAAACCCATGAAATTTTCTGTCATGATCAGCGAAGGCCCGTACACCCATCAGGCATCAGACACGGCCTACAACTTCACCAAAGCCGCACTGGAAGACGGGCATGAATGTTTTCGTGTCTTCTTTTACCACGACGGTGTCAACAACGGCACCCGTCTGGCCTCACCACCACAGGACGACCGCAACATCGTCAATCGCTGGTCAGAACTGGCAAAAGAATACAAACTGGACCTCGTGCTTTGTGTTGCCGCTGCGCAGCGTCGTGGTATCGCCGATGCTGACGAAGCCAAACGTAATGGCAAAGACGCCGACAATATCGCACCGGGCTTTCGTATTTCCGGTCTGGGTCAGTTGATTGAAGCAGGTATCCGCAGTGATCGCCTGATCACTTTTGGCGATTAAGGGGAATTATGGTTATGCCTGAAACAAAGAAATTTTTATACGTTAACCGCAAAGCACCCTACGGGACAATTTATGCCCTGGAAGCGCTGGAAGTGGTTTTGATCGGCGCCGCCTTTGAACAGGACGTTTCCCTCGCCTTTCTCGATGATGGTGTTTATCAGCTGACCAAAGGGCAGGACACAAAAGCAGTGGGCATGAAAAACTTTTCACCCACTTACAAAGCGCTGGGTGATTACGATGTCAACAAAATCTATGTTGAGCAGGAATCGCTGGACGCCCGTGGCCTGAGCCTTGATGACCTGTTGCCACTGACCTGGGAGGACGAAGATGACGACTGGGCCGAAAAGGATTCCATCAAAGTGATTTCTGCCACCGAGATGGCACAAATCATGGAACAATCCGACATTGTATTAAGTTTTTAAGGAGAGGAAGGATATGTCACAACTGCATACTGTTAACAAATCGCCTCTCGACCGTCATGCGCTGGCGTCGGCCATCAGGCACGCAGTAAAAGGCAGCGCCATACTGATGATTGAAGACGGTGTTTACGGCGCCATGCAAGGCACACAGAAATCAGACATGGTTTCCCATGCAATGGATGATATTTCTTTTTATGTCATGGGGCCCGATCTCGAAGCACGCGGAATTAACGAAGCGCGCATTATTGATGGCATCAAGGTTGTTGATTACAGCGGTTTTGTGGCACTGGTCGCAGAACATGACACAACACAGTCCTGGCTCTGAATAAAACACCTGGCCAGTTAACCCCTTTGGGGGAACAAGAGACATGAAACGAAAATTAATCAGTTGAGCCGTCGCGAGAGCGGCCAAGGTGCTCAAGATCAATAACTTTTTCGGTTATTTTGAATGAAAGCGTATCACCCATACGGTGAGTTCAACATGTTCGAAACAGTCATTGAGATTGAGTGCATTAGACGTTCGCAGCAGGCTCAACTGATTAATTTAGGATAATGCCCTCCCGTCATTATTTTATTAACAACAGACAAACTGAAGGAGAATCAATATGGCCCTGGAAGTCGGTGGAAAAAGCATTGCAACAGATGAAGAAGGTTATCTGGAAAACCGTGACGAGTGGGATATGGAGGTTGCCAAAGCCATCGCCGTGGCCGAAAACCTGGAAATGTCCGACAACCACTGGGAGGTGGTGAACTTCCTGCGTGAGTATTATGACGAATACCAGATCGCTCCGGCTGTGCGTGTACTCACCAAAGCCATCGGTAAAAAACTGGGTAAAGACAAAGGCAACAGCAAATATCTATATGAACTGTTCCCTTATGGCCCGGCCAAGCAAGCGTGCAAAATTGCCGGCCTGCCCAAGCCAACGGGTTGCGTTTAATCTTCCGGGTCGGGCACCAAACACCGTCATTCCGGCCTTCGCCGGAATGACGGAAATGATGTTAACGGGACAGCAATGGTTTATTTTCACAATTATCACCAGGTTGACCAATGACACTTTCAGTGGTTTACGCCATCCTTTTTTATGCTGCAACGCTGCTGCTCGTCGTGGGTGTCGTGCGTAAAATTATTATTTATGCGCGTACTCCCGCACCATTAAAAATACCCGTCACACCCGCTCCTACCACCAAAGCGGGTGTTGTCTGGCGCATGACCAAAGAAATCACGGTCTTTCAAAGCCTGTTTAAAGCCAGCAAATGGACCTGGTTATTTGGCTGGACGTTCCATGTTGCGCTGGCGCTTGTTCTCTTTCGGCACTTGCGTTATTTCCAGGAACCCGTGTGGACAGTGGTTGCCTTGATGCAACCTTTCGGGCAGTACGCCGGTTTTGCCATGTTGGCCGGTCTGTTTGGTTTGTGGGCACGGCGCTTTCTGGTGGATCGTGTGCGTTACATCAGCAGCCTGTCTGACCATTTAATGTTAGCCCTGTTAGTGGCCATTGGTCTCAGCGGACTGGCCATCAAATATCTGGCGCATACCGATATCGTGGCACTAAAAACCTGGATGCTGGGCCTGATGTATTTTGACCTGCAACCCTTGCCTTCGGATATTTTTGTGCTGTTGCATCTGGGGCTGGTGATTGTATTGATGGTGATTTTTCCCATCAGCAAACTGTTACATGTACCGGGCCTGTTTTTTATGCCCACACGCAACCAGGTTGATAACCCGCGTGAAGTTCGTCATACCGCAGGCTGGACCGCAAAATAGTTTTTTATGTTTGATATGAAAGAGACCGGATAGTGGCCGCCAAATTCGATACACCCGAGCTGTTTGATAATATCGAGATCATCGATACACCCCGGTATGCGGTGGACTCGATGGCGCACAGCCGCCCGTATCCGGCCAAACCCCAGCATAACGAAAGCCTGGGATTCCCCGGCGAACTGGTGGACAACTGGGAGGAAAAAGCCGTGACCCGCCTGGGTGAACTGGTGGACGGCTCCCGTGCCTTACGCACGTTTCTGGACAGCTGTGTAAAGTGTGGCGCCTGTACCGACAAGTGTCATTATTACCTTGGCACCAAAGACCCCAAAAACATGCCGGTGGCGCGTCAGGATTTATTGCGCAGTATCTATCGTCGTTATTACACGTTTTCAGGAAAGTATTTTCCTAAACTTGTGGGCGCCCGCGACATGGACAAAAGCGTGCTGGACGAATGGTATAGCTACTTTCATCAATGTTCGCAATGCCGCCGCTGCTCGGTGTTCTGCCCCTACGGCATCGACACCGCCGAAATCTCCATGGCGGCGCGTGACATCATGGATTCCGTGGGCCTCGGTCAGAAATACTGTAACGAGATCCTCGGCAAGTTACAGACCATCGGCAACAACCTTGGCCTGCCCGAAAAAGCCCTGATCAATACGCTGGAAGACCTGGAAGAAGAAGTGGAAGAGGATACCGGTGTTGCGGTGAAATACCCGGTGGATGTAAAAGGCGCCGATGTGCTGCTCATCGTACCCTCTGCGGATTTTTTTGCGGAGCCGCATATTGATGGCTTGATTGGTTATGGCAAGGTTTTTCATCAGGCGGGGATCAGCTGGACATTGTCTTCCTATGCGTCTGAAGCAGCCAATTTTTCCATGTTCATCGGCAGCGGCGACAACCTGAAAAAAGTCGCGCAGCGCATTCGGGATGCTGCTGAAGAACTGGGTGTCAAACGGATCATCGTGGGCGAATGTGGTCATGCCTGGCGTGTGGCCTACAGTTTCTGGAACACCCTGGTGGGTCCGTTTGATTTTCTCGACCCCAACTACCCTGCACCACAGCACATTGTCGAATTCACTTATGACCTGATTCAGCGTGGCGCATTAAACCTCGACAAGGAAGCCAACGATCACCGGCGTATTACTTTTCATGATTCCTGCAATGTGGCGCGTGCCTCGCGCATGGGCAACATGCCCGGCGGACAATTTATTTTGCCGCGCGCATTGATCACCGCCTCGGCCAATCACTTTTTTGATATGTCACCCGAGACCATTCATGAAAATACATTTTGCTGCGGCGGTGGCGGTGGCCTGTTAACCGACGACCTGATGGAAATTCGTATCAAAGGCGCCATGCCGCGTATGCAGGCATTAAAACAGGTGGTCGATGAACACGATGTTAATTCCATGGTGGCCATTTGCGCCATTTGCAAAGCCCAGTTCAGCAAGGCTTTGCCTGCGTACCAGTTTCCCATGGGCATGATTACCAGTTTGCATCAGGTGGTTGGCGATGCCATCCAGCTGGGAACCAAAACGTAGAGCGGGCGCGTTTTTTGTGCCCACCTGGCTATTAGACAGGTAGGTTGGGGTGAGGCACGAACCCCAACATATTCATAACACGGAGCAGAAATATTTTTTGGCTTTGAACATTGAAATAAATGTGTTTGTGGTGGCTTGAACATGGTTTTGGAAACAACTTGTTACCCGGGCACGTTGGGGTTCATAAAAAACATTCACCCCAACCTACATGTAATCAACACAAGTGGATCAGGAGACTGACGCTATGGCGACACCGGCAGATGAAGTAAAGGCACACACTTTTCGTAAATACAAAGATGGTGATCATGAAGTCACCCGCTGGAGTGAGCAGATTTTCAATGGCGACCACACACACAAGTGCCCGACTTATGTGCATCAGACTCCTCCCTGTCAGGGCAGCTGCCCTTCCGGCGAAGATATTCGTGGCTGGCTGAACATCGTACGCGGTATCGAAAAGCCCACCGATGGTATGAACTGGCAGGAATATGCGTTTCGCCGTTCCACACAAGCCAACCCCTTTCCTTCGGTCATGGGCCGTGTCTGCCCTGCACCCTGTCAGGACGGCTGCAACCGTAACCAGGTGGACGACTTTGTGGGCATCAATGCGGTTGAACAGTTTATCGGCGACAGCGCACTGGAGGCCGGCCTGACATTTACCCCCGGTGCCGACACCGGCAAAAAAGTCGCCATTATCGGCGGTGGCCCTTGCGGGTTGTCCGCAGCCTACCAGTTACGCCTGAAAGGTCATGCCTGCACCATCTTTGATGACCATGAAGACCTGGGCGGTATGATGATGTACGGCATTCCCGGTTACCGCACCCCGCGTGATGTGCTGCATGGCGAGATGAATCGCATTATCAACATGGGTGTGGAAACAAAATTAAAAACCCGTGTAGGCGAAGACATCACCCTGGCACAACTGGAAAAAGATTTTGATGCCGTGTTGTTTGCCATCGGTGCGCAATCCGGCCGGGATTTACCGGTGGATAACTTCAGTGAGGCCAGTAATTGTTTGTCCGGCGTTGCTTTCCTCGCGGCCTTTAACGAAGGCCGTCTGAAAGCTGTTACCGGCAAGGTGGTGGTTATCGGTGGTGGTGATACCTCCATTGACGTGGCTTCCGTGGCCCGGCGCATCGGCAAGATCACCGATGTCCACGAAAACGACCGGCCAGAGCACATCATCCTCGGCCAGACGGCACATGACGTGGCCGGTGTCGCCAACCGCGAAGGAGCCGACGTCGCCCTGCTGTCACGTCATCCCATATCCAGCATGACTGCGGCCCAACATGAAATAGATGACGCCACACGCGAGGGTGTGGAAATCATTGATTCCATCGACCCGGTTGCCGTGATCATGGGCGACAACGGTCGCGCCACCGCCTTGCGCGTGCGCAAACTGAAATGGGAAGGCAAGAACATGACGCCCATCGAAGGCTCTGAATATGACATCGACGCCGACCTCATCGTCTCCGCCATCGGCCAGACCGGCAACCTGAAAGGCATGGAAGCGTTTGGCAATGAGCGTGGGCTCATTGACGCAGACAAAAATTTTCAGGTGCCCAATAAACCCGGTTTCTTCGTCGCGGGCGACATTGTACAACCGCATTTATTGACCACAGCTATCGGTCAGGCATCCGTAGCCGTGGAAAGCATCGACCACTATCTGAAAAATGAAGAAACAGGCAAGCGCCCCAAAGTGGATGTGCATCACTTCAACCTGCTGAACAAACTGCGTGAAACCCATCATGAACCTGCGCACTTTGATCCTGAAGGCGACGAAAAGATACGGGGCATCGACCGTGGTCAACGGGGCACAGCAGAAGCCGATTTCGCCATTCATAACTTTGAGGACCGCTCTGCACATCAGATCATTTCTGCGGACAAGCTGTTTCTTGGACACTTTGCCCACGAGACACGCCACGTTCGCACGGAAGATGTACCCAGCGCCGACGAAGTGCTGGGCCACTTTGAAGAACGCATGAATGCGTTGTCTGAAGAAGACACTGTCGCCGAAGCCAAACGTTGTATGAGCTGCGGCATGTGTTTTGAATGCGACAATTGCATTATCTACTGCCCACAGGATGCCGTGTTTAAAGTCAAAAAAGAGGAAGCCACCATAGGGCGTTATGTAGCGACGGATTATTCTAAATGCATCGGCTGTCACATCTGTGCGGATGTCTGCCCCACCGGTTACATCCAGATGGGGCTTGGGGAATGAAGGCAAAAAAATGAGTCGCCACCGCTCAGCCTGTTTTTTAGCCGCGTGTAACACTATCAAGCGGAGTGTTATAAACGCAAAGGACACAGAAATGCAAAGCACGCAAAGCTTATACTGTTTTTCTTTGCGCCCTTTGCGCCTTCGTGAACTTTGCGTTAGATACTCAGTAATAACGGGCGCTCTTGTCCTTATGTTTTTCTCTTTTACAGCGGCAGCTGGTGTGCCGGTACCGGACATCCCCGACGCCATAAAAGGTGAGCAGTGCGTGGAAGAAACCGGCTTCATGCGCAGAAACCACATGAAACTGCTCTCTCATCAACGTGATGACACCGTGCACCTGGGTATCCGCACCCAAAAACACAGTCTGAAAAACTGCTTTACCTGCCATGTAGTGACCGGCGCAAATAACCAGCCGGTTACAGTAAAAGATCCACGGCACTTTTGTCGGGAATGCCACGACTATGCAGCAGTGCAGATTGATTGTTTCCAGTGCCACACATCCGTGCCCGGTGGCCGTAAAACAACGGGGGCAAGACCGTGAGTAACGAACAGGACAACACTCAAAACAAACAACGAATCGACCGTTACCGCCGCAAGCTGCTAGGTGGAAGTGCCGCACTTGCCGGTGCAGCCGCGCTTGGCTCCGGCGTATTTTTTACCAGCATCGCCCGCGCCAAACCGGATGCCGAACCTGCCAGCAGCGAAGTGCGCTGGGGGTTTCTCATTGACACCAACAAATGCGTGGACAACTGTGACAAATGCGTCACCGCCTGCAATGATGAATTCAATCTCACTGGTTTTGGCCGCCCCGAAACCGATGCGCAATGGATTCGCACCGTTACCCTGCGGGATAAAAAAACCGGGCACACCACCAGACTGCCGTTGATGTGCCAGCATTGTGCATACCCGCCCTGCGTGGATGTATGTCCCACCGGCGCCTCTTTCAAACGCCCCGATGGCATTGTGCTGGTGGACAAACATATCTGCATTGGCTGCCGTTATTGCATGATGGCCTGTCCTTACAAGGCGCGCTCCTTTGTGCATGAAACCATTGAAAACCAGAAAGAATACGGGCCACGCGGCAAAGGCACGGTGGAAAGCTGCACCCTGTGTGTGCATCGTGTGGACAAAGACAGGATTCCCGCCTGCGCCGAAGCCTGCCCGGAGAAAGCCATTTTATTTGGCAATATGAATGATGCTGGTAGCGAGATTGCCCAACGTATGGCGAGCGAAGCCTCCACCGAAATTCGTGGCGACCTGCGTCTGAACCTGGGAGTGCGTTACCAAGGTATTTAACAGGACGGATACTGGCAGGCTGTGTGTTGTAAACGCAAAGGCCGGTAGGTTGGGGTGAGGCACGAACCCCAACAGGTTCATAACACGAAACAGGAATATTTTTTGGCTTTGAAAATTGGAATGAATGTGTTTGTGGCGGCTTGAACATGGTTTTGGAAACAACTTGTTACCCGGGCACGTTGGGGTTCATAAAAAACATTTACCCCAACCTACGAAACTGATAAATGAGCGATAAACAATGAAACCCGTAACCTTCCGCGAAATCACTGGCAACAGCAAAGGCTACTACATGCTGTTAGCCCTGCTGGGCCTGACGGTTGCCGCCGGACTGGGTTCTGCCTGGTATATGGAACACAACGGCCACTGGGTTACCGGCATGAATAATCAGATCGTCTGGGGCATGCCCCATGTATTTGCGGTTTTCCTGATTGTCGCTGCTTCGGGCGCACTCAATGTGGCCTCCATGTCATCAGTCTTCAACAAAACCCCTTACAAGCCACTGGCGCCCTTATCAGGACTTATGGCCATCACCCTGCTGGCAGGCGGCCTGATGATACTGGTGCTGGACCTGGGCCGACCGGATCGTCTCATCGTGGCCATGACCACCTACAACTTCAAATCCATCTTCGCCTGGAACATGATTCTGTATAACGGCTTTTTCCTCATCGTCGGCATCTATCTGTGGACCATGATGCAACGCAACCTGAACAAATACTCAAAAACTGCAGGCTTCTTCGCCTTTTTATGGCGACTGGCGCTGACCACCGGCACCGGCTCCATCTTCGGTTTCATCGTCGCCCGTCAGTATTACGACGCCGCCATCATGGCACCCATGTTCATCGTCATGTCCTTTGCCTTCGGACTGGCCCTTTTCCTGATTTTCCTGCTGGCCACTTACCAATGGACAGGCCGCGAGCTTGGCGGTTATCTGGTCAATCGCCTGCAAAAACTGCTGGGGCTTTTTGTGGCCTCCGTATTACTGTTCGTGGTGATTTTTCACCTCACCAATCTTTATGCCACCCAACATCATGACGTGGAAGATTTTATACTCGCAGGCGACAATATTTACAGCGGCCTGTTTTGGGTTGGCTATATATTGTTAGGCACCATTTTTCCGCTGATTATTTGTTATGCCCCGGCCTTCCGTGCCGCCATTGGCTGGACAGCTGCCGCCGCCATTCTGGTTATTGCTGGCGGCCTGTCGCAGATGTACATTATTATCATCGGTGGCCAAGCCTTCCCCATGGACCTGTTCCCCGGCAAAGAGGTCAGCAGCAGCTTCTTTGATGGTGTAGTGGTGACTTATTCACCCACTGCACCGGAAGTCATGCTCGGCCTGGGTGGTGTAGCGCTGGCTTTTGCCGCCACCCTGTTTGCGGTCAAAATCCTGCGCTTTCTGCCACTGAGCCTGGCCGATGCCAAAGTCGACCCACATCACTCTGCGCAAGGACAATAGCGATTTTCGGGAAACGCTTCAGGCGTTGAGTAGCTGAGCTGCGCAAAACCCAGCTCCAGCCGGGCCAGACAGTGGCACCGGTGAGGGTTATGTCCTGTTTTGCCAGTGCCGGATTCATACCGTCAAATATTCCTTAATCAATGCCCAGGTCCCCAGTAGGTTGGAAGGGCATTTTTTGTGCAGTCCAACACATCGCCGCCTGATCAGGCGTTACTGTAAATTCAAAAGCGTCAGTTCCGTTTATGTTGTGGTTCGTTCCTTACGGCTTATTTCAACCTATGTGCTGTTTTTTTGTACACCGAGTGTACCCTTTTTTTGAAAAGGGAAATATTTGCATTGCTGAATGTTGATGAGAATGAGATTATTTGAAAGATGGTATTGATTGACATGGCGCTTCCCGAAACAAGGTTTGGGCGAAAAAAACAGGGTAGATATGCCGTAATAGTCCCGTAATATCCAATATCAGGGCAAATTGACAGGTTTTCAGTATTATCAGGCAAATATGCCTGATTCCACGTTCAATACTGCCGGATAGCAGGGCAAATTTGCCTGATACTAATAAGTTAGGGCTACAGTAGGTGGCCAAGAAAAATATGAAATATCGCGAAGCCGAAGAAAGTGATATTCAATCTATTAGAGAACTGATTTGTTCCTCTGGCTTGCCATCATCCGATGTTGACGGCAAGGCCCAAAAGATATTCGTTGCTGAATCTGAGGGGAAAATAGTCGCTGTTGGCGGCATAGAGAAACTTGGAAGTATTGCGCTAGTTCGTTCCATTGCGGTAGCGCCTGAGTATAGAAAAAACGGCATAGCGAGCAATATATATCAGTTGCTAGAGGAGTATGCTCGTAGTTCGGAAGTCGAAGAACTCTATCTAATAACAGAGTCCGCTAAGGAGTATTTTCAAAAGCTTGGTTTTATCGAGCAGGAGAGAAAAACAACTCCGTGTCTCATAAAACAAACAAGCCAGTTTGCCGAACTATGCCCATCATCCGCGACGGTAATGTTCAAAGCGATATCTACATGAAATGGCAAGTAAAGCCCTAACAATCGCATTCAGCGGACCCGCAAAGCTACGCGCCTTTTTGTGCGAGTCGCTGTCGCTCCATTGCCGCACAAAAAGGCGCTACGCTTTACGGTCCGCTGATGCGGGGCGTTATGCCTAAAATATCGAGACCCAACTGAATGAGCGAAAATAAAAATTCTGCACTTAGAATTAAACAGATTTTAGAACAGGCGAAATCAATTCCAAATAAGCCTGTTGCGGAAGTATGGAAAGAAATATTTAATATTGATGTTGGAGACAACAATAAGTTGCATTTTGAAGTTTCGCGATGTCTCAATCTACTGCACGATGAGGTTGAGTTTTTACGCAGTGAAATGAAAGGAACCAACTTTTCTGCTTATCTTTACGATCCATCAATCAATAAAATAAATCAGTTAATTGGTGTTCATACCATTACTTCAAGCTGGGAAGGCTATAAAACGCAAATTACACCAGAAATAATTTTGTGCCTTGGGTTTTGTTCTGAAGTATTACCACCTGATGAAAAGGATGTGTCGAGTGAAGAAATAAACGAAATTATTGAATTAGTTAATTCCTTGGAAGAGAACCTTATAGACTCTGATTTACCATCTTATACAAAACGGATAATAAAAAAACACATTGATAAAATTAAAGAGGCATTAGAGAGTTATACGATAATTGGTGCAAAAGCTTTTAATGATGTCGTGCAAGCAGCTTACGGAGAGGTTATCGATAATGCCGCCATATTTGAAGAATCCAAAAATAGCAAAGAAGTTGCTAGTCTAGCTAAGGTTTGGCAAAAAGTTAAAGTGCTATCAGATGGCGCAGTAATTCTTGAAAAAGGAATATCCGCGTCACAACAACTTGCAGAGCACACAACAAAGGCTATCGAATTCATACAAGGGCTAGGAAATTGAGCATAACAATCACATACACTCGGACAGCAAAAAGCGCCGCTCGTTCCTCGCTCTGCTTTTTGCTGCCGGTGATGTGAGGCGTTAGGGCGTCATAAAAATTGAGCATGGAACAAGATTCAGCACAAATACTAATAGAGTTAATGAAGGCGGTACTATCAAAACCTGATAGCACAGTAGTTTCAGCTTATATCACTATCGGTGGTATGTTCGGTGTGGCTGCCGTAACAGCAATTACTCAGTGGTTGGTCACTAAATCCATAATTCGTTCCGAACATGAGCGGTTGCATACTCAACTTAGCTCTGATTTTAAGCTGGGGCAATTCTCAAAGTGGCAAGATGAATTCTTGACAACCATATCCGAGTTGCTGGCAAGCACGGACCCAGAGGTGCACCCAGAACCAAAACGAGAAAAGGTAGTGCCATTGATACAGAAAGCACAACTCCTACTGAATCTGGAAATACCAGTTCATAGAAAAGTGAATGGGCTAATTAATGAGTTGGGCTTGGCTGTTAATAATTGGGAGGTTCGTGGTCTTAGTGAAGTACTTGGCATCCATGGTCGTCTATTGGAGGCAGCACGTGACGCTATTTACTTGCCTGGGCGGTAGCTGCCCTAATCGGGTAACCGGGGGTATCTAACCCCCAGTCCCCACACCACCACGGCATGCGGGTCCGCACCGGGCGGTTCATGAAAGCGCAGCACACGAAGGAATTATGCATATCCATGAGCACGGAGCCACAGATCACGCACAGATATCA
>DROS01000091.1 GCA_011321815.1 Gammaproteobacteria bacterium
CACCAACAATTTTCTGCTCAAAGGCCCCTGGTCCGGCGACAGGAACGGCGGCACCGGTGAACGGGAAGGGAGTCCCGATGCTGCAAATCACCTGTGCTTCAAATGCCACGAGTTTGATCAGTACGCCAACCCCAATCCGCCGGTAATGCAAGACAGTGGTTTTGGCAACGCTTCCCTCTGTTTTAACTGCGGCGGCCCTTACGTGAATAATTATCACATTGCCCATGCCAATGTGGTGGTGAATTTCCGTTGCAATCTCTGTCATGTTGCGGTGCCCCATGGCTGGAAGAACAAGGCCTTTCTGGTCAATCTCAATGATGTGGGGCCCGAGGCCGGTTTTCCCAGCACGGGCAACCAGGTGCGTTACTATACGGGGGGGATACCGCCGGTGGGAGGCTACACTCAGGGTCCTTATTACAACCGCGCCGCCCTTAAGATCCGCAGCTTTGCCCGCAGTGGTGAGTGGACGGAAAACAACTGCGGCTCATCCGGACCACCGGGTAATGGGCAATCGGGTGTCTTTTGGATGACCAGTTTCGATGAGGGCTGCCTTTTCCTGCCCTGAATCTGTCGCCGTTCTGATTGCCAGTGCCGCAAATGTAAAATCATGGGCGGCAATGTCTCTGAATTTTTAAATATTTCCCGTGTGTTGATGGGTTTATTGTGTGGGCATGGGGTTTGCCTGGATTCTATTGTGACCGGGCCAGAATTCGTCGCATTCGTGAACCTCTCTGTTTAATGTGGTCAAGGTATACTGCGTGCGGCGTTGCCGGATGCGGCAGGTGTGAGTGTGGAATTTATTGATGGAGTGAGATTGCTACTATGTTGCGTCATTTGGCCTCGTTAAAATTTACCTTGGTGGGGATGGTCTTATTGGCCGGCGGCGCCACATTGAGTTATGGCAATCCTGCCGATGTCTCGGTTTGGGTGTTGATCGTTCCGTTGGCTTTACTGGCCTTGAATCTGGCTGCGGCTATTATTACCAATCCACGCATCAATCGTCAGCCAGGGTTGCTGGTATTTCACGTTTGTTTATTGGCGACGGTGTTGTTGGCCGGACTGGGCCGGTTAACGCACCTGGATGCGCATCTTGAAATTGCTCAAAATGAGGCGTTTAGCAAAGATATCTTGCAGGAGGTACGCAAAGGCCCTTGGCATTCCGGTAATCTGGACAAGGTGCAGTTTGTCCAGGGAGCTTACACTGTGGATTATGCGCCGGGTCTGAAGCGTGGCTTGACACACAGTCAGGTTTTCTTGCCTGGGGTGGGTGGTGCGACGGTGATGCAGGATGTGGGTGATGATCGTCCGCTGATTCTGGAGCGTTATCGTTTTTACACTACCCATAACAAGGGATTTGCCCCCATTCTTACCTGGTTACCAGATCAGGGCGAACCTATCACTGGCCGCATCAACATGCCTGCTTATCCACTTTATGATTACAAGCAGGATAACAGCTGGATTCCTCCAGGCACCAAAGAAGAGATCAAATTCTGGTTGCAATTGCAGACGGGGATGACTTTGGACAAACCCTGGGTGTTGGATGGACGGAACGCATCGGGTACTTTGGTGGTCACAAGTGGCGGTAAGCGTGTGGAATTAAAACCGGGCGATGAAGTGTCGTTGGCGCACGGCCGCCTGCGTTTCGAAAACCTGACTACCTGGATGGGATATCGCGTATTTTATGATCCCACCATACAATGGTTGTTCTGGGTAACCGTTGTAGGAGTATTTGGATTGACACACTTTTTCTGGGTTAAGCTGAATCTTGTCCCCTGGCTGGATGAGGGTAATGAACGGCGGGGGGGCAAGGCATGAATATGGTTGCAGAGCAGCCCTGGTTGTGGGCCGGCCTGGGTGCTTATCTGGTGGCCACACTGGTGGCCATGTGGGGGGTGTCGCCACGTTCTGAGAACAGCCTGTTAGTGGTCAACAAGACGCACGAAAAGCTGGTGTTGGGTTTTATTGTGCTGGGAGTGTTGTTACTTACCGCCGCCATTGCTGCCCGCTGGGTACGTATCGGACACGGGCCGTGGATCAGTTTGTTTGAGTTGTTAATGAGCCAGATGTGGAGTCTGGGTCTGATTTTTGCCGTGCTTTACTGGAAGTTGCCAGGGTTGCGGCCCAGCACGGTGATTGTATTGCCGGTGATGTGGATACTCGGTAGCTGGGTGTTGCTTTTGGAGCCGGATATCAGTCACTTTCCCGCAACCTACTATAATGTCTGGAAGTGGTCTCATGTAGGTGTGGGCAAGGTCTTTTTGGCCTTGTTGCTGGCAGGGGTTGGCCTTGGTGGAGTGATGATCCTGCGCACGACGGAGCGCGGCAAAGTCTGGTTTCGTGCCATGCCTTCGGATGCCGTCATTGACAAACTGGCCTGGCGGCTGATGATGCTGGCATTGGTGTTCGACAGTCTGATGCTTATTGCCGGCGCAGTGTGGGCGCAGGATGCCTGGGGGCGTTATTGGGCGTGGGATTCACTGGAAACTTCGGCCTTTCTGACCTGGATTTTTCTTGCCATTGGTCTGCATGTGCGGTTGACCTACAAGATCAAGCCCTGGGTCAGTGGCGCTATTATCATTGGAATTTTCATCATGGCCTTTAGTACCTATTTTGGCGTACCGTACCTCAGTCCTTCGGCGCACAAGGGGATGGTGTAATGGCCGGCAGGCATGATTTTGAGGCGCTGACGGTAATCCTTTCTGTGGCTATTGTTGCCGCCATAGGGAGTTTGATCAGTACGTTACCGGCTTGGGAAATGGGGGCATCTTCGACACCTCTGGTGAGGGGGTATACCATACCAGCGCATATGCGTAATGCACCGACGGCCAGATCCGTGGCTCCTGAACAGGGGCCACGGCAGGCTTTTCGTGAAGCCTTTGCTGAGCCACAAACCGAGCTGGAAGCGAAAATCATGGAGCGGTTTCAGCAGGGAGCAGCATTGCTGCATGCTAAACGTTATGACTATGCGATTACTGCATTGGATTCAGTGTTGAGTATGGCGCCGAACATGCCCGAGGCTTATGTCAATATGGGGTATGCGTTCCTCGGGCTGGAAGAATATGGTCCGGCACGGGGTGCTTTTGAAAAAGCGCTGAGCATAAAACTGGATCAGGTGAATGCCTATTACGGTCTGGCGATTGCCTTTGAAGGCGCGGGCGAATTTGAAGCCGCGCTGGGGGCCATGCGTAGCTACATTCATTTGTCCAAACCTGATGATCCTTATTTGGCCAAGGCCCGCGCTGCACTGTGGGAATGGGAAGCGCAGCTGGGCCGTATTGAAGGTGTGGAGGTCGCGCCGGAAGGTGTGCAAGGGCCGTCGATCAAGCCACCTTCCTGGGATAACCAGCATTAACCCTGTTCTTTGTTTTCCGCCAGCTTATGTCACTGATTGCGGTTAATGTTTCATCGGTTTTGTTCTGTTTTGGATTGACGGAAGAGGTTATTTGATTCCATGGTCCCAGCGTCTTCAGTGAACAGTTTTTTGTTGATCCGATGGGTATTATTGTTAGTTTTGGGATTGGTATTGCAGGCCTGTAGTGAGTCACAAATTCCTCTCAAAATCCACATTGGGCAAGTAATGCCGCCGTTGGAAGTGCAGGATCTGTTTAACCAGCCCGCCATTATCAAACCGGTTCCCGGTAAGTTATTAATGCTCAATATCTGGGCCACCTGGTGCGGACCCTGTCGCCATGAAATGCCCAGCATGCAGAGGTTTGCTGCCCGCCTGGGTAATGACCGGCTTGAATTGGTGGGGCTTTCGGTGGACATGGACGAGCATGTTGTGCGTGAGTACCTTATTGAAAACAAAATCAGTTTTCCCAGTTACCTGGATCGTGATCTTAGTGAAGTCACCGGTGTGCTGGGCGTGCGCATGTTTCCATCCACCTTTTTTGTGACGCCTGATGGTGTTCTGGTCAAGGTGGTTGAGGGTTGGCGGGAATGGGATTCCCCCAAGTTGGTGGCAGAGGTTCAGGCTTTGCTGCCTCCAGTTTCATCGAAAGAGTTATCGCCGCAGATTAATCCGGAGTTGTGATCACGGTATCGGTAATATCCAAGCGAAAGAGCAGTTTGGGAATTGTTTTGGTTTTATTGGGTTTGTTATCTGTTTCCTGGTCTTTTACGTGTTGCTTTGGTTGCGTAGTTCATTATATTCATCGGCACAACTGTTTTTGCTGGGCACAAAAAGTTTAAAATTGAATTGTCGGAGATTACAGGCATTTTCAAATCTGGTAATGGTTTGAGTGAAATACCATTTGCCAGGCAACGCCAAGCTTTTTATAAAAAACATTGAAACAGGCATGTTTCTAGCAATTTTATGATTAACGTGCAACTGCATGTGGTAATTGTCTTAAGGCATGAGAGTTTAGTGTTTATACAATAAAGGAATCTGGTTAAGCACTAAAAGCCGGATAGTTTCACTGTTTCAAAATTCGTTTATATACCCGTAGCGATTGAGGTTCAGGTCTGATTGCACGCTGCCCTGTTTCCGCCATGACCACGTTGTTGTCCTTGCCATAGAATAACGGCTACGCGTCATTTCGCCTCGCGATGAAGAAAAATATGACGCACATTTAAACCTGAATCCCAAACGCCACGGGTATAGCGCAGAATATTTCATCATTGGAAAAATCAATAGTGATTCATTTTGAGCCGGACACTCCCAATATTATTGATTATTTAGATAATCAATAATATTTTTCTCCGCTTCTCCATTATCAGCCCGATAGGGCGATGAGAAGGGAAAGGCTTCCACCTCTATTTGGGTTTTACCAAACTCCTCAATAGCCATCCGATTGTTCGCTTCGCAGATAACCGCGTTTAGAGTGATAGAAAAGATGCCCGGCAATTCATGTCTCTAAATTCAGGTTCAAAGCCTTTTAAGCCGATTGTCTTGTGTTTACAACAGCTTTCGGTGGAGCTATGGCCAACGTCAGTGTTACACTAGACGGCTTTCGGTGGCGGTGGCTGCTGGCTTTGGCAATGGTACACATGAGAGGGGTGAGTGGGGTCGATGTTGGAAGTCCGTGATCTCGAATGCGCACGCGGCGATCACCGCTTGTTCACCGGGTTAAATTTTCAATTGCAAGGTGGGGAACTCTTGCGTCTGCGCGGGTCAAATGGCAGTGGCAAGACCAGTTTGCTGCGGATGTTGTGCGGTTTGCTGGAACCCGCTGAGGGCGCAGTGTTATGGAAGGGTGAAAATATCCGTGCCCAGCGCGACGAATTTAATGCTGAGCTGCTGTATCTGGGGCACAGCAATGGGGTGAAATCTGAGTTAACCGGTTTCGAGAATTTGCGCATCAACAGCGCTCTGTGTGGCTGTTCACTGACAGATGAGCAACTTTATGACGCCTTGGCGGAAATCGGCCTCGGTGGCCGCGAAGATCTGCCTACCCAGGTTCTGTCGCAGGGGCAAAAACGCCGTGTGGCGCTGGCGCGGTTATTATTAAGTGATGCGGCATTGTGGATACTGGATGAGCCGTTCACTGCGCTGGACGTAAATGCTGTGGCGCAGCTGGCCAGGTTGATTGAGGCGCATCTGCAAAAGGGTGGCATGGCGGTATACACCACGCACCAGGAAGTGAAAATGCGCGCGGGAGCCTACCGTGAAGTGAACCTTGATCAATGAGCAAGATCAATGGGGCAGGCGAAGTGAATCAATCCAGCCTGTTTGCCGCCTGGCGGGCAATGGTTGTGCGTGACCTGACTCTTGCCATGCGCCGCCGGGCGGATGTGCTGACGACGTTATTTTTCTTCATTATCGTGGTCAGCCTGTTTCCGCTGGGGGTGAGCCCGGAGATGGCGGTGCTGCGTGAAATTGCCCCAGGGGTAATCTGGGTAGCGGCGCTGTTGGCTTCGATGTTGTCACTGGGACGTTTATTCTCGGATGATTACCAGGATGGCACGTTGGAGCAAATGTTGTTATTGCCCCAGCCTCTGTCGGTACTGGTGTTAGCCAAGGTGCTGGCCCACTGGCTGGTATCAGGGGTACCGCTGGTGTTGCTGTCTCCGCTGTTGGGGATGCAGTTGGGGCTGGGTGGAGATGCCATTATGCTGATGATGTTGACCCTATTACTGGGTACGCCAGTGCTGAGCCTGATTGGTTCTGTGGGGGCAGCGCTGACACTGGGGGTGCGTGGCGGTGGGGTGCTGGTTTCCTTGCTGGTGCTGCCGTTGTATATTCCCGTGCTGATTTTTGGCACCGGTGCGGTAGATGCCGCGACATCGGGTATGGCGTTTGAAGGGCACTTGTCGTTGTTGGGCGCTTTTTTTGTGTTGGCGGCGTTGCTGACACCACTGGCGACGGCGGCGGCGTTGCGTATCAGTGTTGAATAAACTGAATGGTTTTGTCAGGTGCCGGATGAGTTTATTAAACAGCGTATTAAATAATAAAAAGCTGAATAAATGGAAACAATGAATGAGTTTTAATCATGGCTTTTAAAAACTCCATCGCGTGGTACTACTTTTCCTCGCCCAAAAATTTCTACCCGCTGGCCGGGCGGTTGATTCCGTGGTTTTGGGGCCTGTCGGTCATTCTGTTGGTTGTCGGGTTATATATGAGCTTTTTTGTTGCCCCCACAGATTACAAGCAGGGTGAAAGTTATCGCATTATCTTTATCCATGTTCCGGCAGCATGGATGTCCATGCTGATTTATCTGGTGATGGCGGTTTATGCCATTATCGGCCTGGCCTGGAAACTGCGCATGGCAGAGATGATGGCCAGTGCCCTGGCACCCACCGGGGCCATGTTTACTTTTCTCGCGTTGTGGACGGGAGCTTTCTGGGGTAAACCCACCTGGGGCACTTACTGGGTGTGGGATGCGCGGCTCACGTCTGAATTGATCCTGTTATTTCTATACATTGGCTATATCTCGTTGCAGTCGGCAATTGATGATCCGCGCCGCGCTGCGCGCGCCAGTGCCTTGCTGGCTATTGTCGGTGTGATCAATCTTCCTGTGATTTACTGGTCGGTGAAGTGGTGGAACACCCTGCATCAGGGCGCATCGGTGAGCCCTACGATGGAGCCGAAGATGGCATCCGTCATGGTGACGGCGATGCTGGTGATGACCTTTGCCTTTTGGATGTACACCATTGCAGTCGTGCTGATGCGTGTACGGCGCACGGTACTGGAACGCGAAAGCCAGACCTCCTGGGTGAAAGCCTTGGTAGGTGACCGGGTGGAAAACAGTTCAGCAGGAGAAAAACAGTGAGCGAATTTTTTGCCATGGGTGGGCGTGGATTTTATGTCTGGATGTCCTATGGCGTCACTGCCTTGTTTATGGTTGTTGAAGTGATTGCCGTGGCGCGCAGCAAGAAAACGGTGCTGAAACGGTTGGCCCGCATGGTGCGGGCCGAGGCGCGGGGTAATTCTTAACTTAGGAACGTAAAAGTTATTCATGCACGTTCCTTGGCAGTATCCGTGACCGACCCTGTGGGTTTGTTCATTGGTGAAATTTAAACGGTGTAAGTGAAAACAGAGTTGCGGGGTCAGTATGAAAACACGGCATAAACGAATGGCATTTATTTTGGTAGGGCTGGCGGGCCTGGCTACGGCGGCAGGGTTGGTGCTCAATGCCCTGAACAGTAATCTGGCGTTGTATATCAGTCCCACTGATGTGCTGGCCGGCAATATTCCCAAGGACAAGGCTTTTCGTCTCGGCGGTATGGTGGTGGAAGGCAGCCTGAAGCGACAGGATGACGGTCTGACTGTGCATTTTGATGTGAGTGACAATGTTGAAACGGTGACGGTTGCCTTTACCGGTATTTTGCCCGACCTGTTTAAAGAGGGTACCGGTGTAGTGACGCAGGGCAGAATGGTTAATGGTCTGTTCAAGGCCACGGAAGTATTGGCCAAACACGATGAAAATTATATGTCACCGGAAGTGGCAGAGATGCTGGAGAAAGGTGAAAAGGCCAACCAGGCCGCGACCGGTGCAATGGCACCTTGATTATTTACGTTGATTGCTTGCCATTTATTGGTGCTATTTGAGCTTACATGAGGATTAATTAAATGATTCCAGAAATCGGGCATTTTGCGCTTATCCTGGCGCTGTGTGTTGCTGTAGTGCAAGGCGTGGTTTCCATAGGTGGGGCGCAGCTGGGCATTCGCTCGTGGATGGCGATGGCGCGCCCTGCGGCACAGGTGCATTTCATCCTCGTTGCAGTGGCTTTTGCCTGTCTGATGTATGCGTTTATCTATAATGATTTCTCCGTGAAGTATGTTGCCACCGTATCCAACTCGATGTTGCCGGTACAATATCGTATTGCCGCAATATGGGGTGGCCATGAGGGTTCATTGTTATTATGGGCCCTGCTGTTGGCAATCTGGACGATGGCCGTAGCCCGCTATAGTCGCAATTTGCCGTTAGACATGGTGTCACGGGTCATTGGTGTTATGGGTCTGATTTCAGTGGGCTTTTTGTTGTTCATGCTGTTTACTTCGAACCCTTTTGACCGCCTGTTACCTGCTGCTGCTGATGGGCGGGATCTTAACCCATTGCTGCAAGACCCGGGGCTGATTATTCATCCGCCTTTGTTGTACATCGGCTATGTTGGCTTTTCCGTGGCTTTTGCTTTTGCTATTGCCGCGTTGTTGGGTGGGCATATGGATGCCACCTGGGCGCGTTGGTCACGACCGTGGACGACGATTGCCTGGAGTTTTTTGACCGCTGGTATCGCATTGGGCAGCTGGTGGGCCTATTACGAATTAGGTTGGGGTGGCTGGTGGTTTTGGGACCCTGTAGAAAATGCCTCGTTTATGCCTTGGCTGGTAGGTACCGCGCTGGTGCATTCACTGGCGGTGACTGAAAAACGCGGCAGCTTTAAAAACTGGACGGTGTTGCTGGCCATTTTTACCTTTTCGCTCAGCCTGTTGGGAACTTTCCTGGTGCGCTCCGGCGTATTGACTTCGGTGCATGCCTTTGCCACCGATCCTGAGCGCGGTGTGTTTATTCTTGGTTTCCTGATTGTGGTGATTGGTGGTTCGTTGGCCTTGTTCGCCTGGCGTGCGCCGAAGGTGGGTTTGGGTGGGCGGTTTAGTCTGGTTTCGCGCGAAACATTTTTGTTGTTGAATAACGTGATGTTGGTGGTTGCTGCCGGAGCGGTGCTATTGGGTACTTTGTACCCGCTGTTGCTGGATGCGTTGGACATGGGCAAAATTTCCGTGGGCCCTCCGTATTTTGACACGGTATTTCTGCCGCTGATGGTACCGATGATTTTTCTCATGGGGCTGGGACCAATTGCACGCTGGAAACAGGCGGATTTGCCGGACATGGCCAGCCGCATGAAATGGGCAGCAGCGGTGAGCCTGATAATGGCATTGATTTTACCGTTTGTGATGGGGGAATGGTTTGCATTGACCAGTCTGGGTTTTGCGCTGGCCTTTTGGATTTTCAGCAGCATTGTGGTCAGCGTGAACGAGCGTTTGCGGAAAACTGCTGGCGGTGGTGGTTCAAATACAGGTTTGTTGGCGCGTATAGGCGCGTTGCCAAAGGCCTATGTCGGTATGAATGTTGCGCATGTGGGGGTAGCTGTTTTCATTATGGGGGTCACTATGGTGAACACTTATGAAGTGGAAAAAGATATGCGTATGGAAGTGGGTGATACCGTGACCATGGCCAACTATACGTTCCGCTTTGATGGTGTGACTGAAATTGAAGGACCCAACTATACGGCCAGTCGTGGTCAGGTACTGGTTACCATCGACGGTGAAACCGAGGCAGTATTGTTTCCCGAAAAACGGGCCTATTTTGTGCAGACCATGCCAATGACCGAGGCTGCCATTGATACGGGCCTGTTTCGCGATCTGTATGTGTCGTTGGGTGAGCCGGTGGGCAACGGTGCCTGGAGTGTGCGCGTTTATTACAAACCCTTTGTGGACTGGATCTGGGGTGGAGCCTTCCTGATGGCGATTGGTGGTATTTTTGCGATTAGTGACCGCCGTTATCGTTTGGTGTCGCGTAAACGCAAAGCCAGGGCGAAGGGAAAAGAAAGTGAACAAGCCACGACCGGTCAAGCGGTTACCGCCCAGTCATTTGAAAGAGAATAGTCATTATGTTGCGTTATATTGTGCCTTTATTGGTGTTTTTGGTCGTGGCGGTTTTTTTGGGGGTAGGGCTGGATCTTAATCCGCGCGAAGTACCATCCCCGCTTATTGATAAACCGGCGCCGGTTTTCAATTTGCCAAAACTTCATGCACTGGAAACATCGTTTTCCTCTAAAGAAATGTTGGGAAAAGTGTGGTTGCTTAATGTCTGGGCGTCGTGGTGCGTGGCTTGCCGTTCGGAACACCCGCTGCTGGTACAATTGTCGCGTGCGAATTTTGTGCCTATTTATGGTTTGAACTATAAAGATGAGCCAAATGAAGCTAAAAGCTGGTTGCAACAGCTTGGTGACCCCTATGTTGCCAGTCTGAGTGATTATGAAGGAAAGGTAGGCATCGATTATGGCGTGTATGGTGTTCCGGAAACTTTTGTTATCGATAAACAGGGCGTTATTCGCCACAAGGTGATCGGTCCGGTTACACCTGCTGCTCTGGATAATTGTGTTTTGCCATTGGTGGAAAAATTACAGCAGGCTTCAGCACAAGCTGTGGTGAAACGCACAGAAGTGGAGGGTTGTGCATGAGCTCGATGAAGATGCTGGTTATTTTGCTGTGTCTGCTTGCATTTACGTCCTTGGCAGCAGCCAAAGAAGCAACCCCCATGGCCACAGACCCGGAAATGGAAAAAACGGTTAACGCAATCGCAGCCGAATTGCGCTGTCTGGTATGTCAAAATCAAACTATTGCAGATTCCCATGCCCCTTTGGCAGTCGACCTGAAAAACCAAGTGCGCAATATGGTGGAGTCAGGCCAGTCACAGGATGAGATTGTCGATTATATGGTGCAGCGTTATGGTGATTTTGTGCGTTATCGTCCACCAATGAAGGCAAGTACCATGTTGTTGTGGGCTGGCCCATTTTTGTTGTTGCTTATCGGTGTGGTGGTGTTGGTGGTTAACTTACGCAAACGCGCGGCAATGATGAAAAACGACGAGGATTTATCTTTGGAAGAAAATGAACGACTTCAGAATTTGTTGGCGGCTGAGTTTTCACAGCAGAATGCTGCGCAACGGGATTCGTCACAACAGAAAGCTGGGGTAGAAAAGTCATGATGGTGTTTTGGTTGGTTGCTGTGCTGTTGATTGCTGTGGCTTTGTTGTTTTTATTGCCGCCGTTGATTCAAAAACTGCAACGGGATTCAAATGAGGATGCGATTGGCCGCGATGAACTGAATGTCACCATATTCAAGGATCAGCTGGCGGAGCTGGAGCTGGATTTGTCTGCCGGAGTGATCACGCAAGAACAGTATGAAGTTGCGAAACACGATCTGGAACGTAGCTTTTTACAGGATGCCAACACTGAGACCGATGCACCAGTCTCACAGACAGACAGTGTTGTCGGGCGCTCTGCGGCGGTGGTGATTGTGGTGCTGGTTCCGCTTTTGGCGGTGAGTATTTACAATATGCTGGGCTCAGGAAAAGCGGGTCTGCATCCGGAAGATGCACGCCCGCAGGTGCAGGCCGAAGGCCATGAAGGCACATTGGAAGAACAAGTGCGCAAATTACAGGACCACCTGCAACAAAACCCGGATGATGTAGAAGGCTGGGGTATGTTGGCGCGTTCTTATTATTTCCTCAAACAATATGGTGCAGCGGCAGAAACGTTTGCGCGCACCTCGGCCTTGCTACAGGACTCTAACGCAGAATTGCTGGCTGATTATGCTGATGCGTTGGCGATGGCCAATGGCCGTAATATGGCGGGACGTCCTTATGAGCTGGTGAAAAAGGCCTTGGAAATTGAACCGCGACTTCAAAAGGCCTTGTGGCTGGCGGGTACAGCGACGTATCAATCGGGAAATTTTGAAGACACGTTGGGCTACTGGAAGCGCTTGTTGGAAATTTTCCCCAAAGGTTCGGAAAATTATCTGCAAATGCAAAAAAATATTGCCGAGATTCAGCAACGGCTGGGATTACCGGTAGACACTGAAATACAAACGGCTGCGGCGGCAGGTGGTGCGAGCATCTCCGGTGTGGTGCGGCTGGACGAGTCGCTAATGTTGGATGCAGGGGTTGATGACACCCTGTTTGTTTATGCACGGGCTGCCAATGGGCCGCGCATGCCCCTGGCTATTGTGCGTAAAACGGTGAAAGATTTACCATTTGAGTTTACTCTGGACGATTCCATGGCGATGAACCCGGCGATGAAACTATCAAATTTCCAACAGGTAGTGGTTGGCGCACGCATTTCCAAAAGTGGCAACGCCATGCCTCAGCCGGGTGATTTGCAGGTGGTATCCCAGCCTATGGGCGTTGATGATGTAAAAGGCCTGGAGTTGGTGATTAGCGAAGTAATTCAATAACATGTTCTTCGGTGATTGGAGGAAAAAATGATGAATAAGTTACCCGTTGTGCAGCTATTTTTGGGTTTTTTGTTGCTGGCAGCATCTTCTGGTGTGGTGCTGGCAGGTGACCCCATGAAAGGGCGCCCTTTGTATGTGGATCGTTGTTCGGGTTGCCATGGGTTGAGTGGTGCGCCACAAGTCGCAGAGGTGCCTAATTTTAAATTGGGTGAGGGGTTGATGAAGTCGGACCAGGAAATAGTTGCTTTTATAAAAAAAGGTAGAGGTGTTATGCCGGGCTTTAACGGTATTCTCACGGATACTGAAATCCGCGATATTCTCGCTTATGTGAGAACCTTTTTCTGATGGTATCCCGGGCTGCGACTATAGAGTTATTACCGCGACGTTTGAGTAACATGACCGCCGTAATTTTGGTATTGGCGGCGGTGTCGTTGTTGGCCGCATGTTCTGGCGACGAAACGGCTACTTCTTCTTCCACTGCTACAGGCGCGAAAGTGCCTGTAGCGCAACCTGTGTCACCTGCCGTTGTGCAGACTGACAGCGGTTACCGTGTTGCTGATTCATTTAATGTGGGTGAGCGCGTGTATGTGCGTTCCATGGTTGCCGATGCGAAGCAGAACCGTTTGTGGGTGGGCACCAGTGTTGGTGTGCTGGAAGTCGATATCACTAGCCGTAATCTGGTGAATACGTTTACCCGCGAGCAGGGTCTGGCTAATGAATATGTGTTTGGTATGCATGTCGATAGCCAGGGCAATCGTTGGTTTGGCACCAATGGCGGTGGCATTTCGCGTTATTCCCCCGCTGGGGAATGGAAGACATTTTTCCCCATGCACGGGCTGGCTGATTACTGGGTATATGCATTCACTGAGCAGGATGACGGTACTTTGTGGATTGGTACCTGGGCGGGGCTGAATAAATACGACCCAAAGACTGACACTTTTCACACCTACTTAAAAGAACTGGTTAATGAATGGGTGTATGGTCTGGACGTGGATTCACAGCAACGTGTCTGGATTGGTACCGAAGGTGGCATCAATATGTTTGATGGCAAAACCTGGTCAACCTGGACGCATGAAGACGGCCTGGGGGCTGATAATGAGCAGGGGTTGCCCATGAGCACCAATACCGGTTTGGGGACACGCTCACGCCATGATCTGAGCATTCTCTCCATGGATCAGCAGACATACAATCCCAACTACGTTTTTTCACTGTTGGTAGCAAAAGACGACGGCGTGTGGGCGGGCACATGGGGTGGCGGCGTGAGCCGCTTTGATGGCAAGGTCTGGCAGAATTACACCACGAAAGATGGTCTGGCCGGCAACATTGTCTACAGTGTGGCACAGGATGAAAAAGGCGGCATGTGGTTTGGCACCAATGCCGGATTGTCATATTTTGACGGTAAAGACTGGCACTCTTTTACCCGTTCCAATGGCCTGTTAGACAATAATATCTACGCAGTCACGCCTGTGGGCTCGAATCAGGTTTGGGTGGGCAGTCGGTCAGGTGTCGTATTGTTGGTTGCTGATAATTAAATTGCTGGGTGACCGTTGACCAAAATGGTGCCTGGAAAAATGCATTGGAGGATGTTGTGAATATTAGTTCAAAAGGTTTGGCCGTAGCGGCACTGGTTGCAGGAGGGCTGATTGTTGCAGCCTACAATTTTGGTAGCAAGCAGCAGGAGCAGGCTTCACCGTCCAATGCGACTCCGAACGTGACCCCCAGTGCGCCACCACTTGCTGGTGCAACTGAGATGCCTCCGGGCCACCCTGTAACAACCGGTACGCCTGCGGTTGACTTGTTGCCAAATCAACCTGCAAATAATGCAAAATTTGCACATTTCCGTGTTGGCCAACGAAATGTCAAAGGTATGCTGGCGGATGGCAATGAAGTATGGGTGGGTACATCCGGTGGCGTGATTCGTTATGACCTGAAAACCAATGACTACAAATTGTATGATGTCAAAAATAAAAGTCTGATTTCCAATGGCGTATTTCATGTCAGCAAGCTGCGCGGCAAAATTATGGTAGGCACTTATGGTGGTGGCCTGTCAGTGTATACACCGGAAACGGATCAATGGAAAAATTACAATATTCCGGATGGTCTCGCAGACCAGTTTGTGTACGATATTGTCGAGGCGGATAATGGCGATTACTGGATCGCTACCTGGTCTGGCGTCAATCGTGTGCCTAATGGCGATTTTTCAGATACCTCCAAATGGGAAACCTTTACTGTCGAAAATACCCAGGGTGGCTTGCCCAACGACTGGGTTTACAGTGTCGCGGTAGGTAAAGACGGTGATGTTTGGTTTGCCACGGAAGGTGGTTTGGCACTTTACCGGGACAAGCAGTGGACTAACTGGCAACACGAAGATGGGTTGGGTGCGCCCTACGAAAAGGTGAAAGACGATATTGCGTTTAGCAATGACCCTGCCAAATCATCCAAACACCACGCCAAGCAAAAGGCTGAACAAGGTCTGAGTGATATCAAAGTCGGCTATAATCCAAACTATATTGTTTCCATGATAGTGGATGAAAATGGCATCGTCTGGGCAGGTACCTGGGGTGCCGGGTTGTCCCGCTTTGATGGCAAAACGTGGAAAACGTATACGGTGAAAGAAGGTCTGCCAGGAAATCATATTTTCATGTTGTACAAAAAACCGGGTGGTGAGATGTGGATTGGTACCAATAAAGGTCTGGCGCGACCAAACGCAAATGGAGAAGGGTTCAAGGTGATGACCAAAGCCGATGGCCTGTTTGCCAACAACGTTTTTTCGTTGGCTGAAGCTTCCGATGGTAGTTTATGGGTAGGAAGTTTCGGTGGTGTGGCGAGAATTACTGACTATAACTAAGTTTTTCCGTGTGAGACGCTAATTAGCATAACGGTAAATGTGTGATCTCGAAGCTCTGCCTGGAAATCCAGGTGGAGCTTTCGTGTATCTGAGGGCTTTAAAATGAAACAAGTTGTTTTTTTAATAATACTTTTGGTGCTGGGGGCGTGTTCACCGACAGAAGACGGAACGCCAGCACAAAATAACGCCACACCAAAAAATAAGGTAGCGAAAAATGAAGTGTGGATTTCTGGCTGGAAAGAAACCAGTCCATTAAATGTGGTGCGTGCAGGCGCAGCAGTGGTAGTGCACAATAATTTCATTTATATGATTGCCGGAGTTGATGGCCGGGATTTTTTACGTAGCACGGAATATGCGCCTATTTTACCGGATGGACGCATTGGTGAATGGAAAATGGGGCCACAGTTAATTGAAGATCGTGGTTTTACAGAAGCAGTTGTGAAGAATGGCTATATCTATGTTGTTGGTGGTGGTAATGGCCCGAATGGTCAACATTTGTTGACCACAGTAGAGCGTGCTGAAATTAACCCGGATGGTAGTTTGGGTGCATGGCGGCAAGAAAGTAACCGTACAGTGCTTCCCCGGCGTTGTACCAAATTAAGTTTGATTGGTGACTATTTATATTCATTTGGTGGCTATGGCGGGACACTGCTGGACAGTGTGGAATATGCAAAAATTGAAGCCGATGGCAGTGTTGGCAAGTGGAGCATGGCCAGTGAGGCGATGACATTGCCGCGTTATGTGAACAGTGTAAAAGCGGTCGGCGGGTTTGCTTTTGTACTGGGTGGGCATGATCAACAAAAAGGAGTGGGTATTGTCGATGTGGAGTGGGCCAAGCCCCAGGCCAACGGCGATATTCATTCCTGGCAGAAAACTAGCCCATTGAAAACCGGGCGTTATGGCATGGCCTCTGCCAAGAATGATAAAACAATCTATATACTGGGTGGTTTAACCGGACTTGAATATCTTGGCAGCATAGAAAAAAGCCAGGTACTGCCCGAAGGCGGTTTGGCGGCGTGGCAGGAAACGACAGCAATGAGTGTGCCGAGGGCGACATTCAGCGCCTTCACGAATAATGGTTACATTTATGTGCTGGGTGGCGCTAATCGGGATGGTTATCTGCGCACTGTGGAATATGCTGAAATCAATGAGCAGGGCGATTTGGGTTTCATGGGCAGCCCGCAAGAACGCGAGCAATATTTACAACGAGTTAAAGCCAAAAAGAATAATGGGCCGATGCTTCCCAATGAAGGCATCGTCAAACAAATATTGCGTGCTGAAATGTACAGTTATGTGCAGGTATTAAATCAGGGGAAACTGGTATGGATTGCCGGTCCGAAAACAGAACTGTCTATTGGTTCCCGTATTCGGTATAGCAAGGGAGTGTACATGAGTAATTTTTTCAGCAAGGAGTTACAGAAGCCCTTTCCTGAAGTGACTTTTGTGAGTCGCATAGAAGTTGTTCAATAAGCCTGACGCCGGTCAATACTTTCAGTCTGAGCATAAATAGTTGCAAAGTGCTGAATAATAGAAAGCCTCTGAGTAGTATTAGAGGCTTTAGTACGACTTGGTGCAAATAACCGATAACGAAATATTGTTTTCTGTGTTCGGCAGTGACAGGTAAGTTACCAGGTACCATTAAGGGTAAAAAAAAACTCTGATTTTATCGGTGCAGGGTATATGTAAATGCCAGCGTCCTGGCTGGTTAGCTAACATAATAATTGGCATGACCATTACGGTATGTAGGGCGCTTGCTGTGTAATGGTCATGGGTGTTCAAGCGGTTAACTTTAAAGTCCCCGATAGGGGATCCGTAAATCCCATGCCTTTAGGCGGCAGGGATGGAATGGTAAGCTTGATGGCATGCAGAATTACAAGCACGGCGGTCATACGATATAGGATTGCAAGTATCACTTGGTATGGGTAACGAAGTATCAATATCCGATTTTGGGTGGTGATGTTGGTTTGCGTTGCCGTGAGCTGCTTCGAGAGATAGCGTGGAGTAAGGAAATGATGATCTATGCGGGTTCTATCAACCGTGATCATGTATATACTGCTGATAGGTATTCCGCCCAACTTGTCGGTATCGAAAGCGGTGCAATTTCTCAAGGGTAAGAGTTCTCACAAATTATTGTCGGAGTTTTCGGTGCTGAGGAAGAGATACTGGGGTCAGCATTTGTGGGCGGGAGGCTATTGGGTAGCCTCCAGTGGTAATGTAACGGATGAAGTTCGGAAGGCATACATAAAGAACCAAAAGCCGGATGAACCCGATGATGATTTTAGTGTGCTGTAATCGCCTTTAGGCGAAATGACCGGCTTTCAGCCGGTGGAGTATTCACACCCATTAATGGGTCGTCTTTTTCTCACCATCCCCCCCAGTCAGCAGTTAAACTGCTGACTGGGGGATATTTTACTTGGCATGACAGGTCAGGCACAGCCCACTGGGGCCACCGATACCATTGTCATTTGGGGTACTGTTACTGATGCGCAAGAAACTGGGGATAAATTCAGTACCGGCACCGTTGGAGGGAATGCCGTGCGGATCATGGCAGGAGGCGCACTCTACAGCAGGGCCAGAGCCGCTATCGTACAGGCGCACCTCATATTTTTCAGCGAAGCCGCTACCGTTGCTGTCAAAAAATGCCCATTTGCCAGGGACACTTATTTCCGGTTCATTGTAGTCGATTCCGGGCCCAAAGGTGGTGGGAAATGTTATGCCGATAACGTGATCGTTGCGCAGATCGGTACCAAGCATAAACAGTCGAAAATCAGGGATCACAGAGTTGGGTGCACTGTGGCACAGAGCGCAAGCTGAACCTATGTCTCCATTTCCCAGTTCTGGCCCTAATGTGAAATGATTGCCTGATGTACCTGGCCGGCCGTTATCAGGCCATTGATCCAGAAAGGCTAGATTGGATGTGCCAACCTCTGTGTTGCCGTAGCCGCCGGAACCCGGCATGTTTAACACGGAGTCAATGGCAATAGTGCCATCATGGCAGGACAGACAGGTCAACGAGTTTGGGCCAGGTACACCGAGACGGCCTTCCAGGCCAATGGTGGTGGGCGTATCGTAGACAGTATAATTGCTCACATTGTTAATTGTACGATTCCAAAGAGGAGCGTTGATCTGCTTGTTTGCACCGTGTGGTGTGTGGCAGTAAACGCATACTTCGCCATAATCGTTGCGAGCAAAATCCATAACTATGCCCGCGCCACCTGCATCTTTATTGTATTGGAGGGTGAGGTTATGGCGGGTGTTTGCAATGCTGCCAACGTTGCTCGCTTTCGAGTTTGGGTCCCAGCCATCAGCAAACGCAACAGCCCCAACCCCGGCCATTCCCACCCCGACCAAACTTAGCGAAAGTACAATTTGTGGTGTTATTTTCAGTGACATGACAAAATCCCTATTGGTTATTGATTGCCAATACCCGTGAGAATGGCTTTATTCGTTAATTATTATAGCTTTTAGCTTCATCGGGTACGCATAGCCAAACTGAGCGTACCCCCTAAAATCCCGCACCTGACTACAATTTAACCATAACCAGGCAGCACTCGCTAATAAGTTGTCTTTATATCACGAGCTGGTTATATCAGGCAAACCGACAGATTCGGTTTTTTTACTCTTTTGGCCGGTGCTCCCCTCCCAGGTAGCCCCCGTTTTTTTCGACGCCGGCAGGTCGATAGATATCAACTTTACGAAAAAACTGATCAACGACGTAGACACGACCATCCTCATCGACAGCAATACCGGCGGGTAGCATATAGCGCCCGGGCCCGGGGGATTGGTTGCGTTCGCCAATAAACATAAGGAGTTGGGCCTGCGTGTTGAATATCTGGAAGTTACCGAAAGCGGCATCGACTACATAAATATTTCCGTCAGGATCGGTTGCGATGCCTTTGGGGCGTGCAAAATTACCGACTTTCCGCCCAACAGTGCCAAAGCTGAATTTATGTGAGCCGTCCGGATTAAAGGCCTGTATGCGAAAATTGCCACTATCGGTGACGTAAACGGTACCATCCAGGGCTGTGGTGACTTGCAATGCCAGATTGAATTCACCATCTTTGCGGCCCCGGGTGCCTACGGTTTTTTTCAATTCACCGGTTTTGGCGTCAAAAATATAGAGGTGGTGTTCCTGTGTGGTAACGCCACCGGTGTCAATGACATAGGCTTGTAAACCATCCGGGCTTACGGCAACACCTGATGGGCGTTTGAAGATGCTGCGATTACCGAAGGCCCGCAGGAATTTTCCATCTTTGTCAAAAACGACAACACGTTTCGCTGAGTTATCGGCGACATAGACTTCCCCGTCTTTGCTGACGGCGATGCCGATTGGTTTGGCCAATGAGCCAGGGCCTTCTGTGCCGATTATTTTGAAGTCTCCACCGGGCACATCAAACATCAGTACGGCACGTTTAACGGTGTCAGTAACGTAAATGCGCCCCTGATAAACAGCAACACCATAGGGTTTGCTCAGGCCGGTTGCTGTACCCAGTGAGCCTGTGGCAAAGATACGCAATTTGTCTGCGCCAGTAATTTCCTTGACATCAAAGCTGCTGCGGATGGTGCGTTCAAAATAAAAGCGTGCCTCTTCGGGGGGGGGAGGGTACGCCAGTACAATTTCTTCCCTGCGAACCTCTTCGCTGCTGCAACCAGCCAGTAAGAGGGTGAAAATGATCCCGAACCAGATCAGTCCATAACGTATTTTTTTTATTTCGCGTGACAAGTAAAACATAGCACCTCGGCATTAGCGCGTAGTAATAGTTCCCGTGAGGGGTCGTGTACATTGTGACAAGTCATGCATTCTACTTGGCCGTCATATAATTTAACACCGTTGGCAAAGCCATCGGGCGTATCGGGCGGGCGAAAATCCGTATCTTTGAATGTCAGGCCGGCATATCGCATGGAAATGGGGTGGTCGTTGCGTAAATCGGTGCCGAGCATTTTTACAGTGATGTCGTGGGCGACGTCACCATTGTGGCATTTGCCGCAGCTCTCAATGTTGTCTTCGGGGTTGATGCGCATGTGCATGGCATTGTCCGCTGCCGCATCAAATGTGGCAGGTTTAAATACCACCATATCTACTGCCATGGTGCCATCGTGACAGGACAGGCAAAGCATGCTGATGGGATTGGGTCCGCTGGTTTTGTTGTCCAGATTAACGCTATCGTATAGCTGGTAGTTACTCAATGCGGGCACGTAGCGGTTCCAGCCGTCGATGCCGCCAAAGTCTGCGGGAACGGCACCCGCTTCTTCCGGAGGAATATGGCAGTAAACGCAGGAGTAACCATAGTCGGAAAAGGCAACGCCAGCCATGGCAACCACACCGGCACGTGCATTGAGGCCGGTGAAATCGTGTTTGGAGCCCAGGATCGGGTCATCTGCGCCAAGTACCGGGTCACCGACAATGGCGGCGGCAGCAGCGTAGGTGGCCCATGCCAGCCCGCCGACCAGCAAAGTGAAGATCAAGAAAATGGTGCCAGCTTTCATCTTGGAAAGCTGTTTTTTTATTTGCCGCGACATGCTTCTTCCGCCCCCGTGCAACGTAAATGCTGCAATGCAACATCTGGTGGCATTGTTGTGCATGAAAACACCAACATGCCATCGTAGAAAAATGTTAGAAAAAGTCCGGTAAATCCGCGTATTACCTTCGCTATCGGCTCACTATACGCGAGCTTTAGGGTAGCGTAAAAGCCGTTTTTACGCCACAATCCGCGAGCTTTATCGTGAGTGGGTATATAATGTTGTACCGCTTGGGCGTGTATTGCCTGGTATTATGGGTGTGTGCGCTGCAACCTGTTGAATTATTGTCTGTTTTCAATAAATTTCGTAGGTGGGCGGCTTGCTTGCAGGAAATAACTTTAGGAAAATTGAGAGGTACCCTGGTTTATGAAAAACGGTGTGGTGTGGGTAGCAGGTGTAATGCTGCTTGTGTTGGGGGCGACGAGCGCCAGTGCGGCGGCGACCAAAAATGAACCGGTGGCGGATAAAAAAGATGTCGCTGCCCTGTACCTGAAAAACTGTTCCATCTGCCATGGCGATAAGGGCGATGGTAATACCCGTGCCCAGTCTGGTATGTATCCCAAACCTCGTAATTTTACGACTGCTGAGGCTGCTATCGAGCTGACTCGTGAGCGCATGATCAAGTCGGTTACTGAGGGGCGTCCTGGCACTACCATGGTGGCGCACAAAAAAAGACTGAGTGAACAGCAAATTGCTGATTTGGTTGATTATATCCGCAGCAATTTTATGCAGCTTCCGGAAGCAGAAGCCGGAGTGCCGGCAGCAGTGAGTCCCGGGGAAAAAATTTATACCGCCAATTGCGCAGTGTGCCACGGGGATAACGGTAACACCGCCCGTTGGGCTCAAAATGGTCTTCACCCGGCACCCCGGGATTTTACTTCGCCCGAGGCACAGAATGACCTGACTCGTGACCGTATGCTGAATTCAGTGACCAATGGTCGTCCTGGCACGGGCATGATGCCTTACAAAACGCGCTTGTCCAAAGATGAAATTGCCGCTGTCGTTGGTTTTATCCGTTTCAAATTTATGGGGGTTGATCCTGACAAAGACACCGGTGCTGCTCCGTTGGCCATCGGTGGGCCGGAAGTCCAAAATCCGCCAACACCCCAGACTGGTGGTATTCCGGGTGTGGACGCTCCTCTTGCCGCGGCGAGACCGGTGCCAGCGAAAACTGATCCGCACCAGCAGCCTCATGCCACGTCGACGCCTGCGGTTGCGCCTGCCCAGCCCGCTGTAGGCCACAGCATTGATGTCGATATGTCTCTGCCGGTGCCCAACGGTTTGAAAGGCGATCTGGTCTGGGGGCGTCAGTTTTATATGGCCAATTGTTTTGATTGTCATGGTGTGACGGGTGAGGGCGATGGTCCGCGAGCCTATTTCAATATTCCCCGGCCCCGTAATTTCACCAGTGAAGCCTCGCGGCAGGTGCTCAATCGGCCACGTATTTTTAATAGCGTTACTAATGGCCGGGTGGGTACGGTGATGCCTGCCTGGGGCAAGGTACTGACCGAGCAGGAAATTGCCGGGCTTACTGAATTTGTATTTCAGACCTTCATTCAGCCTGCTGAAGAAGAAGGTGGCGGCACGGACAAAAAAAAAGTCCCGTAACAAGCCTGTTGCCGGTAGCAGATAGCACGCCGACAGCGCAGGAGGCAGGGTATGGCCCCGCTCATGATGATCGTCATGAGCGGGGGCGGGCTATTTACAATTTCCGCTGTTATTTTTGCCACGGTTATTCCGGTGACGCCAAAACCCTGGCGGCAAGTTATCTGACTCCGCGCCCGCGCAACTTTGCTGCCACAGAGCTTGCTGATATCAGCTATGAGTCCATGGTCAATGCTGTTACTCATGGTCGCCCTGGTACTGCCATGTTGGGCTTTGCCAATACCATTAGTGCTGAAGACATTGCCTTGGTGGTGGATTTTGTGCGCCGCGAATTCATGCAAAACAAGGATCATAATACGGCGTATCATACTGTGGAAAACGGTTGGCCGAACCACGAGCAATATGCTTTGGCTTTTCCCTTTGCATTGGAAGAGATCGCTCTTGATACACCCTCTGAGCAGCTTAGTCCGCAGCAACGGGCAGGCCGCCGTATTTTTATGCAAAGTTGTGTTACCTGCCATGATCGTGGTCGGGTTAATGACGAGGGGGTGATCTGGGACCCGCGTCCGGTGTCGTACCCGCGCAATCGGTATTCACATCGTCAGACAGAGCCTGACAGTGTCAGTAGCGCCAGTCCTTATGCGCGTCACGAGCAGGCCCCCGTGCTGGAAAATTCCACTGCGCAGGAGAAAGAGGGTGAGGCCTTATTTCAGAAAAACTGCGCTTTTTGCCATGCCCCGGATGGCACGGGCAAAAACTGGATTGGCAGCTTTCTTGAGCCACATCCAAGAAATCTCACTGATCCGGCGAATATGCAGGGAATGACCGCAGAGCGTTTACGGCAGGTGATTCGTGATGGTTTGCCGGGCACTACCATGTCTGCATGGAAAGGTGTGCTGGACGCCGGGCAGATTGATGCTGTGATTGCTTATATTAACCGGGCTTTTCACCCTCTGGCCGATGGTGCTCCGGCAGATTAGATGGTTATGCAGGTCTGATTCTGAGTGTGCAGCACTTCTCCGGCAGAAGATGCCAAGCCTTTTTGATCCAAATTAAAGTAGTGACAAGAAATTTTATGGTGCTGGAGAGCATGGATTTCACCGTTACCGGTATTGGTCCGGGTTTACAAAATCTGGTATCAACCATGAATTTGCACCGTATTTATGATGAAGAGATGTGGATTAACACTACCCCTTTGCCGCTGTAGCCCTTACCATTAGCTGTTCGAATTTCCGGGAGTGGTATAAGGTATGGTAAAGGTTGGCATTGTGGGGGGGACGGGTTACACCGGCGTGGAGTTGCTGCGTTTGCTGGCGGCTCACCCTGAAGTAGAGCTGGTGTTGATCACCTCCCGCTCCGAGGCAGGTCTGCCTGTGGCGGAAATGTTTCCCAATTTGCGCGGCCATATTGATATCGAATTCAGTGTGCCTGATCCTGCGGCTTTGGCTACTTGCGACGTGGTGTTTTTTGCAACACCCAATGGTGTCGCCATGCAGTCGGTGCCAGAGCTGCTGGCAGCGGGCGTAAAGGTTATCGATCTGGCGGCCGATTTTCGACTCAAAGACACAGAGGAATGGGTGCAGTGGTATGGTCAGCCTCATGCCTGTCCGCAGTTGCTTGACGAGGCGGTGTATGGTCTGCCCGAGGTGAATCGTGCAGCCATCGGAGTGGCACGGTTGATAGCCAATCCCGGTTGTTATCCCACAGCGGTACAACTGGGTTTGTTACCATTGCTGGAAAAAGGCTTGGTGGATACCGGGCGGTTGATTGCCGATTGTAAATCCGGTGTCAGTGGTGCGGGCCGCAAGGCCGCAGTAAGCACTCTGCTGTGCGAGACCAGTGAAAATTTCAAAGCCTATGGTGTGGCGGGACATCGGCATTGGCCAGAGATTCGCCAAGGGCTGAACGCCGTTGCTGATGGTAATGTGGGATTGACCTTTGTTCCGCACCTTACGCCCATGTTGCGGGGGATTCATGCCACTCTGTACGTGAGTCTGCTCAGCACCCATGATGCAACCGATACGGATTTGCAGACGTTGTACGAGCAGCGTTATGCCCATGAGCCCTTTGTGGATGTGCTACCCATGGGCAGCCATCCGGAGACCCGTAGTGTGAAGGGCGCCAATGTTTGTCGTATCGCCATTCATCGGCCGCAAGGTGCTGACACCGTAGTGATTCTCTCGGTGATTGACAACCTGGTGAAGGGGGCGGCCGGGCAGGCGGTGCAGAATATGAATATTCTTTGTGGTTTGCCGGAAACCGCAGGGCTAACGGGAATGGCGCTTGTTCCTTAAACCGCGATAGCGCTTGTTATTACAGGTTCTGTGGCCCAGTGTGGTTGTTGTAAAATGATGTCGAAAAGTCGTACGCGTTTGACGCGAATAATGAAACAGGTTGGTTGGATATCATGCCGTCAAAGCTGATTATCAAGTCCCACCATCCCTGGCGATATCGTGTGAAACTGGTGTCGTTAGGGTTAGTGCTGACATTGCTTGCCTGGGGTGTGTTTGAATTCGGGTTTTCCCGTGCAGGCTACGACAATAACAACTTGCAGGCGCAACGCGAGCTGTTGCGCGAGCAAATCGAAATGGAAAAGCAGCGCACCCGGGATTTGCGGGCACAGTTGGCGGTGCTGGAGCGGGCGAGCCAGGTTGACCGGCAGGCCTACGACGTGGTGGAAAAATCGCTAAAGCAGGCGCAGGATGAAATGCTGGAGCTTAAACAGGAGGTGGCGTTTTACCGGGGGATTGTGTCACCCACGGAAGCTGCCAGCGGTCTGAATATCACCAGTCTCAAACTGGCGAGCATTGGAGAAGCCCGTGTCTATCGTTTCAAGTTGGTATTGACCCAGCTGAAATCCAATGTGCGGCTTGTCAAAGGTTATGCGCGCATGGAGTTTGAAGGCGTGAAAGATGGTGCACAAATGCACCTGAGCTTGAAGGAAGTCTCGGGTGGTGCTCTGGATAAGCTTAAATTACGTTTCAAGTATTTTCAGAATAACGAAGGTGAGATTGTCTTACCGGAAGGTTTTTTGCCCTCGCGGGTGTTGGTGGAAGTCGTGCCCAGTGGCAAGGATGCAACCCGGCTTAAGAAAACGTTTGATTGGTCGGATATTAGCTCGTAAAACTATAAATAAATAGAGCGCCATTTCCGGTGCTTGCGAAAGGAGTCAGCTACATGCTTTTTGGGAAAAAAAATACACGTCAAAATTCACAAATTGATTCACTGATTGGTAGTGGTACAGAATTACGCGGTGACGTGCATTTCAAGGATGGTTTGCATATTGATGGTGTTGTGAAGGGTAACGTAATCGCCGAAGGTGAAGGCTCTATGCTTACCATGAGCAAACAGGGGCGTATCGAAGGCGAGGTACGGGTGCATAATCTGGTACTCAATGGTGAGGTAGTGGGTGATGTACACGCCTCCGAGCATATTGAACTTGCTTCGGCAGCGCGCGTCACAGGTAATGTATATTACAATCTTATTGAAATGGCGATGGGGGCTGAGGTGAATGGCAACCTGGTACATAAGTCGGGTTCTACCGTGACGGCGGAGCAGCGTGTATCGCCCGCAGGTGATGCCGGCCTTGCCGCCGACGGCGGCTGATTCTTGACTAAATTAGTCAGGAATGTTTTACTTTAGCGATTGGTACTATTTTTGTGGGAACAGTAAACATGAGTACAGAAACAGTCTCGAATGACTCGGCCAGCGGGATGGAAAATGATCCCGAAGAATTGCTGATTGTCACTCAGAATGCGGTGGACAAAGTGAAGGCGCTCATTGAGGAAGAAGGTAATGACGCGTTGAAGCTGCGGGTGTTTGTTACCGGCGGTGGTTGCTCGGGTTTCCAGTATGGTTTTTCTTTTGATGAAAATATCAATGATGGCGATACCACTATTGAAAAAAGTGGCGTGACCTTTTTGGTGGATCCCATGAGCTACCAGTACTTGGTGGGTGCCGAACTGGACTACCAGGAAGGCCTGATGGGTGCGCAGTTTATGATCAATAATCCCAATGCCAGCACCACCTGTGGTTGTGGCTCGTCGTTTTCCATCTAACGTTTAAATCCCACAGCAAGCCTTTTAAGTAGGTGAGCATGGTTATTTTAGCCTTTACCCGTCGTTTTCCGGCTTTTTTGCGCTGTTGCTTTGGTCACATAGTTCGCTATGCTCACTTGCGCAACGTCTTGAATATCGAAAAATATCCGATGCACATTTCATTAAAATAATTATGTCCACCTGTTTAGGTCATATTGGTCTCAATCGCCAGTATCAGCAGGTGGGGACAACAGAATTAACAGACTCCCAGGCGGCCTGTTTGTTATGCTTGCACTCCCTTACTAATCAGTTTCAGCGCGGAGACACTTCATGAGTGAATACTTGCCAGGCCTTGCAGGCGTACCGGCCACGAAATCCAACATCTCGGCCATTGATGGTGAGAAGGGTGTGCTCTATTACCGGGGCTATGCCATCGAAGAACTGGCCAAATACAGCAGCTTTGAAGAAACCACGTTACTGTTGTTGGATGGCGAGCTGCCTAATCAGGCAGACTTGAATGAATTTGATGCACAGCTGCGGGAAAACCGACAAGTCAAATACCACATTCGTGAGTTGATGAAGACATTGCCTGCAACCGGGCATCCCATGGATATGTTGCAAACTGCAGTGGCCAGTCTTGCCATGTTTTATCCGGGTAATGAATGCCTGACCAGTAAAAGTGTTTGCGAAGACATGAATTACATTCACAACATGACGGTGAAAATTATTGCGCGTATGGGCACCATGGTTGCCATGTGGCAGCATCTGCGCAACGGTTACGAGCCGCCTGCACCGCGTGAAGACCTCAGCTATGCGGAAAATTTTTTGTACATGCTCAATCGTAAAGAGGCTGATCCCTTGTTGGCGCGCATCATGGATGTCTGTCTGATTCTGCATGCGGAACACACCATCAATGCCTCGACGTTTTCGACCCTGGTGACAGCTTCCACCCTGGCCAGTCCTTATAGTGTGATTGCCGCCGCCATTGGTACTTTGTCAGGACCGTTGCACGGAGGCGCCAATCAACGTGTACTGGAAATGCTTAATGACATTGGCTCGCCGGACAAGGCCGAAGCCTATGTGGATAAAAAACTGGCCAACAAACAGGTTATTTGGGGTATGGGGCATCGTGAATATAAAACCAAGGATCCGCGCGCCACGATTTTACAGGAGTTGGTTGCTCAGCTCATGGAAGCGCGCGGCGGTGCGGTAAATCCATTAATGGAAATTGCACTGGCTGTGGAAAAAGTGGTGGAAGACCGTTTGGCGCACAAAGGTGTTTATCCCAATGTGGATTTTTATTCCGGTATTCTTTATCACGAAATGGGTATTCCCGGAGATCAATTCACCACGATTTTTGCCATGTCACGTTCAGCGGGTTGGCTGGCCCACTGGCGCGAACAGTTGGCGGACAATCGTATCTTCCGGCCAACGCAGGTGTATATCGGTTCCCCGGAACGGGATTATGTTGCGATAGAGAAGAGATAAATAAAGGAAACAGGGAAAAGGGCTTGAAAGGAAAGTAACGGCTTGGGGCATGCATGAAATAGTTTGTACATTCAGGATTATCTTTTTATTCCTGCTCAACTGATTTCAAACGCCACAGGTATATACCCCGCCCAGTACCACGGGGCGGTACGCGCCAGTCACTCCGGGCAGATTGCCTGGACGTTGGGCCAGTCTTTCCCGTGCCAGCCAGGCAAAGGCCACGGCTTCCACCCATTCTGCGGGCAGGCCATAATTATCACTGGTTTTTATGGTTGTCGACGCAAGCTTCTTTGCGATGCGCTGCATCAGGTCGGCATTGCGCGCACCTCCACCGCATATCACCAGTTCTTTACTTTCTGTGGCATGTTTTTTGATGGCGTCAGCAATGCTGGTGGCGGTGAGTTCGCTCAATGTGGCTTGTACATCTATGGGAGCGAGTGTGTGTGAAAACCTGTTGAGATGTTGTTGTAGCCAGCTTGTATTAAAATACTCGCGCCCGGTGGACTTGGGTGGAGGTAACTGGAAAAAGCTGTCTTCTAACAGCGTGTCTAATAAGTGTAAATTTACGGTGCCGGAAGCGGCCCACCGGCCATCATAGTCAAAAGGCCGTTGCTGTTGCTGTTGAATCCAGCTGTCCAGCAATATATTGCCAGGGCCGGTATCGAAGCCGGAGACGGGTATTTTTGTGTCCATTGGCAGCAGAGTGATATTGGCCATGCCACCGATATTGAGGATTGTCCGGGTGTGTGTGCCAGTGCTGAAAAATGCTGCGTGAAAAGCGGGTACCAGTGGCGCACCTTGTCCACCGGCAGCCATATCACGTCGGCGGAAATCGGCTACAGTAGTGATGCCGGTCAGTTCGGCGATGGTGTTGGGGTCGCCGATTTGTAGTGTGAAACATTTTCCCTTTTCCAGCTCGGGTCGATGGCGAATGGTTTGTCCATGACTGCCAATGGCGTGAATTTGCGTGGCATTGATGTCTGCGTCGGTCAACAGTTGTTTGACGGCTGCGGCAAAGGTGTCACCCAGAATAATATCCAGTTGTCCCATGCGGTCGATTTCATTGTCACCCGGTGTGCACAAGGCTTGAATATTCTCACGCAGTGATTCGCACAAGGGATAATTGATCGCATGGTGCAACACCGGTTGGTCATTGGAAAAGCTGACCAGTGCCGCATCAATGGCATCGAGACTGGTGCCGGACATGAGGCCGATGTAGTAACTCATAAGTGAGCCTCCTGGGGAGGGCGAGTCAGAGGTATTGTTCTGTTTCTGATACTGTCACTCGCTTTTGTTATTTAATACCACGGTGGTGCGTTGTAACACATCGAGCAGTGCGACCAAGCGACGGGATTTGTTGAGGAAGTCGGCTTTGTATTTTTTCTTGATGGGCGCAGCATCCGGCAGTCTGACGGTAAGCGGGTTGCGGTGTACGCCGTTAACGCGGAATTCATAATGTAAATGTGGTCCGGTGGATCGGCCGGTACTGCCCACATAGCCGATGACTTGTCCTTGCCGTACGCGCTTGCCACGGCGCATGCCGGGTTTGATGCGCGACATGTGCGCGTACAATGTGCTGTATTTTCCGCCATGTTGAATGATCACTGTTTTTCCATAACCGCCTTTGCGTCCGACGTGAATCAGTTTGCCATCGCCGGCAGCTTTGATGGGTGTGCCGCGTGGCGCCGCATAATCAACACCGTGATGATTTTTTCTTTTTTTCAGTGTGGGGTGATAACGCTTGCCAAAACGTGAACTGATGCGGGTGAAGTCCACGGGGGTGCGGATAAATGCCTTGCGCATGCTGCGGCCATCAGGCGAATAATAATCGGACTGGCCGCTGGCATCCGTGTAACGCAAGGCACGATAGCTTTTGCCACGATTCACAAATTCGGCGGCAAGAATATTACCATCACGTTTTTTCTGTCCGTCGAGAAAAAGCTCTTCATAAACCAGGGTGAAGTGGTCACCGCTGCGGATGTCTAACGCGAAATCGATATCCCAGCCAAAGATGCCGGCCAGTTCCATAATCAGATTGTCTGACAGGCCAGCTGCCTGCGCGGCGAGAAACAGTGAAGAATCAATTACGCCGGTGGTATTGGTGACGCGGGTTTCCATTTGCCGGGTGTCGGTGGCAACCACAAAATTATCGTCGGCATCACGACTTACTTTCAGTGTGCTGAGGTCATCTATTTTATAAACCAGTTGTTGCAGTTTGCCATTGTGGATGCCGAATTCAAATTGCTGCCCGGGCATCAGCCGTTTGAACGCGGCAGTGGATTTGTCGCTGCGCATCAAACGGTCCAGTTCCTGCGGGCTCAATCCCTGGCGGGCAAAAATCAATGCCAGATTGTCACCGCTTTTGACAGTAGCCGTTTGCCAGTCAATGTCTTGCCGGGCCTGTTCAATGGGAGGGGGCATTGTTTTTGCGGTCGGTTTTCCATGGGGAATGGGGAGCGGCAGGGTAATGCGTGTTTGCGTGGAGGCATTTGCTGCTCGCGCTGTTTCGGGCGGCGTGTGTGTATTTGCCTGTGTTTCCCTGGTGCTGTCAGTCATCAATGTAAAAATACTGATGATGATGGCCAGACTCATGACTAACCCCACCCAGTGTGCTTTGCGGTTGATCAGACCGTCAGCAAAATGTTGTTTGGGGCTGGCAGGGTTAGATTGTTCCCCCGCAGGTTTGTAATCCCGTCGCATGCTGGAGTGATGGTGGGTAGTTTTGCGCATAAATTCAGGTATTAACTGATGGTTGTAAGTGTTTGTCTGACACGTCTGTTTACCGGTGGCGTCATATCTCGGCAGCATGCCCGTTTCCCTGTCCCGTTATATATCGGCAGGCAGTGGCAGTCAATGAAGGAAAAAGAGTGAAATTTGTGTCACTTAGCTCGTGAATTACATGTTTTTTATATTTTTTTGCCGCAAGGCAGCTTGATAATAAACCAGTTTCAGGCTGATTGATCATTTTATTAACAATTTTTGCGCGGCATTTTTCAGGGTTGTGTCACGTATTTTTTATTGGGATATAACTGTGCCGGTAGTGAGAAAGAAACTGGGAGTTTCTCTTTGACTCGGATACTATATGCGCGTCCTTCAGAAGGGAGGTGGCATAACAGCATGATGTCAGCCTTTTATGAGCGACGAACAAGATGAAAATGGGATTCACGATTAAAAATAAATAAGGAACGTATCATGAAAAACAAACTACGTTGTATGGCTTTGCTGTTTGCAGGGCTTTTGTTTGCGACCCCCGTGCTGGCGGTAATGGGGCAAAATTCGATACCGCCGAAAGGCGCCTATGATGGCGTGCTGGTAAAATTTAAAGCTGGTGTGAGCCAGACACGTATGAACCGTGCTTTCAGAGCAGCAGGCAGTCAACAACACCGCTCCTTCCGCAGTCGTTTGGTGCGAGGGCTGACCCGCGCAAAAATCGGTCGTGGCAATTCCCTGTCTGCGACATTACGTAGCTTGAGAAACAACCGTGATGTGGAATTTGCCGAGCCGAATTACATCCTTCACACTTACGCAATACCCAATGATTCTCGCTTTGATTCACTGTGGGGGATGCACAACACCGGTCAGACCGGTGGCGTAACAGATGCTGATATTGATGCGCCGGAAGCCTGGGATTTGCAAACAGGCAGTGACGTGATTATCGCGATAGTGGACACTGGCGTGGATTACAATCACAGCGAACTGTCCAACAATATCTGGAACAACAGCGCAGAGATTGCCAACAATGGTCGTGATGACGACGGTAATGGTTTTGTGGATGATGTTCGTGGCTGGGATTTTGCCAACAATGACAGTAACCCCATGGATGACAATGATCATGGCACCCATCTGGCGGGCACCATTGCTGCCAGTGGCAATAATGGTTCCGGTGTGGCAGGGGTTAACTGGTCGGCACGTATCATGCCACTGAAGTTTATGGACAGTACCGGGGCTGGCAGTTCTGCCGATGCTATTGCCGCCATTGATTACGCTGTGGCCAATGGCGCCCGGGTTATTAATGCCAGCTGGGGTGGTGGACCTTTCAGTTCGGCCATGTTCAATGCCATCAGCGCTGCCAATGATGCTGGTGTATTGTTTGTCGCTGCGGCAGGCAATGAGAGCAACAATAATGATCGTACTCCCAGTTACCCGGCCGACTACGATCTGCCCAATGTGATATCTGTAGCAGCCACTGATGATGCTGATACCCTGGCAGGTTTTTCCAATTTTGGGGCTAACAGTGTAGATCTGGGCGCACCGGGTGTGAGCATTCTGAGTACCGTACGTAATAATGGTTATGCCAGTTTCAATGGCACTTCCATGGCGGCCCCGCACGTGACAGGTGTTGCCGCACTGGTCATAGCCGATAATCCGAATATTGGTATTCCCGCATTGCGTGCGGCGTTGCTGGACAATACCGATGCGGTGGCCGATTTGGCAGGGCGTACTGTGACCGGTGGCCGGTTAAATGCCTTTAAGGCATTGGGTGGTGGTACCACGCCTCCGCCTCCGCCGACACCGGTGGTTACGGTCACTCCAGACAATACCAGTGTTATTGTGGGTGACAGCGTGCAGTTTAGCGCCAGTGGCGGTAGTGCACCCTATGTCTGGTCTGTGGCCGACACTGCTGTTGGCAGTATCAGCGCCAATGGTAATTTCACAGGGCTCGCCGTTGGCGTCACCCGTGTAAGCGCCACAGATGCCAACGGTGTACGCAGCAATGAGGCCACCGTCACTGTGAGCGATACTGCTGTTATCAGCATCTCACCCAATACAGCCAGCCTGCGTGTGGGTGAAAGTGTAACTTTCTCGGCCAGTGGTGGTAATGCCCCTTACAGCTGGGTCAGCAATAGCCCGGGTGTGGCGACCATTAACGCCAGCACTGGTGTACTTACTGCCCAGAATACCGGGTCTACTACTGTCACCGTTACGGATAACAGCGGCAATACCGCAAATTCCGGTGCTATTACCGTTACGGCACCACCACCACCGGTAGCGGTGACGGTATCACCCAACACCGGCAGTGTTGCTGTTGGCGCCACCTTACAGTTCAGTGCCAGCGGCGGGAGCGCACCGTACAGCTGGAGTGTAAGCAATGATTCCGTTGCCCGCATCGACAGTAATGGTGTGCTCACTGGCCGCGCTGCCGGCAGCGTAATAGTGACTGCACGTGATGCCAATGGCGCTATTGGTAACAGTGGAGATATTACTGTCACTGCCAACAACGGCGGCGGCCGGAAAGGTCATGGTCACCGAAGAGGCGGCATGATGGGCGGTGGCATGATGGGAGGCAGATAACCCGTTGTGGTTTTTTGATCTGCGGAGGGGGCTCATTGAGCCCCCTTTTGTTATTTGTATTATGCCCCTGGTAAACAGGATCAAATGATTTGTTTACATGTTTCTATACATCAGAAAACGAAAAGCAGCAGCAACAGTAATTTTGTTACTTGTTTTTTATCCAGTATTTTCATTTTTACTTATTATTTATTACTGACAGATCCGGTTTTCTGTGGTTTTGCGAAATTTTTTAATGTTGTTTTTTAATTTCCCATCAGTATCTTTGTGCCCGATTGAGGGTCCTTCCGGTATCATTTTTACGAACATTGACTGTTTACCAAAGTATTGTTTGTTGTTGTGTTAAATTGTCGGGAAAACGCAGGAAAACCCTTGAATGCCTGAACAAACCATCAAGCAACCCATACGTCATTCCACTAAGCCCGGTTGGGGAAAGTTGCGTCAATACTACGGTCGTTTCCGTAAATATACTCGCCCTGATGGGGGTTATTTCACGTTAGATATTATTTCCATTGTGATCGCAGTGATTACCAACACGGCAATGATCTGGCTTATGGGCCAGCCATTGAGTCTGATTCAATCAGGGCAATATGATCAGTTACCGATGATCTTGGGTTTATTCACTTTTGTATTGCTGGTGAATCAGGCAGCGCAACTGGGTGGAGGTTGGTTGACCAACTGGCTGGGGCTGCGTTTTATTGGCCGGGTGCGCAATGCCATTGTCTCGCGTTTGTTATATTTGTCTTTCCCGGTGGCAGGGCAGGTGGCGCGCGGTGATCTTCTGGCCCGTTTGAGTAACGATGTGGATCACGTCAGTGCCATCCTGGTGGAGGCGCGGTTGATGCTGGTTTCCCATTTGCTGACATTGGTTTTGTATGTTGGCATGTTGTTTTGGATTGACGTGCGCCTGGCATTGATTGCTTTGGCTGTTGTGCCGTTGTTTGTGCTGCACCAGCGGTTTTTTTCAGAACGCAAACGACGCGCAACAGAAGGATTTTTACAGACTAACGGAAAATTGTTGGCTTTTGAGGAACAGAGCCTGGCCAATTTACGCGGCGTGAGTGCAAATACTGCTGAAGCGCCTGTAACGGCCATGCACCAAAAGGTATTTTCCGGAGTAAGTGCCTGGGCGATACGCGAGCGTGGCTTGGGAGTGGCCTTTGGTGTGAGTTTCACACTGCTGATTTACCTGGTGGGGCTGATGATTGCGCTGTTTGGTTTGGATGATGTGCGCAGTGGTGCGATGCCGGTGGGTTTGTTGGTGAGCTTTTTACTGTATATGGGGTACCTCAGTATGCCAGTGCGCGGCCTGGCGGGCATTGCGTTTCAGTATGCCGGTAATGTGCCCGCCGCATTGCGTATTCTGGAGATGATGGATGCGCCGCCTGCGGTGGCGGACAAGCCCGTGGCACCGGACTTGTGTGTGCACCAGGGGAAAATTGATATTGATGCCGTGTCGTTCGCCTATCCTGGCGGGGTGCCGGTTTTGCAACATGCCCAGGCGCATATTAAAGGTGGTGAAACGGTAGCGCTGGTTGGTCCCAGCGGTGCCGGTAAGTCCACTCTGGTGATGTTGCTGTTACGTTTTTATGACCCGCAACAGGGACGCATTCTCATTGATGGACAGGATTTGCGGGAAGTCAATGTTGCTTCGCTACGTCGAAACGTGGCCGTGGTGTGGCAGGAGCCATTTGTATTTAATGACACGATCCGTGCCAATCTGTTGATGGCCAAGCCAGATGCGACAGAGAAGCAGTTGATTACCGCCTGTCAGCGCAGTCATGCCTGGGAGTTTATTGAAGCTTTGCCCGATGGGCTGGAGTCAGTGTTGGGTGCGGGCGGGACAGAGCTGTCCGGTGGCCAAAAACAACGCCTCGCCATTGCGCAGGCTTTTTTGCGTGATGCACCGGTTTTGATTCTGGATGAAGCTTCATCGGCATTGGACAGCCAGTCCGAGCAGGTGATTGTGCAGGCATTGGATGCCTTGCGCACCCACCGTACGACCCTGTTGATAGCCCATCGTTATTCGTCTATCCGCACCGCAGACCGGGTGATTTATTTTGAAGCCGATGGTTGTCTCACCGTGGGCGGGCATGAGGCGTTTATGGCCAGTCACCCAGCCTACCGTGAGGCCGTACAGTGGCAAACCACAGAACATAATGCCCCCACTTCTGGATTTTGATGTGAATTAAAAGCTAAAAACACCCCATCGCATAACATTGATAATGAACACGGTTGTTCATTGTGGCGCCTCAATACAAAGATCGCCAACGGGCCAATCATTTTTGCCGTAAGTAAAATGAACCACTCCGTGCACGTTCCTTATTGTTTAATCGGTCATCCCGGCAAAGCCGGGACCCAGGGGAATCGGACAACTTCCTGGATCCCGGCCTTCGCCAGAATGACAAGGAAAGCAGTCGCAGAGACGCCATATTTTCTGCTTCCCCATGCTGTACCGCATACTGAATAGCATCTGCCACAGACACACATTGCCGGCTAAACATACGAACGAAAAAGACAGCCACCATTTCTTGACTTAATGGCAGTGAGTCGCAAGGGGAGGCAGGTTTTTTGTATCCCCGCTTGCACCGGCAAGGTGCTTAGCCTTAATGCACGTTTTCTTTTGGTATTCTTTTTAAGCATAAAAAAACGGTGTGCGGGCTTGGAAATTTTTCAAGAACCCCTATTTCAAAGAAAGGCGACCAAAAACCTCTTTATCAATAATTGAAAACAAACAGGAGTCATGTCATGGATATCCGGCACGCGCATTCTGCTGTTGATACACGCTTCTTTTTGCATCATTTTTTCCCCCAGTCGTTTCAGCGGTTTGCCGCCGGGCTATTGCTCATAGTCTGGATGCCCGTGTCATTGGCGGCATTGCCCTGGTCGAGTGAAGGCAATGGCCGACCAACACTGGCCCCTATGTTGCAGCAGGTGACTCCTGCGGTGGTGAATATTTCCACCAAGTCACGGGTAAGCATTCGCCAGAACCCGTTATTCAACGACCCCTTTTTCCGGCGTTTTTTCGATATGCCGGATATCCCTCAGCAACAGGAACGTCAGGCCCTGGGCTCCGGGGTGATCGTGGATGCGGACAAGGGGTATGTATTGACCAATAACCATGTTATTGCCAATGCCGATGAGATTACTGTCACCCTGCGTGATAAGCGCCAGTTTGAAGCCAAGGTGGTGGGTACTGATCCGGATGCCGATCTGGCCGTCATTCGCATTGATGCAAAAGAATTGCGCGAACTTGATATGGCTGATTCCAGTACCTTACAGGTGGGGGATTTTGTGGTGGCCATTGGCAATCCCTTTGGTCTGCAACAAACGGTGACTTCCGGCATCGTCAGCGCATTGGGGCGCACCGGACTGGGTATCGAAGGTTATGAGAATTTTATTCAGACCGACGCTTCCATTAATCCCGGCAACTCCGGTGGTGCACTGGTGGATCTGGACGGCAAACTGGTGGGCATTAATACCGCCATTCTTGGCCCCAGTGGTGGCAATGTCGGTATCGGTTTTGCCATTCCCAGCAATATGGCGAAAAGCATTATGGACCAGCTTATCGAGTATGGAGAGGTGCGTCGTGGACAGCTGGGGGTGATGGTGCAGGACGTGACACCGGATCTTGCCAAGGCATTTGGCATCAAACAACGTGATGGTGCGGTAATCGCTCAGGTGGTGAAGGGCTCGGCTGCGGAAAAGGCCGGATTAAAGGTGGGAGATGTGGTGACAGCCATCAATGGCAGGGTAGTGACCCGTTCTGCCGACCTGCGCAATGCGGTGGGTATGTTGCGGGTGGGTGAAAAAGTGCGTTTGGAGATTATCCGTAACGGCAAACCGCGCACCATACATAGTCGTATTGCGGCACCCAAACGTACCAAGGCCGAGGCGGCGGGGTTGCCGAAGCGGCTGTCGGGCGCAGTGCTGGGCGCCATCGAAATGGGGCATCCTCTTGCGGGTAAAGTGGAAGGGGTTGAGGTTATTGATGTGAAACGTGGTAGCCCGGCAGCACGGGCGGGGTTGCGCAAGGGAGATATCATTGTTTCTGTTAACCGCCGGCCGGTGAAATCGGTTACTGATATACGCAAGGCGGTGAAAGGTAATAAAGGGATTTTACTGAATATTCAGCGTGGTAACGGCGCACTCTTTTTGGTGATCAAATAGAGGTGAACTATTTGCAGTTTGATTATGCGTGAAAAAATAGTACGTAGAAACAAGCAGGTATATTGCTCAATAAACAGGAGGTGGGTTATGTCAACATTAAGCCAATTACGTCAGGGTGCTGCACAGGTATTGGGGAATATTGAGGATGGATGGAATAATTTGTGGTCGCGTGCCAAGCACGCGGTTACCCGGTTTACACCAGGCAAGCAGCAACGTGAACAGGCGGCAAATACGAGTGAATGGCCAGCGGCAGCACCCGGTTGGAGTGTACTGAGTGCCGAAGTAAAGGACTCCGGTGATGATATTATTGTACGTGTCGAAGTGCCGGGTATGGAGGCCGATGATTTTGATATTCAGGTGGTGGATGATTACCTGATCGTGCGTGGTGAAAAACAATGGCAGCGGGATGATAAAAAAGGTCGTTACCATATCACCGAGTGCGCCTATGGTCAGTTTGAGCGCGCTATTCCATTACCCAAGGGCGTGGATGACGCGCATGCCAAAGCCGTATATCGGCGTGGTGTGCTGACGGTAACGTTGCCTGTATCTGAGTATTATCGCTCACGCCGTATCACGATTAACCAATAAGGAATGTGTACGAAACAATCTGTCGATTCTGGTTTGCTTTTTTACTCCTGGTCAAACGATCTCATTGCGCAGGCCCACTGTGCACCCTTTGAGGTCGTTTGATCAGGAAAAAATTCAGAGTCATCGTTGCACAGACTCTTCAGTGCACATTCCTAAAGGGTTTCTTTCTATTGTAACCAAAAAAGAAAGGAACTCTGTCGGATAAAACACAGAGCCCCTTCTGTTTTTTATGTGGGTTTATCCACATATCAGGTTAGGCGTAAAACAATGCCTGTACTTCATGGTGTTGCTTGCGCAACATGCGCCCGGTGTCAGGCGCGGGTTACAGCGAGTTGCACTGGTTTACATACCACCGCCCATACCACCGCCGCCGCCCATGCCGCCGCCGCCCATGCCGCCGCCACCGCCGCCGCCCATGCCACCGCCACCACCACCGCCCATGCCGCCGCCGCCCATGCCACCGCCGCCGCCACCGCCCATACCGCCACCGCCCATACCACCGCCTTGTCCCATACCCATAATAAATCTCCTCATTTACATATTAATAAAATTTAAGGTGCGCTCACTAAATTCAGTAAATTAGTGAGCGCATTTTCAGCCAGAAACAACATTGGCTTTGCGCTGCTTATCACTTGATACCGGGTGATAAACACGCCAAAAATCTAGCAGTGGGGTAGTTTGTTGTCAATTTTTTGAGCAATTTTTCAAGGCAAAATAATACTTATAACATATTGATTTAAAAAGTATTATCGGAGTCTTTGCTGCTGGTTTTCCCTGATTCCGCTAAGCTGAAACAGAATTTTTGATCAAACTTTGATCAGTAATCGGATTGATTGCCCGATAAAGAAAGTCTTCTATAATAAATAACAATATATAGTTTCTTTCTATTGTTGTTGGTGTCTTGGGTAATTTATAAAACCAAGGATTTGGTTCGGGCTTTTGGCGCTGGCAGAGCACTCTCTAAAACCCGTTAGCATATGTCACATTTATTTCATAATGCACTAAAAAAAGGCATTTTTCAGGCCTGGAAAAATGCGATGAAATAGTCAGCAGGCCATGAGTGTTTTAACGCCGTCGTGGAAACAGTGGAAACAAGAGAGCTGTACATCAAGTGATGAACCCGGGTTGGCTAAAAACGCCGGGATCAAATGTCCTGTGGGAAAATAATACCCAACAGGGACGGTATATTTTTTATTACCCAATTACCTGAATGATATGAATGGGTATGGTTGCAGATAACTTCCAGTTAGGTGATTTTTTATATTCTTTCCTGTTTTTCCCGCAGTTTCCTACTATGCTTACCGTATTGTGATATGAATTAAATAGTGTAAAAAATAAGTTATGAAATAAAACCGAAAACAATCTATTTGTTGTTGGTCTTTTTTTCAGGGTTGCAAATTTTTAATGGAAATCTGAAACCTTTTCACCAGAAATAAATTATAGTGAGAGGTGTGTATGCAGGAAATGCACAAAACTGTTTTTAATTAATAATTGTTGCGTTTGTACGGTTTTTTTGATAAAAATGAACGTCTCCCGGGGTAGTGTTAGTGGTCTCCTCCGGAGGGTTCGCAAGGAGGTGGTAGACGCCTGCTATCAAAGCTTGGTATGGGCATAATTGCAAATACCTATGGCGGTTGTGGTGTCTACTTATTGTCGTCAATAACAGCGCATGTGTTTGCGCGTTGACTGCACGCTGCTGTGTTCGTGCGCCATGGGATCAGTGGTGGCACCTGTGTGCAGATAATTAAACAAGTGGGTCATATGGATATGAACAAATCAATAAAATGCAACCCGCTTGACAAGTCTGAATCTGGTGAAGGCCCGAAACTGTTGCCACAGAAAAATTTTGTTTCTGAAGGAACTGAGGTCGTTGTTGAGCAGCCGCTTAGTACATTCCAGCAAATATTGTTAAAGACTGACGGTACGGTGACTGATCTCATTGCACTTTATACCGGGGAATCCATAAAGGTTAAAAAAGTCGGGCAAAAAATGTTTCTCAGTGATGTGCGTCAGGAATTTTTTTGTCCTCCCGAAACGCCATTGCTTGAAAGAAATGTTTTACTTTGCGGTGATAATAAGAATTATCTTTATGCGGAATCTGTATTTGTTTTCGGATTGCTCTCCCGTTCAATTCAATACAAGCTGCTGGAAACGGATTGCCCCATAGGGCTGATGTGGAAGGAAGAAAAGCTTGAGACGTACCGCCATATACTTGGCCATAAAACAGAAATTTGTGAAACAGTCTCCGCATATTTTGACGTGCCCTCTCACACTCCGATTGTGTCAAGGACTTACTCGATTTATCATCAAAGTAAGATTTTAGGTACTATTACAGAAAAATTTCCCGTTACATATTTCAGGGAGAATATGTGAAATGTAAAAAAGAATAAAGCCACCGAAGAGTGCGTTTTCCGGGTTCCGGGTTCCGTGTTTCGGCTGTTGGCCGTGGTAGTCGCGCCCCTGGGAGAGACAATTTATTTTTCGTTTTGTGATGCGATTTCAGTGTGTTTTGATGTGCTCCCCCAAGCTTCAATTACCGCAAGAATCTATTCGTGTAATCACCAAAGTAAAATCTTCAAAATTATTGTTTCAGCTCTTTTTTACAGCATGGCGTGCAAACACTGTAAATTTTGAGTTGTTATAAAACAGTTTTGCAAGAATCTCTGTTGCGCACCCGATTAAAAACATATTATTTGCATGGATGTTTTGCTGGCCTGCTGATATTGAGGCGTATCACGCGCATGGATGAATGGGATTGGTTATTCAGTCTGTTGGGGGGCGGCTGTATTTTTGAAGCATGCGGCTCCCGAAAAAATTACATTGACGAACATGATTCTGCGAGCTTTACTTCGGGACTATTGGTAAATGAGTAAAAATCATCGAAAAGAAAAGTGCCATAGGTCTATGTCGCCAGAAAAATACACTATGTCCATAGTCAATGTATTTAACCGGCCAGATTAATTTTAAAAAAAGATTTCCATTGCGCATTTCAGGGAGGTGATATGAAAAGGGAAAATCCATTGCAGGGTTTGTCTTCCGGGGCCTGCGACTCATTTATTGATCTTTGCAAGCGCTACCCTGTGGAGAAACGGTTTATTTTTCATGGGGAAAAAAATTCCTCGGTATTCCTTTCCGGAGAAGACCTTTTTGACAAGGTGAGCGGGCTGGGTTCAGCTTTACAGAAAAAGGTTAAACCACAAGAAAAAGTATTGATTGTGTTTCCGCAGGGGTTGGAATATATATACGGCCTGCTGTCATGTTTTCATGCAAATGTTATAGCAATACCTGTTCCTGTAACAGATACTACACAGATCGGGATTTTAACCGATAAAATTACATCCTTATTGAAGGACTGCCAAGCGACAGTTCTTTTGACAAATACGGAAACCAGAAGAAGTCTTGAAGATAGCCCGGTTCTGCATTCAGTAACGATGCTGGATATTGATTCTCTTGCGCAGAGTGAAACCAAAGAGGGCAGGGAAAGAGAAAAAACCCCGGATGATATTGCATTATTGTTTTACACCTCCGGTTCAACATCACAGCCCAAAGGGGTTATTGTCAGCCATGGCAGCCTTATGTCACAGGCGAAAACGGCTGCCGGCCAGTGGGCCGTAGAGCAAAACAGTTGCATCGTTTCATGGATGCCACAATTCCATAATTTTGGGCTTCACCTTGGTGTTCTGGCGCCACTTTTAAAAGGGGCTTCCAGTGTTATTCTTCCTCCTGGCAGTTTTATCAATTCGCCTGGCGACTGGTTTGGATATGTTGATCAATATCAGGCAACGCATATTGCAGCACCTAATTTTGCTTTTGATTATTGTTGTTCCCTGATTGATCTTTCATCTGTTGGGGATGTTTCTCTTAAGTCGCTAAAAGCAATTATCAGTGGTGGAGAGGCCAACCGTAAGGAAACGCACGATAATTTTATGCGTAAATTTCGCTGCCTGGGACTGGGGGAAAACATATTTTGTCCTCATTATGGTTTGTCAGAAATCGGCTCCGTTACAACTAAATCACCTGGTGCGCCATTGCGTTATCTTTCCTTGGACATTGCCAGCTTAACGCAACATAAAGTCAAATATTCAACATCGGAGAATAATAGTAAACAGGTAGCAAGTTGTGGTGCTTTGGGGGAAGGGCTGGAATTGAGAATCGCTGACCCTGATACCGGCGTGATTTGTTCTGCGGAGGATATCGGTGAAATATGGTTAAAATCAGACTCCCAATATAGTGGTTATATCAATCAGGATAAAGGCGCAGAAACTGACTGTACAGCGGTTCTCAACAATATAAAAGACGGGTTCATTCGTACCGGTGATCTGGGGTTTGTTGAAGATAATCATCTCTATATTGTTGGCCGGGAAAAAGAGGTGATGATCATTCATGGCAAGAACCACCATCCTGTTGATATGGAATGGACAATTAAAAACAGGGTTCCGCAGTTAACGCTGGCCTCGGCTGTTTTTTCCTGTGATATTTTAAATCAGGAAAGGGTTATTGTGGTGCAGGAAACCGAACAGCTGGATGGGGATGTCCAGTATGCAGGCCTCACCCGGGAAATATTTTCGGCTGTGTCACAAGTGCATGAAGTGACACTTTATGATGTTGTTCTGGTCAAAAAAGGCAGCATTCCCAAAACCAGTATCGGGAAAATTCAACGTAAACTTTGCCGCAGTGCGTATTTGGAAAACAACCTGACGATACTTTACCAGTATCGCAATAAAGCTTCAGAAAAAAATGAAGACTCTGCGCCTGTTGATTCGGCAGTAACAAAATCTGATCTTGAGCTTGTTGATATTTTAAAAAGAGAAATCTTTAACCCTGTTCTTGATGTCGATACCACCTTGTTGGAACAGGCGTCGACATTTATGGAGCTGGGGGTTAACTCAATTCAATATGTGCGAATTTCCAAAAAAATAGAAGAAGTCTTCAATCTCCTGTTTCAGCCAGTCATGTTATTCAAGCATTCCAGCTTTCAGGAGCTGGCGCGATATTTGTCAACACAAATAACCGCTGCGAAGCCACAATTACAGGCTGAGCAACACAGTGATTCACAACAGACGCAGAAAGAGCATCGTGAATATCCTGAAGAAGTAACACCGTCTTTTTCTTATGATGATGCATGTAATGATGATGTTGCCATCATTGGTATGAGTTGCCATTTCCCTGGCGGCAGCATTGATCCGGATGCTTTTTGGGAAAATCTTGTTAATGGTAATGACTGTATTACGTCGGTTTCTCACAGCCGACCACAGATTAATGATTTCTTTGATAAAAACTATGGTGAAAAATCAGATTCTTTCCCTCGGTGGGGTGGGTTTATTGAAGATGTTGATTGTTTTGACCCGGCATTTTTTAATATTTCTCCTCTGGAAGCCGAGAGTATGGATCCGCAACAACGAAAGGCGCTTGAGCTGACCTGGAGTGTCATTGAAAGCAGTGGCTACAATCCTCGCCAGCTGGCAGGCAGTGATGTAGGTCTGTTCATTGGTGCGCATAATGTCGATTATGCAGAACTGGTGATGGCGCAGCCCATGTTGATGGATACCTATGGCGCCTATCTTGATTCCGGTTTGCATATGAGCATGATTTCAAACCGGGTTTCCCGGTGGTTTGATTTTCATGGTCCCAGTGAGGTGATCAATACTGCCTGTTCAAGTTCGCTGGTTGCTATTCATCATGCTGTGGAATCTTTGCGCCAGGGTGATAGTTGTATCGCCATTGCCGGGGGAATCAATTTGTTGCTGGCGCCACGGATTTATCTTGCCTGCCATAATGCAGCCATGTTGTCTGAAGATGGCCGTTGTAAAACATTTGATGAAAAAGCCAATGGCTTTGTGCGTGCGGAAGGCTATGGTGCTGTGTTACTCAAGCCTTATGCACAGGCGCTGAGGGATAATGATGTTATCTTCGGTGTTATCAAAGGCGTGGGTATTAACCATGACGGGCATTCAAATTCACTCCGGGCGCCTAATCTCAAGGCTCAAAAACAACTTGTACAATCGGCCTATGAAGAGTCGGGGGTTGCGCCAGAAACCATCAATTATATCGAGGCCCATGGTACCGGAACTTCGCTGGGGGACCCCATCGAGGTCCAGGCGCTTTCCGAAGCATTCCAGGCTATCAACCCTGACATCGCGGACAATTTTTGTGGTTTGGGTACGGTTAAAACAAATATCGGTCATTGTGAGTCGGCTGCGGGTATTGCCGGTCTCATCAAGGTGCTTTTGGCAATGAAACACCAGACTTTGCCCGGTGTTTTACATTTTGCAGACCTCAATCCGTATATCACATTGCATAAAAGCCCTTTTCATATTGTAGAGCAGACACAAAAATGGCAGCGGCTGAAAAGCCCGGAGGGAGTGGAAATTCCCCGGCGGGCGGGTGTCAGTTCTTTTGGTTTTGGTGGCGCCAATGCCCATTTGATTGTCGAGGAACCTCCGCTTCCCTGCCAAAATGAAGCGATAATGGCAGTTGGCAAGCCCAGCCCTGTGCTCATTATATTTTCTGCGCATCAGCAAAAACCATTGCTGGCTTATGCCGAAAAATTTCTCGGGTTTATTCGCAAATCCTTGGCTGATTCCACACATATAAATTTAGCCGATATAGCCTATACCCTTCAGGTGGGGCGTGAGGCGATGGAGGAACGGCTGGCCTTTTGGGTGCAGGATATTCCGGCGTTGGCCAGGAAGCTGGAGGCCTTTTTACAGGGAGAAAAAGAAATTGAGGGTTGCTGGAAGGGGAGAGTCAGGCAGGAATCATCCAGCACGCTTTTGTTTGAAAGTGATGAGGACTCAAAAGAACTCATTCGCCAGTGGACCAGCAAGGGAAAGTTAGAAAAGATTGCACAATTATGGGTTCAGGGATGCGCCATTGATTGGGATACATTGCATCGCCCACTTAAGGCACGCCGTATCAGCTTACCGACTTACCCCTTTGCCCGCGAGCGTTACTGGATTCCCGAAGCCGATGACGTCTTAAACGTCATAAACCAGCCGGCAACAATCCTGCACCCCCTGCTGCACACCAACACTTCAGACCTTGCCGGTCAGC
>DROS01000092.1 GCA_011321815.1 Gammaproteobacteria bacterium
GATGATCACGCAACTCACCAGCCAACTGGAAAAGCATTTCGGCTCTTTGTCCAAGACACTGTTTTTTGAATACCAGAGCATTGCCGCCCTGACCGGTTACTTTCTGGATAATTACAAAGCATCGCTGATCAAGCTTATGGGGGTCAGCAAAGCAGAGCCCGCAAAAGACAAAACAGATTATGCAACAGAGGCCGAACACCAGGTGCCTGTCGGGCACATCAATCTTCGCCGTCGTTCGCGGGATATACCCAAAAAACAGCCAATACCAGAATCAGAAAGTCATACGCTGGACATTGCCATCATCGGTATTTCCGGGCGTTATCCACAGGCGCGCAACCTGGACGAGTTCTGGGACAATTTGAGAAATGGCAAAGACTGTATTACCGAGATACCAATAGAACGCTGGGATCATCGTCAGTATTTCGATGAAGACAAAAACAAACCCGGTAAAACCTACAGCAAATGGGGCGGGTTTCTGGATGGTGTCGATGAGTTTGATCCGTTGTTTTTCAACATCTCGCCCAAAGAAGCTGAATTAATGGACCCACAGGAACGTCTTTTTCTGGAATGTGTTTTTGAGGCCATGGAAGATGCAGGCTATACCCGGGACACTTTCGGGTTACAGCAATTGGCGAATACGAAACGTGATGTGGGTGTTTACGTGGGCGTCATGTATAACGAATATCCGCTTTATGGTGCGCAGCGAACCATTCAGGGTAATCCGCTTGCGATTTCCGGCAGTTCATCATCCATCGCCAACCGGGTTTCTTATTATTTTGATTTTCATGGCCCCAGCATGGCCATTGATACGATGTGCTCGTCCTCGCTGACAGCCATACATCTTGCCTGCCGGAGTTTGCAGCACGGAGAATGCGGGGTTGCGATTGCGGGTGGTGTTAATGTTTCGATTCACCCCAATAAATATTTATTACTGGCCCAGACCGGGTTTGCTTCCAGTAAAGGGCGCTGCGAAAGCTTTGGTGAAGGGGGGGATGGCTATGTGCCCGGAGAGGGTGTGGGCGCCGTTTTGCTCAAGCCCGCGCTTCAGGCGGTTGAAGATGGAGATAATATTTACGGGATTATCAAAGCCACTGCGATCAATCATGGTGGAAAGACCAATGGTTATACCGTGCCCAACCCCAATGCCCAGGCCGATGTGATTGGGCAGGTGTTTAAAAAATCAGGAATTGACCCAAGGAGGGTCAGTTATATAGATGCTCACGGTACAGGAACTTCATTGGGAGACCCCATTGAAATTTCAGGTTTGAAAAAGGCATTTGAAACATACACAACAGATAAACAGTTTTGCGCCATTGGATCGGCAAAATCCAATATCGGCCATTGTGAAAGTGCGGCAGGTATCGCCGCGATCAGTAAAATACTGTTGCAAATAAAGCATAAAAAACTGGCGCCTTCATTACATTCCGAAGAACTAAACAGCAATATTGATTTTGAGAATTCGCCATTTGTTGTTCAGCAACAGCTGGCAGACTGGAAACGTCCTGTGCTTGGCGAGCAGGAGTATCCACGGCTTGCCGGTGTTTCATCTTTTGGCGCAGGTGGCGCAAATGCCCATGTGCTTATCGAAGAGTATGTGCCGGATGATGCAGCGCCTTTGCATGAGGTTACGACATTCAAGCTTCCCGCCATTATTGTGTTATCCGCGGTTAATAAAGACCAGCTCATGGCGCAGGTGAAACGCCTGTCGGCTTACCTGGCGGAAAAAAATATTTCTGAAACTGATCTTCATAATATTGCCTTCAGCCTGCAAGTGGGACGTGAGGCAATGGAAGAACGCCTTGCTATTATTGTGCATACACTTGACGAGCTTAAAGAGAAACTGAACGCTTATGCCGGCGGGCAGGAAAATATTGATAATCTCTACTGCTGCCAGGTTAAGCGTAACGAGGACATTTTGGCCATTTTTGTTGCCGATGATGATATGGAAAAGGCCATTGATTCCTGGGTCAGCAAAAGAAAGTTTGAAAAACTGTTATCACTTTGGGTCAAAGGACTGGTTTTTGACTGGAATAAACTTTATGGCAGCATCAAGCCCCGCCGTATCAGCTTACCGACTTACCCCTTTGCCCGCGAGCGTTACTGGATTCCCGAAGCCGATGACGTCTTAAACGTCATAAACCAGCCGGCAACAATCCTGCACCCCCTGCTGCACACCAACACTTCAGACCTTGCCGGTCAGC
>DROS01000093.1 GCA_011321815.1 Gammaproteobacteria bacterium
ATCAAGCCAGGTGTTGTAAACGCAAAGTTCGCAGAGACGCAAAGAACGCAAAGACTATATTGTTTTTCTTTGCGCTCTTTGCGTCTTCGCGCACTTTGCGTTAAATACTCAATAATAAATTTTAATAATCGCTTCATGAAAGACAAATGAATGAAAAGATAAAGAGGTAGAAAAATGAGTGAATTGGAAAAACCAAAAATGATGAATTACGCACGCCACATGCTGGTGTGTGTCGGCCCGCGTTGCACTGAAGAAGGTGAGTCGCAGGAGTTGTTTGATTCACTGGGCGAAAAATTCAAAGCCGCCGGTATCGACAAAGGTGAGTTGCGCGTAAAACGCACCCGCACCCAATGTTTTGCGACCTGTAAATCCGGGCCGGTGTTGTGCATTCAACCCGATGGCATCTGGTATTACAATGTGACCGAAGCCAATCTGGATCGCATTATCAAAGAACATCTGGTGGGTGGCGTGCCGGTGGAAGAATTGATTTATCACCGTGGCCCTGAATGTGCGGCCTGATAACGAATGACAACACATCACTTTTCTGAAACTGATCGTGAAGTGCTATATCACGTTATCCGTGAGCGTCGTGATATGCGTCACTTTATTGCAGGCAGCAAAGTGGATGATGCGGTACTAACGCGCATTCTTGATGCAGCGCATGCGGCTCCTTCGGTGGGTTTGATGCAGCCCTGGCGTTTTATTCAGATTACACAAACCGATCTGCGCCACCGTGTGGCGGCATTGGTGGAGCAGGAGCGTATACAGACCGCCAGACAACTGGGCGAAAGAGAGGCAGAGTTTCTGCGTCTTAAAGTTGAGGGTTTGCATGAATGCGCAGCTTTGATTGCGGTGGTGCAGGCACCGGACGATGGCACGGTATTCGGTCGCAGAACCATGCCGGAGGAAATGGCATTGTGTTCCACTGCTTGCGCCATTCAGAATATGTGGCTGGCTTCCCGGGTGGAAAATCTGGGTATGGGTTGGGTGTCGTTTTTTGATCCCGAAGCATTGGCGAATCTGTTGGCTTGTCCTGAAGGTGCGAAACCCATCGCTTTGTTATGTATCGGTCCGGTACATGCGTTTTATGAACGGCCCATGTTGCAGCAGGAGGGATGGCGACAGGGCCGGGAGTTGCAGGAATGTTTATTTGAAAATCGCTGGCCGGAGCCTTAAGGAATGTTTTCAATGGACATGTCGCTATGGTCAGTTATGGCATCTGTGGTGACCACCGTGGGGTTAAGTGTTGCGCTGGCATTGTTGCTGGATCATTTATGGGGCGAGCCCCGGCGCTGGCATCCATTGGTGGGTTTTGGACGGCTGGTGAGTTGGCTTGAACAGCGTTTGTGGCGGGCGGACAGTTCGCCTTTGGCTGCACGCCTGCGCGGTATGTTGGGTGTTGCACTGTTATTGATTCCACTCAGTGCAGGTGTGTTTTATGTTTCACAGTTTGAATGGCTGGGCACTGCGCTTGGTGTGTTGCTGTTGTATCTTGCCATCGGTGGCCGCAGTCTGGCCCAGCATGCCATGCAGGTGCGTGATGCCTTGCAGGAAAATAATACCGCCAAAGCCCGCACCATGGTCGGACGTCTGGTGAGTCGTGATACCCGCACCCTGAATGAAACACAGATATCCAAAGCAACGGTGGAATCCGTGCTGGAAAACGGTTGTGATGCCGTATTTGCTGCGCTGTTCTGGTTTGTTATTGCCGGTGCTCCCGGCGTGATTTTTTATCGACTGGCCAACACGCTGGATGCGATGTGGGGTTATCGCAATACACGCTATCAGCATTTTGGCTGGGCGGCGGCACGTCTGGATGATGTACTGAATTTTATTCCGGCGCGTCTTACCGCGCTGACTTATGCGTTGTTGGGCGAGTTTCAAAAAGCCATACGCTGCTGGCGTCATCAGGCTTATAACTGGAAGAGCCCCAATGCCGGTCCGGTGATGGCGGCGGGGGCGGGTGCCTTGTCATTGCAACTGGGTGGTGCGGCAACGTATCACGGTGAGCTGCAACAGCGGCCATCACTGGGGCTGGATAAACTGCCACAGGCCCGTGACATTCAGCGGGCTGTGCGTCTGGTTAATCGCGGCATGTTATTGTGGTTGCTGGTTATCGTTATGGGGGGATGGTTCTTTGTCTGAGTCCCGTGTGAGCAAGCCTGATTTTACCAACAATAGTTTTACCGGCAATGATTTTGCCAAAAGTGGTCTGCTGGAACACGGTGGCAAGTTACGACAGGCAGCTTCCCATTATGGTATCGCTCTGGATGAATGGCTTGATTTATCCACCGGCATTAATCCAAACGGCTGGCAAAAAGCGTTACCGCCAATGTCAACCTGGGTACGTTTACCGGAAGACGAAGACGGCCTGTACGATGCAGCCTGTGCTTATTACACCGCACAGGATTTATTACCCGTGGCGGGTTCACAGGCCGCCATTCAGGCATTACCTAAATTGTATGCACAGTGCAGCGTCGCTGTACTGGCACCCAGTTATAACGAGCATGCACATGCATGGCTGCGTGCCGGGCATCATGTTGACCTGATTCGCGCAGAGCAGTTGCACACTGCCATTGATCATCACGATGTAGTGGTTGTGGTTAATCCCAACAACCCCACCGGCGTGTGTTTTGATGTCGCCATGTTACTGGACTGGCATCAACGTCTGGCAGCGCGGGGTGGTTGCCTGATAGTGGATGAAGCTTTTATGGACTGTACGCCTGCCAACAGTCTGGCGGCTTACAGTGATAAAGAGGGTTTGATTGTATTGCGTTCACTGGGCAAGTTTTTCGGACTGGCAGGCGCACGGGTTGGTTTTGTACTGGCGGCAAAAAAACAATTACGTGCATTGGCGCAAGAGCTGGGCCCATGGACGATCAATGGCCCGGCCCGCTGGCTGGCGACACAGGCACTGGAAGATCGCACCTGGCAGACCACCGCGCGCAAGCAACTCAAACAGCAATCACACCGTTTGTGTACTGTGTTAAGCGACGCCCGGTTGACCCCCGACGGCGGAAGCCATCTGTTTCAATCCATTGCCACCACACAGGCCGCTATTATTCATCAACAACTGGCCGGGCAGGGCATACTCACCCGCCTGTTTGAAACCCCCGCACGTTTACGTTTTGGTCTGCCCGCCAATGAGCAGGAATGGCAACGTCTGCAACAGGCACTACGGGCACTGGATGTTCCACTGGCAGAATTGTCAGCATGAGCAAACGCAGTATAAAACGCGGCCTGATGATTCAAGGCACTTCATCGGACGCAGGCAAAAGCACGGTAGTGGCAGGACTGTGTCGCCTGTTAAAACGACGAGGCATCAGTGTCGCCCCGTTCAAACCACAAAACATGGCACTTAACAGCGCCGTCACCGTTGACGGGGGTGAAATTGGCCGGGCACAAGCCGTACAGGCCCAGGCCTGTGGCATCGAACCGCATACCGATATGAACCCGGTATTGTTAAAACCCAACAGTGACTCAGGCTCACAAATTATTATTCACGGCCATGCCATTGCGGAAATGGACGCACGCGCCTATCACGCCTATAAACCCAAAGCGATGGAAGCCGTACTGGCATCGTATCATCGCCTGCAACAGCAATACGATGTGGTACTGGTAGAAGGCGCAGGCAGTCCGGCTGAAATCAATTTACGCGACAACGACATTGCCAACATGGGCTTTGCTGAAGCGGTGAATTGCCCGGTGCTACTGGTGGCCGACATCGAACGCGGCGGTGTTTTTGCGCAACTGGTTGGCACCCTGGAATTGTTATCCCACAGCGAACAGGCATTGGTCACGGGAATGTTGATCAACCGTTTTCGCGGTGATGCAAGTTTGCTTGAACCGGGCATAAACTGGCTGCAACAACGGGTAAACAAACCCGTACTTGGTGTGTTGCCGTATTTGCATGAATTGCACCTGGAAGCAGAAGATAGTCTTAATCTTGCTAACCACCCGGCTGCTTCGGGTGAGAATGTGTTGCGTGTTATTGTGCCTCGATTACCGCGTTTGAGTAATCACACTGATTTTGATCCACTGGGTTTACAGACACAGGTTGAACTGTTGTTTATAGGAACAGGAGAAATACCACCACCTGCTGATCTGATTATTCTTCCCGGCAGTAAAAGTGTACGCAGTGATCTGGACTGGCTGCGTGACAATGGATGGGAAGCAGCGATTCAACGTCATTTGCGTTATGGTGGAAAACTGCTGGGTATCTGTGGCGGTTTTCAAATGCTGGGACAAATGATTCATGACCCTGCCGGTATTGAAAGCAAACCCGGCTCCAGTGCAGGGCTGGGATTGTTACAACTGGAAACGGTATTGGAGACTGACAAGCAACTGTGCAATGTAAAAGGAAACTTATTGTTAGACGGCTCAGTGGTTCATGGTTACGAAATACATGCCGGACGTACAACCGGCGCAGCATTATCACGTCCGTTATTGAAATTGGATAACCATAATGATGGCGCTGTTTCAGATGATGGCCAAGTAATGGGCACTTACCTGCATGGCCTGTTTGAATCACAACCCGCTTGTGAAACACTGCTGCGCTGGGCCGGATTGCGTAAACCTGAAGTGATTGACTACCACGCCAGACGGGAAACGGATATTAATCGTTTGGCGGATACTCTGGAAGCGTATCTGGATATGTCCCAGTTGGGTGTATGTCGGGTGAGAGCTGGAAATGTGCTTTGAATGTGTATGGTGTTGTAAACGCGGAGGACGCAGAGACGCAGAGGAAAAGTCTTTTAAATGTTTTTCTCTGCGCCCTTTGCGTCTTTGCATCCTCCGCGTTAACAACACCATAATCAAAAAATACAGCTTGTAAAAAGGAAACTAAATGAACAACTCCGAATGGTTAAAAGTACCCGCTGCCCGATTGAACAGCGAAGTCCAGGCAGCAGCAGAAGCCCGTCAGGCAGTATTAACAAAGCCACCGGGCGCACTGGGTCAACTGGAATCCATCGCAATTCGCCTGGCCGCCATGCAAGGAAAAGAAAAACCCACATTGGAGCGGGTACACATTGTCATCTTTGCCGCAGACCATGGTATTGCCGCCGAAGGTGTATCAGCCTTTCCACAAGCCGTTACCGCAGAAATGGTACGCAACTTTGCCAATGGCGGTGCAGCGATCAATGTCGCAGCGCGTGAACTGGAAGCCAGACTGGACGTCATTAACCTTGGCACAGTCGTAGACCCCAGCCCATTGAGCAATGTCAGTGACCAGCGAATCGCCCCCGGCACCGCGAACTTCGCCAGGCAGGCCGCGATGACGGAACAGCAACTGGCACAAGCCATGAACATAGGCCGACAAAGCGCCGAACGTGCCGTCACCAAAGGCATGGACCTGTTTATCGGCGGCGAAATGGGTATCGGCAATACCACCGCCGCAACAGCACTGGCATGTATGCTCACAGACAGCGCCGTTGAAGACCTGACAGGCCCCGGCACCGGACTGGATAACAAAGGCGTCTCACATAAAGTAGCGGTTATCAAAGCCGCACTGAACCTGCATCAACCACACATTGATTCACCCATTACCGCATTACGTTATTTTGGCGGTTTTGAAATCGCCGCACTCACCGGCGCGTTTATCGCCTGCGCACAAATGGGCGTGCCGGTATTGGTGGACGGTTTCATCGCCAGCGCAGCTGCACTGGTGGCAACCCGGCAATGCCCCGGTGTCAGCGACTGGTTGTTCCATGCGCACGCCTCCGCCGAACCCGGCCACACACACATTGTGCAAGCACTACAGGCAAAACCGCTGCTCGATATGGGCATGCGTCTGGGGGAGGGCAGTGGTGCCGCTGTCGCCGTCCCCCTGTTGCGCATGGCCTGCGCCCTGCACAATGGCATGGCGACATTTGCGGAAGCCGAGGTCTCCGAAAATCTGTAAATCATCTGACAATGTGCAAACCATTATTGACCTGTTACGCCACGGCGAAACCGTCGGCGGGTCACGCTTTCGTGGCAGCATTGATGATGCCCTGACGGAAAAAGGCTGGTCGCAAATGAACGCCGCCATCACCCGGGAAATAACAAATCATACGCAGATATGGGATCGCATCATCAGCTCCCCACTACAACGCTGCGCAGACTTCGCACACAAACTCGGCCAGCAACAATCACTACCGGTAAGCCTCGATACACGTTTTCAGGAAATGCACTTTGGCGACTGGGAAGGGCGCACAGCCAGCGAATTGATGGCCACAGACGAAAATGCACTGACACAATTCTGGAATGACCCGGTGCAAAATACACCACCCGGAGCAGAACCGTTGCTGACATTTAACCAACGTGTATTATCCGCCTGGGCAGACCTCCTGAGAAACTACCGGAATGAACGCATTTTGCTGGTTACCCATGGTGGCGTGATGCGTGTATTGCTCTGTCATGTTCAGCAACGGCCCATCAAACAACTGTTGGACATCGAAGTAAAACACGCAGCATTAAAGCAACTGTGTATTGACCACCTCGACACCACCGCAAACCCGATACCGATGAAAAAAACATGATGCGCCCATTTTTCATTGCACTGCAATTCCTTACCCGTATTCCAGTGCGCCTGAAAGACAACCCGAACGAAAAACAGATCGCCGCTTCACAATTATATTATCCACTAATCGGCTTATTGATTGGCGTGTTGCTCATCCTGCTTGTCTGGGTATCACAATGGGTGCTACCGGACGTGCCCACAATGTTACGCGCCGCCATCATACTGACCGGCTGGGTACTCATCAGTGGAGGTCTGCATCTGGACGGCCTTGCTGATAGCGCCGATGCCTGGGCCGGAGGGTTAGGTGATCGGGATAAAACCCTGGCCATCATGAAAGACCCCGCCTGTGGCCCCGCCGGTGTTGTGAGTATTGTGTTGCTGTTATTGCTTAAGTTCGCAGCACTGCATGCCCTGCTTGAAGCATCTGCATCAGCCTCAATGCCCAACCTGCCACTGTTGGTGATAGTCATTGCACCGATGTTGGCCAGAACCGTACCGTCACTGCTGTTTCTGACCACACCCTATGTACGTCAGCATGGGCTGGGCTCTGCGCTTGTTACCGGTTTGCCACGCCGTGGACTGGTTTTTGTCATCGCCGCTGTTGTTGTCAGCGTATTATTGTTGGCAGGCAGTATGGGCTTGTGGCTGGTGCTTGCGGTGTTGATTGTATTTGTATTGGCACGGCGTCTGATGATTCAACGTATTGGAGGTGTGACCGGTGATGTTGCAGGTGCCCTGATTGAAATTACTGAACTGAGTGTACTGGTCTGTGCGTTGTTGTTTTATTCGCAATGAAATGAGTGGGAGGGTGGGGTGAGATTTTTTTGAATGCGGTGTTGTAAACGCAGAGGGCGCAGAGACGCAAAGAAAAAAAGAAAAATAATAACTGTGGGTTGTTGATGTAATGACCGATTTAACAATTAACATGAGAAGCATTGTTTGTCAATTTACCTGGAGCTGGTGGACTGGACCGGCCGGGCAGTACGTGATGACAAAACAGGCGCCATTGCAGATAGCCTCCCACCCATTTTGTCCAGATTGGGCATTGAACAAAAAGCCTGGCTGGATACCATCAACCACTACGACCGACGGTTTTTCCGGG
>DROS01000094.1 GCA_011321815.1 Gammaproteobacteria bacterium
GCCCCTGTGGGACAGTGATTTCTGGTGGCACATTGCCAGTGGCCGGGAAATCCTGCAAAACGGTATTCCTGATACTGATCCTTTCGGTGTGTTTCCATCTACCGATGTGGTACGCAATGATACTGTGCTCAAGGGCCAGTGGCTGGGGCAGGTGGTGTTGTTTAGTGTGTTTGATGCCGGTGGCGTGAATGCCGTGGTCACTTTTCGGGTGCTGGTGTTGCTGGCTTGTATTGTTCTGGTTTGGTGGCGTTGCCGTCAACTGGGGGTCGGGCCGTTGGCGCTGTGGCTGGTGCTGATTCTGGTGGGGCTGAACGCCGGAAACTTTGGCGGTGAACGGCCACAGTTATTGTCATTTTTATTTGCAGCGTTATTTTTTGTGGCGATTGACCGGGCGGAAAACAACCGGCGTTGGTTGCTGGCGCTTCCGGCAATTACGGTATTGTGGGCGAACAGCCATGGTGGCGTGCTGCTTGGTGTGGCATTACTGGGCCTGTGGACGCTGCTCAGGTTATTTGAAGCGCGTGCCGGGTGGCATGAAAAGCGCTCATGGTTATTGGCGGCGGGGGCGGTGGTGCTGGCTTCGTTGCTGACGCCCAATGGTTTGCAAACTTATCTGTATTTGCTGGATCTCGAAGGCAGTGTGTTGCAGGCGCGCACTTCGGAATATACCAGTGCATTCCAGCTTTATACTCTGGGCTATGTTTGGCAGCAGGTCTGGGTCATTGCCTTTTATGTTGTGGCGTTATTGGCCACAGTGTCCATGTTTCAGCGCAGGCAATGGCGGTATTTGACCAGCACGATTTTTCTGGGGGCGATCAGCGCCTCATCGTTCCGATATTTTGTGTTTTTTATTTTTCTGAGTGCGCCCTATATTGCCTGGGGTGTACAGGACAAATTAAAAAACCTGCTGGAATTGCAACAAAGCATAACGCGCATTACCCAGGGTGTATTGCCGCTTTTATTGTTTGGGTTGCTTATCGTGAGTCTGCTGCGTGGCACGATGTTCCGTGGCGGGTTTTACCAGGCCCTCTATCCGGTGGAAATCGCGAATTTTGTACAGGAAAACAATTTGCGTGGACGGGCATTCAATAACATGGAATGGGGTGGTTATTTGTTGTGGCGGCTGACACCACAAGTCACTCCGTATATTGATGGCCGCATGCTGGATGAAAACAGGTTTCCGCCGTACACCAATATTTTGTGGGCAACACCGCCGGGCATACAGTGGTTCGAGCGCGAGAATTTTCAATTGGTGATGATGCCGTATCATGGTCGTTATGATCCACAACGTTACAAACTGCTCGATTATTTGCGCGCACGGCCAGAATGGGTGTTGGTTTATCGTGATGCCAAGGGTGTGGTGTTTGTGCGTGACAATAGAAGGAACAACTAAGGGTGGAGGCTGAACTTTATCAGCAAATGCGTGAGCTGGAAGACCGCCATTGGTGGTTTATGGGGCGGCGCGCTATTGTCGCATCGTTACTGCGCAGCTGTGGACTGCCAAAAAATGCATGTATGCTTGATCTGGGTTGTGGCACCGGTGGCAATCTTGCCATGTTGTCAGAGTTCGGACAGGTGGTGGGCGCAGAGCTGGATGAACATGCCGCGCAACTGGCGCGTGAGCGGGGACTTGCCCCCATTGTGCGTGGCAAGTTACCGGATGGACTGCCGCTGGATGCCGGGGCATTTCATTGCGTGACCCTGTTGGATGTACTGGAACACATTGACGATGACCGCGCTACGCTGGAAGCTGTTCACAGGTTGTTGGCGCCCGCAGGACAGCTGCTGATTACTGTGCCAGCGTTTCCTTTTTTATGGGGGGCGCATGATGTGGCGCACCATCATCAACGGCGTTATCGTGCCAAAGGCCTGCGGCAGTTGCTGGAAGCTACAGGTTACGAGATAACAATGTCAAGTTATTGCAACACCTGGCTGTTTCCCCTTGCGGCAACGGTGCGTCTGTTACGCCGTTGTTTTCCCGTGGCTAATGCGGGTGCCGAGCTAAGCCTGCCTCCTACACCGGTTAATGCCCTGCTGGCGGCATTGTTTGCCAGTGAACGACATTTGTTGCGCATGGGTCTGCCGTTTGGTGTATCGCTGGTCGTGTTGGCCAGGAAACCGTGCTGATGCTGACATTCACATGTTGAAGCCCCTGTTGCGTTTCGCAATAAGTGGAGGACTGGCAACGGTTATTCATGTGGGTGTGTTTGTTTTTCTGGTGGAATGGTTTGCGCTACGCCCGGTACTGGCGGCGGCTCCGGCCTTTGTTTTCGCCCTGTTTGTTTCCTACGGCATGAATTATCATTGGACATTTTCCGCATCGGCGCCGCATCGAATCATGTTGCCGCGGTTTATTGTCGTGGCCTTGCTGGGACTGGCGTTGAATCTGAGCATCACTTATACGGTAGTCGATGTTGCGCGCTACTGGTATGGTTACGCCTTGTTGCTGATTGTGTTGTTTGTGCCGCTGGTGACATTTTTGCTGAGTAAATTCTGGGTGTTCAACGAACAGGGCAATGGCTGATGGTTGATGAAATAAAACGCACCGATACGGGTTACCGGCTTTCTGTTGTGGTGCCTGTGTTCAACGAAGAAGAAGTGCTACCGGAATTTCACCGGCGTTTGGCCGGTGTGCTGGATAAGCTGCCGGCGCAGAGTGAAATTATTTACGTGAATGATGGCAGCATTGATCGCAGTCTGCATGAAATCCGTCGCTTGAAAAAGGAAGATGCACGTATTGCCATTGTCGACCTCAGTCGTAATTTCGGCAAAGAAATCGCCATGACCGCAGGGTTTGATCATGCGCGGGGTGATGCTGTTGTGGTGATTGATGCCGATCTACAAGATCCGCCTGAACTTATCCCGGAAATGATCAAACACTGGCGGGAGGGTTTTGATGTGGTGTACGCACAGCGCACATCCCGTGCTGGTGAGTCGGTATTTAAAAAAACCACAGCCCACCTGTTTTATCGCATTATGCAAAAACTCAGCCGGGTGGAAATTCCACGGGATGTCGGTGATTTTCGTTTGCTGAGCCGTCGGGCTGTGGATGCCCTGGCGGGACTACGTGAGCAACACCGCTTTATGAAAGGCCTGTTTGCCTGGATTGGTTATTCACAAAAAGCTGTTTCGTATCAACGGGACTCACGCCACGATGGAAAAACCAAATGGAGCTATATCGGATTGTGGAATTTTGCCATTGAGGGCATAACTTCATTTAGCACCATACCATTAAAAGCCGCGACGTATCTTGGTATGTTGACGGCGTTTGCTGCTTTTTTGTTTGGCATGTTTATTGTGTTGCAAACGTTGCTTTACGGTAATCCGGTGCCGGGTTATCCGTCATTGTTGGTGGTGGTGCTATTCCTGGGTGGTATCCAGCTGATGGCGCTGGGAGTGATTGGTGAATACCTGGGCCGCATGTTTGATGAAACCAAGAGGCGTCCACTGTATTTGATTAATGTTTATGAAGAGGCGCAAGATAAAAAGAAATCGATTGAGTGATTAGCGGACTGGTGAGTGGTGGTTAAGCAAACTGCCTTACGACAAATGATGTTCTTTGGGGTTTAAAAAAACGTTGCGTTCTCTGTGTCTTTGCGCACGCTGTATTAAATGCTCAATCTCAAGCAGCCAACTATAAGAAGCATGGATGCCCTTTATTTTACGTGTGGTGGGGTTTGAGCCAAGCGCCGAAAAAAGGCGGCACGTTCCGGTTTTCCCAACTGTTGATAAGCCAGGGCCAGATTATGGCTGGCAATACGGTTGTTTGGGTCAGCCTCATAGGCCCGCTGGTAAAACTCCAGAGCTTGTTGTTGCTCTCCCCGTGCGAGGGCATTGTTGCCCAGACCGACCCAGGCCGATGATCGTTTTGGCGCGCGGCGCACGATGTCACGATAAAGTTGTTCGCTTTTGCTGATATTTCCGCTTTGTCCGTAAATACGTGCAGCATTTTCCTGAAAGGTGATTTTATCTGTTTCGCGAGGGGCAAGCCTGGCGGCTTTTAAATAAAGGTCGATAGCTGCTTCGGTGTTTTGATCGGTATCGCGAGCATAAGCAGAGGCCAGCCCCGCAACAGGTTTGAAAGAGTCGGGACTGGTCTTCATCGCCTGAGTATAAAATACCGTATCATTTTCCCAGTCGGCTATTTCTGTCATGGATGACACTGAAAAGAAAATCAAAAAAGCGATGGCGACGGTTTTTACTATCGCTCCAATGGTGTGGCCACGTTGTTGTGCCTGTCGTATGGCCCAGGCCATGAGCATGGCGAAACCCACTGACGGTAAATAAAGCACCCGCTGGGCAAACACCGGCTCATCAAACAGGGCAATGGGCAGGGCAGGTAACAGCGTGATTACAGTCCACGCAACAGCCAGCACATATAGTCCCTGTTGCTGGCGAAGGGCGCGTGGCAGATAAGACAACGCACCAATAAAAAAGAGACCGCCTGTAATAAGCACAAACATGCCTGCGGAGGGTGGGGAATAATAATATTCCAGCGGTGAAGGGAAAACGAGCAGCTGGATATAATGGGTAAAAAATGCCAGCAGCACCGGGAAATTCTGAAAATTGATGCGCGCCCATGCACCGGGTTGTTGTGCGCCGTCTCCGTCCAGCGCGTTGCTGCGTAATACAAAGTAGACCAGCAGGAGCGCGGTGTAGGTCAGGTAGCGGATAATGACGGGTTTGGATCGCCATGTGCCACGTTGAAATAATGCGTCATAAATAATCAGTATCAGCGGGAAAAATATCGCCGTTTCTTTGGAGAGTAGCGCCAGTGCAAAGCACAGTGGCGCACCAATGGCATACAGCCATTTTGTGTGTGGGGGGGCAGGCTGATACCAGCGCCGGTGCAACAAAAAGCCGCTGAGTATGAAAAACGAAACCAGCGGATCGCTCATGCCTGCGATCCAGGAAACCGACTCTACGTGCACAGGATGCACGGCAAAAATGGCAGCACTCATACCCGCAACCATACGGTAGGCGGGCGACAAAAAACCAAGAACCAAAAAATACACCAGGATGGTGTTGATACCATGCAGGGTCAGGTTGAGTATGTGATAGCCCAGGGCGCTGTCCCCCCAGAGCTGATAAGAGAGATTCAGCGTCAGCAAAAATACGGGGCGATAAAGGCTGTGATCCTTCAGCCCTGTTTCTTCTGCCAGATCGGTATTGGACCAGACACCATGGGTGAAATAATCCGGGATATATTTTGTGTCAGTTATTTTGCTGTTTTCTTTGATGATGGGCCAATCATCCATGACAAAATCCCCGCCAAGACCGCTGGCGAAGACGATCACACAAAAAATAAACAGCCAGGCAGGCAGCGAATTATTGATTAAGGCGCGCAATGAGGTAGTCGTTTTGTTGATGTATGATTATGTGGCTACACCATACCATTATTGGCGAAATTGTTTAATGCTTAGGAGTCTGCCGGACTTAGGATGAATCTACTGCGAAAAACCATTTCGGCCCATTTTCTCGATCCTTTTCGTTGAATATGTCCAATATTCGCCTCAAACGATCAAAAAAATGGACTCAAAATGGTTTTCTCTCGCGACGATTCCCTAAGTCCGGCAGACTCTTAGTATTTTTTCTTCCTGCGCCATCAGAAGCGCCCGGACTAATATTAAGGGTGAAATGAAAGCTGGCGCCTTCATTCACTTTTGCATGGGCCCATATCTTCCCCTGGTGCCGGGTAATGACGCGATGTACCGTGGAAAGCCCGACACCATTTCCGGGGAAATCGTCAGCCTTGTGCAAACGTTGGAAAGGCAAAAATATCTTATCGATATAATTGTCATCAAATCCTGCACCGTTGTCTGAGATGGAAAAAACCCGAGTACCGTTTTCTATGGAAGAATAAATGTTGATGGTGGCATTGTCGCGTTTTCCGGTGTATTTCCAGGCATTGCCAATGAGGTTGGAGAGGGCAATCGTCAACAGGTTTTTGTCCCCTGTGGCATGCATGCCTTCTTCAAGGGTGATATTGACGGAACGGTCTTTCTCATTCTCGCGCAAGGTCTGAATTATTTCTTTGGCAATTTGGGTGAGGTCTATTTGCTGGATGTTCATTTTATAACGGGTAATGCGTGACAGATTGAGCAGATCGTCAATCAGGCTGGACATGCGTTGGGTGCCAAGGGTGATTCGCATCAGGTAGTTTTTTCCGGTTTCATCCAGAACGTGTGCGTAGTCTTCCAATAAGGCGTTGCTGAAACCGTTGATGCCGCGCAGTGGCGCACGAAGGTCGTGAGAAACCGAATAACAAAAAGACTCTAACTCGTTATTGATTGTTTCCAGTTCACGGGTACGTTTGGTGACCAGTACTTCCAGGTTGTCCTGATGTTGTCGAAGTTCGTCGGCTTCTTGCAAATGGAGAGTAACATCATGGGCAATGCCTTCTATTTCCACAACCTTTCCATTGTCGTCAATAACAGGGGATTCGGAAACCTCCAGCATACGTTCATCGCCATTTTTGTGGTAGACGGAAATAATAAAGGGTGGGCGCCTTTCGCCAGCCTGATGATGATCTTCCCGAAAGGTTAAATTATCGTTAATGGGGTTATCAGTCAGATAGGTGTTGTAGTGGGAAAGAAAATCAGCTTGTGTGTAACCCAACACGCCGGTGATTGATTCACTGACATAGAAAAATGCACCATCAGTGTCGTGTGAATAAAAAAAGTATTCAGAACTCAGATTTTCCACCAGGCGCTTGTAGCGCGCATCACTCGCCTGAGTGGCGCGTGCGGCGGCATCGCGTTCCCGTTCGCGCTGCTGTAATTTTTTGGCCATTTTATTGAAGGCCAGAGCAAGCCCACCCACTTCATCTTTGGTATTGACGATGACGTCAATGGGCTCACCGCCGGGAGACAGAGAGGAAACCGCATCCGTCAGCTTCAGCAGATTGCGGGTAATGGTAACAGCCAAAAAAGTCAGCAGAAAAATACTTAATACAATTCCTGCCGCCGCGATGAGAACGCCCTGTTTACGAATGGAAGTGATGGCCTGTGCGATGGAAAGTGTGTTGAGTTCAAGTTCCAGGTGGCCGATTACTGAATCAGCAATCGTGATTGGCGTGCGTAAACGATAAGGGCTTTCCGGGGGGCTGGATGTAATGTGCTGTTGCAGAGGTATGTTTTTTATCGGCTTGTCATTCTCGCGGGTAGAACGCAGACCCCGCTGGATAAACAAATTGCCGCTGGCGTTGAAAATGGCCATATAACGCAGGTTGTGTTCATTGGTGACCTGGCCGAGAATTTCCCCCAATGTTGCCATATCCTCTTGCAGAAGCGGCCCCGCAATACTGGCGTTCAGTAACGGCAGGGTTTCCTGGATATGGGCTTCGGCTTGCTGGATCAGGTGCTCACTGGCAAGCCTCGTATTATTCCACACCAGCAATGAGAGTATGGCCACCTGTACAACAATGCTGGCTGTGACGAGTTTGAAACGAATGGAGTGCTGGCTATATTTCGATAAATTGATATTGCTCATTCTTGCTTGATCTTTGTTTCCAGCAACGAGAGGAGGGGGGCGAGCCGGTTGAGTTTTTGTGGAGAGACAATGCTGATGTCTCCCCCGTTAAATTGTTTTTTCAGCAAGCGGATGACCTTAGCCGCAGGAGAGCCCGGTGCCGGATCAATCAGAACATTACGCAGCTTGCGAATATCATCTTCCGAAAATGATGGGTTTGCAATATACATGATATGCGGGATTTTACCGGTTGTTGCCAGTTTTCTGAGTTGGCCGAATTTGTTGCTGGCGTTCAACCGACGGTATAAACCACCAACAGCGACGGCTGCCGCTGCACGCCCCTCCGCAACATCAACCAATGCGGTGTTATGCGAGGCCGTGGTTTTAATGCGGATATCTTTATTGGGCGTGAGACCGTGCTGTTTAAGGGTTAATTCTGCCAATATGCTGACAGCTGCCAGTGGATCGGGGGTGGCCAGTGTTTTGCCGCGCAGGTCATTAATGGATTGAAAAACGGCATTTTTTGCAACCACGATATCGCCGGTCAGATCATTATTATGCCCTGCGATCATCCGGTATCCATGGGTTTTGACGGCAAGTGCGGCAAAGTGGGGTGCTGTCATCAGCAAATCGTAACGTCCTTCTGCGGTGCGTTGGATAAATAGCCTGAAATCTGGTGCGGTTTTGATGATAACTTTTTTGTGCAGGGTTTTTTCGATAAGGTCGGCAAAGGGACGCCAGGTTTTGATCAAAGCCGTGGTGCTGAGATAGGGCAACAGCCCAAAATAGAGGATATCGTTACTGCTGGTTTTTGGGTTCGCATGGGCCTGTAACGTCTGGCCTTGCTCGGCGTGGGAGTTGTGGAGTGGGATGAAAAAAAGTGCGAGGACGATTAACAAAACCCGATATTTGGGTTGCCGGTTGGCAAATGCCACGGGCAGCGCCACCAGAGGCGAAGTGTCCGCTGGTGAGACAACAGAAGATATTGTCACGGATCTGGACCGCACTCGCTTGCCCCTTGCCACATTCTGCCGCTGCACACTCTCGGACTTTCAAGCAGATTAGTCAAGTCTGGCGCAAATACAGTCCGGTATATTTCAGCATGGGCGGTTTTTTGCGTAAAATGGCGCTTTGAGATTTTAGGAATGACGTTTATGTGGCGCTGGGTAGTGGCAGGTTTTTTGATGTTATCAGTGACGGTGCAGGCCGTGGCAGGCTTTGATGAGGCCGTGGCTGCGGCCAATGACGGGAAATTTGCTGAGGCGTTTGAAGCGTTTTCGGTGTTGGCAGAGCAGGATGATGTGCGCGCCCAACAGGCACTGGCGTGGATGTATTATGAAGGCCAGGGACGTAAGCGGGATTATGAAAAAGCCGCATACTGGTATCGCAAAGCAGCGGATCAGGGGAATATTACCGCACAGATCAATCTGGCGCAGATGTATGCCTATGGCCAGGGAGTGCCCCAGGATTTTGTTGAGGCTGCCCGTTGGTGGCAAAAGCTGGCAGAGCAGGGAGACAGCCGGTCACAGGCAGCCCTTGCCGGACTTTATTTTCAGGGCAAAGGTGTCGAGCAGAACAAGGCCACTGCCACATCGTTATGGCGTAAAGCAGCGGAGCAGGGCAACATCGAGGCGCAGCGCAACCTGGGATTGATGTACGGCAAAGGGCAAGGCGTGGAACAGGATGATGTGCAGGCTTATGCCTGGTTGCATGCCGCAACGAAACAAGGCGATAAGGTTGCAGAACAAAGTCGTGATTATGCCTTGCAGCAATTAACTGGCGCACGCTTAAAAGAGGCCGAGCTATTGGCCGGGCAATATGTGGAAAAATACGTTGTCGCGTTTGAGGAAGAAAACAAAAAGCCGCATTAATCCAGAATTGGTGATGATTGCCGCGTGTAAAAAAGTGTTTACTCCTGCCTTAAGCACATCTGGTCAAAAACCGGGGCTGCCTGGAAGGCTGTCGCTTTACCAAGTCTGATGCTTGTAAACGCAGAGATCGCAGAGACGCAAAAACACAGAGAAAAACACTAAAAACTCTGCGCCTCTGTGTCTCTGCGGCCTCTGCGTGACAAACACTGTGTTTTAACCTGGTGATATTGGTGTTTGCTCAGGTGGACCGTCGGTTTTGGATGTTTATGCTGAAGGCAAGTGAGGTGCACTGAAGATGTGCGGTGTTGTTAACGCAGAGGTCGCAGAGGCGCAGAGGGCGCAAAGAAAAACAATAAAAGCTTTACGTTAAATACTCAAAAGTCCTTGTTCAGGGGCAGGCCAATCAACAGTACGGCGTTACTTATTTGGAAAAGGGTTTTCCTTTTCCTTTTTCTCTGTATTTTGCTGGAGACGGTGCAAACGGGTTGCGTACCGCAAAGGGCGTTTGCAGGGACAGGCCAATTCCGGCCAGCGACCGTTTGACCTGAAATACAGTGGGTGCGCGTTTGCAACGGTCGGGCCGCTTGCGAATCAGGGTAATAGCAGGTCCGTTTTCTACACGTAATTCAAAATCTGAATCTGTGCTGCAACCGTAGCTTGTGAGTTCGAATACGACATTGCCCTGATGTATGGCGACACTGTGTAGCACCGGGGTGCTTGATTCTGCCTTGGCTTGCATCGTCAGTAGAAACGGGAAGATTGATAAAACAGGATAAAAAAGGTGTTTCATGTTCTTATGCGCCAGCCATATATTGTTTGTTACCTGATGATATTATCGGGCGGCGATAAAGGTTTTTTCGCATAACAAGAATAACAATGAGTAGTAGTAAAAAAAGTCTGCTGAGTTTCCCGCCGCCACCGCTATAACTGCCGCCATCATTATCACTGCCGCCATCATTATCACTGCCGCCATCACTATCACTGCCGCCATCACTATCACTGCCGCCATCACTATCACTGCCGCCATCACTATCACTGCCAGGATTATTGACGAAAGGGGTGTTGACGCTGTCCAGCCAAACCGTGTCCTGAAATGCGCTAACCGAGCTGTCTTTTCCATAAACCCACACAACCCGGTGCTCACCTGCATCTAAAGCGATATTACGTTGTTGCCA
>DROS01000095.1 GCA_011321815.1 Gammaproteobacteria bacterium
ATATAATCCACATTGCGCTGGTACAGCGTGTGCGCACGCAAGGCAGCGTTGGCGTGGTGCATGAGTTTGATATTCGCGGCGTCGTACAGGCTTTCATCTTCACCCAACAACCCCACCTCAACCAGAAACTCCTCCACACGCTGATGCCCCCGCTCAGTAAGAAAGACCTGCTTGCTCTTTTCTTCGAGGTAATAATCGCCTTCTTCTTCACCCTCTTCGAGCTTCTCCCTCGCCTGTTTCACCAACCTGCCCCCAACAGCGTTGATTTTTTCATACAATTCAGAGCTGTCTTCCGCAGGACCGGAGATAATCAGCGGGGTGCGCGCCTCATCAATGAGAATGGAATCCACCTCATCAACAATGGCAAAGTGCAAATCACGCTGCACCTTGTCTTCAGTACTGAAAGCCATATTGTCACGCAGATAATCGAAACCAAATTCATTGTTGGTGCCATAGGTAATATCCGCCGCATAGGCTTCACGTTTTTGTTCAGCATCCTGACCGGAAAGAATCACGCCAACAGAAAGTCCGAGAAAGTTGTACAGTTTGCCCATCCACTCGGCATCACGTTTTGCCAGATAATCGTTAACGGTCACCAAATGCACGCCTTTGCCAGACAAGGCATTGAGGTACACCGCCAGCGTCGCCACCAGGGTTTTGCCCTCACCGGTGCGCATCTCCGCAATTTTGCCATCATTGAGCACCATGCCGCCGATCAGCTGCACGTCAAAGTGGCGCATATTCAATGCACGCTTGCCAGCCTCCCGCACCACGGCAAAGGCCTCAGGCAGCAAGTCATTAATGCGTGCGCCATTGGCGATACGTTCACGAAACTCATCGGTCTTGGCGCGCAACTCTTCATCTGAAAGCGGCTCAACCCTGGCCTCCAGTGAAGTGATTTCTGCCACCACCTTGTTGAGACGTTTAAGCAGCCGAGCGTTGCGACTGCCGAAAATTTTGTTCAGAAAATTGCTTGCCATAGTTTTGGATTATGCGTCTGTCTTTAGTAGTGGTAAATTTTTATTGTGTATTTTTTTACTGTAATCCCAAGCCTCGGCCTTTTGGCTGCCCGGGTAAAACAAGAAAACATGCCGGCGACGCAGGCATGCCCGTCCCGACCAAAGCTTGGGGATTATAGCGGGGATCAGCGCTTTAGAGAATGGCCACACCGGATTCGGCATGCCCTGAATGACAAGATAAGTGGCAAACGAAGCCTAACGCGCCGCCAGGATATACTTTTTAGGGTCAACAGCCTTGCCTTTGTATAACACCTCAAAGTGCACATGGGGCCCCGTAGACCGACCGGTAGAACCCATCAATGCCAGCACCTGGCCTTTTTTCACCGCGTCACCCACCTGCACCAACACCTGTTTGCTGTGACCATAGCGCGTGGCATAACCATTACCGTGATTAACCTCCACCAGTTTGCCATAACCATAGCGGTCACCCGCCCAGGTCACCACACCGGCACCCACAGAGATCACATCACTGCCTTCCTTGCCTGCCAGATCCATCCCCTTGTGATGCTCACGACGCCCCGTGAAAGGATCTGTGCGCATACCGTAATAGGATGAAATCCAGCCACGCTTGATGGGGCGTCCAGCCGGATTCACCTCATCTTCAAGGCTGCGGCTCATCAGCATGGTTTCCAGCAAGCCCAGCTGGGCGCTGCGGTCATCCACCTGCTTTGACAGAGATTCCAGCGACTCAATAAAATCCGGTACAGCAATGGAATCCACGGTCCCCGTATTTTCAGGCCCACCCACAGCAGGCAGGTTGGAAAAATCAAACTCGCCACGATCCAGCTTGGCCATCTCGGTAAGACGTTCACCCAGAGCATCCAGGCGAATCACCTTGGCTTGCAACTCACCCAGGCGCAAAGCCAAAGCATCGACATCTTCATCAACTTTCTGGCGGGCAACAGCAATTTCCTCGCGCTGCGCATCCATTTCGCTCTGCCAGGCGCTCAACAACGCCTTTTCCTGATCCGGCGTCGTCTGTGTGGCCGTAAAATAACCGCCGTAGAACATCAGGGCAGGAACAACCGCCAATGCCAGTGAGGAACCCAAAATAATACCGGGAAAACCCAGTTTAAAAGTTCTGGTCTGCCTTCCACGCTTACCGATAAAAATGATGTTCATCGTTTAAACAACCCTTAAACTTCGAGTTAATGATACCTGTCACTGTATATCGGCATTTTTGCCGATAACTACAACATTTACCGCCAAAATCCAGACAACGCAGCGAATTACTGCCACAATAACGAACCATGTCAACCAAGCCCGTCGCCAAAATTCTTTCGCGTCAGGACAGCGCTCTGAACTCGCTGCTTGAACACGCTCAATACCTGCAACAGCTGACGCAGGCACTGCGCGACAGCCTTGACACCCACCTCGCGGCACACGTGACCATTGCCAATCTGCGTGAACAAACCGCCGTAATCATCACGGACACACCTGTCTGGCTGACCCAGCTGCGCTACCAGGCCCCAACAATCCTGCGTCTACTCAAAACGCTGCCCGGCCTGCAAAAGTTGCAAAAAGTGCAATTTAAAATACAACCTGCCAGCTTCACCCCGCCCCCCGCACCTCCACGTCGCGCCAACCTGTCCGCCACCAGTGCTCATTTCCTGGAAAGCGCCGCCTCCGACACAAAAGACCCCAGACTTGCCGAAGCGCTTTATCGCCTCTCCCGGCATCAGCATACCGACGAGCCGTAATCTGCCATCAACTTTCAGTTACAACTCACGCTTTGCCCGCACATTTCTGGCATCGCAAGCCGGTCTTCGCGACAAGCAACGCGGGTAAATGGTACAAAACGGGCCGACAAAGGTACCAACAAGCACCAGAACTCACAAGCATAAAAACATATTATCGGATCAGAAGCGACAGATTCAGGCTTTTCAGGAGAGGCGTGGACAATTAACGAACAATGTGACTACGCACAAAAACAGGGGTTTCGCGGCTAATTGGCCAACAGGGGGTGGGTATAAGAAATGGGGGCCAGCTTTGGATCATCAAACGTTGCCGCTTCCCAGGCATCTTCGTTAGCCAGCAACGTGCGCAGCAGGCGGTTATTAAGCTCATGGCCGGATTTATAACCACTGAATTCGCCGATCAGACTGCAACCGAGCAAATACAGGTCGCCAATGGCATCCAGTACTTTGTGTTTAACAAACTCATCACGATAACGCAGACCGTCTTCGTTAAGCACACGGTAATCATCCATCACGATGGCGTTATCAAGACTGCCACCCAGCACCAGATTATTTTCACGCAACTGCTCGATGTCGCGCATAAAACCAAAGGTACGCGCCCGGCTGACTTCTTTTACAAAAGAAGTGCTGGAAAAATCCACCGTAGTGGTCTGCGACTGGGATTGAAATACCGGGTGTTGAAAATCAATATTGAACGAAACCTTGAAGCCTTCAAAGGGATCAAAGCGCGCCCATTTATCGCCGTCTTCCACGATAACCGGCTTTTTGATGCGAATAAAACGTTTGGCAGCATTCTGCTCTTCAATACCTGCGGACTGAATCAGAAAGACAAAAGGCCCTGCACTACCATCCATGATGGGCACCTCGGGGGCGCTGACATCAATATAGGCGTTATCAATACCCAGTCCGGCCATAGCTGAAAGCAGGTGTTCAACAGTGGAAACCCGCACATTGTTGTGAATCAGCGTGGTGGAAAGACGTGTGTCACCCACGTTGTCCGGGGTCGCCGCAATCTCAACCGGTTCGTCCAGATCAATCCGACGAAATACAATGCCGGTATCCACAGCAGCGGGCCGCAAGGTCAGATAAACCTTATCGCCGGTATGCAGGCCGATGCCTGTAGCACGAATGATATTTTTTAATGTCCGCTGTCGAATCATCTGACCAATCACAATTATCTCCTGCTGTCACCCGAAGTCGGGCGCGCAGAATCGGGGAATTCTACCACAGCCTCCCTGATTCTACCTAGTGAGCGGGCTCACAATTTCACACACTTGCCGAGCCTGTTTAAACCTGTGACATCTAATCTGCCTGACGCCGCAGGAATGCCGGAATATCCAGATAATCCAGATTACCATCAGTGCCTGTGGCATAACGCTCACCGGCAACCTTGTTGCGAATTACCGTGGGCCGGTCCAGCTGGCCATAATCCACTGTACCATCCGGGCCTTCGGGAGCCACCAGCACTGGCTTTTCCACCCCCACCTCTGATTTTTGCCCCAGCCCGGTCGCCACGACCGTCACCCGCAACCCTTCGGACATTTCCGGGTCGATCACTGTACCCACCACCACGGTGGCATTATCGGACGCAAATTCCTTGACCGTACCGCCAACTTCGTCGAACTCACCAATGGACATGTCCAGGCCTGCCGTCACATTCACCAGAATACCCCGTGCACCGGCCAGATCGACGCTTTCCAGCAACGGGCTGGCCACTGCCGCCGCCGCCGCCGCCCGGGCGCGTCCCTCACCGGTCGCGAAGCCAGTACCCATCATCGCCATGCCCATTTCAGACATCACCGTGCGTACATCCGCAAAGTCAACATTGATCAATCCCGGGCGGGTGATCAAGTCCGCAATTCCCTGCACCGCGCCCAACAGCACATCATTGGCTGCCTTGAACGCATCCAGCAGAGAAACGTCCTTGCCCAGCACATCCATCAACTTCTCGTTAGGAATGGTAATCAGCGAATCAACGTACTCGGATAATTCCTTGATGCCCTGTTCAGCAACGGCCATGCGCTTTTTGCCCTCAAAAGGAAAAGGCTTGGTGACCACAGCCACCGTCAGCACACCCAGGTCTTTGGCGATCTGCGCCACCACCGGCGCACCACCGGTGCCCGTACCACCGCCCATGCCTGCGGTGATAAAAACCATATCGGCACCATCCACCAATTCGACGATACGATCACGGTCTTCCAGCGCGGCTTGCCGGCCCACGTCCGGATCGGCGCCGGCGCCCAAGCCCTTGGTAACGTTATTGCCCATTTGCAGCACCGTACGCGCCGCAGAGTTTTTCAGTGCCTGCGCATCGGTATTGGTGCAAATAAATTCAACACCATCGATGCTTTGCGCCACCATGTGCTCAACCGCATTCCCGCCGCCACCACCGACACCGATGACTTTAATAACTGCCCCTGCAATATTGGTTTCCATCAGTTCGAACATTGTCTTGCCCTCCTGTTGAATAATTCAGTTTTCAATTGTTGATACATTTTTTCAAAAATGATTTAAAAATTTCCCTGGAACCAGCTTTTCATTCGTGACCACAAACCTTTACCGCTCCATTCACTTTTACGTTCTTTATGGCTTTCGCCGTGATGTTGATGTCCGTACAACAACAAACCCACACCCGTCGCATAAATCGGATTTCGCACCACATCCACCAGACCTGAAACGTGCTGCGGCATACCCAGGCGTACCGGCATGTGAAAAACTTCTTCCGCCAGTTCAATGACGCCTTCCATCTTTGAACAACCCCCGGTGAGCACGATGCCCGCCGCACACATTTCTTCAAAACCACTGCGACGCAATTCGTTTTGCACCAGGATTAATAATTCTTCATAACGTGGCTCAATGACCTCGGCCAGCGTTTGCCGCGCCAGACGCCGTGGCGGCCGGTCACCCACACTGGGCACTTCGATGCTTTCTTCCGGACTGGCCAGTTGCGTCAACGCACAGGCGTATTTGATTTTGATTTCTTCTGCGTATTGCGTCGGCGTACGCAACGCCACCGCAATATCATTGGTGACCTGATCACCGGCAATGGGAATCACAGCGGTGTGACGAATCGAGCCATCGGTAAACACCGCAATGTCGGTGGTGCCACCCCCCATGTCCACCAGACACACACCCAGTTCTTTTTCGTCTTCCGTCAATACCGCATAACTGGATGCCAGTTGTTCGAGAATCACATCATCCACTTCCAGCCCGCAACGACGCACACACTTGATAATGTTTTGCGCCGCACTCACCGCACCGGTCACCATGTGTACCTTGGCTTCGAGACGTACACCGGACATACCCACCGGCTCGCGTATGCCCTCCTGATCGTCGATCAGGAATTCCTGTGGCAGAATGTGCAGCACTTTTTGGTCTGCCGGAATGGCCACCGCCCGCGCCGCATCAATCACCCGCTCCACATCGGCGTGCATGACCTCTTTGTCGCGTATCGCCACGATGCCGTGTGAATTCAGACTGCGGATGTGACTACCGGCAATACCGGCGTACACCGAATCAATCTGGCAACCGGCCATCAGTTCCGCCTCTTCCACTGCGCGCTGAATTGACAGTACTGTGGATTCGATATTTACCACCACGCCTTTTTTCAGGCCGCGGGAAGGATGTGAACCGATACCGATAATGTCGATTTCACCTTCCGGCGTTAGGTCCGCCACAATCGCCACCACTTTTGAGGTGCCGATATCCAGGCCTACCAGTAAATTTTGATCAGACTTTTTGCTCATCACCCCATTCCCCAAAAAAACATCGGTCCGGCAATCCCATCATTATTTTTCAAGTGTTGTTTTGTCATTTTCCTGTTTCAACCAAGCTTTGATTTATTCACAGGTGTTTTCCAGCGCACAGCAAAACCATTGGTGTAACGTAAATCCACCGACTGAATATTTTCCCGTTTTTCCACAGGCACACTGTCGTACGCAGTGGCAAAACGTAACATCTGTGTGTCCAGCATCGCCCGGCCAAACAATAGCTGCATGCCATTATCCAGCGACACCCGCCATGCACGCCGTTCACTCAGCGTTAACGCCACAACGGCCAGCTTCATTTTTGCCAGCGATGCCGATAACGATTGGTAACGTTTGGCGAGTATTTTTGCCGTACCTTCCGGCCCGTTAAAAACCGGAAAATCACGCAGCGCATCCATTGTCGCCAAGGGCACAACATCACCATGCCGGTTAACCATGCCGCCCCCCTGCCAGCGGGCCAGTGGTATTTGTTCGCGGATATCAATGCGCAAAGTGTCCGGCCATACCCGCCGCACCGAAGCACCTTCCACCCAGGGCAAAGTCTCGGCGGCCTGTTTCACTGCACGCACGTTGACATTAAAAAACCCGGCATTGGCAAGATCACCAATGGCCTTGTACAAATTCTGTTTATCGAGATAAACAAATTCACCTGTGACCTGCACCTGCCGGATCGGCAGGGTATCCGGCTGGGCAAGCTGCCATAGGGTGAAACCCGACAGGCCACCCAACCCGCCAAACAACAACACACCACCCAGTAAACGGCGCGTCAACCAGCGCTCAAACATCGGTTTTACGGGTGACCGGGGCTTTTTCACATTGGCTTTTTTCTCAATGCGTCTAGCACCCATGACCCACATCCTCCCTGTTGCCCGGCCCGTTCGATGCCGACAGAATGCGCAAAACCAGTTCATCAAAATCCATACCCGCCGCCTGCGCCGCCATGGGTACCAGGCTGTGATCCGTCAGTCCCGGTACGGTATTGTTTTCCAGTAGCCAGGGATCACCGTTTTTGTCTAACATAAAATCGATACGCCCCCAGCCCGTCGCACCCAGCGCTGTGAATGCGCTCAGCGCCAATGCCTGAAACTGTTGTTCGTCAGCCGCAGACAAACCACTGGGGCAGTGATAGCGTGTATCATCGGTGTTGTATTTGGCTTCGTAATCGTAAAACTCACGCGGTGTTTCCAGGCGAATCACCGGCAGGGCTTCACCGTCCAAAATACCGGCCGTGTATTCTTCACCGATAATCCAAGGCTCGGCCATTACCGTTGCATCAAACTCCGCCGCATTACGCCAGGCCGGTTCCAGGTTTTTCAAATGCTCCACCCGTGTCGCACCCAGGCTGGAACCTTCATGCACAGGCTTTACCGCCAGCGGTAAACCCAGTTCGTCAATCACTGCGGACCAGTCACTGTCATCATTCAACACGGCAAAAGCCGGGGTCGGCAAACCTGCCGCCTGCCATACCTGTTTGCTGCGTACCTTGTCCATGGACAGTGCGCTACCTAATACGCCGGAACCGGTGTAGGGAATATTCAGTGTTTCCAGTACACCCTGAATCACACCATCTTCACCCCGCCGTCCGTGCAGGGCGATAAACGCACAGTCAAACTGGCCATCCAGTAAAACCGAAACAATGTCGTGTCCCACATCCACACCGTGCGCATCAATGTTTTGTCGCTGTAACGCGGCCAGCACTGCTGCGCCGCTGCGCAAGGAAACTTCACGTTCCGCCGACAGGCCGCCCATGAGTACGGCAACTTTGCCAAAGTGGCTCATGAGCGGCCTCCGGAAAATCCAACGCAAAGACGCGGAGACGCAGAGAGCGCAAAGGAAAATATTGTTAAAAAAATTGTTGCGAAGCGTGTCATGCTGTCTCACCTACGATGTGTATTTCGCGCTGTAACTGCACCGCCTGTTTTTCTTCAACCTCTTGCATGATTCGTTCGATCAGGGTTTCAACGTCATATGCTGTCGCGCCACCTGTATTGATAATAAAGTTGGCGTGTTTATCCGAAACACAGGCCGCACCTTCGCATTGTCCTTTTAAACCACAAGCTTCAATCAGGCGTGCCGCAAAATCACCTTCGGGATTACGAAACACCGAACCGGCGTTGGGCAGCGATGTGGGCTGACTGTCACCGCGTTTGGCAAGCAGTGCTTTAATACGTGCCTGCAATGCTTCTGGCTCACCGCCCGGTTCTAACTGTAATTGTGCCGCCACAAACCATTCGCCTTTTGGACCGGTCACATGGCGGTAGGCGATTTCAAAGTCTTCAGGCTGGCGATGCTGGCATTGACCCTGTTGATCCAGCGTTTCAACGGCGGTTATTACCTCCCAGGTTTCACCGCCGAAGGCGCCGGCATTCATCGCCAGCGCCCCGCCCATGGTGCCGGGAATACCGGCCAGAAATTCCGCGCCCGAAAGACCTGCACGCGCGCAAAAACGGGCCACTTTGGCGCAGGCCACGCCAGCCTCGGCGCGCACTGTTTTTTCATCGATCTGTTCCAGTCCATCCACCACGCCACTGGTTGCAATCACCGTGCCGCGAATGCCACCGTCGCGCACCAGCAGGTTGCTGCCCAAACCCAGCCAGTAAACCGGTTCATTTTCCGGCAGCTGCGATAAAAACAGTGACAAATCTGCAATATCGGCGGGCTGATAATAACGGTCTGCCGGGCCGCCAATACGCCAGCTTGTGTGCTTTGACATGGGCTCGCCTAACAGCAAGTTGCCACGTAATTTATTGCTTTGCAGTGCGGCATTCATGCGCTGATTCCAAATCGATATTGTGATTCAACGCAGAGGTCGCAGAGACGCAGAGGCCGCAGAGAAAAACATTTTGGTCTCTGTGATCTCTGTGTCCCTGCGTTAATCGCAGGCATTGCTACTGGTACACTGACCCACAACATCATTTGCTCTCCTTTAGCCGTTCCGGCAGCTGCGCTGCCGCCACACCAATGGAACCCGCACCCAACGTCAGCAACACATCACCATCACGCAACACACCTTGCAGAGTCATCGCAAGATCATCCACATCTTCCACAAACACCGGGTCCAGTTGTCCACGGGTACGTATCGCGCGGCACAGGGCACGACCATCGTCGCCACCTTGTGATTGCTCCCCGGCCGCAAAGACTTCTAACAACAACAAGACATCCGCGTCGCAAAGCACTTTGACAAAATCTTCAAACAGGTCACGGGTACGCGAAAAACGGTGGGGCTGGAAGGCCAGTACCAAACGCCGGTCCGGCCAGGCCTTGCGTGCCGCTTCCAGGGTGGCCGCCACTTCACGCGGGTGGTGGCCATAGTCATCCACCAGCAACACCTTGCCTGCTGTGGTCTGCAATTCGCCGTAAACCTGAAAACGCCGGCCAATGCCTTCAAAACCGGCCAGCCCGTTTTGAATGGCTTCATCGCTGACACCCAATTCAGTGGCCACGGCAATGGCTGCCAGTGCATTCAGTGCATTGTGTGCACCGGGCATGTTCAGCGTCACCGCCAGTTCAGTATCGTGATCCTTGCGCTGTACCCGGAAGTGGGTGTGTGGCCCCTGTTGATGCAAGTCCCGCCCGCGCACATCCGCATCCGCCGATGCAAACCCGTAAGTCAGCACTGGCTTGGAAATCTCTGGCAGCAGTTCACGTACCACCTGGTCGTCGATACACATCACCGCCAAACCATAAAAAGGCAGGTGATGTAAAAATTCGAGAAAGGCCTGACGCAGATTGGCAAAGTCACCACCGTAGGTTTCCATGTGGTCAGCATCGATATTGGTGACCACCGCCATCATCGGTGCGAGGTATAAAAACGAGGCATCACTTTCATCGGCCTCGGCCACCAGATAACGGCTCTCGCCAAGCCGTGCATGGGAACCGGCGCTGTTAAGCAGACCGCCGATCACAAACGTGGGGTCCAGCCCGTCTTCAGCCAGCAGGCTCGCGGTCAGGCTGGTGGTCGTGGTTTTGCCATGGGTTCCGGCAATGGCGATACCAAAACGAAAACGCATCAATTCGGCCAGCATTTCGGCGCGCGGTACCACCGGAATACGTGCCTCACGCGCGGCCACGACTTCCGGGTTGTCTGCCGACACGGCGGTGGATGTCACCACCACGTCGCACCCCTGCACGTTTGCTGCATCATGCCCGGTAAATATTTCGGCGCCCAAACCACTGAGACGCTGGGTCACCGCATTTTCCCGCAGGTCCGAACCGGATACGGCATAACCTAAATTAGATAACACTTCGGCAATGCCGCCCATACCCGCACCACCGATGCCGACAAAATGCACACGATGAATTCGCCCCCAGGCCGGATGTGATTCACCTTTGAGGTCTTGTCCTCTGCGCTCGACCCTTTGTTTGACTTTTTGCTTAGCCATGGGCCACCTCCTGTCTGTCACCCCGCGCCACCGCCAGACATTGCTCGACCACTTGCGTGGTGGCATCCAGCAATGCCAGTTTGCGTGCGGCTTCGGCCATGGCGGTTAACTTGTCGGCATTAAGCGATAACAAAATCTCACCCAGGCGCTCGGCTGTCAGCTGCGTTTGTGGCAGTAACACGGCGGCCTGTGCATCCGCCAGATAACGCGCATTGGCTGTCTGATGGTCATCCACGGCAAAAGGAAAGGGCACCAGAATGGACGGCACACCGGCAGCCGCCACTTCGGCAATGGTCATGGCGCCGGCACGGCACAACACCACGTCAGCCCAGGCATAAGCAGCCGCCATGTCGTCGATAAACGGTTCCAGTCGTACATCCATACCCGCTGCGGCATAGGCAGAACGCGCATCGTCGATGTTGCGTTTGCCCGCCTGATGCCAGACTTCGGGACGGACAGCGGTATCCAGTGCGGCCAGCGCCTGCGGCACCACTTCATTGAGTCGCGCCGCACCGAGACTGCCGCCCACCACCAGCAGACGCAGTGTCTGTTTGTCTGAATTGACGCTCGTATTATCAGGCACCGCATCAATGAATGTTTTGCGCAGGGGATTACCGGTGTGCAGCACTTTTTTAGACACCGCAAACGTGCCGGGGAATGCTTCCATCACTCGCCGCGCCAGCGGTGCCAACAGGCGATTGGTCAACCCGGCACGGGCATTCTGTTCGTGAATCAACAATGGCTTCCGCTTCAGCCATGCCGCCAGCCCGCCGGGGCCGGTCACAAAACCACCCATGCCCAGCACTGCCGCAGGTTGGCGTCGGGAAATAATTTTCAAACTTTGCGACAGAGCCAGCAGCAGTTTCACCGGTGCCATCAGCAGACTCAGCACACCCTTGCCGCGCAAGCCGGACACCTGTACATAATCAATAGGGAAACCGGCACGCGGCACCACTTCGGCTTCCAGTCCCTGGCGCGTACCCAGCCAACTGACCTCCACGCCACGCGCACGCAATTCATCAGCCACCGCCAATGCGGGGAACACATGACCACCGGTACCACCGGCCATGACCATAATGTGTAGAGGTTGCTGGCTGCTCACGAGCTGCGCCCTCGTTTTGTCGCCGTTTTTGCTGCTGTTTTTTGTAAGGTAGGCACCTTCCGCCGTGCCGCCGGTTGCCGCTCCACCGGGTGCTCGTGGGAAATCCGCAACAGCAACGCCACCGCCACACAACTCATCACAATACTTGAGCCACCGTAACTCATCAGCGGCAGGGTCAGCCCCTTGGTGGGCAATACGCCCATGTTCACACCGAAATTGATGAACGCCTGCAAACCCAGCCATATGCCTATGCCATAAGCCGTATAGGCGCCAAAACGATTACCGCCCTGCGCTGCGGACTGGCCCACTACAAAGGCACGCCACACAATGAGCACAAACAAACCAATCACCAGCACCACGCCCATCAGACCCAGTTCTTCAGCCAGCACGGCAAACAAAAAATCCGTATGCGCTTCGGGCAGATAAAACAGCTTTTGCACACTGCCGCCCAAACCCACACCCATCCATTCACCACGACCAAAGGCGATCAATGCCTGGGTGAGCTGGAAACCGCTGTCAAACGGGTCCGCCCAGGGGTTCACAAATGACGTCAGGCGCTCCACCCGATAGGGTGATGAAACCGCCACAGCAGCCACCACAGCGGACATGCTGAGAAACAGCACTACAAATTGCCACAGCCGCACGCCCCCCAAAAACATCATGCCCAATACCGTGGCGGTGATAACGGCGGCAGCACCAAAATCGGGTTCCAGCAACAACAGCACGCCGATCAGGCCTACCAGCGCCATGGGCTTGAGAAAACCTTTTATCGACTTGCGTACCTCATCACCACGCCGCACCAGATAACCCGCCAGATAAATCACGATAAACAGCTTCATCATTTCCGACGGCTGGAGATTCACCGGCCCCAGCGACAGCCAGCGCACACTGCCATTGATTTCACGTCCGAGAAACAACACCGTCACCAGCAGGCTTAAACCCAGTAACAGGAACCAGGGGCCGAGACGCTCCCAATACACCAGGCGCACATTCAACACCGCAAAACCGGCCAGCAGGCCCAGCGTCACAAAAGCACTCTGTCGCCATAAATAAAAGAGGGGGTCATTCATCTGGCGTTCGGCAATGGATACCGATGCCGATGCCACCATCACCAGCCCCACAACCAGCAACATAACGGCTGCCGCCAACAAACCCATATCCAGCGGAAAACGCCCATGACGCTGACTCGATATCACATTTGAGGTATGAACAAAATTGCGCAATACCGGGATCGTATCAGTGCTCATGACCGGCCTCCTTTGGCTGTCGGCAATGTGCGCACTGCGGCCATAAAGGCTTCACCCCGCGCCGCAAAACCGGAAAACATGTCGAAACTGGCACAGGCCGGTGACAACAACACGGTGTCGCCGGCCTGCGCAAAAGACCGCGCTTGTGCCACGGCGTGTTCTATCGAAGACACCTGCATCACCGGCGCCACATCTGCCAGGGCTTTTTCCATTAGTGCGGCATCTTCACCCAGCAAAACAACCGCACGCACCTTGTCTTTTATTACCTCTGCCAACGGTGAAAAATCAGCGCCTTTGCCTTGTCCACCGGCGATCAAAACCAGTGGTCCGGCCAAGCCCCGCACAGCAGAAAGCGTGGCGCCTACATTGGTGCCCTTGGAATCGTTGATCCAGCGAATACCATCGGTGTCGGCGACAAACTGGGTCCGGTGCGGCAGACCGGGGAACGTTTTCAATGTCGCCAGCATGGTGGCCATGGGCAGCCCCATCACCTCGCCCAACGCCAGTGCCGCCAGCGCATTGGCCTGAGCCTGTTCACCCGTCATGCGTATTTGCGCAACCGGCAGCAAGGCTTCTGTACCCCGCGCTAACCATAATTCGCTGTTCCGGCTGATGCGCCCGAACTGGTGGTCATCGGGAACCCCCAGACCAAAGCTGATTTTTTGCTGTGGCATATTGTCCGCCAGCATTGCCACAACCTGTGGGTCATCACGATTAAAAACCGCCGTCCCTTGCGCAGCCAGTCCTGCATCGCTGTAAATACGCTGTTTGCTGGCCACGTATTGATCCAGGTTGTCGTAACGGTCCAGATGATCAGCGCTGACATTCAGCACCACAGCTGCTGAGGCGCGCAAGGAATATGTGCTGTCCAGCTGAAAACTCGACAATTCCAGCAGGTAAAAATCCGGCTCATTCTCTTTGAGTAATTCCAGTGCCGGTGTACCAATGTTGCCACCCACTCGCACATCCCCACCGGCCGCTTTTGCCATTTCACCCAACAGCGAAGTGACGGTGCTTTTCCCGTTGGAGCCGGTGATGGCGACAATGGGCGCCTGCGCCATTTGCGCAAACAACTCGATGTCACCCATCACTTCCACACCCCGGCGCTGCGCATCGGTAATCAGCGGTTCATTTAGCGCAATACCCGGGCTGACAATCACACGCTGCGCCCAGGCAAACAGTGTTTCATCAAAACCGCCCAGGCCGGTTTCCGCTGTGGGCAATTCAGCGCGCAAGGCAACAATACCCGGTGGCTGTTCACGGCTGTCCGTCACTGCAAACGGCACACCTTGCTTTGCCAAAAAACGCGCACAGGACAAGCCACTCTGTCCCAGGCCGACCACCAGAGTCGGCACGGAAGCCAGGCTGTTGTTATGTTCTGTAACGTTTGTCATGTTCAGTGCTGTACTCATTGCAAAATGGTTAACGTATTTTCAGGGTGGCCAGCCCCACCAAAACCAGGATGACGGTGATGATCCAGAAACGCACAATCACCCGTGGTTCAGGCCAGCCTTTTAGCTCAAAATGGTGATGCAACGGCGCCATGCGAAAAATGCGTTTGCCGGTTAACTTGTATGATGTCACTTGCATGATCACCGACAGGGTTTCAATCACAAACACTCCGCCCATGATCACCAGCACCAGTTCCTGACGCACCACCACAGCCACAATGCCCAGTGCCGCACCCAATGCCAACGCGCCGATATCCCCCATAAACACCATGGCGGGATAGGTGTTAAACCAGAGAAACCCCAAGCCTGCACCCATCAGGGCGCCGCAAAAAACCACCACCTCTCCCACACCGGGGATGTAAGGAATGACCAGATATTCGGCGAACTTCACGTTACCCGTGACATAGGCGAAGAGGCCCAACGCACCGGCCACCATCACTGTAGGCAGGATCGCCAGGCCATCAAGACCATCGGTGAGGTTTACCGCATTGCTGGAACCCACAATGGTCAGATACGCCAGCACGATAAACATCGGCCCCAGCACAATGGCCACATCCTTGAAAAACGGGACAAACAGTTGTGTCTGCGCCGGAATGGTTGCGGCATCATATAAAAACCAGGCAGCCCCCAAAGCAATCACCGACTGCCAGAAATACTTGTAACGTGCAATCAGCCCGCGCGAATCTTTTTTGACTAACTTTTTGTAGTCATCCACCCAGCCGATCACACCGAACAGGATGGTCACCAGCAACACCACCCACATGTAGGAATTGCTCAGGTCTGACCACAACAACGTGCTGACCGAAACCGCCACCAGAATCAATGCGCCACCCATGGTAGGTGTACCGGCTTTTTGCAAATGGCTTTCCGGACCATCGTCACGCACGGTCTGGCCAATCTGATAATGATTGAGCCGGCGGATCATCGTCGGACCCACCACAAATGAAATCAGCAGTGCCGTCAAGGCGCCAAGAATGGCGCGCAGGGTCAGGTACTGAAACACGCCAAAACCGCTGTGAAACTGGGCCAGATAATCGGCAAGATAAAGCAGCATCAGTTCACCCCCTCTACAGACAGCGCAGCGACTACATTTTCCATCTGTGCCGAACGTGAGCCCTTTACCAATAACGTTACGTCTTTGTGCAGATCCGCTTGCAGACGAGAGATCAATGCAGCCTGTGCAGTAAAATGCTGACCGTGCTCACCAAAGGCCTGCGCCGCATGTTGTGAGCACTCACCCACTGCGTACAAGCGACTGACACCCATTTCACGGGCCTGACGGCCTGCCTGCTGATGATATTCCAGCGCCTTTGCGCCCAACTCGGCCATGTCACCTAACGCGAGATAGCGATCACCGGGATACTGCGCCAATACATCCAGCGCCGCCTTTAACGATGCCGGGTTGGCGTTATAGGTGTCGTCAATAATCTGTGCGCCGTGCATGCCCGCTTTACGCTGCAAGCGGCCCGGCACCACCTGCATTGATTCCAGGCCGGCTTTCACATCCGTGATACCGGCGCCCGCCGCCAGCGCAGCAGCCGTGGCCGCCAGTGCATTTGCGATGTTATGACGACCCTCCAGCGGCAAGGCCACCTGCACATCACCCGCCGGGGTAAAAATGTGCAATAAGCCATCGGCGGTTAATTCACCACGCACTTCGGCGTTGCTTTCCACCGACAGGGAAAAATGCGTGATGGAACGATCACCCGCCTGACTCCGCCATAAATCCGCAAAGGCATCATCGGCATTGATAACGGCCACACCGTTTGCGGGCAGATGTTCAAAGATTTCACCCTTGGTTTTTGCCACCGCGTCCAGCGAACCAAAGCCTTCCAGGTGTGCGCCGGCAGCATTGGTGACCATTGCCACCGTGGGCTGCACGAATGCCGTCAGATAGGCGATATCACCGGGACGGCTGGCGCCTTCTTCAACCACCGCCGCAATATGTCCGGCCCGCAAACCCAGCAGGGTGCGCGGCACCCCCACTTCGTTATTAAAATTGGCCCGGGTCGCCAGTACACTGCCCTTGCGCGACATAATCGCCGCAAGCATTTCCTTTACGGTGGTCTTGCCATTACTGCCGGTAATCGCAATCAGGGGAATCACAAACTGCTGCCGCCAGTTGGCAGCCAGTTGCGCATAGGCACGCTGGGTATCGCTGACAATAATCTGCGGAGCCGGTGCATCAACAGGGTGCGTCACCACGGCCGCCACTGCGCCTTTTTGTATGGCATAGGCCACAAAATCATGGCCATCAAAATGTGGGCCGCTCAACGCCACAAACAGCTGCCCCGGTACGACTTCACGGGTATCCGTACTGACACCGGAAAAAGATAGCGTCTTTGCCTTACCATGCAACTCACCCTGCAACAACTCACAGGCAACAGCTACGGTATTGATTCCCGGCGCGATCTGCTGGACATTCATCACAATTGCCCTCCGCCGGATTTTCGCAAAGCCAACACGCGCTCAACTTCATGGACATCACTGAACGGCAGACGCGCATCGCCAACGATTTGCACTTCTTCGTGTCCCTTGCCCGCAATCAGCACCACATCATTTTCCGCTGCACATAAAATCGCTTTTTCAATGGCGCTGGCACGATCCGCAATCACCAGCACGTCATCCACTCTCGAAAAACCCTGAAGAATATCGGCAACAATCACCTGTGCGTTTTCCGTGCGTGGGTTGTCATCAGTAACAATGACTTTATCTGCCAACTGCTCTGCCACCGCTGCCATCAACGGGCGCTTGCTGCGGTCACGATCACCCCCGCAACCAAACACACACCACAGATTGGGGGCGGCCACTACGCCAGCCTGTGCAGCGGTGTGCGCTCGTACAGCAGCCAGCACCTGTTGCAAGGCATCCGGTGTGTGTGCGTAGTCCACCACCACCAATGGCTGGTTATTTACGCCACCATAACCCTGCATACGCCCCGGCACCGGCTGCACATCCGCCAGACGTTGCAGGGCATCATCAAAAGCAATGCCACTGGCCAACAACGCACCCAGCGTTGCCAACAGGTTTGATGCATTGAATGCCCCCAGCAGCGGCACCTGCAAATCGCCCTTGCCCCAATCGCTTTCCACATGCATGCGCAGGCCATTACGGTCTAACTGCAAATCGGAACCCAGCAGGGACGGCAATACATCACTGCCGCCTTTCCCGTCACCAAAGCCATAACTCACCGTACCCACCGCACCCGGCATCGACATCAGCATCTGCCGGCCATACTCATCATCAATATTGATCACTGCGTATTTCAGGCCTTTGATCTCAAACAGACGCCGCTTGGCGCGGCCATAATTTTGCATGTTGCCGTGATAATCCAGATGCTCATGACTGAGATTGGTGAACACCGCCACATCAAATGCCACCCCCGCCACCCGCCCCTGTTCGAGGCCGTGTGAAGATGCCTCCATCACCACCCGCTTTACATTTTCGTAGCGCAAATCATCCAGCAGGGTATGCAGGGTGATGGCATCCGGCGTGGTAAAGTCGCCTTTTTCCAGTTGGCCGAACACGCCATTGCCCAATGTACCGAGCACTCCGCAGGGCCCGTCCTGTTGCAACGCATGGGCGATAAACTGCGTCACCGAGGTTTTGCCATTGGTGCCGGTAACACCAATCACAAACTGTGACTTCGTCGGCTCACCATAGAAACGCTCGGCAATACGGCCCACCATGTTTTTCAAATCCGGCACGCCATACACCGGTACGCCGCCACGCAGTTCTTGTCGTGATATGGCGGATGCCCACAACACTACGCTCGCGCCACGCTGGATGGCATCATCAATAAAATCCCTGCCATGCACCTGCTCGCCATCCAGGGCAAAAAACAGATCACCTTTCTGTGTCTTCCGACTGTCCAGGCACAGCCCGCTGATCGCCAGTGCGGGCGCCTGTCGAATAAAATAAATGCCGGCAATCAGCTCGGCAAAGGTCAACGGCTTTGGCGTGGGCTGTGTTGTCATCATTGCGCCCTGTGCAAAAATGCCAGCCGCTGGCCGGGAGGTGAATTCGCATTATCCGGCGGAATATCCATCATGCGTAAAGCGCCCGCCATGACCCTGGAAAACACCGGAGCCGCCACTGCACCACCGTAATATTTTTCACTCCGTGGTTCATCAATCACCACCACCATGGCCAGACGCGGATCACTGGCCGGTGCTATACCGGCGAATAACGCTAAATAGCTGTCTTCAATATAACCTCCGGCGCCGGATTTTTTCACCGTGCCGGTTTTACCGGCAATGCGATACCCGGGTACGGCAGCCCGGGTGCCTGTGCCACCTTTTTCCACGACGCGCTCCAGCATTTGCCGCACGCTGCGCAAACTGCTTTTACTCAATACCGGCTCATACAATGCCGCCAATTCTGCGGCCTGCGCCTCGCTGCGGCGTAAAAAACTCACCGGCAGCGGGCGGCCGTCACTGGCCAATGCCGCATAGGCGCGGGCCAGCTGCATGGCCGTAACCGACAGGCCATAGCCGTAAGACACCGTGGCGCGCTGAATGTCATGCCAGGCACCAAAGTCGGTTAACAGTCCCGATGGTTCGCCGGGAAAACCACTACCGGAATCTGCGCCCAGCCCCACACTGGCAAAGGTCTGCCACAAGTGTTCCGGGGTAATCGCCAACGCCAGTTTGCTGGCGCCCACGTTGCTGGATTTTTGCAGAATGGTGGAAACATCAATGATGCCGTAGTCACGGAAATCACGAATGGTTTTACGGCCGATCTTCAAATAACCCGGACGCACATCCACCACGGTGTTGCCATTAAAACGCCCCGTTTCCAGCGCGGCCGCCACCGTGAACGGCTTGATGGTGGAACCGGGTTCAAATACATCCGTCACCGCACGATTACGCAGGTCACTGCTCTTCAGCTTATGACGGTTGTTGGGGTTGTAAGCAGGCTGATTGACCATGGCCAGCACTTCACCGGTATGCACATCGAGAATCACCAAGGAACCGGCATCGGCACGATGACTTTTCACCGCCGCCTTCAGCTCACGATAGGCCAGATACTGCAAACGGCGATCAATACTCAATACAATATCCTGGCCCGGCTGCGGTTCGGAAACACGCTCGACGTTTTCCACTACACGACCAAAACGGTCCTTGATCACCCGTTTGGCGCCCGCGATACTTTTCAGCCGGGCATCGTGCACCAGTTCCATGCCTTCCTGACCTTCGTCATCCACATTGGTGAAACCCACCACGTGGGCGGTAACTTCACCAGCGGGGTAAAAACGTTTGTATTCCGGCGCCAGGGCCACACCGGGGATTTCCAGCGCCATGACTTTTTCCGCCAGATCCGGGGCGACCCGGCGCTTCAGATAAATAAATTCTTTGTCACGCTTTGCCGCCAACTGGCGTTCCAGTGCACCGCGCTTAAGCCCCAGCACCTTCGTCAGTTGCGGCCAGCTGTCGCGCGCCAGAATCAGCTCCTGAGGATTGGCCCACACCGAATCCACCGGTGTGCTGATGGCCAGCGGTTCACCAAAACGATCCGTAATCATGCCGCGATGCGCAGGCTCAGAAACCACGCGCAAATAACGCGCATCCCCCTGTCCTTTCAGAAAATCCTTGCTCACCACCTGCAAATCCACCGCGCGCGCCACCAACGCCAGCCCCGCCAGGGCCAGCACCGACAGCACCAAAAAGCGCCGACCACGAAATGCAAGTTCAGATGTTTTTGCGTTCATTCTTTTGTGTTCATGGTGTTAAAACAGTTTTTAGTCTCTTCTCCCCTGTTTTTGTCCTTTCTCCCCTTGCGGGGAGAAGGCCGGGACGAGGGGTGAAACGCACGAAAGTTATTGCACGCACATTCCTTAATCCGCACAACATTTACATTCACGGCTTCTGCCCCACCTGTTCCACAATCACCACCTCATCCACTTTGGGATTAACCATGTGCAATTTTTTCCGGGCAATGCGCTCTACCCGGCTGTGTGTCGCCCAGGTGCCCTGTTCCAACTGCAATTGTCCCCATTCCACATTCATTTGATCGCGCACTTTCTCCAACGCCTGCAATGTCACAAAACGTTTACGACTCTGATGCTTGGCCTCAATCACACCCACCGCCGACACCAGCACTGCCAAAATCATTACCACCAGCAATCCTTGTTTGTTCATTCAAACTGAAATCCGCTCCGCCACGCGCAACACCGCGCTGCGGGCACGCGGGTTGGCCGCAATTTCCTGCTCGCGGGCGCGGACCGCCTTACCCACAAGCCTGATACGCGGTGAAAGCGCCGACTGCGGAATTGGCAGATCCGGCGGAAAATCATCCCCCCGCGCCTCTTTGCGCAACAAGCGTTTGACGATACGGTCTTCCAACGAATGAAAACTGATCACCGCCAACCGTCCACCGGGCCGCAACACGTCAAGCGCTTGCGGCAAACATTGTTTGAGATCATCCAGTTCACCATTAATAAAAATACGAATCGCCTGAAAACTGCGCGTCGCCGGGTCTTTACCTTTTTCATGCACGGGGCTGGCCTCAGCGATCAGTGTCGCCAATTGACGGGTCGTGCTAATAGGGGTTTCCTCGCGCGCCTTCACAATGGCGTGGGCAATACGCTTGGCAAATTTTTCCTCACCGTATTCACGCAACACACGGCGAATATCATATTCGTCAGCCCGCGCCAGCCACTGGGCTGCACTCTGTCCGGACTCGGGGTCCATGCGCATATCAAGATCACCATCGTGGCGAAAACTGAAGCCCCGTTCAGGGTCATCCAGTTGGGGAGACGACACTCCGAGGTCCAGGAGAACCCCGTCCACACCGCCTGCTTGCCAACCTTTCTCTTGCACCAGCCGCCCCAATTCAGTAAATGAACCCTGCGCAATGCTGAAACGCGAATCCGCGCCAAACCGGTCTTTTGCTACGGCCACCGCTTGTGGGTCTTTATCAATGGCCAACAATTGCCCCTGGGGACCCAAACGCTCCAGGATGGCGCCAGCATGACCGCCCCGGCCGAAGGTGCCGTCTACATAGATGCCATCAGGCCGGATGGCCAACGCCATCAATACCTCTTCAAACAACACCGGCTGATGGGCGAAGTCTTCGCTCATCAGCGTTATAACGACATCGTCTCCATTTCTGCGGGCAGATCACCAAGATCATCGCCCGCCGCCATCCACTCACTACGACTTTCTGTCCACAACTCCTCACTCCACAATTCAAATTTGTTGCTCTGCCCGATCAACACTGTGCGTTTTTCCAGACCCGCGAACTCACGTAACGGCGGCGGCACCAGCAGGCGCCCCGTACCATCCATTTCCACCTCGGTGGCATGACCAATTAACATTCGCTGTAAACGCCGGGCCTGTCTGTTGAAGCTGGGCAGCTTTTGCAACTTGCGCTCAACAACTTCCCATTCCTGTAAGGGGTACACCAGCAGACAGCGATCACTGTTATCAATAGTGATCACCATTTGACCATCACACATATCGGACAGCCGCTGGCGATAGCGCGTTGGTATAGCCACGCGCCCCTTGGCGTCCAGATTGAGAGCATTAACCCCTCGAAACAATTTTTCCGACTCCTCGTATAACGACAGTGCTACGTCTGGTATGGCGATGCGGTCATCAACGTGTCAACACACGGCGTCACCACTTCCAGGAGACCGTCGGATTCAGAATGAATCACCCGGCAACTACTCCTGTATGCTTTGCATCCATGCGGTCATACGGAAATCCATTTTGAGTCCATTCCATGATCAAAAAATGGACTCAGAATGACTTTCCCTCACGACAATTACCGAGGCTTCATAGCCTTATAGCGGCAACGGATTTAAAAAATCCACAATCAACCACTTTTCTCCACATTATTGCACCACTATAGGTAGCAGATTCCCCTACTGTCAAGAAAATAACGCCCGGAATAACAGAAAAAACCTGCTTTCCACACAATGACTTAGGACAACCTGCTCAAAAGTCACCCAAAGAAAATCCGACTACTTTTATGTAATCAAATTGTTGTTAAATGAACTTAAAGTAAAGTCTTAAGAGGAAGCCAAAAGCAGGATGGGAATATTCCCAAAAAAAAGGGAATGGTTATTTTTTGACCACCTAAATATTAAGCAAAAACGCAACAGCGCAACTGTTATCGGGTTTCAGAATATAAACGCAGAATACGCAAAGGTACGGAGAATAAAATGTTAAAAACATCTGCTTCTGCACGCCCTGCATCAAGCACACCCCGCTGAATCAAGGTGTCAATGCAAAACAAAGAAAGGTGGAAGCCGGCCTGTAAGCCGGGTTCTGTCGTGAACAGTCATTCATCTGGCCAACGTGTCGCCACGCGGCTCAAGCAACCTACCCGGGAACTTATGCGGACCACATCAATGTTCCCCTATTTGGTCTTGCTCCGAGTGGGGTTTACCCTGCCACTGCTGTTACCAGCCGCGCGGTGCGCTCTTACCGCACCATTTCAACCTTACCTGTGCCTCGGTTCGAAAACCGAGGCCATCGGCGGTATATTTTCTGCTGCACTTTCCGTAGGCTCACGCCCCCCAGGCGTTACCTGGCACTCTGCCCTATGGAGCCCGGACTTTCCTCCGCACCCGCCTTCCCGTCGTAAAACGAAAAAGAGGTGCCGCGACTGCTCAGCCGACTTCCGGCGGCAAGCTTACGCAAGCAAAGCAATGCTGACAAGCCAAAGATTTTATTCCCCGGAACTGTCAAGGCATGGCTACGGCAAGCAACTTGTGCACTCCACCACGTAAGTAAATCAACACTTCTGCCTTGCCTGCCAAACCAAATTGACGAGCCACACTTGCCCATGGCTGTTTTTGCAGCACCTTGGCAGACAGCACGCCATGCTCAATATCCGTCAATAAACCCGCGAGCTGCCCATCCGCCGCTATTAACAAACGCCAAACAGGCGCCAGTGCATCTTCGTAAGTACGTTCACCTTTGGAAAAACGGAGCAACATATCCAGATCATGTTGCTGAAGTGAAACGGTTTCGGTGGCATTGTCGACGCTTTGTAACAAAATGGCCGAGATTGCCATATCCAACGCCTGTAATGGATCAGCCAGCCATTGTCGCAGGTCACGTTTAAAGCGGTCGCGTGCTGCGGTATGAATTTTTTCACCTGCGGCGGAAAGTGCCAGTAAAACCATCACGGAATACGCTCCACTGGCATGACCACGCCGGAACCCCATGCGCACCGGTAACATATTTTCACGCAGCCAAAACGGTAACAATGATTCTGTCGCGCCAAAACTGGCGCCCAATAAATCAGCGCCCCGTTTTGCTGTATCGTCTTTGATGTACCGTAACAGTTGTCGCCCCAGGCCTTTACGTCGCAGGGCCGGGTGCACAGCAATACGCATCACTCGTGCGCAACACAAACCGGCGGCCTCTTTCAGCCCTGCGTGCACCATCAAAGATTGCGGAATCAGGTGGCCGCGCGGTCGACGCCGGCTTGCGAAAATAGCCTCGGCAAGCGACGCATCAAAACCTCCCTCAGTGACCACCAATGCTGTCGCCACAACCTGCCCTTGATAACGGCTGACATACACAGACAAACCCGGTCCATCCAGCAGGTTGCGCAGGTCATTGGGGCGGGTGCGATAATGCGCCACCACCAGTAAACCGAATATTTGTGCTAACAGAGGTTCATTATTCACCAGCTCATCCTGGTTTATTTTTTCCAACACCACGTTGTCCATCCTGGCCGTAGCAACCTGTTCATCAGCAGCGCCCGCTGCATCCAGCAACAATGCCTTAAACACCAGATTTTCCAACGGATCATTTTCGGCCCAGCGAATTGGTGTATGTAACGTCATCTGTTTCCAACCTGGCGTTTGTTCATTGAGTGTTTGCCGGAAACGCACAGCAAAACCCCGGCCAGTTCCTTCATAACCGTGAGTAGTGGTTGAAAAAACAATGCGTGAGTAGCGGCTTAATAATTGTTGCAATAATGTGGCCGGGATGGCTGCCGCTTCATCCACCAGTAACAGGTCTGCGGGTACAGTCGACAAACACAACATATCCGGTGCAACAAACTGAATGCTGGCCTCCCCCCATTGCACGCGACCGCCATGCACACTGGCGTCTGGCAGGATTTTTTCCACTTGTTGAAACAGCGGCTGCACAGCGGCAAGCCGTGGCGCGGTGACCACCACATGCAGCACTTGTGTTTGCAACAGGCGCGCAGCTGCAATGCCCAACGCCACTGTTTTACCGCGCCCCCGGTTTGCCATCAGCACCAGTGGTTGTCGTTGACAGCCATGCAGCACATGCTCAATAGCGGCCACAGCAACACGCTGATCTTCGGTGCGAAAAAGGCCATTCAGTGCGCCAACAGCATTTTGCACATTGGCAGGCCTATGCACAGCGGGTAACGCAGCCCCCTGTTCAATGACCGTTGCCGCCGCAGGTGATGCGTTAATTACACGGGCAACGCGTCGCAAGAAACGACCGCTGATGTTTTCTGTGGTATACGGCCAGATGGCAATACGTTCTGTTGCGGGGTCATTGATGTTCTCCCACTGCGTCAACGGCGGACATAACAACACCAGCAAACCACCACCGCACACCACGCCACTCACCGCACCAAAGGCATCAGGGTCAAAGCCTGAATAGGCATCAAACACAATGACATCACGCTCCTGCCCCAAGAGTTTTTTTGCTGTGTTTGTGGATACTGCATCAGCGTCTTGTTGTTCTGACGAAACCCAGGTTACACGCAGCAATTTTGACAGGGCTACAAGCTGTGTACCCACACTCTGGCACCAACCAGCGTCCCCCGCCAGCACAATCATATGACGATGTGATGTCTGCTGTGCCTGGGAAAGCAGTTTATTCACCAAAGCCGACAGCTCAGCGTCATAAAAAAAAGGGGGTTTGGTCAATGTCATACCGGGATCATAACATCCTGCCAGCCGGAGAATAATAAATGGTTTCAACCAGGAAAGTTATTATATGCACATTCCTTAATAAATTTAATTTCAGGTCGATAGCTGCACACGAATAACAACTTACTATGAGAACTGAACCAGGCGAATGTTGGCTTTTCCCGCCTGATAAATCATTACTGAATTTTCCGAACTGAAAGAAGAGAAGTTATTATGGGTAAAGTCTGTAATATTCTGGCGGTAGACGATGATGCCTTGAATCGTGGTGTTATCGAACGTATAGTCACGCGCAAAGGACACAAGGTAACACTGGCCAGTGATGGCAAGGATGCTTTGCGTAAAATCGGGAAAGGTTCATTTGATCTGATATTACTGGATATCATGATGCCCGGAATCGACGGAGTCGATGTTCTACAGGAAATACGTCGCTGTTATTCCATATCAACGCTTCCGGTTATCATGGTTTCGGCATTAAGTGATAGTGACAAAGTGGTTGAGTTACTGGAACTGGGCGCCAATGATTATGTAACCAAACCTATTGATGTAAAGGTGTTACAGGCACGGGTAAAAATGCAATTAAGTGTCGCCGCCGAAAAAAGAGATGTTTTTCCATTCCGCTACAGCTATTGACGGTGTGGCTTTTTCATTTTACATATGCCCGTGGCGTTTGAGGTTCAGGTTTAAGTGTGCGTCATATTTTCTTCATGGCGAGGCGAAATGATACGCAATCGTTATTCTATGGCAAGGAAAAGGCATTACGCCCATTAGCGATTGCACTGTGCCGGCGGAGGGTCGGTATCACCAATGCGCCTTGGAATAAGATGAAAATGCACATGGTCGATTTTCTGGCCTGCCACTTCTCCCGAATTTGAGCCAAAATTGAACCCTTTAACGGAATCATCTTCCTTTAGAATTTTTTCCTGGCATATCATTGCCAGCTCAAAAATACTGACCAGCTCTTCCGCAGGAAGTACAAAAATATTTTCGTAATGTTTTTTGCTTAGAATCAATGTATGCAGCTTCATTACCGGATATTTGTCCCGGATAGCATAACTGAGAGAATTCTCTTCAATCAGGCCAAGTTTTGACCTTTCGCAAAACAAACATTGTTGCTTCATCATTTTTTCTCTGCCTGTCAATCTACCTGACCATAAACACTAACGGGCAGGATTAAAACCACCATATTCGATCCCTGTCAGCGCGGCCATATCCCTATTCCATGTAGTCAAATCTTCATGATTAAATTTCTGTAAATGGTCATGTCCGCAAGCACGGGCCATAACCTGCATTAAACTGGTAGAGGCCTCAAGAAAACGCGCCAGCTGGTTAGCGGATTTTTCCACATTCAATCTGGCACGCAATTCCGGTTTTTGTGTAGCAATACCAGCCGGGCAATTATTGGTATTACACATGCGCGCAGCGACACAACCAATGGCCTGTATCGCCGAATTGGAAACAGCGATGCCATCAGCCCCTAAGCACAGCGCCTTGATAAAATCTGCCGGTGTACGCAAGCCGCCAGTAATAATCAGCGTGATATCCTTTTGTCCACGTTTGTCAAGATAGTGTCTCGCCCGGGCCAAAGCAGGAATAGTGGGTACTGAAATATGATCACGAAAGATCAGCGGCGCAGCACCGGTACCACCACCACGACCATCCAGGATGATATAATCAACACCAGCTTCAATGGCAAACTCGATATCTTTTTCAATGTGATTGGCGGACAATTTCATACCAATGGGCACACCACCACTCAGTTCCCGCACCCGGTCAGAAAAACGTTTAAAATCTGCCGGAGTATTCAGTTCAGTAAAAGTCGGAGGAGAAATCGCATCCTGGCCTTTTTCCAGGCCACGCACCTGGGCAATTTTTTCTGTGACTTTATTACCCGGCAAGTGACCGCCGGTACCCGTTTTGGCTCCCTGCCCTCCCTTAAAATGAAACGCCTGTATGTCTGACAATAATGACTCATTATAGCCAAACTGTGCCGAGGCCAGCTCATAAAAATAACGGGAATTAGCCTCCCGCTCTTCCGGTAACGTGCCACCTTCACCGGAACAGATACCGGTACCCGCCAGCTCTGCACCACGTGCCAACGCCACCTTGGCCTCTTCAGAAAGGGCCCCAAAACTCATGTCAGAAATAAATAGCGGGATTTTCAGCACCAGCGGTTTTTCAGCCTGCGGGCCAATCACCAGCTCACTACCCACGGCAACATCTTCCAATAATGGCTTGCGCGCAAACTGCGCCGCAAGAATTTGAATGTTATCCCACTGCGGTAACATGTGACGCGGCACACCCATGGAAACCATTTCACCATGATGTCCGGTTTTGGTAAGGCCATCACGCGCCAAGGCGTGAATGCTTTCCAGCGTGGATTCTTCAGGAGTATTTTTTGCCGACAGGGTATCGGTAGCGGCGGCGGCATAATTGACCTTTTCATCCTCATCAAGCCGAGCATGGGCGCCATCGCAAAACGGCGGTGTACTGGTGCGCTTGCATTGGCACAAATAGGCCTCTTGCGCTTCACCCACACTGAAGGCCATGGGTGTGAATTCAGTGCCACGATGAGAACCATCACAAAAAGGTTGATTACGGGATTGGCCGCAGGAGCACCAATAATATTCCTCCCCGGCTTCCAGGTTTACGGCAATGGGTTTGGTGTCGGCAATTTTTGCTTTGCTCATCAAGAACTCCCTTTGGTATTTTTGTCGTTATTCTGTACTAAAGAATGGGGGCGCAGTGCCCCCCCTGTTTTACCATCCAAGTCTTCGGCTCGTTCTTCAATCACTAAAAACCTGGAACAGAATAACCATTCCTGAGCTTTGGCTCAATCAATCAAACGAGCGCGCACCAAAGCCAAACAGGGCCATTACTATATCGCCCCTTAAGAACGCCCATGCGCCAATAAAAAATCAATCTCAGGCCCTTTGGGTACGATACCAGTGGGATTAATCATTTTATGACTGGCGTAGTAATGATATTTAATGTGTTTCATATTCACCGTTTGCGCCACACCGGGCACCTGATACAACTCCCGTGTATAAGCCCACAAATTCGAATAATCCACCAAACGCTTTTTATTGCACTTGAAATGGCCAACATACACCGAATCAAAACGCACCAGAGTCACAAATAACCGCCAGTCCGCTTCAGTGATTTCTGTACCCACAAGGTAACGCTGCGAAGCCAGCAATGTCTCCAGCTCATCCAGCGTTGCAAACAACTGGTCAAACCCCAGCTCGTACGCCTTTTGCGTGGAAGCAAAACCAGCACGATACACACCATTGTTGACGCTGTGATACACCACCTCATTGATGGCATTGATTTTTTCACGCAAAGGCCGCGGATAAAAATCCACCTCGGCATGCACGCCCGTACAATCATTAAATACGGCATTCAACATGCGAATGATTTCTGAAGACTCATTATTCACAATGGTCCTACGCTGCTTATCCCATAACACCGGCACAGTCACCTGGCCATTAAAACCAGCATCTGCTATTTGATAAATTTCAGCTAATGTTTTGGCGCTATTGACCTGATCCGGCGTCGCCCCCGGGTATTCACCAAACACCCAACTCTGCGCAGGCATCAACGGATGCACCACAGACACCGAGATAATGTCCTCCAAACCCTTGAGTTTCCGGAAAATCAACGTGCGATGTGCCCATGGACAAGCGTAGGACACATAAAGATGATAACGCCCCGGCTCGGCAACAAATCCACCCTCCCCCGTAGGACCAGGACTGCCATCCTTTGTTATCCAATTTCTGAAAACCGATGTTACCCGGATAAATTCGCCCTTCATAATATCCTTGCTCCTTTTTCATTTGGAACCAGTATAAACAGACGGGAAAAATATCAAAGCGCAAAGAATCGACCAGCTTGGTCGAATTATTTGATCAGGTCACAAGGGGGGCTTGCATTTTGCATTTCTAACCCCCTTTATTATCCGGCTGACCTGCGAATAATGAAGGCCAAAATGTTCTCCGATTTCTTTGCCTACTTGACCGGAACTTTTTAATGGCTGACTCTTATTTTTTTGTTTCATCCACCTCAACAAATCCGATAGAACCAGAAAAGAGACAAGGGGAAAGCAATACAACCTGACACTTTGGGGTGGCGTTTTCGCTCAAGCGAGAGATTGTGCAAGGAAAGACATGAAGTCAGGCTGTTTCCATTCAAATGTGCGTTTTTTTGCCTTCCCGGTGGTCATTGCCCTGGCCGCCTGTTTTGAGCTGATCATCATGGGCTACCCCCAGGGAAACGACTGGATCCTCGAGCTGGTGAGGAATGTGGAATATCACGCGGCCCTTGCTTCGGGCCAAGCCTTGCCATTCTGAGGCGCTGATCTGTACCGGGAATTTGGTTCACCCATCTTTGCCTTTTATGCCCCCCTTTATTTGGCCTGTGTGTCGCTGTTTATGGCCTTTGGCCTGTCGGTGACTGTTGCCGCCAGCATTGTGCTGGTACTTTTCATGATACTTGCTGCTGTCGGCATAGCGGGCCTGTGCCGCGAAATATTGGGTCAGGAAAGACCAGTGGCCATGGAAGCGGCTCAAGTGTCCTCTGCGATCTTTATACAACGAGGCAGACCATGAGCCGATCCACCACCATGACCACCCGCCTGGAACCTGAGCTTAAGTCCCGCCTGGACAGGCTGGCGGCAGCCACTCATCGCAGCAAGTCGTTTCTGGCTTCTGAGGCTGTCCGGGAGTTTATTTAACTCAACGAGTGGCAGGTTCAGGAGATCAAAACCGCTCTCAAAGAAGCCGACGAGGGAGATTTCGCCACCCCGAAGGAAGAAGCGGCTGTATTCAACAAGTGGGGTGTCAATGCAAATTAAATAGCTGCGTGACGCGTTAAAAAATCTAGATGATGAAGCAGAGTATATTGCTCAGGATGATCCCCAGGCCGCCCAGCTTGTGGTGCAACGGATTGTTCAGGCCGTCTCTTTATTGAGCGACAACCCATCGCTTGGTCACCCGGGGTGATTACCGGGCACTCATGAGCTAGTGATTCCCAATACCCGTTATATAGTTCCTTACCGCGTTCGCCCTCGCTTGCAACGCATCGAGATTCTTCGCGTCTTTCACGCCTCACGCAAACCACCTGAACGTTGGTAGTCATTTTTAGCTAAATAACCAGGGCGAGCTTGATTGCCGTTGGCGTCGTAGACAAAACTTTCCACCTGCCCTGCGGGTAAGGTTCTGCTCTCTCCATTACCCACATCCTATAATCCAACTTTTGCAACTTCAAGCGCATCAACATAATTCTGTAATGCACGATAACCGCCACTTGGCAACCGATAAAAAATGTCGATAACACTCGCCGGGTTTTAATACATGTGGCGCAGGGGCATACGTCAAATAGTGTATGGCGCCACAGAGGCTTTCAGGGTGGCGCGGAAACTTCCGGGTTTGATCGAAAGAACCAGTCAACCTCAATGGCCGATCAACCCGGCTTTGGACGGATAGATAACCATTGTTGGTTGGAAGGGCGCTTCTTGTGCAGCCCAATACATCGCCGCCTGATCAAGCGTTAATCTATGTGCTGTTTTTTTGTACACCGGGTGTACCCTTTTTTGAAAAGGGGAATATTTGCATTGCTGAATATTGATGAGAATGAGATTATTTGAAAGATGGTATTGATTGACATGGCGCCTCCCGAAACAAGGTTCGGGCGAAAAAAAACAGGGCAGATATGCCGTAATAGTCCCGTAATATCCAATATCAGGTCTAATTGACCGGTTTTCAGTATTATCAGGCAAATGTGCCTGATTCCTCGTGCAATACTGCCGGATAGCAGGGCAAATTTGCCTGATACTAATAAGTTATGCCACGTGAAAAAATAAAAGGAAATGCTTCCTGGAAATTATCGGCAGTGGTCTTATCGAAGTAAAAACACAAATCAGAACTCGGGGGGTATTAAGAAGCGTAATTTTTTATCGCTCAATCAAAGGGGCAGTGGTAGCATTGAGAATGAAAAGGACAGGTGCTCAGTTACCCAGCAGATATCGCTTCGGAATGCACCTTTCCCAAGTTTGTATTGGAGAGAAAATAAAAACACAAAAACAGAGGTTGGGCGTGTCAAGAAGAGAGAGCATTCACAAGCGATCAAGCGGTAGTGGTGTCGTGGTAGAGGAAAAAAGGCATAACAAGGCGCTTCAACAGGGACCGACCTACTGCAGTGCTGTTATTATGCTGTGGTAAACTGAAATTCTGGTGTGTTCGGGAAGCTCAATCTTGGCCGGATGCCACGTGAAAAAAACAAATGGAAATGGTTCCTGAAAGTTAGCGACAGAAATTTTATCGAAGTAAAAACACAAAGCAGAAGTCGGGGGTGTTGAAAAGTGTAATTTTATCGATCAATCGAAGGAGCAGTGGTAGCATTGAGAATGAAAAGGCAGGTGTTCAGTGGCCCAGCGGATATCGCTTCGAAATGTATCTTTTCCAAGAATGTATTGGAGAAAAATAAAAAACATCAAAACAGAGGTTGGGCATGTCAAGAAGAGAGCATTCACAAGCGATCAAGCGGTAGAGGTGTCGTGGTAGAGGAAAAAAGGCATAACAAGGCGCTTCAACACGGACAGTCTTCCGCGTTGTCTGTCTTGTGCGGTCATTTCGCTGCGCTTCATTATCGCACAAGCCATTCAACGCTCCAGCCTGCCGGTTAAGCGCGACGTTAGCTGTAAAATAATTTTTATTGGCAGATTTGAATATTTAAAAAAAATAAAGGAAAACAAAATGAAATGCCCACGAACAAATGAGCCGTTAACAATAATAAAAGTTGGTGGCATAGAGCTTGATGTATCGAAAGGTTGTGGAGGTGTTTGGTTCGATAATTTTGAGCTCGATAAGTTTACTTCAGCGAATTCTGATCATGGCAAGGTCTTAGTTAAGCACTTGAAGCAGTTTCATAAGCCTTTGTCGGATGAAGGTACTAGGTTAAATTGCCCAAAAGATACCGATGTTGTAATGATGAGGCGTTTTTTTAGCGGGAAACAACAAATCGAAATTGATGAATGCCCAGCCTGTGGTGGCATTTGGTTGGATGTCGCGGAGCTGGATCAAATACATGAAATCTTTCCAAGAGAGGGTGATTACGAATCGGCCCAACGGAATTTCGTAGATAATGTTATTAGAAGCAATAAAATATCTATTCATCAAAACGAGTATGATATATACATTGAAAAAATAAATTTTGTTGGTAAGTTTTTACGTTTTATTACAACAAGGGAAAGTTGGTAAATTTACAGCTAACAAGACCAATAAACAGGGACATTTTAAAGCGTGGTTTCTTTTGCGTCATTACGCTTCGCTACATTCTACACAAAAGAAACCACACTTTAAAATTCCCGTTATTGGCAACGTTAACTGCTCGTAAGGAACCGAGAATGGCTCAAGATATTTATAGTGCGTTTGAAGAACATGAGTTCTTTGGTGAGTTTTTCCATCAAGAAGAAACATATTCGTCAAGGTTCGCAGCGAAAATACAATACTCTCCCGAAAAAGGTTTGAGGCTGGAGTACAATATCTCTGATTCTGATGTGCCATCTGAGTGTGATAGCTTAATCGGTATTTTGAGTAATGGAAAAAAGTGCACTCTAATAGGGCCGTTCAATTTTAATCGTGGTGGTCGGCGATTTGGTGCTGTAAATACAAAACATGGCACTCACGGTTTTTCTCACTTGGTAATAGGCGATTTTGCTCATCCCGATAAAGAATTCGATCATTCAAGATTTACATTCCACCACATGCAAGAATTTTTTTATCCACAGGGGCACTTAGATGGTGTCCCGTACAAAGAAGGTACGCTAGAAAAAATTGACGGCAATGGTTGGAATATAGAGCTTGAGAATCGAGTATTAGCTAATGACGTGACTAATACGTTAACTAACTTAATAATAACTGATAATGAAGAAGCACTAAACGAATTTTCCTTAGCCTTTGATAAGGTAAAAGGTGATTTTCCAGAGGAATCCTTCTTGCTTAGGAAGTCATTAGAATTTCTATTTAAGTACACCTCTGATACATCAAAGACAATTAAAGACATATGTTTAGATATAAATAAAATATCGGCACTATTCTCAATATTTATGGATCGACCTACCTTCCCAGATGAAGTGAAAATTTATTCGAATGCAGAAGCAAAAAACCCTATAATTTTGCTATCAAGCATTCACCTTGAATCAAGAACTGTTGATTTAGCGAAAAGTAACCCTTCCCATTTTTTTATGCCTATAAATAGGAATAAGATAGATCTATCAAGTGCAATTTCTACTTGGCTTGAATTACACGACAGTTATCGTGTTTTATCAACTACTTTCCAATACGAAACAAACTATAGAACTCTTCATTCTGCATACAGTGATGTCGTACTCTTCTCAACAAATATAGAGGCGGTAGCAAAAGACTTGGAAATGCCAACATCTGATAAGTATGAAGGGCCCATAAATGAATATGGATCAGACGAGTTAAAAGCTGCTATAGAAAATATTTTCCTAAGCCACAACAGTGATAGCTTGGGAAAGAATATCAGCGACCTTAGAAATGAACTAGTTCATGTAGGTAGGCCAAAGAAATTGATCAAAATTCTTGATATTAATGACTATGTTAATGTTAGCAGAATACTTAAACTGGTGGTTGTTTCTCACTTATTGAAACAGCTTGGGGTTACTCAAGATGTCATCCACGAATATCAAAATAAACTTATTCCGGAAGTCCGCAGTTAACAAGTTGCTGCACTCGGAAAAATTACTCGCTACGCTCCCAATTTTCCGGTGAGCAAGGCGTTAGAGCAAATAAGGTACGAGCCATGGATCCAGGTTACGAAATGCTATTTGAAACCACTATCCGCTGTTTCTTGGGAGATAAGGCGTACCATATTGCAGGGCAGGCTCATTCAGCTAAATCTCGGAAAGATTGGTATCGAAAAGCAATTAAAAAAGTGATCCAACGGGTTTCGGAAATTGAAACAAGCACGGCACATAAAGAGCAGTTATGCTATTGGAGCGAAAGAGCATTGAGTTCGTTAAATGAGCGCCCGTTCAACGAAACTGTGTTCACGCTATGCCTGTTGCGTCTTGTAGCATCCTTGATTGGGTATTACGGGTTAAGGCCGTACAACATCGCTACGCCCGCATATTTTCAAACCCCTCCACAGCATTACACCGAAATCATCGCTAGTGGTGGAGATGTAATGCAGGATTACTACGATAAGAAAAGTTCGTTAGAAACGAAGCGAAGGTTAATCCTTCAACTTAAAGAAGAAGGGATGACGGATTTTGAAATTTCGTTGGTGTTCAATGTTTCAGAGTATGAGGTCAAGAAATTACGAAAAATGCTCTAACAAGGCCATAAACCCGGACCCCTAAAAGCTGCGCTGCGCTCCGCTTTTAGGGGCCGGTTATGGCTGGCGTTAGCGCGCCGCGCAAAGCGTGGCGCATCTGGTCGGGTGAAAGTCCCGGCATGGAAAGGGTTAACCACCCACCATTACCGAGTGTTGCGCCTCTGGCGGAACGGTGTTCTGGTCATAGAAGACTGGAGCATGCGTGAACAAGA
>DROS01000096.1 GCA_011321815.1 Gammaproteobacteria bacterium
GCAAAGTGGATGTCAAAGGCCACCTGCTCAAAATCAAGGTTGAACTGGTGGCGGGTATCGGGATTAAATCCGGCATCACCCTGGGAGTGGAAATTGACAGCGATGACAGCGGCTACTACTGGCAACCACAGGCCAAGTTTAATGGCATAAAGGTGTATATCACTAAGTATGTGAAGGTGGAGGAAGAAAGCGGGGGAGGCCATGGCGGTGCTCTTTTAACAACAGGAAACAAACCCCACGTGACCACCAAGGAAGTCAAAGAACATGTCTGGATTGAAGAAAAGGCATTAGAAACCAACAAACACTACGTCATTGAAATCTGATTATGATGAAACAAAGTTTATTTATTATTTTAGGGTTAATGATCATGTTAAACGCACAGGCCGCAGACTATAAAAAACCGGAATTCACCCTGGAACTGACCATTACCGGGGTGGGAGTGGACATTCGGCTCAATGATATTTCCATTGAATTTGAAAAGCGTAGTGGCCATTCCACCATGACCTACGAGGTCAACTCCTCCATCATCGCGGGTGTCAATGAGCTTAAAGTCATCACATTCCCATTTCTCAGGGCAACACTAGCCGAAGGGCAAACGGAAGAATATCACGAAGAAGCGGAAGTCAAAGTGGCCTTGTATGTGAGTGAGCTAGGCGATAGTGACAATAAGACACTACTTAGCCAGATTCATCTTCGTCCGGGGTTGGCGCTGGATAAAATGGCCAGTGAAAGTAGGGTCATTGACGGCCTGGATGACGTGGTGCTGGACAATAAAAGCAAACCACTGTCTTTTCCCGTGATCACCTTTGAACAACAGATCACCGCCACCCGCAAAACCCTGCCGGTACAAGATAACTTTCCCCGCTGGGCATGGCAGGATGGGCAAATCATCGAAGATACACAGGAGAACTATAACTCCCTGCTGGCCGCGTATCGTGAAATTTATGATGCCTACAAAAACAGAGACCGGGAAAAACTGTTAGCCCTCCACGCCCCACGCTCGGCGGAATATGCCATTGCCTTCTATCTGGACGGCGGTGTGGAGGCCGGGCACAAGTTCTTGAGTACGGGTGAAATGCTTGATGATACTGAGTCCAGACTCTACGAATTTCATACAGAAACTACCAAACTCGATGTTTTTGCTAGTGGGCGAATGGCGAGAATCATTGATGCAGCACTGTACCACCCCGTGGTTTTTGTACACAAAACCATGGATATCGTTCACACCATGAAATTCGGCTTCTACAAAAACAAAGCAGGAAAATGGATAATGATCCGTTGATTCTTTCGCGTTGACGAAGGCAAAACCCCCAAAGTCACCGTCACCTGGCCCAATCTCAAACTCAACCTGAAAACCGCACTCGCCGAAGGCAAAGTGGATGTTAAAGGCCGCCTGCTCAAAATCAAGGTTGAACTGGTGGCGGGTATCGGGATTAAATCCGGCATACTCTGGGCTTTTTCGTCTTTTAGCGGTTTTTTGTGCGTGTGCGTTTTCTGCGCAGCTGTTTTTTGCCGCCGAAGAGCTTGGAGCGGATGTCAGCCCTCAATGGCTGCGAACTAGCCGATTGCTCCAGGGTTGCACACTCTTCAAAGGTCAATCTGAGCGAGAGTGGGGTTGGTATCCTGTTGTTTTTGTTTGTATTTTGAGGAGGTGTGCATATTGCGCCACCCCCCTTAAAAAGTGAGAATACTTCGTGAGAAACCCTCCCCATTCCTCTACTGTCTGGAAAAGATGGTTCGAAGTGCGCCATTTTTTCTGTTTTGGCAAGTGGCATCTAAATCCTGCAAGTGCTTGATCCGTAGCGCGAGATGAAATTTTTCGGCAATCACAACAAGGATTCCACTCAATGTTGTCATTCGCTCCACGAATCAATATCTTACACTGCGCAAGCACAATCATTTGCAGGATATTAGGTGGCAAATAAAATCAAGCGGTATTCAATTGCCGGTCGCGTCATGTATAATCGCGGCCGGTTTGTTGACCGATGGTGGGCGTAGCTCAGTTGGTAGAGCCCTGGATTGTGATTCCAGTCGTCGTGGGTTCGAGTCCCATCGTCCACCCCATATTTTTTTGTAATGCGCGTGTAGCACACATCGGGTGATTTTATCCCAGTGTTGAGGGAGTGCCTGGTGGCAGTGGTTTGGGGCCATTAGCTCAATTGGTAGAGCAGTTGACTCTTAATCAATTGGTTGTAGGTTCAAGTCCTACATGGCCCACCAATAAAAAAGCCCGGCCTTGATTATGTGCAAGGTCGGGCTTTTTTATTGGTAGGCCGGATTGAACATGGGCCGCCCGGTGCTAGAATTGCCGGCCACAGATGGGCGAGAGTGGTAGCAGTTGAACATGCGCTGAATGCCGATGTTCCGGCATGATTTTTTATGAGGCCGTCCTGGTGAAATTGGTATACACGCCAGATTTAGGTTCTGGTGGGGCAACCCGTCCCGGTTCGAGTCCGGGGGACGGCACCATTTATTTTTTTGTTTTTAGAAGTACATATATTTCTGCTATGTACACATGAGTGGGGAAAACACAATGCAAGTCTCTGTTGAAACGACCAGCGGTCTGGAACGCCGCATGACAGTAATGGTGCCAAAAGAGAACATAGATGGCGAAGTGCAAAAACGCCTGAAAGATTTGGCCGGGCGTGTGAAAATTGATGGTTTTCGTCCGGGCAAGGTGCCATTCAGTGTGGTGCGACAGAAATTTTCTGGTCAGGTCAGTCAGGAAGTGATGGGCGAAGTGATGCAAAACAGCTTTTATGAGGCAGTCATTCAGGAAAAGCTGCGCCCTGCAGGTACACCCCTGATCGAGCCTGGTGATACAAAAGACGGTTTTGAGTTTACGGCGACATTTGAGGTTTATCCGGAATTTGAAGTGACAGGTCTGGACAGCATCAAGATCGAACGCCCGGTTGTCGAAATTGGCGACGAGGACATCGACAGGATGCTGGAGACCATCCGCAAGCAGCGTAGAACCTGGGAAGAAGTGGATCGCGCCGGGCAGGAAGGTGATCAGTTGACCATTGATTTTGTAGGCACGCTTGATGGTGAAGAGTTTCAGGGCGGCACCGCCAGCCAGGTGCCCCTGGAATTAGGCAGCAAACGCATGATTCCGGGTTTTGAAGAGCAGCTTGTGGGCACTAAAGCAGGCCAGGAGCTGACCTTGGATGTGACCTTCCCTGAAGATTATCATTCCAAGGACCTGGCTGGTAAGGCTGTAAAGTTTGCCACGACGGTGCGCAAGGTGGAAGCACCGGTACTGCCGGAACTTACCGATGAATTTGCGGTGGAATTTGGCGTGAAGGAGGGCGGGCTGGATGCGTTGAAGCAGCAGGTGCGCGAAAACATGCAGCGTGAATCTGAACAAGCCATAGCCATGCGTGTCAAAGAGCAGGTGTTTGATGGTCTGATGGGGTTGAAGTTGCTGGATGTGCCCAAGGCGTTGGTAGACAGTGAAATCGAGGTGCTGGTAAAGCAGCGCCAGCAGGATATGCAGCAGTACGGTGCGCCGGTGCAGGATGTTGACCCTGCACAATTTGAGACACAGGCATGGCGCCGGGTGTCACTGGGCCTGATCCTCTCCGAAGTGATCAAGGAAAATGATATTGCGGTGCCGTCGGCACGCTTGCGTGAGGCTGTGGAAAAAATGGCCGCCAGTTATGAGCGTCCAGAAGAGGTGGTGAAATATTATTACAGTGACAAAGACCACCTCAAGGAAGTGGAAAATGTGACGTTGGAAGAGATGGCGGTGGAGCATATTATTTCGCAGGCCAATGTCAATGACAAAAATACATCATTTGACGCTTTGATGAATCCGGGGCAGACTGCCAGCTGATTCTGCGTCAGTCAGCCCCAAAAGCGCCAGTTGCGCATTAATAAAGAGAATGCCCAAACTTATGAAAAACTCGTCTTTTTCCAGTATAAGCTCTGTTACAAATAACGAAATCAGTAACTTGAATCTGGTTCCCATTGTGGTTGAGCAGTCGGCCCGTGGCGAGCGTTCTTACGATATCTATTCGCGTTTGCTTAAAGAGCGGGTGGTTTTTTTGGTGGGCCCGGTGGATGACCACGTAGCCAATGTGATTGTGGCGCAATTGCTGTTTCTGGAATCAGAAAATCCAGACAAGGACATCAGTTTTTACATTAACTCGCCGGGTGGTTCGGTGACAGCCGGCCTGGCCATTTACGATACCATGCAGTTTATCAGTTGCGACGTGAGCACCATGTGTATTGGGCAGGCTGCCAGCATGGGCGCCTTGTTGATGACGGGCGGCGCCAAAGGCAAACGTTTTTGCCTGCCGCATTCCCGGATGATGATCCACCAGCCGCTGGGCGGTGTGCAGGGTCAGGCGACCGATATTGAGATTCACGCCAAGGAAATTTTGCTGGTGCGTGAGCGGTTGAACAAAATTATGGCTGAGCATACCGGTCAGGATCTGGAAACCATTGCCAGGGATACCGACCGTGATAACTTCATGAGTGGCGAAGAATCAGTCGCTTACGGACTCATTGATGAGGTTTTGGGTCACCGCGTTGTGCCGAAAAACACTGACATTTAGTGCGGTTGCGGTGCTTGGCTGGTGACGCTAAAGTAAAGCCCGGTTCAAGACGATATTTAGCCCAAGGGAAAGGCCATTTTTTAATGGGTTTTCCGGGTAATTTCCGAGGTAAACATGAGTGACGACAAGCAAAACAAGGGTGATGACAGCGGCAAGCTGTTGTACTGCTCTTTTTGCGGAAAAAGCCAACACGAAGTACGGAAGCTGATTGCTGGCCCCTCTGTTTTTGTGTGCGATGAATGCGTAGAGCTTTGCAATGATATTATTCGCGAAGAGGTCGATGAAAAGGCCTCCAATCCTGGTGAAAGCAAACTGCCGACACCGCGTGAAATCAATCAAAGTCTGGACGAGTATGTTATTGGCCAAGCGAATGCAAAAAAGATTCTTGCTGTCGCGGTTTATAACCACTACAAGCGACTCGAAGCAGGCATCAAAAAAGACGATGTTGAGCTTTCCAAAAGTAATATTCTACTGATTGGACCTACTGGCAGCGGTAAAACACTGCTGGCTGAAACGCTGGCGCGTCTGTTGAATGTGCCATTTACCATTGCTGACGCCACCACGCTGACCGAGGCCGGCTATGTGGGTGAAGATGTGGAAAACATCATCCAGAAGCTGTTACAGAAATGTGATTACGATGTGGAAAAGGCACAAACCGGCATTGTGTATATCGACGAAATCGACAAGATTTCCCGTAAATCGGATAATCCCTCCATCACTCGCGATGTGTCGGGTGAAGGGGTGCAGCAGGCTTTGCTAAAGCTCATCGAGGGAACCATTGCTTCGGTGCCGCCGCAGGGCGGGCGCAAGCACCCTCAGCAGGAGTTTTTACAGGTGAATACCGCCAATATCCTGTTTATCTGCGGTGGTGCGTTTGACGGCCTTGACCGGGTAATTCGGGACCGTTCTGAAAAAAGTGGCATCGGTTTTTCCGCCACTGTGCAAAGCAAGGCTGATCAAAAGAGTATTGGTGAAATTCTGGAGGGTGTGGCACCTGAAGATCTTACCAAATACGGCCTGATTCCGGAATTTGTGGGGCGTCTGCCGGTGATTGCCACGCTGAAAGAGCTGGACGAAGATGCCTTGGTGCAGATTCTCACCGAGCCCAAAAATGCCATTACCAAGCAGTATGGCAAATTGTTTGAGATGGAAGATTGCGAGCTGGAGTTCCGTGACGAGGCTTTGCACGCCGTTGCGCGGAAGGGAATGGAGCGTAAGACCGGTGCGCGTGGTTTGCGCTCTATTCTGGAAAAAGTGCTGCTTGATACCATGTATGATTTGCCAACGCTGGAAGGTTTGAGCAAAGTGATTGTGGATGCGGATGTGATCAACAATAAATCCAAACCGTTGCTGATTTACGAAGGTGGTGAGCAGCACAGAGCGGCATCTGATTGACAAAGCGCTTGATAAAAAACGTGTTTTTCCTTCAAAAGCCAATGTAATACAAAAAAATACCGGGATAACCCGGTATTTTTTTGCCTGAAATCCATAAAATCCACGTGATAGCTGCTCTTTTTGTCGGGAAACCCGGTAAATATTGCTCCAAGCCTTGAATTTTGGGTGAAGAAGCCGCAGATTACCATCGGGAGTGCTAAAGGCCGGTGTGCCGGGTGCCGACTGGTAGTCTAGGTGCCACATTGTTCTCGCAATGTTTTCGCAATACGATTTTCATAGTTACTGTTGTATTCGTTTTTGCTTTGGCCGATTTACGAATTTTCTGAGGGAAGCCCCAAATGTCCGACAAAGACAAATCATCCGATGTAATCAATGACCAACCGCAGCTCATGCCGGTGCTGCCGCTGCGTGATGTGGTGGTGTATCCCTACATGGTTATCCCTTTGTTTGTGGGGCGTGACAAGTCCATTAACGCGTTGGAAGCCGCGATGGATGATGATAAGCAGATTCTGCTTGCGGCACAAAAAAATGCTTCGCAGGATGAGCCCGAACCGGAGGATTTGTACCGCACGGGCACCGTGGCCAATATTTTGCAGTTGCTGAAGTTGCCGGACGGAACCATCAAGGTGCTGGTGGAAGGCAGTGAGCGTGCCAGGGTGTTGAATTATCTGAGTACCGACGATTATTTTCAGGCGCAGGTCAGCCTTGGCGATGTTGAGACGGTGTCGCAGGATGATCGTGAAAGTGAAGTGCTGATGCGTTCTGTGCTTGCGCAGTTTGACCAATATGTGAAGCTCAGTAAAAAAGTGCCACCGGAGATTCTTTCCTCGCTGGCTGGCATCGAAGAGCCAGGGCGTCTTGCTGATACGATTGCAGCACATATGTCGCTGAAAATTGATGAGAAGCAACATATCCTCGAAATTGGTAATGCTCGTACACGCCTTGAACACTTGATTGGATTAATGGAGGCGGAAATTGACCTGTTGCAGGTTGAGAAGCGCATCCGTGGGCGTGTCAAACGACAGATGGAAAAAAGTCAGCGTGAGTACTATCTCAACGAGCAGATGAAGGCCATCCAGAAAGAATTGGGTGACATGGACGAGAGCCACAATGAAATGGATGAGCTGGCCGCCAAAATTGAAAAGGCTGGCATGTCCAAAGAGGCGCGCGAAAAGGCCGACACTGAACTGGGTAAGTTGAAAATGATGTCGCCCATGTCGGCCGAAGCAACGGTGGTACGCAATTATATTGATTGGTTGGTTAACGTGCCGTGGAAAAAGCGCACCAAGGTGCGCCACGATCTGGCCAAGGCTATGGAGGTGCTGGAGGCTGATCATTATGGGCTGGATAAAGTCAAGGAGCGTATTCTTGAATACTTGGCCGTACAGCAGCGCGCCAAGAAGGTGAAGGGGCCGATTCTGTGTCTGGTGGGGCCGCCAGGTGTTGGTAAAACTTCATTGGGCAAGTCCATTGCGCGTGCCACCAATCGTAAATTTATTCGTATGTCGCTGGGCGGTGTGCGTGACGAAGCCGAAATCCGCGGTCACCGCCGTACCTATATAGGTGCCATGCCGGGCAAGATTATTCAGAATCTGTGTAAGGTGGAAACCCGCAATCCGCTGTATCTGCTGGATGAGCTGGACAAAATGTCCATGGATTTCCGCGGTGATCCGGCGTCTGCCTTGCTGGAGGTGCTTGATCCTGAACAAAACAACAGCTTCAACGACCATTACCTGGAAGTGGATTACGATTTGTCCGATGTGATGTTCGTGGCCACAGCCAATTCGCTGAATATTCCCGGGCCGCTATTGGATCGCATGGAGGTCATTCGTCTGGCAGGTTACACGGAAGATGAAAAGGTGAATATTGCCGAGCGGTATTTACTTAAAAAACAAATTGAGTCTGCTGGCCTGAAAGAAAATGAAATCCGCGTCAGTGAATCAGCCATTCGTGACATTATTCGTTATTACACGCGTGAAGCAGGTGTGCGTAATCTGGAACGTGAGATTTCGAAAATCTGCCGCAAAGTGGTCAAGCAGATTCTGTTGGAACCTGATATCAAAAAAGTCAGTGTAACAGCGCGGAACCTGGAAAAGATTTTGGGTGTGCGGCGTTTTCGTTTTGGTTCGGCTGAAGAGACAGATCAGATTGGGCAGGTGACCGGTTTGGCATGGACTGAAGTGGGTGGTGAACTGCTTACTATCGAGGCCGTAAAAATGCCGGGCAAGGGCAAGCATAGCGTTACCGGGCAGCTGGGTGATGTGATGAAGGAGTCGGTGCAGGCTGCCATGAGTGTGGTGCGCAGCCGTGTAAAGACGCTGGGGCTTGATCCCGAGTTTTACAGTGACAGCGATATCCATATTCATGTGCCGGAAGGTGCTGTGCCCAAAGATGGCCCCAGCGCTGGTGTCGGTATGTGTACAGCATTGGTGTCGGTGTTAACTGATATTCCGGTGCGGGCGGATGTTGCTATGACCGGTGAAATTACGCTGCGGGGTGAAGTATTGCCCATTGGTGGCCTGAAAGAGAAGCTGTTGGCGGCGCATCGTGGTGGTATTAAAACCGTGTTAATTCCGCATGAAAACACTCGGGACCTGACGGACATTCCCAAGAATATCAAACAGAATCTGGATATTCGGCCAGTACGTTGGATTGATGAGGTTTTGCAGGTGGCATTGCAGCATATGCCGGAGCCGTTACCAGAAGGCAAGTCCGGCGGCAAAGTAAGTGTCAGCCGAAAAGAATCAAAGCGTAAATCCATTCGCACACACTGAGTTGCGTCTTACTTCTCACGAATGACCGCCCCGGTTTGTTCCGGTGGCGGCCATTTTCAGATTTAACCTGAAAAAACAAGGTTTTATTCCCGATATTGGTCTATGCTGAGTAATATTTAATTGGCCTCGGCTTCCTATGAATCCTTGACATGGAGGAATTGGCATTGGTATAAACCCATGCGAAAACACATCGACCGCCGATACATGATGGCCACACCGAAAAGGTGCTGGGAATAATAATCGAACCAGCAGCCTTTTTTTTGCAGGATCGTTCGAGAGTTACCACAAACCATTGAGAGTCACACACAATAACCACACAGAGAGGTATTCTAAGTGAATAAAGCAGAATTAATTGATGCAGTTGCAGAAAGTGCTGAAATTTCCAAAGCATCAGCAGCTCGCGCTATTGATGGTATGGTTGCTGCGATTACTGGAGCCCTGCAAAAAGGGGATCAGGTCGCCATGGTAGGGTTTGGCACGTTCAGTGTGAAAGCTCGTGCTGCCCGTACTGGCCGCAATCCCCGCACAGGTGAAGCTATTGAGATCAAAGCTTCCAATAATCCTACATTCAAGGCTGGCAAAGCATTGAAAGATGCCGTAAACTAGTCGGCTTTCCTGGGGTGCTTAGCTCAGTTGGGAGAGCGTCGCCTTTACACGGCGAATGTCGGGGGTTCAAGTCCCTCAGCACCCACCATTAGCTCGTACTGAAGTGATTGAATTTATATGCTTGAGTTGAGTAATTGGGTTAAGCTAGGTTTTTGTTGGGGAGTGGTAGTTCAGTTGGTTAGAATACCGGCCTGTCACGCCGGGGGTCGCGGGTTCGAGTCCCGTCCACTCCGCCACTATTAGTATTTAAGGCGTTCCTATCTGATATGGGAGCGCCTTTTTGCTTTCTGCTGTAAGTCAGTTGAAACGATTGGTGGAACAACCATATCGGAATACAAGTCAGAACAATAGTCAGATAGAATATTATTTCCAAACCAATACATATTCAGAATTAACCGCGAAGAAAAAATATGCTGAGTTTTATTCGAGATCGCGCCCAGGGTTGGATCGCCTGGGTAATAGTAGGCTTACTGATAGTCCCTTTTGCACTTTGGGGTGTTAATGAATACGTTGGCAATGGCGGCAAGCTGGTGGCGGCTACCGTGAATGGTACTGAGATCGGGCAACGTGAATTTCAGCAGGCTTTTTATGATCAGCGTGGTCGTATGCAGCAAATGCTGGGCGGCCAGTATGATGCGCAGCTTTTTGACCCACAAATAAAGCAGCGGGTTATCAATGAGCTGGTTGATCGTGAGCTGTTATTGCAAAATGCAGATGACATGGGTTTCCGTGTCAGTGATCAGGCGGTGGTGGCAACGATCCAGAGTATTGACGCTTTTCGTGAAAATGGTGTTTTTTCTGCCAGCCTGTATCAACAGCAGTTACAAACCCAAGGGCAGTCACCCACTGCATTTGAGCGTCGTGTGAAACGTATCATGACTGCCGGGCAATTACCTGATGGTTTGGCGAGTTCGGTATTTGTGACTGATGCAGAACTGGATGCAGTGATCAAGCTGGAGAAGCAGCAGCGTGATTTTCAGTATTTTGTTTTGAATGCCTCGCAGTTCCAGGATGAATCATTGGCTGATGATGCGGCAATTAAAGATTATTATGAACAACATGTGGATCGGTTTTTGACGGCCGAAAAAGTACGTGTTGAATATGTGGAGCTATCCGCCACCGCATTGAAAAGTGATGAAGAGCCCAGCGAAGAGGAGTTACGGGAGTTTTATGATGCCAATCAAGGCCAGTTTAGTGTGGCCGAAGAGCGCCAGGCCAGCCATATCCTGATCCAGCTGGAAGAGGGCGCGGATGAAGCAGCGGTCACTGCAGCGCGCAAAAAAGCTGAAGATTTGGTGACGAGGCTTAAGGCCGGCGAATCTTTTGAGAGTCTGGCGAAAGAAAATTCTGATGATCCCGGCTCTGCTGAAATGGGAGGTGACCTGGGTTATTTTGGGCGTGGCCTCATGGAGCCTGATTTTGAGGAGGTTGCCTTTTCTCTTAAGCTGGGTGAAGTCAGTGAGCCGGTGTTGACCCCGTTTGGTTATCACATCATTAAAGTGACCGGGATTCGTGAAAAAGAAACAAAACCCTTTGCTGATGTGCGTGATGAAATCCTTGCGCAGTTTCAAAATGACGCAGCGGAACGTGCATACTTTGAGCTGGCGGAAAAATTAACCAATCAGGCTTATGAAATGCCGGATTCACTCAGTGAAACAGCAGATGAATTGGGGCTTGAGCTTAAGCAAAGCCCGTTTTTTGAACGGCGTGGCGGTACAGGGGTATTCGCCAATCCGCGCGTGGTGGCTGCCGCTTATAGTGATGATGTGTTGAAACAGGGTTTCAACAGTGAGCCTATCGAAATCGATGAGAATCATGTGCTGGTGTTGCGTTTGCTGGACCACCAAAAAGCAGACCGGCGTCCATTGAGCGAAGTGAAGGCACAGGTTAAACAGTCGCTGATTCAGGAAAAGGCGCGTGAGGCGGTGAAGGCTGCTGGTGAAAAAGCCTTGCAGCAACTGGAGGCTGGGGAATCTGCTGAAACTGTCAGCAAGGCATTGTCTGTGGACTGGAAGGATGTTGGCGCGGTTACACGTGATGTAAAGGAGCATGATGCTCAGGTTGTCAAACAGGCTTTCCGTTTGGCGCGCCCGTCGTCACCCGATAGTCCGCGTTATAGCGGGGTGGTGTTAAATTCGGGGGATTATGCCGTGATTCAGCTGAACAAAGTGGTTGATGGTGACCCGGCTGCAATGGATGCTGCTGAACGCGAAACATTGAAGCGCCGTTTAGCAAGTGAGCAGGGCGCCAATGCGCAATTGCATCTTGTCTCGCAGCTTAAGGCCGGCGCCAAAGTTATTGTGCAAAATGATGACTTGTAATAATCACACCTGTAGTTACTGACAGTAACTACAGGTGGATGGCATACCCAAAGGGCAGTCAGGCTTTTGGGTATGCTGCTTCAGTTTTTAATTTGACAGCGCCATGCCGGTGATGTTGTAACCCCCGTCCACGTAAGTAATCTCGCCAGTAATGCCGGAGGCCAGATCAGAACAGAGGAAGGCAGCTGCATTGCCGACTTCTTCAATGGTTACATTGCGCCGTAGAGGCGTGTTTTGTGCGCTGTAGTTCAGCATGGACTTGAAGTTTTTGATGCCCGCTGCCGCAAGTGTGCGGATCGGTCCGGCGGAGATGGCGTTGACGCGGATATTCTCAGGCCCCAGGTTGGCGGCCATGTAACGCACGTTGGCTTCCAGGCTGGCTTTAGCCAAGCCCATTACATTGTAGTTGGGCAGCACTCGTTCGGCACCCAGATAACTCAACGTTAGCAGAGCAGCATGACGCCCCTGCATCATGTTGCGCGCGCCTTTGGCCAGTGCGGAAAAACTGTAGGAGCTGATTTCGTGTGCTGTGTTGAAACCCTCGCGCGTGACGCTGTCGAGATATTCGCCTTCCAGTTCTTCACGTGGGGCATAGGCCACGGAGTGAATCAGGATATCCAGGTGATCCCAGAAATCATCCAGCTTTTCAAAAACGGTGGTAATGTCGTTGTCACTGGCAACATCGCAAGGCAGCACGATGTCTGAATCACATTCAGCGGCGAGTTTTTCCACCCGGCCTTGCAGTTTTTCGTTTTGGTAGGTGAAGGCCAGTTCGGCACCCTCGCGACGCATGGCCTGGGCAATGCCCCAGGCGATGGAACGATTACTGGCGCAGCCGACGATCAGCGCGCGTTTGCCATTCAAAAATCCCATGGTGGACATCCTTTTTTGATTGGTGTTTGTTGTGTGGGGGAGCGCAATAACAAGCTCATATAAATTGCTTCACCCAAGGTTACTGCATTATACGCAATGACACCTGAAAAGTGGTACGTTTTGTCCGGCTCTAGGAGTCTGTCGGACTTAGGGTGAATTTACTGCGAAAAAACCATTTCGGCCCATTTTCCCGATCCTTTTCGTTGAATATGTCCAATATTCGCCTCAAACGATCAACAAAATGGACTCAAAATGGTTTTCTCTCGCGACGATTCCCTAAGTCCGACAGACTCCTAGTTGATTGATTCTGTGGCCAGATGATGGCAGTTTACGCGGTGTGTTTATAAATGGATTGGGAGCAGGATTTGACATTTAAGCTGTGGGAAATCTGAATGGTCTATCGAGACCGGGGTAAGACGACATTCAGCTTGATTTTGTGGGCGGCTTTGTTTGCGGTGCTGTTGCTCGCATTGACGGGCTGTGGTGAGGGCGCCTGGAATAATCCGCATCCTGCGGCGGAACGGGACCAAAACACGTTTTATTCTTCCTTCAGTCTGCGCCCCAAGCACCTTGATCCGGCGCAGTCATATAGTTCCAATGAGGTCGTTTTTACCGGCCAGATTTACGAGCCGCCTCTGCAATATCACTACCTCAAGCGCCCTTATACGCTGACGCCGTTGACAGCCACTGAGTTGCCCCGTCCGTATTTTGAAAATGCGCAAGGCCAGCGCCTGCCGGATGATGCGCCACCTGGGCAAATTGCCTTTAGTGTTTATGAAATCCACATTCAGTCTGGCATTCGCTATCAGCCACATCCCGCTTTTGCGAAAGACGCCAGTGGTCAGCCGCGTTATCTTGGCTTGAATGAGGCTGATTTACGTGAACGCAACCAGCTCAGTGATTTTAGTGATACCGGCACTCGTGAATTGGTGGCAGCTGATTATGTGTATCAGATCAAGCGCTTGGCCCACCCCAGATTGAACTCTCCCATTTATGGTTTGATGGCGGAATATATTGTTGGTCTGCGTGATTATGCCAAAACTCTGGGTGAGGCTATGCAAGGCGGGGGCGCCGGACAGGACCGGTATTTTCTCGATTTGCGTAAGTATCCGTTGCCGGGCGCTGAGGTGGTGGATCGTTATACCTATCGCATCAGGTTGCATGGTGAATATCCGCAATTTGTGTATTGGTTGGCCATGCCATTTTTTGGGCCTATTCCTGTAGAGGCGGATCAGTTTTATTCCCAGCCGGGCATGAAAGAAAAAAACCTTGTTCTGGACTGGTATCCCGTGGGCACTGGTCCCTATATGCTCACGGTTAACAATCCCAATCGCCAAATGGTGATGGAGCGTAACCCTAATTTTCATGGTGAAACCTATCCCACAGAGGGGGAGGAAGGGGATCGTAAAAAAGGCCTGTTGGCCGATGCCGGTAAGCCCATTCCTTTTATTGACCGTGTGGTGTTCAGTCTCGAAAAAGAAGACATCCCTACCTGGAATAAATTTTTGCAGGGTTATTACGATGCTTCGGGTATTACTTCGGACAGTTTTGATCAGGCGATTCAGGTTTCCAGCCAGGGGGAGGTGGGCCTGACGGATACCATGCGTGAAAAAAATATCCAGCTTTCCACCAGCGTTGCCGCCTCCACCTATTATATGGGTTTTAATATGCGTGATCCGGTGGTGGGTGGTTTGAGTGAGCGTGCGCGCAAATTGCGTCAGGCTATTTCCATTGCTGTGGATTATGAAGAATTCATTTCCATTTTTCTCAACGGACGCGGTATTCCGGCGCAGGGTCCGTTGCCGCCGGGCATTATCGGTTACCAGCCGGGAGAAGCAGGGGTGAACCCGTATGTTTATGAATGGGTTGGTGAAGGTCCGAACGGCAAACTCAAGCGTCGCGCCATCAGTACTGCAAAACAATTGCTGGCAGATGCCGGGTACCCGGCAGGCCGTGATGCCAATACCGGCAAGCCGTTGGTTATTCATCTGGATTCCACCGGTGGTGGTCCGGACGACAAAGCACGCTTCGACTGGCTACGCAAGCAATTTGCAAAGATCGACTTGCAGTTAGACATTCGCTCCACTGACTACAATCGTTTTCAGGAAAAAATGTTGAAAGGTACTGCGCAGTTGTTTCAATGGGGTTGGAATGCGGATTATCCTGATCCCGAAAATTTTCTTTTTCTGTTGTATGGCCCCAATGCCAAAGCCGGGAAGAACGGTGAGAATGCCGCCAATTACGAAAATCCGGAGTTTGATCGACTGTTCGGTAAGATGAAAAGCATGCCCAATGGTCCACAGCGCCTGCAATTGATTCACAAAATGGTGGACATCGTGCAACGGGATGCGCCCTGGGTATGGGGGCTGCACCCGAAACGCTTCAGCCTTTATCATGCCTGGCTGAAAAATATCAAACCCAATGATATGGCGAATAATACGCTGAAATATAAACGTATTGATCCGCAGTTGCGTGCTGAGCAGCGCCTGAAATGGAACCGGCCGATTGTATGGCCGTTAGTGCTAACAGCGGTGCTGCTGATTGTCGGATTTATTCCAGCGATGATCATTTATCGTCGCAAGCAGCATTCGCGGGGAGTGCAATAAATGCTTGCCTATATTTTACGCCGCACACTGTATGCCATTCCCATTTTGATTGGGGTTAATCTGTTGACGTTCTGGCTGTTTTTTGTGGTTAACAGCCCTGAAGATATGGCACGTATGCAGTTGGGTCAAAAACGGGTTACCCCTGAAGCCATTGAGAAATGGAAAAAAGAACGGGGTTATGACAAGCCTTTGCTGTTCAATGCCGAAGCACAGGGTATGGGCAGTGTGGTTGATACCATTTTTTTTGAAAAATCCGTCCGTTTGTTTGTGTTTGATTTTGGCAGCGCCGATGATGGCCGCGATATTGCGTATGATATTCGTCAGCGCATGGTACCCAGCCTGGCACTGGCCATACCCGTGTTTTTGGTGGGCTTGCTGCTCAATATTACCATTGCCCTGATTATTGCTTTTTTCCGGGCGACCTATATTGATTACATGGGTGTCATTATCAGCGTTATGCTCATGTCCATTTCTGCCTTGTTTTATATTATTGGCGGACAGTTTCTGGTGAGTAAAATTTTACATCTGGTGCCTATATCCGGTTATGAAGGTGGATGGTCGGCAATCAAATTTTTGATTTTACCGGTGATTGTTGGCGTGGTGGGGGGGATTGGTTCCGGTACGCGCTGGTTCCGCACCATTTTTCTGGAAGAAATCAATAAAGATTATGTGCGCACGGCGCGCGCCAAAGGATTGGCCGAGCGTGTCGTGTTATTCAAACACGTATTAAAAAATGCAATGATTCCTATTTTAACCGGGGTAGTGGTGACCATTCCGTTATTGTTTATGGGGAGTCTGATTACCGAATCCTTTTTTGGTATTCCCGGCCTGGGCAGTTACACCATTGACGCAATTCGTGCCCAGGATTTTGCTATCGTACGCGCCATGGTGTTCCTCGGTTCGGTGTTGTATATCATTGGCCTGTTATTGACCGACTTGTCTTACACACTGGTTGACCCGAGAGTGCGTTTGTCATGAGTCACGCACAGGAAAAAAATGCAGTGAAACGACATCCAGGCTTGATGGTGCTGATCGGTGTAGTGTTTGCAGCAGTAGCAGCGATGTTGGCTGCGCCGGTTAAGCCGGTGATATTGTGGACGGATGCGCTGATTTATTTGTTAATCACAACCCTGGTTCTGTTTTTCACTTATGTGCGCAGCAAGGAACATCTGCGCGCACCCTGGCGACAAGTGATGCAACGACCACTGGCAATGGTGGCGCTGATTGTTTTGTCGGTGTACGTGTTGGTGGGTGTATTGGATTCCATACATTTCCGGAAAGCACTTCCTGCTCCAAAAACATCGGTACAAAATACTTTAACTGAAACACATTATTCTGTTGAGGTGCTGAGTGTTCTGGATGTGTTGTTTGGTCCCATTCGTGAGCAGGTTGAGAAAAGTTATTCTGCACCACTGGCAGTGCAGTTGTTTACCAAGGATATGGTGGAACAGGCAGACGGCAGTACACTGCGCATGTACCCACGTCTGGAATACGGTGGCCGACATCTGGATGATCCTGCATCACAGCATCAGACTGATATTATGCAGCGTATTGCTCATGCTGCTGTGCAGGCAATTGTTTTGTGGCTGCTCATACTGGTGTTGTGGGTTGCCACGCTTTCCTGGAAATACAAAACCGGTTTTGGCCTTCTTTTGCGGCAGATTCTTGCTGGTAAAACGCTGTTACCATGGCGCTCTGTATTTATTACTTTAGGTGTATTTGTTTTTCTTGCCATGCTTATTGTTGAACTGGGCGTGGCATATCATCTGTTGGGCACTGACAAGGTTGGCAACGATGTTCTGTATTTGAGCATTAAAAGCATACGTACCGGCTTGGTGATCGGTACATTGACCACGTTGATCATGTTACCTTTTGCGGTATTGCTGGGCATTATGGCCGGGCATTTTCGCGGTTGGATAGATGATGCCATTCAATACATCTACACTACGCTGAACTCCATTCCCGGTGTGTTGTTGATCGCAGCCGCGATTCTGTCGGTGGATCTTTATATTTCCAACAACCAGGAGTTTTTTGAAACAGTGGTGGAGCGGGCAGACGTTCGCCTGTTATTTTTGTGCATTATTTTGGGTATTACCAGCTGGACCGGTCTTTGTCGTCTGTTGCGGGGTGAAACGCTCAAACTGCGCGAACTGGATTATATTCAGGCGGCCACGGCTTTTGGTGCCAGCAATACAAAAATTATCAGCCGGCATATTCTGCCGAATGTCATGCATATTGTGCTGATTGCTGTGGTACTGGATTTCAGTGGTCTGGTGCTGGCCGAAGCAGTGTTGTCTTATGTGGGGGTGGGGGTTGACCCCAGCATGGCCAGTTGGGGCAATATGATCAACAGCGCAAGGCTGGAAATGGCGCGCGAGCCGGTGGTGTGGTGGTCACTGCTGGCAGCATTCTGGTTTATGTTTTTATTGGTGCTGGCAGCCAATATATTTGCTGATGCTGTGCGGGATGCCTTTGATCCGCGCGTGGGTCGCGGCATCGCTTAGTCCAAAAACACCATAAAAAATCAATATGAGTAAAACATAATGACAAGTCCTCTGCTGCAAATAGAGTCTCTGCAAACCAGCTTTGCCACGGCGAATGGTATGGTGCGCGCGGTGGATGGCATCAGCCTGGCAATACAGCGAGGGCAGACATTTGCACTGCTGGGTGAATCCGGTTGTGGAAAATCCATGACTGCGTTATCCACTATGCGTTTGTTACCTGAACCTGCCGGCCGTATTACCCGGGGCGCCATTCGTCTCAACGGGGATGACTTGTTGCAGTTGCCTGAGGTGGCCATGCGCAACGTACGTGGAAAACGCATTGCCATGATCTTTCAGGAACCCATGACCAGCCTGAACCCGGTACTGACCATTGGTTTGCAAATTGCCGAAAGCGTTGGCCGGCAAAATACTGCACAGGCGGTACGTACACGGGTATTGGAATTGCTGGACGCCGTGGGTATTCCTGATCCGGCACAACGTTACCACGAATATCCACATCAACTGTCAGGGGGGATGAAGCAACGGGTGATGATTGCTATCGCGCTTGCCGGTGAGCCGGATTTGTTGATCGCCGACGAGCCCACCACGGCACTGGACGTCACTATTCAGGCGCAAGTGCTGGACCTTATGCGCCAACTGCAAAAAGATACCGGTATGGCCATCCTGCTGATTACTCATGATCTTGGCGTGGTATCAGAAATGGCAGACCGCGTGGCGGTAATGTATGCCGGACAAATTGTGGAAGAGGCGGATCGCTCCGTATTTTTTGCCAACCCTCAACATCCCTATGCAAAAAAACTGTTTGCCTCTTTGCCGGATATAAAAAAACGGGGTCAACGCCTGGCGGTTATACCGGGGAATGTGCCATCGCTGGCCACGGAGTTCAGCGGCTGCCGTTTTGTGGATCGTTGCGATGATGCGATTAATATCTGCCACACTCAGCCACCGGCATGGATTGCAGAGACGTCATCAGGGGGCGTGCGTTGCTTTAAGTTTGATGCGGCCCATCAGCATCAGTTTGCAACAACGGAAAAAGAAAAAACAGCGCCAGGACATGTTGCGGAGCGGTTAACAAAAGATAACAAGGCATTATTGGCTGTCCAGGGGCTTAAGGTGCATTTCCCTATTCGTAAAGGCTTGTTGCAGCGAGCGGTAAATCATGTCAAGGCAGTGGATGATATTTCTTTGTCTATTCCCGAAAGCCACACTTTGGCGCTGGTGGGTGAGTCGGGCTGCGGCAAAACCACAGCAGGAAAAAGTATTCTGCAACTGGTGAAGCCTACTGCGGGCAAGGTGCAATTTGCTGATGCGGAACTTACCGCTTTGTCATCGGCGCAATTACGTCAGCATCGCAGTAATATCCAGATTATTTTTCAAGACCCTTTTTCCTCCATGAATCCGCGCATGATGGTAACGGATATCATTGAAGAGGGAATGATTACCCAGGGCATAGGTGGTGATGCACGGATGCGCGCCGTACGTGTTGATCAACTGCTGGAACAGGTCGGTTTGTCAGCGGACACCAAGTATCGTTATCCGCATGAGTTTTCCGGTGGCCAGCGTCAACGTATCTGTATTGCCCGTGCTTTGGCAGTGGAGCCCCGACTGATTATTTGTGATGAGCCCACCAGTGCGCTGGATGTTTCTGTACAGGCACAAATTCTCAACTTACTGAAAGACTTGCAAGATGAGCTGGGTCTGGCTTATTTGTTCATCACTCATGACTTGTCTGTGGTGGAATACCTGGCGCACGAAGTGGCTGTAATGTATCTGGGACGTATCGTGGAACAGGGCAGTGTGCAAGAGGTAATGGAAAATCCGCTGCATCCTTATACCAAGGCTTTATTGGCGGCGGTGCCTGTGATTGAAAAATCAACCGGGGGTGTTGAGCGCAGTATTGTCAGTGTTCAGGGCGAAATGCCATCACCTATCAATCCACCATCGGGTTGTCATTTTCATCCACGTTGTGAGCAGGTTATGCCAGAGTGCAAGATCAATTATCCTGCTGAACGTATAAGTGGCAAAACACACATGACGCGGTGTTTCCTTTATAAACAGTGATCAATTCAGGTTTAAATTTGTGGCGCATTGTCAACGTCAGCTGAGAATGGTAGCGGGGTAGCGCAGGCAGCGCTCAGAAAAGCAACGGTGATGCTATGAATGGAATGCACGCTCCTGACTTGCGGGAGGGATACGACTCAAGACTGCTGAGTGACATCCACATACAGCGTCAGTCGCTGTCCGGGTTGCAGGTATTTACCTTTTTTCAGCGAATTCCACTGCCGAAGTTTGGCCACGGTAACGCTGAATTTTTGCGCAATGCGCGCCAGTGAATCACCTTTGCGCACGCGGTAGTGTACTTGCTGATGGGTGACATTGCGAGGCAGTGATACGAACTGTCTGTTGGCGAGGTTGGGTTTTGGGGTCCAGACCACCAGCTGCTGGCCGGGTTTGAGCGAATCTTTGGGGGACATGCCGTTCCATGCCGTCAGTTGGCTGACGTTGACGTTGTATTTACGTGAGATATCCCAGAAGGTGTCTCCACGTTTGACAGTATGCTGCAACTTGTAACCGTTACGTTTAGTGCCTTGCAGTGCAGCACGGCGGCGGTCTTCGCTCAGGTAGTGTTTGAGGTTTTTGGTGGACACAGGGATAATAATGCTTTGTCCTGCGCGTATCCATTTGTCGCGGATGTTGTTGACTTCTTGCAACAGTGCCACAGAGGTTTGAAATTTACGTGCGATGTGGCCGAGGGTTTCACCTTCGCGAATACGATGCCGTTCCCAGCGCACACGATCCTTTCTATCAATACTGGCCAGCGCTGTACGAAATGTTTCAGCTTTGTGGATGGGCAGTAACAAGGTATGCGGTCCCTTGGGGTCTGTGGCCCAGCGGTTGTAGGCGGGGTTGAGTTGATACATGGTTTCGATGGGCAGTTCGGCCAGTTCGGCAGCCAGGGCCAGATCAATTTGTGAACCGACGTAGACGTGTTCGAGGTAGGGCTCGTCAGGAATAGGGGTAAGCGTTATATTGTGGGTTTTGCTGTGCTGAACGATGGCGCTGATGGCCAATAGCTTGGGTACATAACCCTGAGTTTCTTTTGGCAGGTCCAGTGACCAGAAATCGGTGGGTTTTCCTTTCTTTTTGTTCTTTTTTATGGCCCGCGCCACCCGGCCTTCACCGGAATTGTATGAGGCCAGCGCCAACAGCCAGTCACCATTAAAACGTTTGTGCAGGTGTTCAAGATAATCCAGTGCCGCTCTGGTGGCTCTGGGTACGTCACGCCGGCCATCGTACCACCAGTTTTGTTTCAGGCCGTAGCGCTTACCTGTGGCAGGGATGAACTGCCAGATACCGGCGGCCCGGCCGGATGAGTAGGCAAAGGGCTGGAAGGCGCTTTCGACCACGGGCAGGAGCGCGATTTCCATGGGCATGCCGCGGGCTTCGACTTCCTGCACGATGTCATACAGGAAAGGACGGGCACGTTTTGCCACACGGTCCAGGTAGGGTTGGTGCTTGGCGTACCAATTGATGTAGGGGCGCACAAGCCGGTGATTCTGGCCGTTTAGCTGGAAGCCGCTGCGCAGGCGGTGCCAAAGGTCTTTGCTTTCCGGTTGTTTTTCGGGTTGAACGAGTGGAGCGGGCGTATTGTCGTGCTCGGTGTCACGACGTGCCTCCTCGATTGTCCAGGGTTCATCAGTGCTGTTATCTGTTTCCTGGCTTGCCACCAGCGCCCACCAGGGGGTGGCGGTGTCGGGCACGTAAGGCCGGTGCTGGGGGCGATGCCCGATGGATGCGTCAAAGGTCTCTGTATTGCCTGCTGGTTGTGCTGCTGTAACAGAGGTTGTACTGATATCGGTGTTGGCAACCATGCCGGTGTGTTCTGTATCGGTAGCGCCGGACCGCCACGTTTCTGCCAGGCCTGCACACCCGGTTGACAGTAATATAAGCAGCCCGCCGACGAGGCGGATAAAAAGTGCCGGGGATGTGACAGGGCGCAAAAATAAAGATGGCATATATTGAGCTTTCTTGGATGGATTTTTAAGGAAATTCGAGAAATGCAGCAACAAGCAGTTAGACGATTATGACAGTAAATGCGTTCCACGTCATGTTGTCGGCCAGAGCTGTACGTTCCTTAGTGGGTGCCTAGGAGTCTGTCGGACTTAGGGAATCGTCGCGAGAGAAAACCATTTTGAGTCCGTTTTTTTGATCGTTTGAGGCGAATATTGGACATATTCAACGAAAAGGATCGAGAAAATGGGCCGAAATGGTTTTTTCGCAGTAGATTCACTCTAAGTCCGACAGACTCCTAGTCCAGGGTGTCTTTCCAGTGACGTACGACGGCAAAGACCTCTGCACCTGTGTGCAATCTGCGACCGGAAAAACCCTCGGCAGCCCGGATGATTCCGGCCTGTCCACAGCGTAAAAAGGGGTTGGTGGCTTTTTCTTCCCCCAGCAATGAGGGTACGGTGGCATGGCCCTGTCTGCGCTGCTGTTGCACGGTTTGCTGCCGTGTCTGGAGTGCGGGGTTATCAGGCTCAGCAATGCGGGCAAAGGCCAGATTGTCCTCGGTATATTCGTGGGCACAGTAAACCCTGGTGTCGTCAGGCAAGGCGGCAATCCGCTCCAGCGAATCGTGCATTTGTGCAGGCGTGCCTTCAAACAGGCGGCCGCAGCCACCGGTAAACAGGGTGTCGCCAACGAAAATCATACCATCCCCGTCAGTGTTGCTGGCCGGGTGGTGGTAGGCAATGTGTCCGGCAGTATGGCCGGGGACGTGCAAAACCTGAAAATCTGCTGACAGTGCTTCGATGTGTACATTATCGCCATTGACCAGTGGTTGACTGATGTGAGGAATGGTTTCGCGGGCAGGGCCGTAAACCGGCATAGGCCAGCGGGCCAGAAGGTCTTCAATACCACCGACATGATCCCAGTGATGGTGGGTAATCAAAATGGCCACGGGTTTCAGTGATTGTGCAGTGATGGCGGCGATAACCGGCGTGGCGTCGCCGGGATCGACGATGACCACCTGCGGCAGGTCCAGGTGCCGGATCAGCCAGATGTAATTGTCTTCAAAGGCATTGACGGTTTGGACAGTGAGCATGCATCAGCCTCTATGAGCGATATCAGGATGACATTAGTCTACGCGAATTGCCGTGTGCCTGCATTTGAGTTTATTTGTGAAGAATATTCGCTTGAATCTGAGTTAATTTGTTTCCTCAAAACCGCATGGTTAAAATCCATCGGTTAGGCTGAAATTGTTTAAGCCTTGTGCAGAGAATCGATAAAACAAAATTCTTCCGTCACATCACCGAACAACATGTTGATGATGTTGTTTTTTTGTGGTTATTGCGCCCCCCAGGCAATGACACAATCACAACATACATACGCAAGCATAAAAAATTTAGCGTGGTGGATTAACAATAACGAATATGAATTCATCGGTCTTTATGCCGCCCGTGCCAGACGTATTGCCGCCACCTATGCACGTTTTTATCTGGAAACAGAAGGCGGCGGTGACACCGATAAACTCGGATGTTACTGCTGGATGGCCTTGGGGGCGCTCATTCCGGTTTCCACAATTTTCCGTGGAAACCCATGCCACTGGTGGTGTGATGGCAGAACAGGTATCGTTACACCGTACGCTTACCGCTATTTTTTGTGTGACTGGGCTATCGCGGTTAGCCAAAAAATTGACACTTCTAACGATCCTCAACAGTAACCTTTTGATAAAACAGTGTTGTCAGGCCTTAAAAAACGGATCACCCGCTGGACAAAATGTGAACCCTCGCAGGTGACGCGACAGCGTCTGCGAGCTTGGTTTACCCATTTGCCCGGGCGTTGGTTGCAGGCGGAGGAGCGTGCGCAGTTACGGACGATTTTGCCTACCCTGTTTGGTTACCATCTGCTGCAACTGGGGGATGTGTATTCCAAGGATTGTCTGACCAGTACACGCATTCCGCATTGCATGGTGCTGGATGAGTGGTTGCAAAACGTGCCACCTGCCGGTGAGTGTGCACGCAACGAAATTCGCAGCTCGCTGGAATGGCTGCCCATTGCCACAGACTCTCTGGATACCGTGGTCATGCCGCATACGCTGGAATTCACCAATGATCCGCACCAGGTTTTGCGTGAGGTGGACCGCGTCCTGATTCCCGAAGGGCATGTGGTGATCCTTGCGTTCAATCCCTGGAGTCTGTGGATGATCTGGCGCGTAGTCTTGTGCTGGCGTGGCAAGCCACCCTGGTGTGGTCGTTTTATCAGCCTGGCACGGTTGAAAGACTGGTTACAATTGCTGGGCTTCGACATTGTTGAGGCGCGGCGGTATTTTTTTCGGCCGCCATTGAGCCATAAAGGTTTGATGCGGCGTTTGCGGTTTCTGGATCGCATTGGCCGCCGCTGGGTGCCGTTTTTTGGTGCGGGCTATGTGGTGGTGGCGCGTAAACGGGTGGCGACGCTGACGCCCATCAAACCACGCTGGCGGCCGACGCGGCGATCCATTGGTTCGGCAGGGTTGGCGGGTAATTCACGTACATTGGGCAAACAACATGTTGAGAGAGATGACATAAATAATGAGTGAGCAAGTGGTGGAGATTTTTAGTGATGGCGCCTGCCGGGGGAACCCTGGCCCGGGTGGGTGGGGAGTGGTGCTGCGCTTTAATGGTAACGAAAAGGAATTGTATGGTGGCGAAGCGGAAACCACCAATAATCGTATGGAGTTGATGGCGGCCATTAGTGGTCTGGAAAGCCTGAAAAAACCCTGCAAGGTGGTGCTGATGACAGATTCACAATATGTGATGAAGGGCGCGACAGAGTGGATGGCGGGCTGGAAACGTAAAGGCTGGATGACAGCGGCTAAAAAGCCGGTAAAAAATGTGGATTTGTGGCAGCGCCTGGAAAGTGCACTGAAACCGCATGACGTGAAGTGGTGTTGGGTGCGTGGTCATACCGGGCACCCTGAAAATGAACGTGCCGATGCGCTGGCGAATCGGGGCGTGGATGAGTTGTAGATTACTGTTCCGTTTTTTACTGAGGACGTTGTCGTGGCATTAACAAGTGGCGTGTTAAACACTCAGTGATTCTTAAAAGCAGCGTGTTTTAGCGCTTAATTTACGTTTTAGTCAAAAAATAAAGAGCATCAAAAACCATGCGTCAAATTGTTCTGGATACAGAAACCACTGGCCTGGAGCCAGCACAAGGTCATCGTATTATTGAAATCGGTTGTGTGGAAATCATTGATCGTCGCCTGACCGGCAATCACTATCATCAATATTTACAACCGGACCGTGAAATTGATGAAGGCGCCATCGAGGTGCATGGAATCAGTAATGAATTTTTGCAGGACAAACCCCGGTTTGCTGATGTGGTTAACGATTTTATGGATTTTGTGCGTGGCGCAGAGCTGGTGATTCATAACGCACCTTTTGATGTGGGTTTTTTGAATAATGAACTGGCGTTGCTGGACTGGCCGGGTGGAAAGATAGAAACAAATTGTGCGGTGCTGGATACTCTGGCCCTGGCGCGCAAGATGCATCCGGGACAAAAAAACAATCTGGATGCTTTATGCAAGCGTTACGAAGTGAAAAATTCGCACCGCGAATTACACGGCGCGTTGTTGGATGCGGAGATCCTTGCCGACGTTTATTTGTTAATGACGGGGGGGCAGACTGATTTATTGCTGGCCGGGCAGGACAATGAGTCGCAATCTACCGCAGGAGAGATACGCCGATTACCCGATGAGCGTCCGCGCTTGCGTGTGGTGCCGGCCAGCGAGGCAGAAGCAGCAGCGCATGAGGCGCGTTTGCAAGGTATCCGTCAGTCAAACGGTGGCGTGTGTGTGTGGCAGCAAATGGAAGAGGAAAGGTAATACCTGTTCCATGTGCGTTTCTTGTTGCGTGCATGCTTTCAGGAGATGTTTTAACCCGTAGCTTTAATATGGCTCCGTCCCCAGCTGGATTCATATATCCATTTTTCAAAATCTGCCGCCGGGCAGGGTCGGCACATATGATACCCCTGTCCCAGATTGCAGCCCAGTTCAGCAAGTTTGTCCCAGGCGTCCTGGCTTTCAATACCTTCGGCGACGACTTCCATGCCCATATTATGGGCAAGGTCGATGGTGGAGCGTACGATCACGGCATCAGATACATCATTCAACATATCAATCACAAAAGATTTGTCGATCTTGATTTCATCGACTGGAAAACGTTTTAAATAGGCTAACGAAGAATAGCCGGTTCCAAAATCATCCACAGATAAACGTACGCCCATGGCATTGATCTGGGAAAGTGTGTTCAATGCACGATTGGCATCAGACATAATGGCGGTTTCAGTCAGTTCCAGCGTTAACCATTGTGGTTCTATGTTTGCAGTGGCAAGGGCATGATGTATTGTGTCGATCAAGTCGATATCATTCAGGCTGTAGGCGGAAAGGTTTATTGAAACACCGATGTTAATGTTGTTTTTGTGCCATGCGGCACATTGTGTCAGGGCCTGCTCCAATACCCACTCGGTTAAAGGCTGTATCAAACCGGTTTGCTCGGCGAGGGGGATGAATTTTTCAGGAGAGATATGTTTGTGTTCATCATGTTCCCAGCGGATCAGCGCTTCTGCACCGGTAATATGATTGTGCTGGAGATCAATTTTAGGCTGGTAATACAATTCAATATTTTCGTTTTCAATGGCCTGCCGTAAATCGGATTCCATAGTGAGTTCAAGCAGGTTTTCGCTGTCCATATTTTTATCATAAAACACATAACCCAGGCCTTTACGCTTGGCGTGGTACATTGCCACATCGGCATGCTGCATGAGCAGTGTGGCCTTATCGCCATCACGCGGGCAGCGTACCAGCCCGATGCTGATGCCAATGGAAAGGTTACGGCCTTCCACGGTAATGGGCTTGTTGAGTGCATTAACAATTTTCTCTGCCACAATGGTGACGCCTTCATCATGACTGATGGTGGGGAGTAATGCTGCAAACTCATCACCACCCAGGCGGGCAACGGTATCCGACTCACGTAATATCATTTGCAGACGTTCGCCCACGGTTTTTAATAATTGGTCCCCGATGTGATGACCCAGGGTGTCATTGATGTTTTTGAAACGGTTGAGATCCATCATCATCAGGGCAAACTGGGTTTCATAACGTGGTGTAGTCAGGGTGATTTGTTCAAGCCGGTCATAAAACAGGACGCGATTTGGCATGCCGGTCAGTGCATCCGTAAAGGCCATATTTTCCAGGGTGCGATACAGGGTGCTAAGTTCACTGCTCATATTATTAAAGTCAGTAGCCAGCTCGACAATTTCCTTGTTGCCGCTCACTACCACTTTTGTACCCAGCTGGGACTTGTCTTTCTGTACTCGCCGCAAGTGATTGGTCAGGATGTTGAGAGGACTCAATGCTGTGTGCTGTAGCATGAGCAGTGCGACCAGGGTTGTGCCCAGCATAATGATGGCGGCGATGGAAAAAATAAAATTACGGGTCGTGGAAAGTTGTTTTCGCAGTTTGGCAATGTTGGATGCAAAGGTTAAGCTGAAAAACTGCTGGTTCTGGGGGGTGCGCAGGTCATACTCTGCCAGCAGGATATTCTTATTGAGTACTTCCGGCCAGTTTGTGGATTGGTAGTATATGGTTTTATCGGGACCGGCCAACTTTAACGGTGTGCCCAGGTCGCTGTCGGCAGCTGCAAAATCAGGGGTTGGGTCAATGATCATCTGCAAATAACCTTTGATTTGCAAACCACCAATGGGAACGATAGTGGTAAGTACAGGCCGCATGCCGATGCGGCAGAGTTCTGAAACTGGTTTCAGGCGTGCAGTCTTGCTTCGACTGCTGATTTTTTGCAAGAGTTTGGTGCAAATGGGTTTGTTGTTTGGTAATGCCGGCTCACCTTCGTTTGAGATGGCGATGAGATTGAATTCGTTATCATAGACGTACATTTTGATGAGCTTGATGCGGCCAAGTGTGACAAAGGCCCGATGAAAATGTTCGTCCAATTGTAAACTGATGCGTGTGGGGTTTTTGCTGAGAACAGCTTGATGAAAATCAGCGCTGGCTTGTGCATTAAGCCCCATCTTCACGCTGTCTTGTGTCAAGTCTTCAATGATTGCGTGAATTTTGAGTTTTGCCAGTGCGATAAAAGACTCACGTTGATTGTCCAGCGCCAGTCTCTGGTAAGCTTCACCCGTAGCGACAGCCAGCATCATACCTAACAGCCCCATAATCAGGATGATGAATCCCAGGCTGATACGCATGGATGATTGTATTTTGAGCATGATGGTTTTGAAATTTTTCTGGCGGTCTGGTGATTTTTATTCCTGTAAATAGGGGTAGCCTTTTTTTAACCATTCTTCAAAACCACCACGGAACCAGTAAATATTTGAGTAACCGCAGTCAAGGGCAATTTTTATGGCCTTGTTGCTGCGGGCACATTTAATCCCATTACAATAGAACAGGCTGGCAGCATCACTTTTATTGACAATTCCGGATAAGGAATCGCAGGTGGTGTGGGTATTTGGCAGGCTCACTGAGCCTTCAATAAAACCGAATATGCGATCACCCCGAACACGGGAGTCGATAATGACAAGTTCAGGAATACTTTCCATCAGCGCGATAAATTCCTCGGCATTTACGCTGGTAGCGCCATCAATGAATTCCGGTGTGGCGGCTGCCCATGCCCCGGCAGAGGACATGCTGGTTGCAAGAACGGTGCACAGCGAAATAACATTTTTTGAGGGGAGGGCATGTAACATAGATAGGCTCCTGTTGCCTGTATTGCCCAATGCGGTGGGGGCAAACAGGGCGCTACCGGGAATAACGTCAAACAGGAGTAAAACTTTAGAGAACCCGGGGGTATTGGTGGCGGTCCTGGCCAATATGCTTAGGTCAGGACCGGTATGCCCGTCGTGCTTGAATCAGGAGTGCGAATAATAGGCTTTATACCAATCAACAAAATTGGCTATGCCGTTTTCCACGCTGGTGTTGGGTTTGTAGTCAACATCAGCCACCAAGTCTTCCACATTGGCATAAGTGTCGGGTACATCGCCAGGCTGTAACGGAAGCATGTTCATTTCTGCTTTTTTGCCAAGACAGTCTTCCAGCACTTTGATGTAGTGCATCAGTTCAACGGGCGCATTGTTGCCGATATTGTAAAGACGGTAAGGTCCCCCGGCTGTGCCAGGGTCGGGTTTGTCGCCGGACCAGTGGGGATTGGGCCGGGCGGTGTGGTCCAGGGTGCGGATTACCCCTTCGACGATATCATCGACATAAGTGAAATCACGACGATGTTTACCGTAATTAAAGACGTCAATCGGTTCACCCGCGAGGATTTTTCTGGTGAACAGGAACAATGCCATGTCCGGGCGTCCCCAGGGACCGTAAACGGTGAAGAAGCGTAAGCCGGTGGTGGGCAGGTCATAGAGGTGACTGTAAGTATGGGCCATCAATTCGTTAGCTTTTTTGGTGGCGGCATACATGCTCAGCGGATGATCCACATTATTGTGGATGGAAAACGGCATGTTGGTATTGGCGCCATAAACCGAGCTGCTGGAAGCGTACACCAGGTGTTCGACCCCATTGTAACGGCAGCCTTCGAGGATGTTCATGAAGCCCACGATGTTGCTTTCCACGTAGGAGTGCGGGTTTTCCAGTGAATAACGGACACCGGCCTGGGCCGCCAGATTGACCACTTTATTGGGTTTGTGTTTGGCGAAGAGTGCCTCCATGGCGGAGCGGTCTTCGATATTGATGCGTGCCTCGGTAAAGCCGGGGTGGTCTTTGATTTTGGCCAGACGGGCTTCTTTTAATGTGACATCGTAATAATCATTGAGATTGTCGACGCCAACGACTTCTTCGCCGCGTTCCAGCAGGCGTTCAGCCAAGCGGTTACCAATAAAACCGGCGGTGCCAGTAATGAGAACTTTCATGTTTGGACCTTGTTATTGCAAATAAATTTTCAGGTTTGGTTGCGACGGATTTTACAATCGGTCATCCACTTTGTCGGCGGGCAAAATATGTTTGACGTCGAACAGTACACAGTCATGTTTGCCCAGGGCACGGATTTCATCGGCAGACATGGCTTTAAACTGATCATGGGCCACGGCCAGAATAATGGCGTCGTATTTTCCCTTCGTCAGTGACGGAATAGGCTGAATGCCATACTCGTGTTCCAGACCATCGGGGTCCACCCAAGGATCGTAAACGTCCACGTTAGCGTGGTAGGTCTGTAATTCCTCGATGATATCAATGACGCGGGTGTTGCGCAGATCCGGGCAGTTTTCCTTAAAGGTAAAGCCCATTATCAGGATGTTGGCATCCACCACATGGATACGATTACGGGTCATGTGTTTTACCACGCGCTCGACAACATGGCTGCCCATGCCGTCGTTAATGCGGCGACCGGCGAGGATCATTTCTGGCTGGTAGCCGATTTCCTGTGCTTTATGGGTGAGGTAATAAGGATCGACACCGATACAGTGTCCGCCCACCAGTCCGGGCCGGAAGGGGAGGAAATTCCACTTGGTGCCCGCAGCTTCCAACACCTCAATGGTGTCGATATCCAGTTTGTGAAAGATCAGCGCCAGTTCGTTGACGAGGGCAATATTGACATCCCGTTGGGTATTTTCAATGACCTTGGCGGCTTCCGCCACTTTAATGGAGCTGGCTTTGTGGGTACCAGCGGTGATGATGCTGGCATATAAGGCGTCCACAAAATCAGCTGATGCAGGTGTTGATCCGGAAGTGACCTTGAGTATGGTGGTGACCCGGTGTTCTTTGTCGCCGGGGTTGATGCGTTCCGGTGAATAGCCCGCAAAAAAGTCCTGGTTGAATTTCAGACCGGATTCGGTTTCCAGTATGGGCACACACACCTCTTCGGTGGCGCCAGGGTAAACTGTGGATTCATAGACCACCACATCCCCTTTGTTGAGCAGCTTGCCAATGGCGTGGCTGGCGCCAATCAGTGGCGACAGGTCCGGGCGTTTGGCCGAGTCGATGGGCGTGGGAACAGTGACAATGTAGACGTTGCAGTCTGCCAGATCGCCCGGGTTGCTTGTGTAAGTGAGCCGGGTGGCAAGCTTAAGCTCATCGGCATCCACTTCCAGAGTGCTGTCCTTGCCTGCCTGTAACTCGGCCACGCGCGGGGCATTGATATCCAGGCCTTTGGTGGGGTAGTGCTTGCCAAGCTCAACGGCCAGCGGCAAACCAACATAGCCCAGGCCAATGATGCCAATGCGGGTATCCTTCAAATCAAACATCTGCTCATCCTTTCTATTATTCTAAATATTAGCTGGTTGATGTACCAGGCAGGCATCGTTATTTTAACGTTTGCCCGTCTGTTTTCCGATCTGCTGCGTTGTTGTTTTGGTCACATCGTTCATTATGTTCGCCGGCGCAGCCGCCTTGAACACCGGAAAACATCCGGCACAAATTGTATTAAAATAGTTACGCCCACCTGCTTTGTTTTTGCGGAGTACTGTCTATGGTCGGCCAATACAGTAATAGTTGAAGCCGTCGGCACGCAGGCGTGTGGGATCGTACAGATTCCGGCCATCAAAAATAGTGGGTTGGCTGAGCCGGGTTTTGATCTGCTCAAAATCCGGGCTGCGGAAAGTGCTCCATTCGGTCACCACGGCCAGGGCATCGGCGCCGGCCAGAGCCTCTTCCTGGGAATCCACCAGCGTCAGGTCAGCGCGGTTACCGTAGATGCGTTGTGCTTCATCCATGGCTTCGGGGTCGTAGGCCTGTACTCTGGCGCCGGCTTCCCATAGAGCCTCCATTAAGGCCCGCGAAGGCGCGGCGCGCATGTCATCCGTATTGGGTTTGAAGGCCAGCCCCCAGAGCGCGATGGTTTTGCCTGCCAGGCCGCTTCCGAAATGTTGACTGATTTTGTTGAACATTACCTGTTTCTGACGGAGATTCACGGCTTCCACAGCGCTGAGCAACTCGGCTTTGTAGCCGATTTCGTTGGCGGTACGTTCCAGTGCCTGCACGTCTTTTGGAAAACAGGAACCACCGTAGCCACAGCCGGGGTAAATAAAGTGGTAGCCGATGCGCGGGTCGGAGCCAATGCCCAAACGTACATTTTCAATATCGGCACCCAACAGGTCAGCGAGGTTGGACAGCTCGTTCATAAAGGTGATTTTGGTGGCCAGCATGGCATTGGCCGCATATTTGGTCAGCTCGGCGGAACGGATGTCCATGCTCACCAAACGATCATGATTGCGATTGAAGGGCGCGTAAAGTTCGCGTAGCAATTCGGTGGTGCGTGGGTTGTCGGTACCGATGACGATACGGTCAGGCTTCATGAAGTCGTCCAGTGCTGCGCCTTCCTTGAGAAACTCAGGGTTGGAAACCACATCGAACTCCACATCGCCGCCACGTTTGCCCAGTGCGGCGTTCACGGTTTCCCTGACCTTGTCAGCCGTGCCCACAGGCACGGTGGATTTGTCTACAATCACCCGGTATTCCGACATATGTTCGCCGATGCTGTTGGCGACAGCCAGCACATATTGCAGGTCAGCAGAGCCATCTTCGTCGGGTGGGGTACCCACCGCGATGAACTGGAACAGGCCATGGGCCACACCCTCGGCGGCGTCAGTGGTAAAACGCAAGCGGCCGGAGGCAGTATTTTTGGCAACCAGGGCATCGAGGCCGGGTTCATAAATGGGGATTTCGCCGCGTAACAGCATATCAATTTTGGCGCGGTCGATATCGACGCAGAGTACGTCGTTACCGACTTCCGCCAAACAGGTGCCGGTGACCAGGCCGACGTAGCCTGAACCGTAGATGGTGACTTTCATGGACTAATAGGCCCCCTTGGATTGAATTGTTTTATTGTACAGGCTTGTATAAGCGTGCTTGAGCTTGCAATGGGTAATATTGCCCAAACAAGCAGGTTTTCCCAGGCTATTGGCAGTTTGGTCATTTTTACCACGAATTTTATATGGGTCCGGCGCATTATACGGTTGTAAATGTTTGAAAAATAGTATTTCCGGAATCATGCCGCCAACGCAATATTGGTGATAATTACTTTCCGCTGGTTAGCGTTGAGGAAAGTCACTAGAATGGCTGCCTTGCGGCATAATTCATTCCAAATATATCAAAATGTATACAATGAATTGGTTTTTGGCCGCAATTTTCGTTGTGCGACACATATTTCATCGCAGTCTGACAAAAGAAGGATGTTACCAATAAGTGGTCAGAATTTTTCGACAATATATTCCTATTCCGTTTCTTATACTTGGGTTGGTGGAATTTTTGCTGTTGGTGTCCTCTGTCTACGCGGGGACGAAGTTATGGACTTTACTTGGTTATTCAGAAATCACCCCGATGGAGGTTTTACCCGTTTGGGCACGGGCGCTTGTATTTGCTTTAGTCGTCCTGCTGGCCCAGATGTCCATGGGACTGTATCAGCGGCGTCTCCGTTTTGGTCTGGCGGGTATGATATTGCGCATCGGGATCAGTCTTGCGGTAACCGCCGTTGCCTTGACCCTGTTGTATTACATTGTGCCGGGTCTGCTTTTAGGCCGGGGTGTGCTGGCGTTCAGCTTTTTGACAGCAGCGCTACTGCTTGTTTTTACCCGGTTTCTGTTTGTTCGTTCCATGAATCAGGACCAGCTTAAGCGGCGGGTTTTGGTGCTGGGTGCGGGCGAAAATGCGGCACAAATTTCACGACAACTCCGACGCAGGGTGGATCAACAAGGGTTTGTGATTGTCGGCCATGTTCATGTGCGTGGCGAGCATGATGTGGTGGATGAATCCCTGGTGATCCGGCCGGATGTGACACTGTTGACGTTAACCAAAGAATTGAATGTTGATGAAATCGTGGTTGCCGTTGGTGAAAGACGACGCAAAAGTTTTCCTGTACATGATTTGCTTGATTGTAAATTAAGCGGCATTAACGTGATCGACCTGCTTGGTTTTTTTGAACGTGAAACTGGAAAGCTGAAGCTGGATATATTAAATCCCAGTTGGATGATTTTTTCTGACGGTTTTAACCAGAGTAAAAGCCTGAATGCACAAAAACGTATTTTCGATATTATCGTGAGTTTGCTGCTTTTAGGGATAGCGTGGCCATTCATGCTGCTGGTGGCCATTGCCATAAAAATGGAAGGCTGGGGGCGGGGATCTATTTTTTATCGGCAGATACGAGTCGGACAGCATTGGCAGTTATTCAATGTTTATAAATTCAGAAGCATGCGTGAAGACGCGGAAGAGGGCGGTAAGGCTCAATGGGCAAAGCAGAATGATGACCGGGTTACGCGGGTAGGAAAATTTATCCGCAAAACACGGCTTGATGAGCTGCCGCAAATTTTTAACGTATTAAAAGGCAATATGAGTTTTGTCGGGCCTCGCCCGGAGCGGCCGGAATTTGTCACGCAATTGTCCGAACAAATCCCTTATTTTGCTGAGCGGCATCGCGTAAAACCCGGTATAACGGGCTGGGCACAGATTTGTTACCCCTACGGCGCTTCCGAAAAAGACTCACTGGAAAAGCTACAGTTTGACCTGTATTACATTAAAAACTACAGCCTGTTTCTGGACCTGGTGATTATTTTGCAAACCGCCCACTCAGTTATTGCCGGGAAAGGAGGAAGGTGAACGCAATGAGCAGAAAAACTGTGCCGAGGCAATAATTGATGGTAGGGGTGGTAACTTTTGGTTACATAGCAGCGGCATTTGCTTTCCTGATGTTGGCCGTGTTGTTGTCTACGGCCTGGCGTGGTCGGCAGGAAGGCGGAATGTTGTTGTTGGCATCAGTGTTGAGCGCTGTTTGGGCAGGTGGTGCAGCCTACCAGGCCTCGTTAGGGTATTACTCCTCGTTTTACATGCTGATCGCCGAAATATTGCGGGATGCAGGCTGGCTGGGTTTTCTTTTGCTGGTCATGGTCAAAGCCCAGCAGCAAAGTATGGTGCGATCATTATTGTGGATTGGCGGCACCTTGATCGTGATTGTGGTGCTGGTTTTGGGGTACGTGGTTTTGCACGAGCAGGACATCCCGGTTGGAACGGGCTTTGACCTGCAAATTTTCCTGTTTTTGATGCTGGCGTTGTCAGGCCTGATATTGGTCGAGCAGATATTCAGAAATACCCCGCTGGAATCGCGTTGGACAATCAAATATCTTTGCCTTGGGCTGGGGGGGCTTTTTGTTTATGATTTTTACCTGTATTCAGATGCTTTTTTACTGAAAAACCTTGACGAAGAAATCTGGGGGGCGAGGGGTTATATCAATGCCATTATTATGCCCCTGATTGCCGTCTCCGCAGCGCGTAATCCACAGTGGTCTCTGGATGTTTTTGTGTCGCGGAGTTTTGTGTTTCATTCCTCGGCGATGATGATGGGAGGGGTATATCTTCTGGCCATGGCGGCTGGTGGCTATTACATAAGAAATGTGGGCGGTGACTGGAGCAGTCTCGGTCAGCTTGTATTTTTCTTTGGCGCCCCCCTGCTTTTGTTGATCGTGCTGTTTTCCGGGCATATGCGGGCCCGTTTCCGGGTATTTTTAAATAAACATTTTTTTAATTATCGTTATGATTATCGTGAAGAATGGTTGCGATTGATTCAAAGCCTGTCGGAAGCACGGCTTGATTCAAATTTAAAAACAACTGTTGTCAGCGCCATGGCAAAAATCGTGGAAAGTCCCAGTGGCATGTTATGGTTGCAACATGACCCCGGGGAATATCATCTGGAAACTGGCTGGAACATGCCGGATGAGGTGTCTTTCCAGCAACGCGACAATGTCTCGTTGCTGGATTTCTTATCAAAAAAAAAATGGGTGATTGACCTTGATGAGCTGGCCACAGAGCTGGAATCATATCAAGACCTGATTATACCCCCATGGCTGGCACATTTACCCGATGCATGGCTGGTTGTGCCACTTTTTATGGGCGATGAAGTTTCGTTGTCTACTTCCGGTGAGGGGGCGCCATCTTCTACGGTGCTGGGGTTTATCATATTGGGACGTCCGCGTGCAAAAATGCAGGTTAACTGGGAAGTGCGTGATTTATTATTGACCACCGGACGCCAATGTGCAGGATATTTAGCCCTGTTAAAAGCAAATGAAGATCTTGTGGACGCACGGCAATTTGAAGCCTTTAACCGGCTTTCTGCTTATATTGTGCATGATTTAAAAAATATTGTTGCGCAATTGTCTTTGGTTGTTACCAATGCCAAGCGGCATAGTAACAACCCGGATTTTGTAAATGATGCTTTTGCCACTGTCGAAAATACGGTGGATAAAATGAACCGTATGCTGTCGCAGTTACGTAAAGGACGCATGGACAGCAGCGATCACTCTCAAATTGAGTTAAATACCGTTATTGGTGAAGTTGTAAAAAATCATGCGGGGGAACGGCCTGTTCCTGAGTTTATATCGACTGATGACGATATGGTGATTATTGCCAATGAGGATCGTTTTTCAGTAGTGATAGGTCATTTGATTCAAAACGCACAAGAGGCCACCCCCGATGACGGGTTTGTACGCCTGAGTGTTTGTCGGGAAGGGGGATACGCACTTTTGTTGATAAAAGACAACGGTTGTGGAATGGATAAATCTTTTTTACGTGAACGGTTGTTTCGACCATTTGATACAACAAAAGGAAATGCGGGAATGGGGATTGGTGTATATGAAAGCCGGGAGTTTATTCATAGCCTTGGAGGGCAACTGGATGTACACAGTACAACAGGGGAAGGAACAACATTTTTTATTCGTTTGAAGCTTGCAAATAATACCAACAAGGCTTCAAACGGGTTGTCATTTTCAACTGTGGATAATTGATTATGGGAAAAACTGAAAAATTACGTCCATTACTCGTTATTGAAGATGATTCAGGGTTGCAAAATCAGTTGCGTTGGTGTTTTGAAGGCTTTGATGTCACTGTTGCCGGTGACAGACAATCCGCCCTGGAGGCTGTTGAAACATTAGCACCGGCTGTTGTTACACTGGACCTGGGATTGCCGCCGGACCCGGCCAATGCTTCAGAAGGTCTGGCGACGCTGGAAGCAATATTGAGCAAGGCGCCGTATACCAAGGTCATTGTGGTGACGGGTAACGATGACCGGGAAAATGCGGTAAGTTCTATTGGTATGGGGGCCTATGATTTTTATCAAAAGCCCATTGAACCAGAGATTCTTTCGCTGATTATTGAGCGCGCTTACACGCTTTATGAGTTGGAGGCCGAGAACCGGCAACTGCTCCAGCAGCCATCATCTCCACTCGATGGTGTTATTGCATCCAGCCCAAAAATGCTGAAGTTGTGTCGCATGATAGAAAAAGTGGCCCCTACGAACGCCACGACCTTGCTGCTTGGCGAAAGCGGAACAGGAAAAGAGGTTTTAGCAAAGGCTTTGCACCAGCTCAGCGCGCGCGGCGATAAAAAATTTGTTGCCATTAATAGCGCCGCAATTCCGGAAACCTTGCTGGAAAGTGAATTGTTTGGTTATGAAAAAGGTGCCTTTACCGGCGCCAATAAAACCACCCCCGGCAAGATTGAACTGGCCGAAGGCGGCACATTTTTTATTGATGAAGTGGGCGATCTGCCACAATCCTTACAGGCGAAAATGTTGCGGTTTCTCCAGGAGCGTGTGGTGGAACGCCTGGGTGGCAGAAAAGAGATTCCGGTTGACGTGCGGGTGATTTGTGCGACACATCAGGACTTGCCAGCGTTAATTGATGCAGGGACATTTCGCGAGGACTTGTATTACCGCATCAGTGAAATCACTCTGGAAATTCCACCAGTGCGTGAACGCGAAGGAGACGTGCTGTTGTTGGCGCGTGTTTTTCTCAACCGTTTTTCCAAAGAAAACAGGAATGTCTTTAAGGGGTTTTCGGCATCGGCGGTTTCAGCCATGGAAAAATACCCATGGCCCGGCAATGTGCGCGAACTGGAGAATAAAATCAAACGGGCGGTTATTCTGGCCGAAGGTTCTTTTATCGAGCCGGACGACCTGGGGTTTGTGGATGACGGTGATGATACTCCTGTTCTTTCCGATTTACGGAAAATCAGGGAACAGGCCGAACGACAGGCTATGCTGCGAGCCCTGGCCATTGCCAATGACAATGTGACTCAGGCCGCTGTTATGCTGAATGTTACCCGGCCCACGTTTTACGATTTGATGAAGAAACACAAAATCAAATAAATGTGGTGCTATTCTCTTCGGGGATTATGGCATCGAAACCAAAAGTTTTTTGTAGCTACCTCTATACAGGACAGGCATTCCAATTATGAAAATAAAATTTCCTTTTAAGGGTCGTAGTATAAAGACATTGAGCCTGGTGTTGGTCATGGCGCTAATGCTTGGTTTTCTTGGTGCTTGTTCCCAAATGAGCAGTGACGAGTATTTGAACGAGGCCCGGAATAACCTGGAGAAAAATGAATTTCAGACCGCTGTCATTAATCTCAAAAATGCCCTTCAACAAGACTCCAAAAATGTCCAGGCGCGTTACCTGTTAGGTAAAACCTACGTCAAACTGGGCAATGGAGCAGGGGCGGAGAAGGAGCTTAAAACGGCCCTGGCTCTTGGGTTGTCATCGGACCAGCTTGTGGTTCCGCTGGCCAAAGCCTATTTGCTGCAAGGAAAATTTAAACCGTTATTGGAAGAACTGAAGCTGGAATCAGGCTTTTCAGATCAGCTTCGCGCGGAAATACTGGTACTAAAGGCGCAGGCTCATGTGGCATTGGGTGATGCAGATGCTGCAAATCGTTTATTGGATCGTGTGCTTGATGCTGACCCGGAGTCAGCGTCGGCGTTGCTGGTGAAAGCCCGTGTCGCCATTATGCAGAAAGACCTGGTGTCGTCTCAACAGGTCATTGATGAACTGATCAGCCGGCAGTCAGGTAATCCGGAAACATGGTTAATTGCAGGCGAGATTGCGCGCCTGAAGGGCGATTTTGCCGCCGCCAGGAAAAATTATGACAAGGCGCTGGAACTGGAGCCGACGAATGCACCGGCTTTGCTTGGCAAAGCCGGTGCCGATGTTGCATTGGGTGATTTTCAAGCGGCTTTACAAGGCGCTGACCAGATACAGCAGCAGCCACTCGGAAGCTATGTGCGGGGAGTGATTCTGTACAAACAGGGACAGATGGAAGCAGCGGAACAGGCCCTGCAAAAAGTCCTCAAAGTGGCTCCGGGACATTTACCCAGCCAGCAAATACTGGGCAGTATCTATTTTGCCGATGGGCGGTTCGAGCAGGCCAGGATCGCTTTGGAGGCAGTACTTAATGATTTCCCTAATGATCTTGCTGCACGAAAATTGCTTGCAAGCACCTGGTTGAAGCTGGGGCGTCCGGCGTCAGCCATTCAGATGCTGGAAAAAATACTCCCGGCCAATGAATCAGACTCTCAACTGCTTGCCTTGTTGGGTGGTGCTTACATGCAAAACAAAGACACTGTCAAAGGGACAGAATATCTTGAACGTGCAGTGGCTCAGTCACCGAAAAATGCCTTGATTCAGACCCAGGTGGCATTGGGGCGCTTGGCATCCGGAAAAACCACCAAAGCGGTGGAAGCCTTGGAAACCGCAGTCCAGCTTGGACAGGATGTGTTTCAGGCAGATGTTTTACTGATACTTACTCACTTACGCAGTGGAGCATTTAACAAGGCGCTCGATAAGGCCCGACAACTGGCACTAAAGCTCCCGGACAGCGCCGTTCCGGACAATCTTGCAGGGGCGGCATATGCGGGCCTTGGTGATGTGTCTGCGGCACGGGAGAGTTTTGAGCGGGCATTGAAAATCCAGTCTGATTTTGTGCCTGCAATAATGAATCTGGCAAAGCTGGATCAGGCGGCGGGAGATCTCAAGAGTGCCAAGGCCAGGTTTGAGCAAATCGTGAAGCAGCACAAAGGGCATGTGAAGGCGATACTGGCGCTGGTGGAAATTGCAGAACAGGAAGGAAATCAAGCCGAAGCGGACAAATGGCTCAATCAGGCCTGGGAGCAAAATACGGGTGACCTGCAAGTGGGAAGCCTGCTTGTTCAGTACTGGATGGGGCGTCGTGATTTTGTCAAGGCGTTGGCCATCGCTGAGGAAATGAAGGCGCAACACCCTGAAGATTTTGTGGCGCTCAGAGCCTACGGTTTGGTACAGCTGGCCGCCGGCCAAAAAAATGATGCATTGGATACCCTCAACAGTCTTATAAAGCATTATCCCGATGTTGCAGCAGCACACACTCTGCTTGGCAGGGCCTATCTTGCAACCGGCGATTTCACCCTGGCAGGACGGCACATCAACAAGGCTTTGGATCTGGATGACAGGCTGGTTTCCGCACAGCAGGCACTGGCCCAGTTAGCGTTTCAGAACGGTGATCAGGACAAGGCAATGCGCATCGCCAAAAAACTTCAAAAGCAACGGCCGGCCCTGACGGTGGGTTATCAGCTGGAAGGCGACCTTCAAATGCGCAGCAAGCGCTTTTCAACCGCCGCAAAGACTTATGCCTCGGGTTTTGCCAAGGCCCCCAGTGGTGTGCTGGCGGTAAAACATTTTCAGGCGGAAAAAGCCTATCAGGGTGAGAAGGCGGATACAGGCCTGTTGCGGGAATGGCTGAAACAAAACCCGCGTGATGTGGCGGTGCGCATGGTTTTGGCGCAGGCCTATACGGGGGCGGCTAAAAAACAGCAGGCAATATCCCAATACAAAAAAATCCTGGCGTTAAAGCCAAAAAACATGGCCGCGCTTAACAATCTTGCCTGGCTGTTTTATGAAACAGGTAATAACAAAGATGCACTGGATTATGGCCAAAAAGCGCATAAACAAGCGCCAGACAATCCGGCAGTAACCGACACCTATGGTTGGTTGTTGCTCCAGAATGGAAAATCGAAGCAAGGGCTGGAGTACTTGCAAAAGGCCTATAAGGGGGCCCCGGATGTCGCGGAAATTCAGTTTCATTATGCGGTGGCGTTGGAGCGCAATGGGCAAACGAAAAAGGCGCGAGAGGCGTTTGCGGCGTTATTGGAGAAACACGGTGATTTTCCCCAAGCGGCAGAAGCCAGGGCGCGCCTGTCGAAGTTACGTTAGCACACTGTCGGCCCCTTTTGGGGGAGCCAGTGGGGCTGCCCGCTGATTTTGTCAATGGTCATTATACTCAGAAAAATCTCCACAGAATGCAGGTAGTGGACAGTATCTATTTCGCAATTTTTGTGGGATTTCTAGTAGAATGGCGGGATGCGCCAAAGCTGGGTCTGCACTAATTATATTGGCACTGTAAGCATATAATACCCCGGTACATTACGGCTTCTTATTTTCAGTGAGATATTTATGAAAAAAACGTACGCGAACTGGTCATTTGTATTTTATCTGGTCATTTTCTTTATCGTTTTGATAAGCGGATGCGCCTCAAAAAAACAACCGACGCTTGATTCTGCAACATATGCCAGCGGGGCGCCGCTGTACATTATCGGCCCGGGTGATAGCGTAAATATATTTGTGTGGGGAAATCGTGAATTATCTTCGTCAGTGCCGGTGCGCCCTGATGGCCGGATAACAACACCCCTGGTTGAAGATGTTGTCGCCAGTGGCAAAACGCCAACCCAATTAGCCAGGGATATGGAAAAGGAGCTTGCGCGCTACATAAAAAATCCAGTGGTCACTGTTACTGTAACCGGCTTTACCGGCCGCTACAGTGAGCAAATTCGGGTGATTGGCGCAGCCGCAAAAGCTCAGTCGTTACCTTATAAAGAACACCTGACACTGCTGGATGTGATGATCACGGTGGGAGGGCTGGCTGAAATTGCGGCTGGCAACAAGGCCACCATTGTACGTGTGGTGGATGGAGAACAGCGGCAATATAATGTGCGACTGGATGATTTGATTCAGGAAGGGGATATCACTGCTAATGTCGATATGCTTCCGGGAGATGTATTGATCATTCCTGAAGCGTGGTTTTAGGGTCTGTCAGATTTGGTAAATCTACGGTGAAAAGTTCATTTTGACCGGTTTTCCCGGTTACGGTGTTGGATATGCGCAATATTATTCCCAAATGACCAGAAAAATGAGCTCAAAACAGCTTTCTCCTGTGCCGATCATCTAATTATCCGATGGGCTCTGGATTTACGGAATGCAAACGAATTAATCGACAAGGCTATTCATGCAGGAAATTATTCAACTAGTACTTAATTATCTTCGTGGGATATGGCGGTTCCGATGGTACGCGATGCTGCTGGCGTGGGTGATACCTATTATCGGTTGGGTTCTCGTTGCCAAAATTCCTGATGAATACGAAGCCACTGCCCGAGTGCTTGTGGACACCGATTCTGTTTTGCGTCCGCTGTTGCGCGGGCTTACCGTGGAGACCGACGTTCATCAGCGGCTGGCGATGATGACCCGTACTTTGCTGAGCCGGCCTAACCTGGAAAAGGTTGCTCGTGTGACGGATCTTGATCTGAATGCGAAAACACCCGACGAAATGGAGTCATTGCTGGATGAGTTGACAAAAAAGATTCATATCAGCAGTGCCAGAGGGGCCAATCTTTATACCATTTCATACACCCACTTTGATCCGCAAATGGCAAAGGAAGTCGTTAAATCACTGTTGGCTATTTTTGTGGAAAGCACCCTGGGTGATACCCGGCAGGATTCTGATGCGGCGCAAAAATTTCTTGTTCAGCAGATAGCGGAATATGAGAAACGGCTTATCGAAGCGGAAAACCGCATCAAGGAATTCAAACAGAAAAATGTTGCACTAATGCCACGGGCTGGCCAGGATTATTTTGAATTGCTACAGGATTCCCGCGCACAGTTGGAGCAGGCACGGCTGGAATTGGAGGAAGCACTCAACCGGCGGGATGAACTCAGGCGGCAGCTGGTAGGTGAAGAACCGGTATTTGGGTTTGGAAACACCAAAAGCGCCAGCCATCCCCTGGATGGGCGCATCGCCAAATTAGAGGAACAGCTGGATGGTTTGTTATTGCAGTTTACTGACAAGCACCCTGATGTCATTGCTATTCAGGCAATGTTGGAAAACCTGAAAAACAAACGTGAGCAAGACCAGAAAAGCCCCATGGCGCGCCTTCAGGCCGGCAGCCAGTCTATGGAGCAAAACCCGGTTTATCAACAAACCAAAATTTCACTTGGGCAAGCTGAAGCGAGTGTGGTTTCTTTACAGACTCGTGTTAAAGAATATACCCAACGGATTAATGAGCTGGCCTCGAAAGTTGATACCATTCCGGAAATCGAGGCGGAGTTAAAGAGCCTGAACCGTGACTATGCGCTGAACAAAAACAGTTATGACACTCTGATCGCACGTCTTGAATCGGCAAAATTGTCCGAGAAGGCAGAAAGAACAGGGGAAGACGTCAAATTCACAGTTGTTGACCCACCAAGGGTGCCGTTGACTCCCTCTGCTCCCAACCGTCTGATGTTGGATACCCTGGCCCTGATTGCCGGTTTTGCCAGCGGTGTTGGGCTGGCGTTTCTTTTATCGCAGATTCGCCCGGCATTTTATGACCAGCGCACACTGCAAACGTTTGCCGGCGTTCCGGTTTTTGGGGTTGTGAGCCGCTTGTGGACACCTGAATTACTGCGGCGCAAACGCCTGGAGTTTGTTGCCTTTGTCAGCGTGGGAGTTGTTTTGTTGTTCGTATACAGTGGCGTAATGCTGCTGCAATACATTGATGTAGCGCAGATTTCATCGTTGGTAGAGGCCTTGAAGGAAAAAATATGAGTTCTATCGAACGTATGGTTGAAAAGCTTAAGTTGTCGACCTCCAATGGAGGTGTGCAACGTAAAGCAGTGGAACGAAAGCCTGTTGGCAAGACGCCTTCTTCTGCATCGCCCGGCAGGACAGCCAAACAACGTGAAGCAGGTTTTACCCATATCGATATGGGTAAGCTGGAAAACTTTGGTTTTTTTGCGCCGCCTCAGGATCGTGCGAAACTGGCGGAGGAATATCGCCGAATCAAGAGACCGTTGCTGAGCAATGCTTTCGGTAAAACGGCAGACGCTGTTGAACTGGGAAATGTGATCATGGTTGCCAGCGCCATGTCGGGTGAAGGAAAAACATTTAATACCATAAATCTGGCCCTGAGCATGGCAAACGAAATGGACATCACCGTGCTGGTGGTGGATCTTGATGTTCTTAATCCGGCGCTTACACGTTTGCTTGAGCTGGACGAAAAACTGGGGCTTACAGATGTGCTATCGGACCCTGATGTAGAACTTGCGGATGTCATCCTGTCCACTAATGTACCGAAATTAAAGATACTGCCCGCTGGGCGCAGGCACACTCAAGCAAACGAGTTGTTGGCGAGTGATCAAATGCAGCGAGTAACTCACGAATTGTCAACACGTTACCCCGACAGAATCGTTATTTTTGATGCTCCCCCCTTGTTGCTGACCAGTGAGGCGAATGTAGTTGCAGGTTTAGTGGGTCAGGTATTGCTTATTGTTGAGGCGGGAGAAACCCCCCAAAATGCGGTCAAGGAGGCGGTGGCGTTGCTTGACGAACGAAAAGTCATCGGCATTGTGCTGAATAAATACAAAGGCTCCGGTAACGGGCCACAGTACGGTTCTTATTATGCTGCGTACGGAGAGGAACAAGGTTAGTGCTCTGTCCATACGATAATCACGAAACCCGCAGCGATCACATGGGTCGGGCAATAGTATTTGTTGAACCTGGAATGAATCTATTGCAAAGAATCCATTTAGGCCCGTTTTTTTCGATCATTTTCGTTAAATATGCGCAATATGTTTCATCTCAAATGATCAAAAAAATGGACGCAAAATGGCTTTTTCCCGCGACGATTATTTAAGCCTGACAGGCTCCTAGTTCGTGATATTTCTGGCTTCGCCCCGGACAAATGATGGCTACATGCGATTATGTATCCAGCTTTTGGCTGCCGCCCTGCTGGTTTTGCTATCTGCCCCCGTATTTGCTGCGGAGTGGTCGGTTAAGCCCTCCTTGGAACTCAGGGAAACCTACACTGACAATGTTACCCTTAGCAATCCGGGCGAAGAAGACTATATCACCGAGGTTAACCCAGGGCTGGCAATACGGGCTGAGGGCCCCAGGTTGAATGCTAATCTGGGGTATACATTGCAAAATATTTTTTATGCAAAAAACTCAAACCGAAATGCCAAATATCATCAGCTGGGAGCCAATACATCGGCAGAGCTTGTCAAGGATTTTGCTTTTCTGAACCTGAGGGCCAGTGATTCGCAGCGGGTGATTTCACCTTCCAGGGGGGGGGTGGTGGATAATCTTAATGCCGTCAACCGCACCAAAATTTCTGCCTTGGCCATTAACCCGTATGTCAAGAAACGCTTCGGAAGGAAAGCAGAAGGTTCAGCCAGCTATTCGTATGAAACTCTGGCCTACAGCGGTGGAGGAGCGTCGGATGCCAAAATTGAATCCGTAGCTGCCGGACTTCGCAGTGGACCTTCCTTTCAGCGCATGTTCTGGTCGCTGGATTATTCACAAAAAATAACAGCAAGAGCAGGCGCCAGTGATTACAGTAAGAAATCGGCCACTGGCCAGGCCAGTTATTTAGTCAATCGAAGCCTGGGCATGTTGTTCCGCGCTGGTGATGAGCGCAATGACCTTGCTTCTTCCCAAGGGCGAAATGGTTCCTATTATGCTGTTGGTGCCAGAATTATGCCGAGCCCCATACTTCAGATTGATTTGTTGACGGGGAATCGATTGAGCACGGCATCGCTTTCCTGGTCGCCGACGCCCCGAAGTGCGTTGAATCTTGTGTGGCGGGATCAAAAAGTTGGCCTGAACACGGGCCGTGTCTGGAAAGGGACCATGTCGTTGGTGAACCGACGAATGGCCTGGAACGCAAGTTACCTTGAAGATACTACTTCGGTGCAGGGTGTGCAGAGCCTGGGGGGCGGTGGTCAACAGGGCCAGTCAAACAATTTAGCCTCCTCGGCGCTTCCCCTGTCCAACGCATTGTTTGTACGCAAACGCGGACAAACAACTTTGGGCTATAAAACCGCCAAAAGTCTCATTAGTGTTAGCGCATACGAAGAACGCAGGTTGTTTGATACCAGCGGTAACCAAACATTACGTGGTGGTACAGCTTCCTGGCGCTGGCATTTTGCCAGTCGTACTACCATGTTATTGCGTTTTCAGGGTTTGAACAGCGGGTATTCAGATGACTCTGGTGATCGTCGCAGTATCAGGCTTCGCAGTGCGGATCTCAATTTTTCCCGGAAAATGGGGCGCGGGATGGATGGTAGTATCATCGCCAGCAGCAGAACCTGGGAGGGCCTGCTGGGTGGGCTAAGCCTTAGTGAAAACAGACTCAGTGTCCGTATGAAATGGAGCCTTTGATTTTTGTCTCAGGCCTGTTCACATCCACCAATCCCCCGCTGACAATAACCGATATGATAAATCTATAAAAAGGAAACCTCTGTCATGAATACTTCCACGATCATGTGCGTGGTTGGCGCCCGACCCAACTTTATGAAAATTGCGCCGGTTATGCGGGCATTAAGCGCCTCTGATACCCTGCAACCCTGTCTGGTACACACAGGGCAGCATTATGACGCAGCGATGAAACATGCTTTTTTTGACCAGCTGGGTATTCCTGAGCCGGATGTGGATCTGGGGGTGGGATCGGGAACACATGCCGTACAAACAGCAGAAATCATGTTGCGCTTTGAGCCTGTGCTGGATGAACATAAACCGGCGGCCATTCTGGTGGTGGGTGATGTCAATTCCACGATTGCCTGCTCTCTGGTAGCGGCAAAAAAAGGAATTCCTGTCATCCATGTGGAAGCGGGTCTGCGCAGCTATGACCGGGAAATGCCTGAAGAAATTAACCGGGTACTCACCGATCAAATTTCCGATTTACTTTTCATTACTGAATCGGATGCGGTTGCCAATCTCGAACGGGAAGGTATTGACAGCACCCGGGTTCATTTTGTCGGCAACGTGATGATCGATACATTACACCATCAACTGGACAGCGCCACCTTACCGGAAAAGACTTTGGCTGATGTCACAAACAGCAAGGCATTATTGGAGAATGGTTACGCCCTGTTGACGTTGCACAGGCCATCCAATGTGGACACTCCGGATATTCTTGAGCGCCTGTTGAAAACCATGCAAACCATCAGTACTACGCTGCCCATTGTGTTCCCGGTTCATCCCCGCACCAAGGCCTGCATCGAAAAAGCCGGGTTGGGTGATCTGCTGGACAGTGCTGCAATTACCCGGCTGACCCCGCTGGGTTACAAGGAAATGCTGGGGCTGATGGCCAATGCCCGCATGGTGTTGACCGATTCCGGCGGCATTCAGGAAGAGACCACCGCGCTGGGTGTGCCTTGTATCACGCTGCGTGAAAACACAGAGCGACCCATTACCGTTGAGCAGGGAACCAATACCATTGTCGGAACAGATCCGGAAGTAATTCTGGCGGCATTCAATGAAACTGTGGAAAGCGGTGGAAAGGCCGGACAGGTGCCGGACAAGTGGGATGGTAAAACTGCTCAACGTATTATTGACGTTATCGAAAACTGGCTGGACGTTAAACGATAATTACCATTCATCATCAGAGACGATCCAGTGAATCAGCATACAATTACCAACGCAATGACAGTGGATGTGGAGGATTATTTTCAAGTCTCCGCATTTGAAAAAATTATTCCCCGTAGTGAATGGGACAATATCAATGCACGAGTGGAAAAAAATACCGAAAGCGTGCTTGATATGTTTGATGAAGCCGGCGTGAAAGGCACTTTTTTTATGCTGGGCTGGGTGGCAGAGCGTTATCCGGGGTTAGTGAGCCGTATTGTTGCCGATGGACACGAACTGGCCAGTCATGGTTATTCGCACATACGTGTGGTCAATCAGCAACCACAGGCGTTTTTTGACGATATTGTGCGTACCAAGAAGCTACTTGAAGATATGTCCGGTCAGCAAGTATGTGGTTATCGTGCTGCGAGTTATTCCATTGGCGCCAGAAATCTGTGGGCGTTGGATAAACTGAAAGAAGCGGGTTATATCTACAGTTCCAGTATTTACCCCATCAAACATGATTTATACGGCATGCCGGAGGCTCCGCGTTTTTCGTTTCGACCTCGTGGCCATGACGGCATCCTCGAAGTTCCCGTGACCACTGTGGAAGTGCTGAATAAAAAGCTTCCCTGTGGTGGCGGTGGTTACTTCCGGCTTTACCCCTATGCCGTTTCGCGCATGGCCATGCGCAGGGTGAACCGGCATGATGGTCAACCCGGCGTTTTTTATTTTCATCCCTGGGAAATTGATCCGGGACAGCCGCGTCAAAAAGATATTAGTGCCAAGACGCGGTTTCGGCATTATTTGAATCTTGGGCGCATGGAAGGGCGCTTAAAAAGATTGCTCAGGGATTTTCAGTGGGACCGGATGGATAAAGTGTTTCTCGAACAGAATGCTCATTCCGGTAATTTAAAAAAATAAAATCAGATATTGCACAGGAGCAGAACGGGACGTGTCAGAAACATCAATAGAAATAAAAGAACTGGATAGTCAATCCATGCAGCGCTGGGATGCCTTTGTCGAGGCATGTCCCGAAGCCACATTTTTTCATCGCGCAGGCTGGAAAAAAGCCATTGAAGCAGGCATGGGGCATCGTGCCCATTTTTTGTATGCAGAGCGCAATGGCGCCATTGAAGGTGTATTGCCATTGGGACATGTTAAAAGTTTTTTGTTTGGCAATGCGCTGATGTCTGCACCTTTCTGTGTTTATGGTGGGGTTGCCGCCCATTCGGATGCAGCACGGGTCGCGTTGCATAAAGCCGCAGAGGAGTTGGCGCGCCGTCTTGGAGTGGATTACCTCGAAATGCGCAATGCACAGTTTGCCCGGATTGAGCCACCGGAATCGCAGTTGCCCAATGAAGACTGGCTGGAAAAAGAACTGTATGTAACCTTTCGCAAAGAAATCGACGCCGATGCAGAAAAAAACCTGCTTTCCATTCCCCGCAAACAGCGGGCTGTTGTGCGCAAAGGGATCAAGGCAGGACTGGTCAGTGAGATAGATACGGACATCCAGCGCTTTTATGACGCGTATGCGCAAAGCGTCAGAAATCTGGGAACACCGGTGTTTCCCAAAAAGTTTTTCTCCGTGCTGCGCGATGTATTTGGTGAACATTGTGAAGTGTTAACGGTGGTCAAGGACGGGCGGCTTATCAGTAGTGTGATGAGTTTTTATTTTCGGGATGAAGTTCTGCCTTACTACGGAGGTGGGACCAGCGAAGCGCGTGCCGTAAAAGGCAATGATTTTATGTATTGGGAACTTATGCGTCGGGCGGGTGAGCGCGGTATTCGTGTTTTTGATTACGGCCGCAGCAAAATGGGTACAGGGTCTTACAGCTTCAAGAAAAACTGGGGATTTGAACCTGAGCCTCTGAAATACGAATACCTGCTGGTAAAAGCGAGCGAGATTCCGGATGTGAATCCACTGAATCCCAAGTACCAGTTGTTTATCAATGCCTGGAAGCGGTTGCCTTTGCCTGTTTCAAAATTTGTTGGACCGTTTATTTCCCGCAATCTGGGTTAGGTGTTAATAGTTGTTTTGACAGTCCAACCGGTGTTTGTTTTTTTATCCAATGCCGCAGGGAAAAACAGGAAAATTTTCCCGATAAACGGATATCAGTGAATTCACTTAACCCTTATACGGCCCGGGCCAGCCTTCCAGCTCAAAGAGCGGCATGACGGCTCGCTCGGGCTGTTCCAGTTCCAGCGCCAACAATGCAGGACCGAGAGCCCCCCAGTAGAGATTCAAACTGTGTTCATCCCAGGCAAAAGATTCGACAGTGGAATTAAAGGCGAAGCGTGCCAGTTGTTGGGCCCGGGCTAACCATACTTGATCGCCGGTGTGACGATAGACATGCAGCAAGGCAAAGGCACGCCCACTGAGGCCACAGCAAAGACGTGGGTGGCGGTCGGCATGCTCCCAGGCAAACCAAGCCGTCTGGATAGCCAGTTCCAGGTAACGGGGACTCTGGATCAGTTCGTGAGCCAGACACCACAAATAAAGATACCCAGCACTGCCACTGCACCAGCCAGGGGCATGAGCAGGTGTCTCATTTTGTTGCCCCATATGCTGAACAGTACCAACCCATGATATACCTCGCCCGTGGAGAACCGCCTTTTCAGCCAGTTGCTCAAGATGTTTTACAAGCGTAACGGAAGGGGGTGTTTGCAGCAGTTTGTGCGCCAGTAGTTGAGCATAGAGCATACCGGCCCAACCGTGTGCGATACCCAGATGGGGCGTGGTTTGATCATTGCCGACGTCACCCAGCCCGGCAATGCGTGTGGCGGTATGCCGGGACGTTTCCCGCAGGAACTGTTCCAATGGTTTGACGGACAAGCGTGACGACCAACGCAATACATCCAATAATATTGCAGCGCCTACTATCGGGCCGCTATGGCCGAAGGCAAATTCGTTTTGGCTTTTTCCGGCTTGTGCAGCACTCAGAAACTCTTCCACCTGTTGCGCGGTTGAGGCCATATCACCTCGTGCGTGACTGATCAAAGCGTGCACGCAGTGCAGACCACACCGCCCATGGTGAAGAGAAACATGACGGTAGTTGATCTTTTTGTCGCTTACGGCGGGCAGCTCAAACCCCTGACTATCGTCAATTTGTGCAAGTGCCTGGCGGGACCAGAGGTCGGCACCCACAATCAGTTGCGGAGAATTGCGTATCTGTGCGGCACGGTAGAGAAACCATGCCAACCCGGCTGCACCAGACTGAATGGACAGCGTTGGTGCGGTAGTGAACAGTTCCGCTAATGGGCGTGGAGCATCCACCGTGCGTTCCAGAATTGCATCGACCAGGGACAGCATCTTTGCGGCTGGGCGCACCTCGTCAACCTGATTGCGTTGTGTGGGGGGCTGTGCACGGCGAAAAGCCTCGCTGAACAGTTTAAGCGAAGGAAAGCGGGCCTGCGCCTTTTTGGCCATAGCGCGCTGTAACACGGATTCTATGTCAGGCCAGCTTTCAAACCCGTGTCGGGCAAAGGGTAAAGGGGGACTTTCAACCACTTCTTTGTACAGTATCCCCGCCTCGGGTACCCCGGCGATGGGGTAGGCGCCACAGATCAGATAATATACCAATGCGGCCACAGCATACTGTTCACCCGCGTAGCTTGCGGGTGGCGGCGGTTCTCCGTTCAGTAATGCACTTGCCAATTCCGGTTCCATAAACCAGGCTAAACCGGCGCGCCGATTATGATCCGTTGCTGTCCCGCTTGTTAGCAAACGCGATAACCCGAAATCGAGCAATGTAATATTGTTGTCGGCATCCACCAACAGGTTTTTGGGATGCACATCGGCATGGATGACACCGTGACCATGAAGTTGTGCGTAGGCATCGAGCAGACGGCAACAAAGCTGGTGTATCCGGGTGCGCCAGGAGGTTGAGGTGGCGAGACGGTGTTCCCAGAAAGGCAGGTTGATTGGCACGCCGGGACACCAGGAGGTAACCAGAAAAGGGCGTTCACGATATTGCCCCTGTTCGGCCAATTGCGGACTGCCCACCCCATGCAAATGTGTCAGAATAGCAGCCTCATGTTCCAGTGCCCGCGATACTGATGAAGCAGTATCGGGACGTGCGATTTTTAACGCAAACAATTGCCCGTTTTTCCCCTGCACTTGATAGACTTCCACGTCCTGTAGCACTTGAATCAAGCGGCATACCTCATACCCGGCAAGCATTTGCCCATTGGCAAATGACGCATGAATACTTTCCGTTATGGGCGAATCGGCGGGAACCAGAAACTGGGCATTGGAAAAACGTATTAACGCAGGGAAGACCTGCGCCAGTGTCTCTTCCGGAACAAGGTTATGTTGACGGCTGTAACGTGCAATGGCTTCGGCAAGGGGGGACGGCGTGCGAAACGTCTGTAGCAAGATGGCAGTGTCTTTATCGACAATGCGCGAAAAAGAGCGCATGCCGGGGCGTGTAACGGCATAATCGTCATCGTTGCAGTCGAGCATCGCCCGAACATGTTCCGCCAGTTCCTGAACGGGAAACAACAAGACATCAGGCGGTAAAACATACGGTTTCTGCAAAAGTTTGCGGCGTGCTTCGTCAATCATTTGTGATCCCGTTTTCATGCCACAACGCAGTGGTGGGCATCCAGTTTTCTACCTGTACGCCATCCAATGCCAGACGCAACAAGGCGAAATCCCATGGCGCCGGATGGTCATCACTGTCTGCTATTGTTGATTTGGCGCGTAACAGGCTGCGTGCCAGGTGGTTGGTTATCCATAAACGCCAGCTTTCCACATCACGCCAGCCAGGAATCAGCTCGCTGTGCGGAGGGTCTATTCCCCAGGACAACAAACCATCGGTGTCCAGTGCTGCTGTAAATGGTACGCCATGGGATGGGCAGTCCTGCAATATCTTTTTCAGGTGTTTCGCCACCCGCGCCAGGGTGCGGTAATTTTCAAAATACGCCACCAGTTTGTCGGGCCGTAATATTCCAAACAGATCCTGTCCCAGCTTGAATGACGGCACACCCATTTCAACAAAACAGCGCGCAATTTTGGGTAACACCTCGCTCAATACCCCGGGGGTCGGACTAATGTAGAGTTTGCAAGTCAAAGGTTCACTACGATCAAATGCCCCCTGCTGATGGTGCCATGCCAGCCACCCTGGCACGTTATGAAACACAAAGTGCTCATCAAGCAAACGATGTACTGCGCCACCAGGCTGAAGCCCCAAATGATTCTGTATCGCACGTTGGTCCGAAAGACGGTGAGCCCATGCAGGTGTTACTGGCATGCGGTGATAGCGATAGAGCCAGCGTGATAACGCCTTAGGGTCATCTATGGGAAGAGTCTGAGCCGCCTGCAAGGCGGCGTGTGAACAGGTTGTCAAAACATCGGCAGGTTCAGGAATGTTGGGTGTGGCGGCGAGAAGTGCTTTGCAGGCTGCCGGACCACTGAAAAAACGGCCCTCTTCTTCGATTTCCAGAATACCGTCCAGCACCATGCCCGCAATCCCTGCCTTATTCTGCAGGATGTCTGCGGGTAACGTCGCAGGCTGTCCGAGGCGTTGCAATAACGCAGCACTATTATTATCAACCGCCAGAATACCCAACGCGGGCTCCTGGTGTGGGACTAACACACCGTACTGACCGGCATCCGCAGCGAGTTCACGAAAGGGGGCCGCAGACACTGGAGGCAGCTGTTCATAGCCAACTAACCGGAATGCCGGGCTGGCGCGAAACAGGCGGCCTTCCAGGGGTTGAAGCTGAAGCCAGCTATGTTCGCCTGTTAACATTCACCTTTGGAGGAACGCAATTCTTCCAGTGCCCCTTCAAACATGGGTATCAGTTCCTGTGCATCTGTCTTTGCACGGCGTGCGGCAACCGCTTCGACGCCTTCAATTCTCGCCACGGCTTCGTTGAGCAGGCCTTTGACATATACAAGGTCATCCAATTGAAAGCCGCCTATGCTGGAGGCAAAGGGAGAAATGTTTTCGTTAGCCTCACAGGTCGCCATATCCTGGGAACAAAGTGCCAGCAATCCGCCGCCGACTGCCGCGCGCCCGATGTCTGTTGCCACGCGCTCAAGCTGGGCCGGTTCAAGACGGTTGATCTCTCCTTTATAACTATCCAGAAATTGCAGTTTATAAACATCCCGTGCCACGGCAATCACTGGTGTAAGCGGTGTGGGAAACTCCGAGGTGTCTGAATCAGGTCCTGGATAAGCGACACTTCCTCCACCCGTTTTGAGTGGCATAAGATTGACCATTAAATCTTTCACTTTATATGTACGCATGGCTTTTCTCCTTTGAGAGACGAAATACGCACCGGCTCCTTGATATTGGATGGTGGTAAAAGTTAATGACTAAATCATTCGTTACATTACCAGTAGCGACGCTGCCTTCCTTCCAGATTGACGCTTTACGAATGGCAAGCGGAGAGACGGAAAAAAACGGAGCCCTCACTGCAACTATAGACTATATATACCCGTAGCGATTGAGATTCAGGCCTGATTGCACGCCCTGTTTCCGCCATGGCCGCGTTGTTGTCCTTGTCATAGAATAACGATTACGTGTCATGTCGCCTCGCCATGCAGAAAATATGACGCACACTTAAACCGAAACCCCAAACGCCACGAGTATATGGCGCTGTGTCATCAATGTGATAATGACCGGAAATTTCATAAATGTGATTTTTAGGGTGTAAAAAAACGTGACCGTCCGGTTAAGGAAATCCGGCGATTCTGATGAAATCACGCCTAACAACAAACGTCGTGCCTTGATGACATCAATGCCTGTGCCAGCAGCAGGTCTTACCCAACCGGGGTGTTCTTTATGTTTAAAAAATGCCAAATTTAAAGGAACAACCTGGGGCGCTTGTCCGTCTACACGGCGTAAGAGTCTCGGTAGTTACCTCATCAGATAAGAATTTGAGTACCGTGTCGCAAATCAATCGACTGTCAGTCAATATGCCGGGCGCAGGGACGATGATATTTCCCGGAAGCTGTGTGCTCCCCCGTTTAGTAAGCAGAGGAATGTGTAATGCCATGGATTAAGCCCGTTTTCCCTTCCACTATATGCTGTCCCCGTCGTTTTGTATCGGCGTTTTTCTTTTTCGCGGTGTTACTGATTTCAAACCATGCCTTCGCTGTAATTGGTGCGGCGCCAAACACCACCATTCAGAATCTCCCCGCCAACACCTGGTACGAGGTTCCGAACAGCGAGATGCGTCAAGTGGAAGCCAAGGGCGCGGATTATCCCGGCATCTGGGGTAACCACCCGGATGATCCCACGCCAAGGAAGAGCAACTTTCCAAGTGGTCAGGGGGTTTTTCTGTGGAGTGGTGCAGTGTTTGACGACTATCGCAATCGCCTGGTGTTATGGGGTGGTGGGCACAACTCATACTACGGTAACGAGCTTTATGCCTTTGATCTCACCTCCTTAAACTGGGAACGGGTTACCAACCCCTCGCCGCCCACTTATGATGATATTTGTGTTGCTGTTTTGTCTGATGGCAACCCCAATAGCCGCCACACTTATTACAATCTGGCCTATATCCCCACCACAGACAAATTTTTTTCCACGCCGGCAGGGACCACATCCTGCGAGGCTTCCGGATTGGATTTCAACACCTGGAGCTTTGATTTCGATAGTAAAGACTGGCTCAATCTTGCCCCCGCCACCGAACTTAACGGTAACGGCAAGGCAGTACAGCCCCCGGGTTGGGCGCCTACGGCGGCGGCTTACAATCCACTGGATAACAAGGTGTACTCTGTTGGCCCCGAGGGGCTGTTTGCCTACGATGTGGTTGCCAATCGTTGGGATAAACTGAATTCCTCCGGATTGGGGGGAGACCGCGGTGTGGTGGTGGACGAGAAGCGTGAGCTGCTAGTCGTGGTGGGGCGTGGTGAGGTGGTGGTCTACGATTTGGCCAATCAGAATTATACCCCCCAATTCTGGGATACCGTGGGTGATGAGGACTATAACCTTAATAATAATTTCCGCCCGGGTGTGAATTACGATCCGGTGGCGGACCGCATCGTAGTGTGGGATGGGGGAGCCGTGCGTGCGCTCAATATGGATACCCGTCGCTGGGATGATCTTGCGGTGGCGCCCCAGGTGCGCCATTTTACGGGCACTTACGGTCGCTTTCGCTATAGCCGACGGGAAAACGCCTATGTGTTGGTCAATGATGCGACAGAGAATGTACTGATCTACAAGCTGGCAGACCCTGCTGCCTTGCGGGTGGTTCTGGACCCTGTTGATATTGCCGTGGATCAGGGGCAAACCGCAACATTCAGTGTGTTCGCAATTGGTGATAGTGAGCTTAGCTATCAGTGGCGCAAAAACGGAGGAGTCATTGACGGTGCCACACAGGCAAGTTACACACTCACGGCCTCCGATATGGCTGACAATGATGCGGAGTTTGATGTCGAAATCACCAATAATGGCAGCAGCCTGATCAGCGCTTCCGCCAGGCTTACGATTGTTCAGGACATTGATGCCCCGACAGTGGTTTCTGTACTGCCCCTTGGGGCTGACACTGTCCAGGTGGTGTTCAGCGAGCCGGTGGAAACAGCGTCGGCACAAAATGCCAGTCGTTACAGCCTCGCGCCTTCCGTCACAGTCAATAGTGCTGTGCTGGCGGCCAACACTCGGGTGGTGTTGCTTGATGTCAGTGGCCTCAGTGAGGGCACTGAATACACCCTGATCATTGACGACGGTATCAGCGACCGCGCTATTGTGCCCAACGTCATGACAGAAATGACCAATGTCAATTTTGTCTATCGCGCCAATGAAGGGTTCGAGGGTGGTGATGCCGCAGGTTTTGAGCCCCAAACGCCATCGCGCTGGACGGTGGTACAGGACGGTGGTGATTACGCCTACAGTCTTAATACTTCAAATTTTGACAGCCCTGGCAATGGCTTGTTGGGTGAATACAGTCTGTTGCCGGGGATCTATGGTGACGTGGTGTTTAGCGTTAATGCCCGGCTGGGTGACGAGGTGGCCAGTAATAATTTCGCTGATATGGCGCTGTTGTTTGGTTATCAGGACGCCAATAACTATTACTATCTGCTTCTTAATAATGCAATGTCTGCCACGCAATTGTTCAAAGTGGAATCGGGTCGCCGTAGCGAACTGGCCACGGCCACGACGGACTGGTTGAATGACAACCTTTATCACGCCATTGACATTGTGCGTAGTGGTGATCAAATCCGGGTCACTTTTGATGGCAACATGCTGCTGAGCGCCACGGATGCCACGTTTGCGATGGGTCGTCTGGGCGTTGGCAGCTTCAATGATTCCGCCTTTTTTGATGACGTTCGCGTACGTGCGGTACCTGCTGGTGGTGCCACCAATAGCGCGCCCACGGCTGCCAGTGCCAGTATTACAACCAATGAAAACACACCGAGCGGAGGTGTATCCGCGCAGGTAACAGACCCGGATGATGGCGCTGATCATGTTATCAGCATTGTTTTACAGCCTTCGAACGGTACTGCACAGGTGATTAACAACAAGCTGGTTTACACGCCAGGCACAGGATTTGTCGGCAATGACAGCTTCCAGTTCAGCGCCACGGACTCGGGCGGGCTGTCTGTCACCGGTATTGCCAGCGTTACGGTGTTGGCCGCGGGGGGTGGAAACAATGCACCCACCGCCGCCAGTGCCAGCATCACTACCTACGAAGATACATCGAGCGAAGGTGTGTCCGCGCAGGTAACAGACCCGGATGATGGCGCCGATCATGTTATCAGCATTGTTTTACAGCCTTCGAACGGCACTGCACAGGTGATTAACAACAAGCTGGTTTACACGCCAGATAGCGGTTTTGTCGGTGATGACAACTTCCAGTTCAGTGCCACGGATTCGGGCGGGCTGTCTGTCACCGGTACCGCCAGCGTCACAGTGTTGGCAGAAGAGCCGTCTGACAATGGCGGCAGTTCCACGGTGGGTGGTGGCAGCGGTGGTGGCGGTGGCAGTTTTGGCGTATTGCTGCTATTGGCCCTGTTGTTCATGAAATACAGTTTTGTCTTTCTTTCTGTTCCGGCACATCGTCAAAATAATCTTGATGCTGTACTGAGGGTTGATCAGTTGTCCTGAACAAAAGTACACCAGGGGGGGTAGATGAGTCACCCCCCCTGGGCACCTCTCTGTCTGACGGCAGGATTCAGATACTCACCTCATAAAATTGCGCGTGTCCTCGCGTTTCCCTAAAATGCACGGAGTTCCGGGTTTGGTGGTCCAGATAAGTCTGTACGTGGTGCATCTGCGTGCGGCTGAGTGCTGCTGAAGTCTCAAAGCGTCGCGTTCATGCGCGTATAATCAGTTTACAATTTTTGCGCAGGAAGCGAATACAACATGTCAATAATGTCCTTTCGTGTTACCACGGCGACCGTGATTCAGGCCTGGGAAATTTTTCCAGTGCTGTTTTCTGCTCCCGTTTTTGTTGACGGGCGTGGGTGTAGCCAATGATCGGGATGCTTAAAAACACCGTCAAACAGGCATTTCTTCGCCGGATTGCGGCCTCTGATCGCAAGGCTTTTGCGCAGCGGGGGCTCGATTTGCATGGTCTTTCACCGTCTCACTGGAATTTGAATATCAACGAATCCGGTCACCTGGAGGCGCAGGGTTGCGACCTGGTTTCCCTCGCCAGGCAATATGGCGCACCGCTGTATGTGGTGGATAGGGAGAGGCTGGCCCGAAATTATCGCGCCTTTTATGATGCGTTTGCCGATCATTATCCCAAGGTTGTGATTGGCACCTCCTACAAAACCAACCCGTTACCGCGGGTAATCAGCGCGTTGCATGAATGTGGCGCCTGCGCGGAAGTCATTTCCCATTTTGAGCTTTGGCTGGCCCTGAAACTGGGTGTGCCCGGGTCTTCCATTATCGTCAACGGTCCGGGCAAAACCCGCGAAGGGTTGGAGCTGGCTATTTCCCATCAGGCCAAGATCATCAACATTGATGGCCTGCACGAAATCGAGTGGATTGCGGACTTGATGAAAAAATATGATCACCGGCAACGGGTTGGTGTGCGGGTGGTGACCTCGGTGGGATGGTCGGCGCAATTCGGGCTGGGCATTGGCAATGGTGATGCGTTGAAGGCGTTTCAACAATTGCGTGCACGCGAGCAGATTGAACCCTGTGGCATACATGTGCACCTTGGTACCGGGATTCGCAATATCGAAACCTATCTGAAGGCGATAAAAGAAGTGCTGGAGTTTGCCCGCCTGTTGAAGCGTGATCTCGACATTGATATCCGTTATTTTGATTTTGGCGGTGGCTTTGGTGTGCCCACCGTGCGTGAATTTTCGGAGATTGATGTAATGTTGCGGGCCAATAATATGCCCGTACGGCCACTGGACACGGAGGCCTGTCCTGATATCGCAGAATACGGAAAGGCCATCAGCGCACTGATGAGCCAGTATTACCCGCTCGCTGATCCTGCGGCGCCCACCCTGATATTTGAACCGGGGCGCGCCATTACCAGCAGTGCGCAGATGCTGTTGCTGGAAGTATTGGCCACCAAAGCGGGCGCCAATGGCGTGACCAATATCATTGCCAACGGCGGGAAAAATATCGCCATGCCAACGGGGTACGAGTATCACGAGTTGTTCGTGGCCTCAAAAATGAATGCGCCGCGTAGCGGTCGTTGCAGCGTCTTTGGCCCCTTGTGCCATCCTGGCGATATACTTTTCAAGTTAAAAAAACTGCCCGATGTCTCCGCAGGCGATATTCTCGCCATCATGGATGCCGGCGCCTATTTTGTGCCGAACCAGATGAATTTTTCCAACCCGAGACCCCCGGCGGTCATGTTACAAGAGGGCAAGGCGGAGTTGATTCGTGAGCGGGAAAGTTTCGAAAACATCATTTCCCTGGATCAATTACAAGCTGAAACCGGTCGCTGCGATTCTGCGGCGGTCAATCAATGATCTGCCGGGGCCAGTGACGTGGAAGACCTGCTGTTCCTTACTCACCGTATTCCCTATCCGCCCAATAAAGGCGATAAAATTCGCTCGTTTAACCTGCTCAAACAGTTGGTTAAGGATTACCGGGTGCATCTCGGCACATTTATTGATGATCCCGTTGACTGGCAATACGTTGCTGAGCTGGACAGGCTTTGTGAGCAGACCTGCTATGTGGGGCTGAATCCACTTGCTGCCAAACTGCGCAGCACCCGAGGGTTTCTTACGGGCGAGGCGCTGACGCTGCCTTATTACCGGAATGCGCGCATGCAGAAATGGGTGGATGGCACTCTGCATGAGCATTCCATAAACAGAGTGCTGATTTTTTCTTCAGCTATGTGTCAATACCTGTTGCATGATAGCGCCAGCCATACTCGCCGCGTGGTTGATTTTGTCGATATTGATTCCGACAAATGGAAACAATACAGCGAATCATTAAAGTGGCCCATGAGCTGGGTATACAAGCGCGAAAGCAAAACCCTGCTGGAATTTGAACGCCGTGTGGCCAGACAATTTGATGCATCGATTTTTGTATCCCAGGCCGAGTCGGCTATGTTTAAAAAACTGGCGCCGGAAAGCGCCGCCCGGGTGGGTTATATAGAAAATGGTGTTGATGCCGACTATTTTTCTCAAAGCCAAAACCTGCAAAATCCCTATGCACCGGAGGAAAAGGTACTGGTGTTTACCGGAGCAATGGATTACTGGGCCAATGCCGATGCCGTTGTGTGGTTTGCGCAAGCAGTGTTTCCGGACATTCTTAAGCAGGTGCCTGAGGCACGGTTTTATATTGTGGGCGGCCGCCCCGGCGAAGCGGTAAAAAAGCTGGATGCGGAAGCCGGGGTTCATGTAACAGGTTCGGTAAAGGAGATTCGTCCGTATCTGGCGTATGCGCAGGCTGCTGTTGCGCCGTTAAGAATTGCACGAGGTGTGCAAAACAAGGTGCTGGAGGCAATGGCCATGGAAAAGCCAGTGCTGGCAACCTCGGCGGCATTGGACGGCATTGTGGATTGCGCGGCCTTGGAAACGCTCAGAGCCGATGATCCCGGTGTAATGGCAAGCAAGGCGGTTGAATTATTGACCACGGATATTGGTGAAGCGCTGGGTAAGGCGGGCCGGACTTGTATTACTGCCCATTACGACTGGGCCCGTAATCTCAACCGTATAGAACAGTTGCTGGAAAATACTGATGGCACCGGTCCGGGGATGAAGAACATATGAGTGGCACGAATCCACTAACGCAGGAAGCCACAGAAAACACTGACGACAAGGGCGTTTTAACGGAAGCACCTGTTATCGACACGAATATCCACCACAAAGATGACCGTTGGCGAAATGCCCTGATATCTTTTGGTTTGCTTCTGTCGGTGGCGTTAATCCTGTATTGGGAAACCGCGGCGTCCATCGTCGCAATCTGGATACGTTCGGAAACCTATGCCCATGGATTTTTGATACTGCCTATCAGCCTCTACCTTGTGTGGCAACGCCGGAAACAACTGCGTCAAATGGTACCCGCGCCAAATCTGATGGCGTTGCCAGTATTGGCGGTTTCTCTATTGTTGTGGCTTGCGGCGTGGGTTGCGGAAGTCCAGCTTGTTCAGCAACTGGTTTTTGTCGGTTTTATTCCCATTTTGGTTGTATTGCTGTTTGGCGCTGCTGTGGCAAAGGCGATGATGTTTCCCCTGGGTTATCTGATTTTTGCGGTGCCTTTTGGTGAGTTTCTGGTTGCCCCGTTACAGGATCAGACGGCATGGTTTGCCGTGAAAGCGCTGATGTTGAGTGGCGTGCCTGTTTATTGGGAGGGACTTTATCTTACTATCCCCGGTGGTAATTTTGTTGTGGCTGAAGGTTGTAGCGGTATTCGCTATCTGATTGCCTCCATTGCGCTCAGCAGTATTTATGCTTATATCACCTATCGCAGTTATTGGAGACGCGCGGGCTTTATTTTGCTGGGCGTGATTGTGCCCATTGTTGCCAATGGCATACGTGCCTATGGCATTGTGGTGATCGCCTATCTCAGCGATATGCGTATCGCCACCGGAGTGGACCATATTCTCTATGGCTGGGTTTTTTTTGGCATTGTCATGCTGTTGCTTTTTTGGTTCGGGTCTCTCTGGCGTGAACCATCCGTTGCTGATTCCAGCGCCCTGAAACAACCGCAGGCCGACAATGCCATAACGTCATCAAATGGGCGTCAAATGATTGTTGCTTCGGTTTTTGCCGTTGTTTTTTTCGCCAGTGGGGCTTATGCCAGCAGCTTGTTGAGTGATTCATCCGCAGTGACAGGGCAGGCGGTTCGTCTTGCGTTGCCAGAATCATCGGGTGCATGGACGGGGCCGGTAGCCAGTAATGATACGTGGCAACCCCGTTATACCGGTGCAGACAGCACCATTTACCGGCAATATCAGAATCAAACCAAAACGGTTTATTTTTATGTGGCCTACTACGGGAACCAGGACAATGGCAAGGAATTGGTTGGCTCTCTCAACAGAGTGTATGACCAGGAACAATGGCGTCGTGTGCAGGACAATACTGTCACCGTAACCATGCCGTCCGGAAAAAATGTTTCTGTGGCAGAAACTGACATTCGTTCTGCGGAAAAACGACGCATCGTCTGGCACTGGTACAACATCAATGGCAGTGTTACCGCCAACCGTGTAACCGCTAAGATGCTGGAAGCATGGGAACGCCTGAGAAACCATAAGGTTGATGCGATGCTGGTGGTGGTTGCAAGGGACTACATAATCGACCCGCAAGAGGCACGCAATGATTTAAAGGATTTTCTTGAAAATGTGGGGGCCGACATTGCTGTGGTAAACCATAATGGCGGTGTTGCGAGCGCGAAGATTGCCGGGCCGGATCAGTTATGACGAAGTCTTTTTCTGTCGATATTGAAAAAATGCAAAATGCTTCGGTCGTTCGGGTTCCCCTTGTGGCGCATATTATATTTCGTCTGGATGTGGGAGGGTTGGAAAACGGCCTTGTCAATCTGATCAACCAGACCCCCCCGGGTCGTTACCGGCACGCGGTGATTTGCCTGACCGAATACACGAATTTCAAGCAGCGTATTCTTGATAGTGATGTGCAGTTTTTTGCACTGCACAAGCGTGAAGGCATCGACTACAAAATGTATCTTGATTTATGGAAGCTGTTACGAAAACTGCGCCCTGATATTGTTCATACCCGCAATCTGGCGGCGATGGAGGGATTGGCGCCTGCTTTGCTGGCGGGTGTGCGCTGTCGCGTTCATGGGGAACATGGCCGGGAAATGGACCTCAATAGCAGCGAGTGGAAATATGCGTTGTTGCGGCGGTTTTTTCGTCCCCTGGTGCATAAATATATCCCGCTTTCCCGGGATCTTGAAACCTGGTTGCGTGATGGCATTGGGGTGCCTGACAAAAAAATGGCGCAGATATATAATGGTGTTTCGCTGGACACGTTTTTTCCCGCGGCTTCTGCGCGGGAAAATCTTCCTCTGGAAAATTTCGCCACCACCGGTTGTCTGGTGATCGGCACAGTTGGGCGATTGGCGGCTATCAAAGATCAGGTTACCCTGGCCCGGGCCTTCGTGAAACTACTTGATGTTGTGCCCGACGGACGGAAAAAATTGCGCCTGGTCATCATCGGGGATGGTCCTTTGAAAAAGGAAGTGTCAGACACCCTGGAAAAAGCCCATGCTGCCGATCTGGCCTGGTTGCCCGGCTCGCTGAATAATATTCCTCAACTCATGCGGTGTTTTGATGTGTTTGTTTTGCCATCGAAATCGGAGGGTATTTCCAACACGATTCTGGAAGCCATGGCTTCCGGGCTCCCCGTGGTAGCGACCCGTGTCGGTGGGAATCCTGAACTGGTGGAAGAGGGAATAACAGGAGAACTGGTGCCAGCGGAAAACCCTGCGGCATTGGCAACGGCGTTACAAAGTTATGTGGATAATAAAACCAAACAACAAAAGCAGGGACGCGCGGGACGAGCGCGTGTGGAGCAACAGTTTTCGATCGAAAACATGGTGAACGAATATCTCACGGTTTATAGCGACCTGTTGGCCGCAAAACATTGAATGCCATTGTTTAAATGTAAATTAAGCGCTAAATCACTTTGTTAGCGTTTTTTACTGAGAACACGGTCATTCCGGCCTCTGTGTTAAATACCCGGTGATTTTTAAAAGCAACGTGCTTTTGGCGTTTCATTCACATTTAAAATAATGTTATTTAAAATAATAAAGGGTTAACGGACAGTTATTGTGTGTGGGCTAACAGGTATTTTTGACACGCGCTCAACGCGCGAAGTGGACCGGGATTTACTGGTTCGCATGAATGAGTCGCTGTTTCATCGCGGGCCGGATGAAGGGGGCATTCATACGGAGCCGGGTCTGGGTCTGGGGCACCGTCGCCTGTCCATTATTGATCGTTCCGGCGGGCAGCAACCTCTGTTTAATGAAGATGGGTCAGTGGTTGTGGTGTTTAACGGCGAGATTTATAACTTTGCCGAACTGGCAAAAGCGCTGCGTCAGAAGGGGCATACATTCCGCACACATTCCGATACCGAAGTGATTGTGCATGCCTGGGAAGAATGGGGCGAAGCATGCGTTGAACACTTTCGTGGCATGTTTGTTTTTGCGATATGGGACAGTAAGCAGGAACAATTGTTTATTGCGCGAGACCGCTTAGGTATCAAGCCGCTGTATTATTCAATGCTGCCCAATGGGCACTTCATTTTCGGCTCGGAATTGAAAGCGCTTTTACAGCACCCTGATCTTCCTCGCGCTATTGAACCCACGGCGGTTGAAGATTATTTTGCTTACGGGTATGTGCCGGAACCCAAAACCATACTTTCCCACGCGCATAAATTATCACCCGGATACACGTTGTCCGTCACCCGGAATGGGCGTGCGCCCGTTTGCAAACAGTATTGGGACGTGCCCTTCGAGGCATTACCAAAACATGAAGAAGCGGAATACGCCAAAGAATTGGCCGACCGCATGACCGAGGCGGTGAAGATTCGCATGATCGCCGAGGTACCACTGGGCGCATTTCTTTCCGGCGGGCTGGATTCCAGCGCGGTGGTGGCGATGATGGCGGGTTTGTCCGATGATCCGGTGAACACCTGTTCAATTTCGTTTGCTGATCCGCGTTATGACGAATCCGGTTATGCCAATGAAGTCGCGAAGCAATACAATACGCAACACACCGTCTGGCAAGTGGACAGCGATGATTTTGATCTGATTGACCGTCTGGCAATGTTGTATGATGAACCCTACGCAGACAGTTCCGCCATCCCCACCTACCGGGTGTGTGAGCTGGCCAAGAAAAAGGTCACCGTGGCGCTCTCCGGTGATGGTGGTGATGAAATTCTTGCGGGGTATCGGCGTTATCAATGGTTTATGCGCGAGCAAAATCTCCGTGATGTATTCCCTCAGGGTTTCCGCAATCTGGTGTTTGGCGGTTTAGGCAAAATTTATCCCAAGGCACTTTGGGCTCCCCGGGTTTTTCGTGCCAAGGCATTGTTTCAGTCGTTGGCAAAAACGCCAGTCGAAAGTTACTTCGATATTTCCTGCGTGCTGAAAGACTCCCTGCGTCAGCAGCTTTTTTCACCCTCATTCCGATCAGAGCTTCAGGGTTATCATGCACTTGACGTATTAAAAGGACACGATAAAAATTCACCCGCGGAGCATCCCTTATCGAGGATGCAATATCTGGATATGAAGACCTATCTTCCCGGTGATATTCTGACCAAGGTGGATCGCGCCAGCATGGCGCATGCCCTGGAAGTGCGGGTACCATTACTGGACCACAAAGTGGTGGAGTGGACATCGGGTCTGTCACCGGATTTGAAACTGCGGGGTAGCGACGGAAAATATCTGTTCAAAAAGGCCATGGCATCCCACTTGTCGCAGGATCTCATGTACCGGAAAAAACAGGGGTTTGCCGTGCCTATCGCACAATGGTTTCGCGGCCCGTTGCGCGAACGGGTGCGGGCGTCCGTGTTGAGTGATTGTCTGCTGGATACCGGCATGTTTGACCGTCGTTTTCTGACGCAGTTAATTGATGATCATCAATCAGGTTTGCAGGATCACAGTGCGGTTCTGTGGTCGTTGTTTATGTACGAATCATTCCAGCGTCAGGTTTTGGGTGGCCAATGAAAATATTACACGTACTGGATCATTCCATTCCGCTGCATAGTGGATACACTTTTCGTACAGCGGCGATTCTTCGCCAGCAGCACGCCATGGGTTGGGAAACATTTCACCTTACCAGTCCAAAACATTATCTGGACGCACCGGCGGAAGAGGATGTCGATGGCTTGCATTTTTATCGCACGCCTCCGGTTTCAGGTTGGTTGGCCAAATTACCCATTCTTAATCAGTTGGCAATTATTCCGGCGCTCACCTGTCGGCTGGAGAAAGTGTTGGCTGAGGTAAAGCCGGATATCCTGCATGCACACTCCCCGGCATTAAACGGTATTGCCGCGTTACGGGCGGGGCGTCGTCTGGGTATTCCGGTGGTTTATGAAGTGCGTGCGTTTTGGGAGGATGCCGCCGTTGATCATGGTACCTCCAGTGAGGGTGGTCTCCGCTATCGTTTGACGCGCGCCATGGAAACCTATGTGTTGCGGCGCGCCGATGCGGTTACGACTATTTGTGAAGGCTTGAGGGGTGACATCGTCAAGCGGGGTGTTGCGGAAAATCGTATTACGGTTATTCCCAACGCAGTGGATGCAGAAAAATTTGAGGTGGGTGGTACGGCGGATTCCGCATTGTTGAAGGAACTCGGGCTTGAGGGAAAACAGGTGCTGGGTTTTATCGGTTCTTTTTATGCGTACGAAGGGCTGCCATTATTGGTGGAGGCCATGCCGGAAATACTGAAAACAAACCCGGATGCACGCCTGCTGCTGGTGGGGGGCGGGCCGCAGGATGAACTGTTGCACAAGCAGGTGAGTGAACTGGGTCTTGATCAGCAGGTTATCTTCACCGGCCGGGTTCCCCATGAACAGGTGCAACGCTATTACAATCTGGTGGACATTTTTGTTTATCCGCGTCTTTCCATGCGCCTGACCGATCTGGTTACACCACTGAAGCCGCTGGAGGCGATGGCGCAGGGGCGCATTGTGCTGGCGTCTGATGTGGGCGGGCACAAAGAGCTGATTATGGACGGTAAAACAGGTTGTCTGTTTCGAGCGGGTGATGCCGGTGCACTTGCCGATGCCGCGATTGACTTGTTCAGTAAACGTGAACAGTGGGCCGGGCTGCGCAAGGCCGGGCGTGAGTTTGTGGATCAGGAACGAAACTGGCCTGTCAGTGTGGCGCGTTATCGTGATGTTTATGCCATGGCGATGGCGGGAAAATAACAGTGTCTGCACATCACCCGGAAGATAAAAAATGCCACGACATGAATGAATTGAATGTGGTGATGGCTGGTCCTCTACCACCGGCTATTGGCGGCATGGCAACGGTTATTGGCGATATCAGCCAGTCCAGCCTTGCCGAGCGGGTGGCGCTTGTTCCTTTTAACACGGCCAAACAAACATCGGAAGGGCGGTCTCTGCTAACAGGAATTGTTGCCCGTGTCAGTTTGTGGCGGCGCTGGGTATCTGCATTGCGCGGCAAAGGACAGTCTGTTGCACACATTCATACCTGTAGTGGACTGACTTATTTCCTGGATGGGACATTGTTGATTATTGCCCGGTTGTTGGCGAAGCCGGTGGTATTGCATATTCACGGTGCTCGTTTCGACCGGTTTCTGGACGAACTGTCTGGTCCGATGCTGTTTCTTGCACGCTGGCTGGCACGCCGGGCCAACAGAGTGGTGGTGTTATCGGAAACCTGGCGTGAAACCCTGGCCCACAGATTGCCTGGCGCACGGTTGAGCGTTATCGCCAACGGTGTTCCTGTTCGTGATGAGGCGGTGGAGGAGGAGGAAGACAGTGCTTCGCAAACTGTATCTATCTTGTTTCTTGGCAACCTGTCACAACGCAAAGGTGTGTGGGAATTGATTGATGCCATGCGAACGGTTCCGGCCACAGCCATTCTGGCATTGGTGGGTGGGGAGGATGATCCAGGCATCTCGGATGCTGCGCAGGTCCGGATTACTGAGTCTGGCATGGCGGACCGTATCAAATTGATCGGGCCAGCCTATGGCGAGGATAAACACCGGTGGCTGGAAAAGGCCGACATTTTTGTCCTGCCCTCACATGCGGAAGGTCTACCCATTGCCTTGCTTGAGGCCATGGGGGGGGGCATACCGGCGGTGGTGACAGCGGTGGGGGCAATGCCTGCGGTCATCGACGACGGAGTGCAGGGGAAAGTGGTGCAGCCCGGTGATGCCGATGCGTTGTCTGCTGCATTGACGGAACTGGTTAATGATCCGGTGCTACGGCGCACCATGGGGGAAGCGGCGCGCAAACGTTGTCTTGCCGATTATGGGGTAGAGCGCAGTGCAGAAAATTATCTGCGTTTGTATGCCGAAATAGTTAGTGTCAATAAATGAGCACCGTTATTTTAACCTGTTTTTAGCATTGGTATTGTGGTACTGGCAAGCTGAGTGTTGTTAACGCAGAGGCCGCAGAGACACAGAGGCCGCAGAGGAAACAAAAAAATAAAACTTTGCGGTCATAACAACGAAAAAGAAGGCCGGGGAATAGATGAAAAATGGTAAAATGCGGCACTTATCTATTTATGTCTTGCGCATTCTGCACGGCGGCAAACTCATACTGATATGAAAAACCTGTACACCTCATTAATATCCGGTGCCGCATTCCCTCTGCATGAAAAACTGAAAGGGCACACCACGGTCAGTGTCAAAAAGGCAATGGAAAACAGTCAGTGGTGGTCTCGTGCACAATTGGAAGAATATCGTGTGCGACGATTACGGGAGTTTCTTTCAGCGGTCTATGCCCATGTGCCCTATTACCAATCTTTGTTTGACAGGCTTGGGTTTGCTGCTTCATCGGTGACGTCGGTTGCTGATCTTCAACAGTTACCCTTTCTGGATAAAAAGATCATCCGCGAAAACCAGCAAGACCTGAAAGCCGATAATGCCACACGGCTTTCGCAATTCAACACAGGTGGGTCGTCTGGAGAGCCGTTGGTGTTTTTTATTGGGAACTCCCGTGTGAGTCACGATGTTGCCGCCAAATGGCGTGCCACTCGTTGGTGGGATGTGGATATTGGCGACAGGGAAATTGTACTTTGGGGGTCGCCGATTGAGCTGGGTGCGCAGGACCGGTTTCGCCTGTTGCGGGACCGCATGTTCCGCTCAACGTTACTGCCTGCCTTTGAGATGTCTGAAACGCATCTGAATGAATTTATTGCCGCCATTCGTGCCATGCGTCCCCGTATGTTGTTCGGTTATCCATCGGTGTTGGCACACATTGCCCAACATGCGGAAAACAACGGTTTGCCGTTAGATGATCTTGGTATCAAGGTCGCCTTTGTGACCTCAGAGCGACTGTATCAGGAACAGCGGGAAAAAATTGAACGCCGTTTTGGTTGCAAGGTCGCCAACGGTTACGGTGGGCGGGATGCTGGTTTCATCGCCCATGAGTGCCCTGAAGGGGGAATGCACATCACCGCAGAAGATATCATTGTCGAGATTGTGGACCCGCAAGGCAAGGTCGTGCCGGACGGGGAAAGTGGCGAAGTGGTTATCACCCATTTGTTCACCGATGATTTTCCCTTTATCCGCTATTGCACCGGCGATGTGGCATCGCTGAGTACAGAAACCTGTGCATGCGGACGCGGCTTGCCCATGCTCAAGGAAATTCACGGCAGAACCACTGATTTTATTATTGCCGCCGATGGCACGGTGATGCACGGGCTGGCACTGATTTATGTATTACGTGAAATGGAAGCCATAAGGTCATTTAAAATTATTCAGGAAACCCGGGAATGGACTCGTGTGGAAGTGGTGGGTGATGAACATTTTTCAGAACAGCACGCCACGCGCATCATGTCCGGTTTCAAAAAACGTCTTGGTGAGAATGTAACCATTGATGTGGAAAGGGTGGAAAAAATAAAACCGGAGCGTTCAGGGAAGTATCGTTATGTTATCAGCAAGGTGGTGACATAGTTTAGTACAGGGCGGTATTTGAAATGAAATACCATTGTTGAGTTGACGAATGGAGCATGAGATTGGGATTTGGGAAGAGACTGATAGTTGGTGTCACATTGCTGGCAATAGTTACATTAGCCCTGGTTGGTGGATTTGCAGTTGAGCACTATTTATCCAAAGATACTTCACAGATTGAGGTAACCTGGGAAGGGCCGGTATCAGACGACAATCGTTATGTGTTTTATCCCCGGTATTTGCCAGAAAACTGTGGGAAAACGCTGGCCGCTCTTGATAAAGGAGAGCTGAAACTGGACAACGCCAGTCCGATGGGAATCGGGCTGAACCCGCAGTGGGATTTGGGCGATGAAGCCTCTGGATATTCCCATTTTTATCTTCACTCTTTGCGTTTTATTTCCTGTCTTATCAAAATGGGCGGAGAGGGGGACATTGTTCGTCTGTCTCAGGCTGATACCATTTTGCGCAGTTGGCTGGCGAGCAACCCAATGGATGCCCCGGCGTCTGATTGGGCGTGGACCGAACATGCTACATCCTGGCGAGCCATCGTGTTTTCCTGGTTTTTGCTGACAGCGCAGCGAGTGAATTATCTTGATGCGGATAATACTGCGGTGTTTACTTCGGCGATTGCTGAGCATGTGGCGTTTATCCGGCGGCCTTCCATCTATCGGCCTGACCATAATCACGGATTGAATAATGCGCTTGCCCTGTTGGCATTGGCCATGATGGAGAATGACCCTCTGGTACAGCGTGAGTTGTTACAGCTGGGGTTTTCCCGGGCCGAACAGCAAATGGCGGACAATGTTTCTGTGGATGGTATTCATCTTGAACAATCCGGTTTTTACCAGTTTTATACCATTCGTTCATTTCTTGAAGTGCTTCATGTTGCCCGGAATATTGGCTGGCCGCTGTCTGACCGGTATCAACAAAAACTCGCGAGCATGATTACTGCGGGTGTCTATATGGCGGGGGCAGATGGTGAGGTGGACGGTATGCCGTACAGCAAACCAGGGGAAGTGATGACATCACTGTTTGATGTTAATCCCGATCTTGTTCATAACGGGCGTTTGCTTGATGCAAAAGGCAATACGCTTGATGATTCCCCGCATAAACGATTGGGCATCTTTGCGGAAGGCGGGTACAGTTTTTTTTCCGCTGAACAAAAAGATGATGTGGAAATTGTATTTCATACCCGTATCCTGGATGCGCCCCATGCCCAGCGGGATGCGTTGGGCATTACCGTACGTGATGGCGACGGGGTATTAATACCGTTTACGTCCACCATGCACACGTCGGAGAATTACCCCCAGTGGAAAAAATATTTTCGGGGTTCGGTTTCTCATAACGGGGTAACCGTAAAGGGGCTGGAGCAAACGCCGCTAAATCCCCGCCGTGAAGGTGTGCTGGCTTCACTGACGGATTCCTGGAAGCTGAACGCCATGGTGGAGTCAGCAGGGCTTGCGGACTGGCTTGCGGAATTTCGCCGGCGACATCAGCTTGACCGGCGTAGTCTTCAGGAGCGCTCAGTACCCGGCGGGGGTGAAGTCCTGAATTCCGGCAGCAAAGGAATTGTTGATTATGTTACGGCAAAGCACACAACCTACGAGGGTGTTGAACAGGTAAGAACAGTCGTGAAAGTGGGGGCTCGCCTGCTATTGGTTTGGGATCGCCTTCGAGGCAGCAAAGCCCATTACTATTCTCAACAGTTTCATTTTTTACCTGACAGTTTGGTTGAGTTGGAAGACAAAACGGGAACCATTGAAAAAAATGGAAAGGTCATTGCCCGGACGCAACAGCTTGTGCCTGCTGAAGCACAGGTCTGTCGGGGCAAGGAACGCCCAGATCCTTGCGGGTGGTACACCGACACGCCGTCCTTACCCCGCGCAACACCGGTTTTGATGTATTCCGCTGATGGTGAGCAAGTGGAGTTTTTGTGGATACTGCAATCTGGAGAAGCACCATTGAAAGCATTCCGGCAAGACGACGGCAATGGTGATGTCCGCAGAATACAGGTTGATGTGAATGGGGCACAATACACGGTAGAATTGACGGATCGGGGAGTGAATGCCGAACTTGCAGCAGCCTCGTGAATTTGAAGGAAAATGTTACTCTCTGGTATGAAAATGAACAGTACCTCCTCCCCGGCCCAACTGGATATTGTTGCCATGGCCCCCAATGCTTGGGATGGGCCGTGGATGAACCGGCAACAGCTGCTTTCAAGGCTGGGAACCCAACATCATATTATTTATACCAATGGCTTGTGGACGGTATGGGACAGACATCAGGCGGCGTGGAAAGAGGCCCCTGTCAAAGGTGATTTCTGTACCCAGGATCAGGTGCTGGTGGACCATTCCCCGAAATTTTTGCTGCGCTGGCCCAGGTTTTCAATACTTGATCATCTGGCAATCCGTATGGCTGTGCGTCGTTGGACACGCGCACGCAACAGAGGGGAAAACACTCCGCGGGTGGCCTATTTGTTTCATCCGCAGTTTTATCCGTATGTCAAAAAAATCCAACCCGATTTTGTGGTGTACCATGCCTATGACATGCTCAGTCTGACACCTGAATGGAACAGTGAACTGGATGCACAGCAGCGGGAACTTTTAGCGATGGCTGATCTGGTGGTGGCATCATCGGATGTTATCGCTGAGGCGCTTGCCACAATCAGCGGAAAGCCTGTTGAGATGCTGCCCAATGGTGCGGATTTTGATGCTTTTTGTGGTGCGGCTACAGGGAACTGCCCCGAACCTGATGACCTTGCAAACATTCCCCATCCACGGATTGGCTATGTGGGAAACCTTAATCTCAAGGTTGATTTTCCATTGATTGCATCACTTGCAAAGGAGCACCGAGACTGGAATTTTGTATTTGTTGGCGGCAAAGGGAAGCTTGACGCCCGCACACAAAAAGGGTTTGACCAATGTGTGCAGCTAAAAAACGTCTGTTTTCTCGGCGCCAAAGACTACCGTGAGATACCCGCTTATGCGGCCAACATGGATGTCAATCTCATGTGCTATCGGGTGGAGGGGGATGTATGGACACGCGGCATATATCCACTGAAGCTTCATGAATATCTAGCCACCGGAAAGCCGGTTGTCAGTTCCCAGATTCCCAGTGTTATTCCTTTTGAATCAAATGTCGCCATTGCCCGTACCACAGACCAGTGGCCGGAATTAATAGAAGCCGCATTGCGGGGCAATGGCGCGGGCAACGCCGGGCAAAGGCGCGCGGTAGCGAAAGAAAACAGTTGGGATGCGAGGGCAGGGCGGCTGAATGTCTGTCTGGCAAATATGCTCAATGGCCAATAAAGCGCATCAATGTTTCGATACCGTGCTTCTGAGCATATAGTCATGCCCACCTACTTAACACCTGTGACAGCGAGAGCCTGACAAATGAGAGACGTAGCTGTAACGCTTATCGTTTTTGGTGTACTGCCGTATATCGTGATGCGGCCTCACATTGGTGTATATGCCTGGTCGTGGATCGGATATATGTCCCCCCACCGGCTGGGGTGGGGGTTTGCCACTAATTTGCCCTTTGCTGCACTGATTGGCGCGGTAACGCTCGCTGCCCTGTTTTTTTCAAAAGAGCCAAAGCGTATTCCGATGACACCGGTAACCGTTACCCTGATTCTGTTTCTGGTGTGGATGACGATTACAACACTGTTTGCCATCAGTCCGGATGAGGCGATGGCGAAACTGTCCAAGATTCTCAAGATACAGCTGGTGATTTTTCTCACCCTGATGTTGTTTAACCATCGTGAGCGCATCCAGGGTCTGGTTTGGGTCATTGTTATTTCACTGGGGTTTTATGGCGTGAAGGGTGGGATTTTCACATTGATAACCGGTGGACAGTTTCACGTCGTGGGGCCACCCGGCAGCTTTATTGAAGGTAATACTTCGCTGGCACTGGCTCTGGTGATGGTGCTTCCGCTGATGCGTTATCTGCAAATCCAGGCGGATAACAAATGGGTCAGGAGAGCGTTTGTTGCAGCAATGGGGCTTACCACGTTAGCGATACTGGGCTCCTATTCCCGGGGGGCCTTGCTTGCGCTCATTACCATGGGGGGCTTTATGCTGCTCAAAAGCAGGAAGCGGGGATTGCTGATAGTGGCGCTGATTCTGTCCATTCCCGTGGCTGTTGCGTTTATGCCGGACCGTTGGATGGGACGTATGCAGTCGGTGCAAAATTATGAAGAGGATTCTTCCGCCATGGGGCGTATCACCGCGTGGATGTTTGCCATTGAGATGGCAAAGGGTCGGTTTTCAGGTGGTGGTTTTGAGTCTTTTACACCAGCCAACTACCACACCTATGCCCCCGACATTGTGGCGGTGCTGATGGAAAAGGCAGATGGGCGCTATCAGGGGGCGCATAGCAGCTATTTTTCAGTGCTGGGGGAACACGGTTTTATCGGACTGTTTCTTTTTCTGACTTTGGGTTTTTTGTCATGGCGTACGGGGGCCTGGGTAATGAAACAGGCTGCGGATTCAGACAGTTTGTTGTGGGCACGGGATCTCGCAGGAATGGTTCAGGTCAGCCTGATAGGCTTTGCCGTGGGCGGAGCATTTCTTTCGCTGGCCTATTTTGATCTCCTGTATCACTTGATGGCAATATTGGTTTTGCTGAAATTGCAGGTAGCGCAATCCCTTGCTGCGGGAAACACGGACGGACAATCGCAGTTATCACGGGATAACCCAAAAATGTCCATGCAACGCAGAGGTGGATATTAATGGCTCACGAAGATTCTTCGAAAAACAGTAATTTTGAACGCAGCTGGAAAAAGCGCTTTGGCCAATATGCTGATGCACGGGATGACGATGCGGGTATCGCCGGTTGGACTCAGAGCGGACTGGAGACCCGTGTTCGCAATTTTGACACTTTATGGGCTCCGTCAACTGAAGCGCATTTGTGGCTTGACGCAGGCTGCGGTGCGGGTACCTATTCCCGGTTTATGGCCGACAAGGGAAAGCAGGTTGTCGGGCTGGATTATTGTTATCCTGCTGTGAAAAAGGCATTAAACCGCTGCCCCGACAATGTGGTGTGGGGGGTTGCAGATGTCAAACAATTGCCTGTCGCGGAGGGACGTTTTGACGGTGCAATATGTTTTGGTGTCACTCAGGCATTGTCAACCTCGGACGACGTGTCCCGGGAACTGGCTGTTGCAGTGAAACCTGGTGGAGAGGTGTGGATTGATGCGTTGAACAGTGCCTGCCTGCCGCATCTTGTGGGTCGTGTGAAGCGAAAGTTTTTGCAACGGGATATGCACTTGCGCTATGAATCGCCACGTCAACTCAGTCGCGCAATGGCGGACGCAGGGATTGTAAAATTGAAACGTTACTGGATTCCTATTTTGCCTTACCGGTTTCAACGCCACCAATGGTTATTTGAAACCAGGGGGGTGCGTTGGTTGTTGCATGCGCTACCGGTACTCGGTGCACTTTTGAGTCACGGGTTCGTGATAAAAGGATACCGAAAGCAATGAACAGTCATTCCGTTTTTATCACAAAAGGGATGGTTCGATGAGGGCATTGATGCGGACAGCGGGCTCCATTGCTTCTTCAAAGGGCGCCAGCGCCCGGTTGCTTATTCTGTTTTATCATCGTGTACATCCGGTTGCTGATCCGTTACGCCCAAGCGATGTGGATGCGGAAACGTTCGATTGGCAAATGGAGACTCTGGCCCGGTATTTCACCCCCTTGGCGCTGGATCAGGCCATGGAACTTCTCAGGCAGGGGCGACTGCCCGCCAATGCGGTGTGCGTTACCTTTGACGATGGTTATGCTGATAATGTTGAAGTGGCCTTGCCTGTGTTGCAACGCTGGGCTGTGCCCGCGACATTTTTTTTGACGACGGGTTTTTTTGGGCACGGTTGCATGTGGAATGACCGTGTTATTGAGTTGCTGAGAAATGTAAAAACACAAAAACTGTCTCTGTCGAACCTGGGGCTGGGTGAATACGAAATAACATCCATGGATGCGCGGTTGCACATGGTGAACTCAGTGCTTAGACAGTTAAAGCATTTGTCGCTTGAAGAAAGAGGGCAGCAGGTTCAGCGCCTTGAGAATGAATTGAATATTGATGTTTCATATTCTCCCATGATGCGTGAGGAACAGGTGTCGGTGTTGACTGAGTCGGGAATGAGTGTGGGGGCGCATACTGTTAACCACCCCATACTCAGCAAAATCAGTCTGGATGAAGCGAAGCAGGAAATCGAATCGGGGAAACGACAGCTGGAAGCATTGACGAAAAAAGAAGTGACGTTGTTTGCTTACCCCAATGGCGTGCCGGGCAAGGACTATGAGGCCGGGCATGTTGGCCTGGTGAAAGCGGCGGGTTTCGATGCCGCCTTTTCAACAGCCTGGGCGGCGGTGCAACATACGGATGATGTCATGCAGCTGCCACGCATCGCGCCGTGGGATAATACGCGGCTGCGTTTTTATTTACGTCTGTTGCGCAGCTATCGTACGGGAAATGCTGATCGCGTTGCCATGAAGCAGGCAACAGGGTAGTTTTTACCCTCCCCCCAGGGATATCAGAATATATCGTTAAATTTGTTTTCCAGCATGCGTCCCATGGCCATCCAGGTCGGTACCGACAACAGTTCCAGGTGATCATCTGATTGAGCTTTCCAGCGGGAGGCTCCCTCCGCGAAAGTGAGCACATTAAAATGCGCCCGGTTTTGCTCCAGAAACAGACACAGCTTTTTGAAGCGGGACTGGTTCAGCCGGTTTGGGGCAAGTTGTGTATATTGTACATCCGTATGTTTTACGAATTCAGAGGGATGCGAAAGTATGACAACGGGGCTGATTGATTTGCGTCTGGCGTTGTTTAAAAGATGGCGCATTTCCGCCCAGGATGACCCGGTGATGGTCAGTGATTTCAGATGTTTTTTCTGCCCGAATGATAAATCACTGTAGGATAAAACAGGTGCCTCAAGCACGCCTGCAATGGAATGACGGCCAGCAAAAAAATGTATATCGCTGTCAACGGGTGGGGCAATGGCCACGCCAATGTTTGAAGCCAGTGGTATTTTCAGTTCCTGCATAACGTGATAAACGGTTTTGTCGACCTGCAATCCTCCCGTGCGAATGGCGATGGGAGCGGCTACCCCCCAGCGGGTAAAGGTTTCTATGCCCTCTTTAATGATTTCCCGAATGTCACGGGCACTTCGTCCCGCCATGGAATCATTCGGGGGAGTGTCCGACAATTGTGCCTGCCAGTCCGCCATATGGAAATGACGCCAGCAGGGGTGAAGATGAAGCTGCACATCGTGTCCGGCGGCGAGAATGGTTTTTACGATACCTGACATCGGCGCATCGCCGAAGTACTGCACGTTAAGCGCTTCGACGAAAAAAGTGGCGGCTAACCTGTGTGCGGATAATGTGTCGAGGATAAAACCCAGACCGTGTGATTTTCCATCCACTTCGCAAAATACGGATTGCTCGCCTACTGGTCGTTTATTGGCTGGGTCGGAAAATGCGCCCCCGATGGTAAATTCAACATCAAAGGTAAGACAGACGTCGGTTTTCATGGTGACAGAGAACACACTATTGTTCGTGTGCCTGAAGCCAAAGCTCAAGCATCATGAATACCCAGATGGCTTCACCGTAAAACGCAGCATGCTCGTTCTGGTGCTGGCGGGTCAGGTTGTCGATAAATTCGGGGCGGACAAAGTTCCGGCGTTTCAGGTCCGACAGACTGTCCTTTGCAAGCTGCTGTAGTTGGGGGTGGGAGGATAACCAGACACCAAAGGGCAGTCCAAAACCGTGCTTGCTTTTGCTTTGTACCTGCGGTGGTAAAAAATCACGCAATGCTTCTTTGAAAAAATAACGCAGTTTTAATCCTTTGACCTTGAAGCTGGGTGGGATGCGTGTTGAAAAATCGACCAGGTTGTCCTGTAGCAATGGGAACTGTGCGTTGACCCCTGCCAGTGCGCACATGCGTGTGACCTTGCGGAGATCGTTATCGGCCAGTACCTGTTTCCATTCGAGGTAGAGCATGCGATTGATAATGGAATCACTGCGGGCGTCAGCATATCGTTCGCGCTGAAGTTTCTGGGGATGGCCCGTGTCGATTGAGGAAAGAAAATCGCCGGTAAACACTTCTGTGGCAATAATACGATTGATAAAATTGTAGCTTTCCAGACGGTCGGGCAATGGGATATTGGCCTGTTCAATATAGCTGCGCGCTTTGCGGACAGGCATAATGTTTCCGCCGCCGGGGAAGGCAAAAATCAATGGTTCCAGTAACCAGTTTCGCAGTACCCCGGGTGTGTTGCCGTAAAACTCAAAAATCTTTTGTTGTGCGTAGCGCTCATTTCCACCGAACAATTCATCGCCGCCATCACCGGACAGTAGGGTGTCGGTACCATCATCTTTTGCCAGCCGGGCACAAAAATAAGTGGGCACCGCAGAGGCATTGCCAAACGGCTCATCATAGGCATCGGCGATACGTGGAAGCAGGTCACAGACATCTTCCGGTGTGACGTAATATTCATGATGAACGCTGCCGTAGAATTTTGATGATGCACGGGCATAATCCATTTCATCGTAGCCTTTGGCGGCAAACCCGATGGAATACGTGTTTACCGGTTTTTCAAGTACCTTTCCCAGCATGCCGGATACAGCAGAGCTGTCGACGCCGCCACTGAGAAAGGCGCCAATGGTCCCTGTGGTATCGGTGCAGTGTTTCACTGCCGAATGCAATTGGTCATAAAGCTCGGTTTTTAATCCCGAAAAATCGCCGCGTCTGGTATCGTTGAACTGCGGGTTCCAGTAGGTCTTTACTTCCAGTTTTCCATTTTTGAAATGTGCGTATTGTCCGGGCAGCAGTTTTTTCTGTTGGTGATAAATGGTGCCGGGGCTGGGAACCGCATGGAAAAACAGATATGCAAAAATGTGCTGGTTGTCGACAGTGGAATCCATTGCCGGATGTTGCCGAACGGCATCGGCAGTGGAGCCAAAAATCAATCCACCCTGTGTTGTCTGTCCGTAACACAGGCGTTGGATGCCAATGCGGTCAATGGCCAGCAATGCTTCATTTTTGTTGTGGTCAATAATGGCAAGTATGAACGGACCGTGCAGATAATCGAGCAGCTTCGGGCCATGTTGTTGGTAAGCGCTCATCAGCGCAGCAGCATGGCCCTGTTGTTTGGCCTGTGCTGAAAATTGTGTGTTTGACCAGATGGGCTGGCCCGCCAGCGAAACAGTCAGGCCATGCTCTTCGAGAACGTGAAGGCGGCCTTCGCTGGTCTGCACATGAAGGGCTGTTGAAGCAGATGCCCCCATTGTGGAATGCACCACAGGCGCGGGAACCAATCCACTGGCCATGGTATCAAGTACCACCCCGGGAGCCTGTTTTTCACACTTCAGGTTTATCCAGCCACAAATTCCTGTCATTGTTTTGATCAACTCTGTTTTTTTGGAAAAATCTGAGCAAAGTCATTCCGGTGCTCGCCAGAACAGGGATAAAAAACTGTTTCTGGCTTCTCAGGTCGGAGATTTCCGGGGTGGGGTTTCAACTACGGTTTTTGTTGCGGTTCTTGTTGTTTTTTGGGTATATCTTTCCATGCCTGTACTTTTTTCAATTTGTTTTTTAGCCCGGGAAGGGGGAAGCCCAGCGAATAGGCGGTCTGGGCATGTTTCAGCGCGGCAGGATAATCTTTCACAGCGACTAACAACAGTCCGAGGTTGTAATGTATTTCGGAGTTGTCTGGTGCAATTGACAGTGCCGATTCATATTGCTCCCGCGCCTTTTTGTAGTCTTTTTTCTTATGCAGGTGAATAGCATAAAGCATTAGCACTGTGGCATCCACAGGCCGGGGCTCTGGTTTGGGTTTGTACTCGATGGCCTTTTGGAAGTAATACTCGACACCTTTGTCTGGTGGATGTGGGTATCTCGGTAACCAACGCGACATGAACTGAAGTCCCCTGGGGTGGTTCGGAAACCAGCGCAGAGTGAAGTCGATTTCTTCCCAGATATTACGGTATTTCGCACCGCTGGATGATGTGGTGTATCCCTTGATCACCTGTTCTTCGGCAGGCACCAGATGATGGCTGTCTACGGCGCGAAGGTATTGTTGTGTCCACGGGTCCGGGTCGTAGTAGTCGTTTGGCCCCCCCTCCACAATGGCGTGGGTATCAGTGGAAACCAGCGTATACAACACAAGACAGGCCATGAGCCATTTGCTGTGTGACCAACATGCCCCTTTTTTGTGCAGGTGCGGGTGATAAGTGATTGGACGGTGAAGAATGTTATCCATTTTGCTGACATCCCTCGGTGGAGAATAAATTTCCTGATAGACAATGTTACCGATAGTGACGTACGGCCTGTAATATTACGCTCACACGATACGATAAACCTGTGACCCATTTTATTGGAAACAAACGGAATAGCATAGGGCCTGTTGGCATTTCATTTTTTTGAGGGGTGGTTTGGGGGGATGTTCGAGTTGTGACAATTCTGCATCATCCGTATCATGCCTGGGCCGGGGACCAGGGTGGCAGGTTTGGATATGCGGAAAGCAGTGACGGTCTCTGTGTCTTTCAGGTGCTACAGGTGAACGCGCGCGGGTAACAACAAAAAATGAGAGCAGGAGGAGGGCGCGGGTGTCGCGAAACAGGTTGATTATACTTGGGTCCAGTGTGACCGCGCTGGCCGTTGTGCGCAATGCGGTGGCCAACAATCTGGAACCGGTATTACTGGATACCCGTGATGGTATCGCCTTTCGATCTTCGCTGGCGCAAAATATTTTTTGTGATGGAAGCAGTGACAGTGAGGTATTGCACACACTGCTGGAGCTGGGGCAGTCAGGAATATGCGCGCTGATTGCCAGCAGTGACCGCTGGATCGATTTTTTGGTATCGAACCGCTCTTCGTTGGAACAGGTCTATGGTGCGGTGTTACAGGCCAGCAACGATGTGCTGACGATTTGTACTGACAAACTCCTGTTTGCTCACTGGTGTGCAGAAAACAATGTGGCAGCCCCGCGCCTGTATCAGTTTGGTGAGCAGGATTTACCGCCGGACGAGGCACTGAATTACCCGCTGTTGCTGCGCCCGTACAAGGGGGTGATGAACGTGGAGGCGGGGAGGGTTCCCAAAGCGGTGGAAGTGGCTGACCGTGCCAGCCTTCAGCGGTGGTTGAAAACTTTTCGTGATGCCGGCGTTCAGCCCATTATCACACAATCATTGCTTGGTCTTGATCTGATCCAATATTCCGTGGGGTTGGCGCGCAATGGCGGGCAAATGGTGAGCTTTGTGGCGGAAAAATTACGCCCGGTGGCGGATCAGTGTGCGGTGGGCAGCTATGTAGTGCTGCGTGACAATCCCGCCATAGAAAAACTGGCGCGGGATGTGGCAAGCCGCATTGATTATTTTGGTATTGCGGAATTTGAAATTTTGCACGCAAGAGAAACCGGGGAAAATTATTTGATTGAGATCAATGCCCGTCCCTGGATTCAGTACGGGCTCGGTCTTTGTTCCGGGCACAATTTGTTACAGGTTTTACTGGATGCTCCCGCCTATGATGCCTCCCGGGAAAAGAAATCCGGAATCCATTGGCTGGATTTTAATAATGACCTGTTTAACTGTTTTTCCCGCAGCGTTGGGGTGGTACGCAAGGGGGAGGTTTCCCTGTTCAGTTATGTTGTTTCGTTGTTGCGGGCCAATGCGTTTGCCAAGTGGCAGATGAATGACCAACAACCATTCTGGCAGGCGGTAAGCCAGTCAATATCGGGCATTTTCCCCCGTGGCCGCCGTTGAAAAGGTGATGAGGGAGTTGGAGTGATGAATGTCTAAACGAGTGTTAATGGTGGCGTTTCAGTTTCCTCCCTTTCAGGGAAGCAGCGGAATCCAGCGCACGTTGAGTTATTGCCGGTATTTACCGGAAAGCGATTGGCAGCCACTGGTGCTGGCACCAAAGGCGCGGGCTTACCCTCGTTTGTCCGACGATCTGCTGGGGAAGGTTCCTCAGGATCTGGTGGTGAAAAAAACATTTGCTCTGGACGCCACGCGGGACTTGTCCATTGCTGGCCGGTATTTGCGCTGGTCAGCGATTCCCGATCAATGGGCAAGCTGGTGGTTCAGTGCGGTTCCCGCCGGGCTGCGTATGATCAAACAGTACCGCCCGCAGGCAATCTGGTCGACTTATCCTACCTCGTCGGCACATATGATTGCGATGACGTTGCAACGAATCAGCGGCCTGCCCTGGGTTGCAGATTTTCGTGACCCCATGGTTTATGAAAGCTTTCCCACCGAGCCGTTGACCCGCCGTAGCCGTTCCTGGCTGGAGCGAAAATCCTTGCAGCATTGTGCCAGGGCGGTGTTTGTGACCCCCAGTGCACAAGCCTTGTATCGCGAGCGTTACCCCCATTTGCCGGACTCGCGTTTTGCATTGATTTCCAATGGTTATGATGAGGAAAGTTTTTCCTCATTGTCAGTATCCGGTTCGGCGGATATGCCGACGGATTTCAGCAAACCGCTTTTGTTGGTGCACAGTGGTTTGCTGGAGCAGGAAGACCGCGACCCCGAACCATTTTTTACTGCGCTGGAGCGGGTGTTTGAACAGGGCAGAATCCCAAGAGGAAAATTGAAAATTATTCTGCGCGCCAGTGGCAGCGAGTCGTTATACCACGAGCTGATCAATGCCCGGGGTTTGTCCGATGTGGTGGCTCTGGAGCCCCGTTGTTCTTACCAGCAGGCATTGGAGGAAATGCTTTCCGCCGATGGTTTGCTGGTGTTTCAGGGGGCGTCCTGCAATCGGCAGATACCCGGCAAGATTTACGAATATATTCGTGCGCGCAAACCTATTCTGTCACTGGTGGATATGCACGGTGATACGGCACAATTGCTGGGCGCTCTTGGTATCGACACTCATGCAAGGATTGATGATGCCGGAGATATCGCCGCTGCGTTGGAGCGTTTTGTGGCATTGTTGGGGCAGGGGCAGGCACCGGTGGCAGGCGAAGAAGATGTATTGCGATATTCGCGTCACCACAAGGCTGTTGAACTGGCGCGCTTACTGGATTCGATTACCTGATGCAGTGTTTGCTTTTTACCGTTATGCCTTGCGCAATGTGACCGAGATACTGGGTGTGACCAGCCCCACGGTGATCCCGAACAGGTTCAGCAGACGGTTGGTGATACGTAATATTTGCAGGCGGTTTTGGGCGACCCCCATGCTGGCCTTGGCGGCAAGGTAAGCCTTACCGTTGGCGGTTAAGTCGGCATTTTGGTAATTACCAAAGCCACGCAGGATCTGCCAGGGAAACACGCCGCGTTCCAGGTTTTGCCCGGCAAACAAAATATGATCCAGCCGTGGTGGCAGATAGTTGACCCACCATTTTCCCGAGTGCACTTCTTTTGGCCAGATCCGGTTGCTGGTGCCTGCAATAAAGATCAGTCCATTTTTTGCCAGCACCCGGTCTATTTCACCTTGTACTTTTTGCAGGATGTCGATAGGTACATATTCCAACACGCTGTTGCAGGAAACGAGGTCAAACTGAGCCGTCTCAAAAGGCAGTTGCGTGGTATCTGTGACATGCAGGAAGGTGATGTTTTCACTCAGGCCGTAACGCGCTGCATTGAGCTTCGCCAGCTCGACATATTGCTCGTTGATGTCGATAGCGGTGACGGTGACTCCCAGGGTGGCCAGTACGATGGCTGTGGCGCCATAGTTGCAGCCGAATTCCAGTGCATGTTGCCCCTCCAATGACGGGCAGGCGTGCTCAAAAACGTGGCGGCCGTGCTCCCATTCGTAGTCGACATAGCGTCCCACCCAAAGATCATCCGGGTCCAGTCCCATGTTGTGGGCAAACGTGCAAAAGGCATCATGTGCCTGCTGGTCAACAATTTGAGGTTTGTCGGTCATGGCAGATGTCGCTGTGAAAATGCTAATTCAGGTAATGCTTAATGATGGCGGACAGTGCATGTTGTGGATTGTTCGCCGTGAAGTCATTGAGTGTGCCGGTAATGGTGTCGATATCCGCTTGGGACAGCTCTTCCCGCCAGCGCTCGTTTTTCTGAATGTTGCTTTGTCCGGTCAGGCGCATGGAATTGCCGAGAATGTGGTGTTCGGCAGCCATGAAATCGCCGCAAAAAGGTTCAGGTTGCAGGTCGACAAAGTTATGGATTCTGGCCAGGGTGTCATTCACTGAGTCGCACAGATCTTCATAATAAACAGGCAGCACGGAGGAGAATTCAGTGCTGATGCGCAGGATGTTTTGCTGGTCCCGTATCCACCATTCGATGGCTCGTGTGGCATCCCATTTACGGGTTTTCATCGTGGAGCGGCTGACCCCTCGTGGGTCGCGCACCAGATACAGAACCTGTAGATCGAAATCCTTGACCCGGCTCAAGTGGCGCATGCGGTGGGGGTCTTTGCTGGCATCAACAAAAACCGATGAATGGCTGTATTCCAGGGCGGCGCTGATAAAGCTTCTGTTGGCAAGGTCCTGCCGTTTCAGGGTTTTGGCAAAGGGGGGAACAGCCATTACCAGTGCATCACGGGCCCGTTCCAGTGAAGAATTGCGAATTCGTGGCAGGCATTCTGTCAAATAGCGATTCAGCGTCTCTGAACCCACCAACGAATAGCCTGTGCCAAATTGACGAAAATCAAAAGGCAAACCATTTTTTCGAAAGGCAGCGGCTATGTTTTGGAAAAAAGGACAGTCCGGTAGCGTTTTGCCACAGGAGCATTCAAAATCTTCATCCTGGTCGTATTGCCAGCCGATCATTTCGCTTACGGTGATGATCTCGGGGTGCGCATTGAGTAAAAAAGCGAGAAGAGTGGAACCAGAGAAGGATGAAGACGTCAGATAGAGAACTTTCATATAGTTGATTTTGGGATTGCGTGTTCCTGCATTGCACTTTGCATGATCATCATTGTGACTTCTTTCTTGGACGGGGCGGATAGTATCAAAGGCTTGATTGCGGGTCCATGGATCAGAATGTAGTGAATTTGTGTTATGGACTCGATTTCCAGGATTCAAAATACCGAAGATCCCCGCTGGTTTTACTTGCCCGTTGGCCCTGCCGAATAAAGTGTGGTGCGGTTGGCAAAATGTTCGTTTTAGTGCGCAAAATGCTCGTTTGGATATAAAGGTTCAGAGTACGAAGACGCTGGATTAGGGTGTAAGCAATACGCCATTTTTTGTGAAATGTTTATTTTTACCCAAGAGCGATATGGATGATCTGACTTGGCTCAACGTACTTGAAGTTTTGCCGTCCTAAAAAAATTAAAAAACAAGAACTGTTTGTTTCGCGCATGGGAACCTGGCGTTCTTTTGCCACGTTAACCGGTGTGGAGATGAGGCGCATGAGCCCTTTCAATATGAGTTTTTTCAATATGAATTTTTTCAATGTGACCAGATACTTTCTGCCTGTGTGGCTTCTCTTCGGTGTCTTTGCGGGTTTGTCGGGCGTGGTTGAACCGGCCTCTGCGGCGCAACACCGGGCCCAGTTCGCCAATATTAACTACGACGTGGTGTATGTGCGTTGTCCAAGGGGCAAAGAGCCGGTATTGCGCCCCACATCCGGTACCCCTGTTCCTCTGTTGAACTGGAATGGCGTCAATGACCTGTGGTTGTCAGCCACCAACAACATTTATCACCAGCCTGGTTGTGATCTGGTGTTGCATGATTCCAGCATGACGCCTGGTGACCCTGCCGCAGAGAAAGTGCTGGTGAATTGCGACGAAGATGACATCACGAGTCCCGTGTGTTCGGTCGTTGACCCCAATGTCTCCTTTGATGGCCGCTATGTGGTGTATACGAAGTTTACTGATACCCGCACCTTTCTGACCGACCTGGGTATCAAGGAACTCACCACCGTGGGATTGCAGGCGGCCATGAAGCTTTACCCTGATGGCGATGGCCCCAGTGACCGGTTTGCCGACAACTGGGGGCTTGCACTCCGGCCCTACGCCAACCCTGCGCTGATTTTTATGTACGATCTGCAAACGAATACTGAAACCCAGGTATCCCCCGACAGCAAGTTATTCGCTGGTCGCGCCCATCCACGCAAGGATGCGGAGTGGACTGCCAAAATCCCGGTGATGGATACCGGCCCGTTTTTTATGCCTGATGGACGTATCGGTTTCACCAGTAATCGCGAGCAGGGTTTCGGCATGTTTCAGCTGTTTGCCATGGAACGTGACGGTCGCAGCATGGAGGTGCTGAGCCACCGTGCCCTGGCAAACCAGTTGCACCCCATCACCTTGATGGATGGCCGTATTGTTTACACCAACTTTGACCGTATATTGCAACGCACCACCAACAACAACTTTTCCCTGTTTGAGATCAACCCGGATGGCTCCGCACCGTTCATTTTTGCGGGCAAAAATGACTCCACTGAATGGACCTACCATTACACCACCCAGCTGTCAGACGGTGACATCGTTACAACGCTTTATTATAACCAGCAACAGACCGGGCTGGGCGCGCTGGAGCGTTTCCCGGTTGATCCACCGGGCGCGGATTTTGTGCATCGCACACGCCTCAACAACGAGGCCGGGGATGAGCTGACGACGTTGCCGGATACCTGGAAACCGGGCACAGGCTTAGTCCCCTTTGCCCGCCCGAATCAATTTCGTTTGACGCCGCTGGTGAGCGCAGGTGATGTGCAAACGCGGCCGTATGATCCCTCAGAGTATTTTGTGCATCCGCTCGACGGCCGTACAGTGACCATGACCGGTCGTTTCACCCACCCTGCTGCCGCACCGGATAACGATTTGTTGGCGACCTACGCGATTGGCGGTTCCTCTACGGTTAACAATGCCGCGTTCCGGGACTGGAACGCCACCATGGAAATGATCGGTAAGGATGCCGGCATCTGGCTCTTGCCTCTGGAACCCAACAGCACCCGCCAGATTGGACACATTGCCGATGATGCCCGGGTGGTTGTGGATTTTCCGCAGTACCACGAAATCATGCCGCGTGCGGTGGTGAGCTATCAGGATATCTACGGCATCCCCCGCCCTGACCCCGATAACACCCGGCCACCGACCCGCAATGATGGCACCCAGGATGTTCGCCTGCCTGCTGGCGCCCCGTGGGGACTCACTGGCGCCGCCTCCATGTATGACCGGGAAACCCGCTCGCTCAATGGCACACCGTGGAATATGAAGGATGGTGGCGGAAAAATGTCCGGCCGCGCCTACATGAATCTGGCGGTGAGTGGCGCTGAGCTGGCCATTTTCGACAATAGTGAGGTCTACGGTATCCGCATTCTTATGCCGGTGCCCAATATCCCCAAGGATATTTTCAAGGGTGACGAAAAATGGTCAGGAAACCAGCGCCACCATCTGCGTATTCTTGGCGAGTATCCCGTGCGCAAGCCTGACAGCAATGGCGTGGAACCCACCGATGATCAGGGCAACCCGGATACCAGCTTTATCGTACGGGTGCCCGCGGATACCCCCTTCATGATGCAAACCCTCGATAAACGGGGTATGGCGCTGGATATCGAAACCGCATCGCGTTCCGTTGCCCGTGGCGAACAGCAATTTTGCTCGGGCTGCCATGTGCACACGCGTGAAGGGATGGATACTTTCGCATCACGGGCGAAAATGAATGTTAATGAATTTGGTGATTTCACCGCCACCAGCGCCCCGTTGTTTAAGGGAGAGGATGCGAATGGTTATCCCACTGTCGAGAAAGCCCAGACCCTGTATGCCGGGGAGGCGGGCGCCGGGGCCCGGCGTTCCTTTGCCGTAGACTGGGACAATAACATTGCGCCCATCATGCAAAACCGTTGTGCCTCCTGTCATGGACAAGGCAAGTCTGCGCAGCAGTTAACGGGTTTGTTACTGGACGGGACACGGAATACCTACCAGCTGTTAACCGAAAACCGGATTCGTGATGGTGCGGGTAACACTATTCTGAGCGCAGGAAGCAAGCCCGGAAACGGCCTTACTGATATTGATGCGCCCGGTACTGACCGCGTCACGCCGCATTATGACTGCTGCACACCATCGCGCTGGGTTTCTGTCAACAGTGCACGTTCCAGTATGCTGGTATGGGCGCTGTACGGAGAGCGCCTGGATGGGCGTGATCCCACTACGGGTTTGCCACCGGCAGGCAGCGGTGTTGTGGTGGACAACCAGGGACGTGAATACCCGGAAATCTGGCCCAAAGTGGCAGAGCATCTGGCCCATGTGTCCGGCATGCCAGAGGCCGAAAAGCGACTGATTGCCCGTTGGCTGGATATCGGGGCGCCGATGCGCAATGTGCATGATGACATGATGCGTCCGGTGATGACCCTCACGCCCGTGGGTGGCGCCAGTGTGAGCAGTATTTTAGTGGGGTTGTGGGATGACTCCCCATTGGATTTCAGCCGTTTTAAAGTAATGGCCAACGGCAATGATATTACGCCTCAGGTGACTGGCGCCCCCGATATTGTGACGGTACCGCTGCCCACCGCAGTGACTGAGACTAACGCCGACAGCATTGAGATCACACTGGAAATCTGGGATAAACCCGACCGCAGCTGGAGCATGGTACGCCCCGGCGAGGCAGCCGCCAACCGTACGCGTAAAACCGTCACGGGACGTGCGTTGCTGCGCATGGCGGGCAGTGCAGCCAATCGCGCCCCTACGGCCACCAGTGCCAATATCACCACCTACGAGGATACGCAGAGCACAGGTGTCTTTGCGCAGGTCAGTGATCCGGATGCCGGCGACAGCCATCTTGTCAGCATTGTATCGCAGCCTTCGAACGGCAATGCGCAGGTGATTGATAATAAACTGGTTTATACCCCTGGTGCCGGGTTTGTGGGCAATGACAGCTTTCAGTTCCGTGCCAGTGATCTGGGTGGTTTGTCCGTGGAGGGTACTGCCAATGTCACCGTGCTGGCAGGGCCACCTCCCGCTGGAGGCAATCGTGCGCCCACCGCCGCCAGTGCCAGCATCACCACCTACGAGAACACGCAAAGTGACGGCGCCAATACGCAGGTGAGCGACCCGGACGCCGGCGACACTCATACCATCGCTATTGTTTCGCAACCGTCGAATGGCAGTGCGCAGGTGATTGCCAACAAATTGTTTTACACCCCGGACAGCGGCTTCGTTGGTAATGACAGTTTTCAGTTTCGTGCGACGGACTCGGGCGGGCTGTCTGTCACTGGCACCGCCAGTGTCACCGTGCTGGCGGCTTCCAATGGTGGAAACAACAGTGCCCCTACGGCCGCCAGTGCCAGCATCATCACTTACGAAAATACGCAGAGTGATGGTGTAAATGCCCAGGTGAGCGATCCGGATGTCGGTGACACCCATATTATCAGCATTGTTTCGCAACCCTCGAACGGTAGTGCGCAGGTGATTGGCAATCAGCTGGTGTATACCCCCAATAGTGGCTTTGTTGGTGGTGACAGCTTCCAGTTTAGCGCCCGTGATTCAGGCGGCTTGTCCGTTACTGGCACCGCCAATGTCACCGTGCTGGCGGTAGTGCCATCTGGTGGAGACAACTCTGCGAGTGGCGGCGGTGGTGGCGGCAGCCAGGGACCGTTGGAACTGTTTCTTTTCCCGGTATTAGTGCTGTTACTGTACCGGTTACGGGTATGGACCCAAGCATCAGTCTGACAAATGAGCAGTTCTCCCCCCTTTGAATTATTCGGGGGGAGGTTCAGTGCAGGAAGCCTTCATAATAATTGAGAAAAGCAGCCTTACGGGAGTTAAGGTTGCAAGTTGAGCGTCGTCCGCATGGGGCTTGATACGCTTGCCTGTTAAATAATGAATGGGGGAGTTTGCCGATGGTCATGCGATGGTCATTTTTCACCGGGTTTACATCTTTGGCCCTGATTGTCCTTGCGCTATCTGCTCAGCCAGTCATGGCGGGCTCTCATCCCAATATGTACCTGAATCAAGCTGAGATTGACGCAATAAAAAATAAGCTCAATGCGAATATGGAGCCTTGGAGCAGCGCTTATTCTCAGGTTATATCGGCGGCCAATGCAGCATTGAACCAATCACCTTTAAGCGTCACTTTTCAAGGTAGCGCCAATAATCGGTACTTTACTGAAAAGCCGTATTGTGGATGGCCGGATGGTTGCCGTGATGGCCAAATCAATCCTGATGCAGACCGGGGGGACTACGAGTCGATTGTCACATTGGGCAACGCAGTTCGGGACTTAGGCTTAGGCTATGCGTTTACCGGTCAGGCGCGATATGCAGACAAGGCTATTGAGTTGATCCGGGTGTGGTCATTGGATGCCGCCACGCGTATGACGCCGACAACCGAGGCAGCCAACCGTATTGAGTTGTTTATTGGCTTGCCAGGTTATTTCTACGGTGCAGATTTAATCTGGCGCTATAGTGGTTGGAATGCCGGTGATAAAGCCGCTTTTACCCGTTGGGTGAAAGCACTCGGTGATCACGCCAAAGCAAACGGCGCAGGTTTGAATAATTTTGCCAACTGGCGGGTGGTGTTGATTGCAGCAGCTGGTGCGTTGCTGGATGATAACGCGCTGTTGGATTTTGCGGAGACTGAATGGAAACGCCTGGTTCCTTTGCAGATGAACGGCAGTGGTAAAATGGGACAGGAATATAGCCGAAGCAAAGGGCTGCATTATTCGCTATACGCTATTAATGCCATGATTCAGGGCGCTGAAATTTTACGCCATCGCAATGTTGATCTTTATGGCTACACCAGTAATGGCAAAGGTCTGGCGCTAGCGCTGGATTACATCACCCCGTACGCCATCAACCCGGGCAGTTGGCCCTACCAGCAAATTACAACTATCACCCAAAACGATAGCATGGCGCTGTACGAACTGGCCTATTCTTATTACAAGAAGCCGCTCTATTTAGAGGCTATCAACTTCTGGACACGCCCCTTGAACGACATCAGGGTGATGGGTGTCGTGACGCTGACCCATGCCAACCGCTTTGAACTGAGTTTAACCCCAACGCCACCCAGCATCGTAACGCAACCGGCGGCAGTGACGGCGACAGAAGGTGGCGATGCCCGCTTCAGCATTGCCGTCACGGGCAGCGCCCCGCTGACGTACCAATGGTTTCGTGATGGGACGCCCATTGCGGATGCCACCGCCGCCAGTTATACGCTCACTGGTGTCACCCCATCAGACGATGGCAGTGTTTACCGTTGCGAAGTCAGCAACAGCCTGGGCAGTGTCAACAGCAGCGATGCCGTATTGACAGTGTTGTCAGATACCACAGCGCCGACGCTCGTTTCAGCGTTCGCGGTTAGCGATACCCGCGTCGATATCCAGTTCAGCGAAGCAGTCAGTGTTAGCAGTGCCAGTAATATCGCCAACTACCAGGTGAACCTTGGTACCACCGTCAGCGCCGCCACGCTAAGTGGTGATGGCCGCACTGTGACCCTGACTGTGAGCCCACTGACGGAAGCGACCACCTACACCGTATCGGTGAACAATGTGCAGGATATGGCCGACAGCGCCAATATCATCATGGCCAATAGCAGCCAGATGTTTACCTACCTTGTTGCCGATGGTTTTGAAAACAGCGCTGCTGAGGGCTGGACGCCGCTTGGCGCGACAAACTGGCGTGTGCAGCAGGATGGCGGCGATATGGCTTACTGTATCAATGCTGATGCTAATGTGACCTCTCTCAGTGGCAGCCGATTGGGTGAATATTCGCTGCTATCGACAGCATATGGTGATTTCACCTTTACGCTGGAGGCCAGACTGGGCGCGGATGTGGTGAGCAATGTCTTTGCAGACTATGCCGTTGTGTTTGGATACCAGGATCCGGAAAATTACTACTACGCATTGTTTAATAATGAGCAGAATGCAACTCAACTGTTCAAAGTGGTCGAGAGCGTCCGGGCTCCCGCATTAGCGACCGCCAATGCGGACTGGCTAACAGACAACGCTTACCACCGAATCAAGGTTACTCGTGCCGGTAGCGCCATCAGTGTCTATTTTGATGACGTTCTCATGTTAAGCGCAAACGATGATACTTTCGGTGTCGGTCAGGTTGGCGTGGGCAGCTTCAATGATTCTGCCTGTTTTGACGAAATCAGCGTTACGGGCGCGGTGGCGGCAATACCTGATACCACTGCCCCAGTCATCACTCTGTTGGGCGATAATCCGCAATTCATCCCTGTTGGCAGTGCTTATACCGAGTTGGGCGCCTCTGCGGTGGATAACGTTAATGGTAACATCAGCGCTAACATTATGGCGGATGCCTCTGAGGTCAATACCGCCATCGCTGGCGCATACAGCGTTACCTATAATGTCACCGATGCTGCTGGCAATGCGGCAATCCAGGTGACCCGTACGGTCAATGTCACTGCGGTTATCGTCAACGATGCGCCGGAGGCGGGCAGAAGCGATGGCGGGACGACTGAGGTGGTTTCTGCCTCTGGAGGCGGCGGTGGTGCCCTTGGGGCATTGTTTGGTTCGAGTCTTATATTGCTGGCTTTCAGGCGTCGTCGTAATGCGGCATGAAAATGAAATCCCGATAAACCCCTAGTACTCTTTCAAGGTAATAAATTGTGATTCAGCGTTCCTGTGGTGTTTCGCGGCAAGGCGCAGTGCGCAGGCAATGGTTGTTCCCTTGTCAAGCACTGCAACGCCGCAGCGGAACACCACAGGAGCGCCCGAAGGGTTGGCCTGTCAGCGTCCATGGCGGCGTTGCTCC
>DROS01000097.1 GCA_011321815.1 Gammaproteobacteria bacterium
ACTGCGTGACCGGGCCATGTTGGAGCTGCTTTACGCCAGTGGACTGCGGGTCTCGGAACTGGTGGAGTTGCGTGTATTGCAGCTTAACCTGCGTCAAGGCGTAGTGCGTACTCTGGGCAAGGGCAGCAAAGAGCGGTTGGTGCCATTGGGTGAAGTGGCAAGTGACTGGCTGGATCGCTATTTATGCACCGCACGTGACGAGCTGCTCAATGGACGTGAATGTGATGTGCTGTTTGTCACCCACCGGGGGGGCGGTATGTCACGACAGGCCTTCTGGTATCTTATCAAGAGGCACGCACAACAGGCGGGTATCCACAAACCACTGTCGCCGCACACTCTGCGCCACAGTTTTGCCACTCACTTGCTGAACCATGGTGCGGACCTGCGTGTGGTACAGATGTTGCTGGGACACAGTGACTTGTCTACCACACAAATTTATACTCACGTCGCACGTGAGCGTTTAAAAAACCTGCATGCCGAGCATCATCCGCGCGGTTAACGTAGTTTGAAAAAAAAGAGAAGGAAAAACAAATGCCCTCATTTGATGTGGTTTCTGAAGTTGAAATGCATGAGTTGAGTAATGCTGTAGACCAGGCAAACCGGGAGGTGGGCACACGGTTTGATTTCCGGGGCTCGGATGCCAAGTTTGAACAAAAAGGTAATGAATTGACATTAATTGCCGATGGCGCTTTTCAATTGAAGCAAATGATGGACATTTTGCGCAATAAAATGGTCAAACGAGGGATTGACACAGGTTGTCTGGATATTGCTGAACCTGAGACCAGTAATTTAAAGGTCAAACAAAAGGTGACGGTGCGTGAGGGACTGGACAAAGAGACGGCGAAAAAAATCGTAAAACTGATCAAGCAAGCCAAGCTCAAAGTACAGTCCACAATTCAGGATCAGCAGGTGCGGGTGACGGGTAAAAAGCGGGATGATTTACAGGCGGTAATGGCCATGTTGAAAGAGCAGAAGCTGGACCTGCCTTTGCAGTACACCAATTTTCGAGATTAACTGACAGCTAAGTTCTGCACGCAGGATCTAGGCGACAAATCCAAAGCGAGGTTTAAAAGTGGCATGAAAAAGTTTATTAACAAATTGGCAGTGAGAAGTATGATCGGCCTCGTTTTTTTTACGGGTTTCACCTTTGCCGTACAGGCGGCTGCCGGTGAAGCCGAAGATGTCGCTAACATTCAAAAAATACTGACGGAATTAATGCCGCAGGCAAAAGCGGACAGCATCAGGCCTGCTGCCTTTCCCGGTATGTATGAAGCAGTTTATGGGCCGCAGATTCTTTATATTTCAGCCGACGGGCGTTATATGCTGGAAGGTGATTTGTACGATTTAAAAAGTCGCACGAATCTGACGGAAAATAAACGCCGTGTAGGCCGCGCCAAAATTGTGCGGGACATGGATGAAAAAGATATGATTGTGTTTTCACCGGAAGCAGGAAAAGTGAAATACACCATCACCGTGTTCACTGATATCGATTGTGGTTACTGTCGGAAAATGCACAAGGAAATAGAAGAATATAATAAACTGGGTATTGCTGTGCGCTACATGGCCTATCCGCGTTCTGGTGTGGATACACCATCTTATTTCAAGGCGGTTTCGGTATGGTGTGCGGATGACAGGCAGGCGGCAATGACCAAAGCCAAATCAGGTATTACCCTGCCCAGAGCCGAGTGCGCCAACCCGGTAAAGAAACATATGGAAGCTGCCAGCCTGGTAGGGGTGACGGGTACGCCGACACTGGTGCTTGAAAGCGGGCGAGTGATTCCCGGTTATGTGGAGGCGAAACGGTTGGTCCAGATGCTGGAGCAACTGAAGAACCAGGGGTAGACCAGAATATTAGGGAACGTGCATGTTCCCCAGTAAAGCCGAAATTATATGATCCGGGTACAAGCCCGGTAAAAAACGCCAGCGCCAATGCTGGCGTTTTTTTTGCCGGCAGTATTCAGAACCGGCGTCTTGCAATAGACCGTTTGCTACGTGTCATTTCGTCCCGCCATGAAGCAAATATGATGCCCGCTAAACCGGAATCTCAAACGCCACGGGTATAAATTCCTGATTTCCACTTTCTTTTTTATGCGGAACCCATTGCAAGGTATGGGCGTTCAACAGAAATGATGAACAGGATGTATCGGCTTTTTTGTGATTTGGTGGGTGTTTTTCGATACACATTGCCTTTAATCTGAATCCTGCAAGTACTCACACGCACATAGCGCAAGCGCTTGATTTGTAGCTTGTGTAAACGCAATTACTTGCAGTCAGGTACAAAATGTTCACTGGGCAGCAAGCCCTCTTCTTTTGTTGATTGTTTTGCTGAGATTATTTGGCTCATATCGAGGAGGTCGATATGTCGTTCATGGATATTTATTTGATTGTTCCCAGCGCCTTTGCTTCCGGAATGATCTGGTTTGTATTACTGGCAGTACTGCTCTACATTGCACGCGATCCGGCGCATCAGGCCATCAGATCCCTGAGCCGGGTGATACACAACAGCATGCGTTTGTCGGCCAGTGCAGTGGCGCGTTCCGAGCGTTGGATGTTGCAACGCAATAAAGATGTGCTGCTGGCTCAGGGCAGGGAAGCGGCAGAGCGTATGATTGAACGTGAGTTTGAGCGTATTGATGCGACCGTGCGTCGTGACCTGGCAGAATATCCAGCCCTGCACCGCCAGCTCAGTGAAGAAGCCACCCGGTTGGATGAGGACTATCAATCCAGCGTTGAAGTGCCACCAGCACCACCAGGCTGGATAAAAGCAGTAGAAGCAGTGGCAAAAATTCCCGCCAAAGGTGACCCGGTGGTCAGTAATATTCTTGAAGATATCCATGTTTCGCTGGAAAAAGCCAGTGACGATGCCATGGAACAGTGCCGCAAATCCAGTCGTGAACGGCACCAGATTCTGAAAGGCATGCTGCCACACTGGCGCAGAGTGTCGCAGCGTTTATCGCAAGTGAATAAAAATGTCGACAGTCTTTTGTTACGTTCCAAAAGTATTGATCGGCACATGGAAGAATATGAAAATATTGTGCAAGGTACCAATCAGGCCGTGCGTACCTTGTCGTCCTCCTCGATCACCCAGTTTTTTGTGTCTGCTTTTGTATTGGCGATTGCCGTAGGCGGTGCGGCGATTAACTTTAATTTGATTGCCACACCCATGGCGGAAATGGTGGGCGGCACATCACGTATTATGGGTTACTCCGTAGCAAGTATTGCCGCCATGGTGATTATCCTTGTGGAAATTGCCATGGGTTTATTTCTCATGGAAGCCTTGCGCATTACACGTTTGTTTCCCGTAATCGGCGCATTGGACGACAAGCTACGCCGGGGAATATTGTGGGCGGCGTTTATCTTTCTGTTTTCCCTGGCAGGCATTGAAGCAGGTCTGGCTTATATGCGTGAACTGTTAATGCAGGATGCTGCGGCGACACGGGCACTATTGCGTGCGGATGGTGCTACCGAAATTGTGCAGAATTCACATCTATGGATCACCACTGCTGCACAAATGGGGATGGGTTTTATCCTGCCTTTTGCATTGACCTTTGTGGCAATCCCGCTGGAATCATTTGTGCACTCTCTGCGTACAGTGCTGGGCGTATTAGCCGTGTCCATTTTGCGCACTGTAATGTGGAGTTTACGTCTGCTGGGTAATCTGGCCCGCTTTACCGGCCGGTTATTGATTAATGTTTATGACCTGTTGATTTTTGCGCCGTTATGGGTGGAACAGCTTATTAAAACGTCAGGTAAAAGAAAGGCGGAGGCGGTGGATGATATGGCTGAACCGGAAACAGTATCTCCCCTTGCGCGCGAAAGTGCATAAAAAGGATTGTAACCAATGAAAAATAAAATATATTTTAATTTAACTCTTGTCATAATGCCGGTGCTGGTATTGCTGGTGGCATGTTCATCAAATGATGCTCCGGTGCCAGATACACGAGGTGTTTATTTATTGATTGATACATCGGGTACGTACACACAGGAGCTGGAGCAGGCCAGGCGGGTAATCAACTTTACGCTGTCCAACCTCAGTCCGGGTGATTCGTTTGCGGTGGCGCGAGTGGATACAGGCAGTTTCAGCGAAAAAGATATTGTCACCAAAACCACTTTTGATGCCCGTCCCAGTGTCAGCAATGAACAAAAACGTGTTTTTCAGGCAAATATCAATACATTTCTGAAAGAGGTGAAAAGCAGTTCACATACCGATATTACCGGCGGTATTTTACAGGCCATCGAATACCTGGACGAAACAGGCGCCGGGCATAAAACCATTCTGGTTTTTTCCGACCTCAAAGAAGAGTTGCGCGAAGGGTATGTGCGTTCTGAAATTCCATTGGCTCTCAGTGGTTATAGTGTGGTTGCCTTGAATGTGACCAAGCTGCGCAGTGACAATGTTGATCCGCGTGAATATCTGGGGCGGCTTGATGACTGGAAACAGCGAGTGGAAACAGGAGGTGGGCGCTGGAGGGTGGTGAACAACCTGGAGCGCCTGGAATCCTTGTTGGAGATTTAGCCGGATTCTGCAAGATGGGGCGCTACTAAAATAAATCGATTTCACCTTCCTGCATATTTTGAGCGGTAACCGTTGCGCGGGGGCCGGCCGCCAGGTGTTCTTGCAATTTTATATCAATCTGCTGAAGGCACTGCTCAATGTCGTTGTTGGCGCTCAGTTCCTGAACGACTATGTTTGTGGTCGTATCCATCGCCTGTAGTTGTTCCTGGACGTAATGCACTATTTGTGCAGCGGAATCTTCAAACTGCATAGCGGTTATTGCACTGGAGACATCTTTTTGGATTTCTTTGGCAATTAATGATGTGCTGTCAATAGTGTCTGAAATGCACTGGTTAGCCTCCACCAGCTCTTTGAGCATACTATCCATGTTGTCTTTGGTGGCCAAGGCATTATTCATATCCAGTGATGCCATTTCCTCTACAATTTGGGAGATGTCGATCAATAATGCTTTTGTGCCTGCGGTCTGTTCCCGGATACAGTTATTCAGTTTTTGTGATGATATTGAAAGGTTGCGAACTTCGTCAGCCACCACGGCAAAACCACGCCCGGCATCACCGGCACGGGCGGCTTCGATGGCGGCATTGAGCGCGAGCAGATTCGTTTGGTCTGCCAGTTTATGTACCTGGCTTAATAATTCAAACACTGAATCCATTTCATGCACCATGTCCTGAACCTTGTCTGCTGCGGCAACATTTTTGACGCTGATCTTGACCATGAGATCCACAAAACTTCCGAGTGTGGAATCAATCTCACGGGCAAAGTTCTCCATGGTCAGGTTAGTGCTATCGAGATCTCCCCCTTTTAACTGGGTAAGCATTGTATTCAACTGTTCCAGTTGTTGGTCGGATTTGCTGACGAGGCCGGTAAAGCTTTCTTGCAACAGGTGAGTTCCGTCACTGATGATTCCTGTGACCTGTTCGAGACTTGTTCTGGCAGGCAACAAATGTTGCTGCATGTTTTCCTGTAGCCGTGTTCCAGCGGCAGTACGCACCTCTTGCGCGACGGATGTGTTCACTGCTGTTTGGGAGAATGTGTTTGCGGTGCTGGATATGTTGTGTTGAACCAGCCACGCCCATAATCCCAGCGTTACAACCGCCGCAAGCAGACTGACGCTCACCGGCATATCGGTTGCAATAACAGCCAATGTCACAAAGCTGGCCAGATAGGCGGCCCAGTGAGCCGGAGCGGACGGAGTCCATTTTGTCATTGTCATTCTAGGCATTGTTGTTTTCATACCCTGTGAAACCAGTTTGTTTTAAAGACATTTTCCTGTGCAGGATTTTATGGCGCGTTGCTGTGAGACTGGGATCGGCATCTTTGTTTAATAACTTAAGTATTTTGTGATTTGTTATTGGCAATATGTGAGCGGGTTAATGCGCTGATATATCGTCACTGTAATATGAGCGTATATTTTGAGATCCAAAATCCAATGCATGCAAAATTATTAAATGTGTCCTAAAGAATCTCAGGCATATACCGCTGTTCAGGGGCGAGACGGTATATTTTGAAGGAATGAAAGATGGCAACTGAAACAGCAACAGATACGGATTTCTTTCACATTGAGTGCGCTGATGTATTGGATATATCCGGTGTGGCTGAGTTTCATGCACACTGTCTGGAAGCCCTGGGAACACAAAAGACCTTGATTTTAAATGCCAGTCAGGTGGATCGCGCTGATACGGCTGCCTTGCAGGTTTTGAGTGCCTTTATTCAAAATGCCAATGCTCAACAACAGACGGTGCAGTGGGAATCCCCCTCCGAAGCACTGTGCCAGTCTGCGGCTCTGCTGGGTTTATCGGAAATATTGTGTTTACCAATAACCGCAGAGTGAAAAAAGAACGAACAGTAACGAAACCTGACCGGGTCAGGAAGAAAATATTTCAGGAGTGAATGATGGCAAATATTTTGGCGGTAGATGACTCCGCATCCATGCGACAGATGGTGGCCTTCACCCTCAAAGGAGCAGGACATCAGGTGACCGAGGCTGTAGATGGTCAGGCCGCACTGGATTTGGCCAAGAACCAGAAATTTGATCTGGTGTTGTCTGATGTCAATATGCCACGCATGGATGGCATTACCCTGGCAAAGGAACTCCGGAGTTTGCCAAACTTTAAATTTACACCGATCTTGATGTTGACCACAGAAGCAGGGCTCAACAAAAAACAAGAAGGTAAAGCAGCTGGGGCGACAGGCTGGATTGTAAAACCCTTTAACCCGGAACAGTTGCTGGCCACCATCAAAAAAGTGACAGGTTAGTGTTATGTCCATAGATATGGAACAGTTCAAGATTACCTTTGTGGAAGAAAGCCTTGAAGGCCTGGATACCATGGAGTCCGTTCTTCTGGATATGCATCCCGGTGAAGCCGATGCTGAAGCTATTGATAATATTTTTCGTGCAGCGCACTCCATAAAGGGAGGTGCTGCTACCTTTGGTTTGGGGGATATCGCTAATTTTACCCATGTGGTTGAAACGTTGCTGGATGAGGTGCGCAATGGTGATCGTGATATTACCCAGGAGGCGATTGTCCTGTTTTTGAGTTCTGTGGACTGCATCCGCGAGATGCTCAGCGCTGATCAAAATGATGAAGCGATTGACCAGGGGCGTATTGAAGAAGTCAAGGCCGGGCTGGATAAGATGCTGGGCTCGGAACAGGAAAGTGAACCCGCTTCAACAGAGAATAATGAAACAGTTTCCGATATACCAAGCAATCAGGAAAATGGCTGGCGAGTCATTTTCAAGCCATTTCCGGGCATGTTGCGTACGGGTAATGATGTTGTTCGTATGTTCCGGGAGCTGGCCGAGCTGGGTGAATTTAATGCGGCAGTGAATGCAGACAGTTTGCCGCCATTGATTGATATGGACCCGGAAGAGGCCTACCTGAATTGGCAGATTACCCTCAGAGGGGAAATTGACAAGGCGCAGATCAGTGAAATATTCGAATGGGTTGAAGATGACTGTGAGCTGGAGATTCTTCCCCTGGCAGATGGTAATGCAGAGACTGTTGCCACCGGTGTGACCAACAACGACAGTACTGAAAAAAATCAACCCGTCGATCTTCAGGTTGCAAACCCGCCACCTGAGCGTCGCGCAGCAGAAGACCGGCGGCAGGAGGGTGATCGCCGGCAACCCGCACGTAAGGCATCGCCTCCTGAATCATCATCTATCCGTGTCGGTATCGACAAAATAGATGATTTAATCAACATGGTGGGTGAGCTGGTGATTACACAATCCATGTTGGGTCAGCTGGGCGGGGATTTTGATATGAGCCGGGTTGAACGGCTTAATGATGGTCTTTCCGAGCTGGAGCGTAATACACGCGAATTACAGGAAAGTGTTATGCGTATTCGCATGTTACCCATCAGTTTTGCATTTAACCGTTTCCCTCGCATGGTACATGATCTCAGCGCCAAACTGGATAAGAAAATTGAACTTACCATGTCTGGTGAACAGACCGAGCTGGATAAAACCGTCATGGAAAAAATTGGTGACCCATTGGTTCATCTGGTTCGCAATTCCATTGATCACGGTATTGAAACGCCTGAGGCGCGCAAGGCCGCCGGTAAACCGGAAACAGGTGTGGTCAATCTTAATGCGTATCACCAGGGCGGTAATATTATTATCGAGATCACTGATGATGGTGCAGGGCTGAACCATGAAAAGATATTGGCTAAAGCTATCGAGCGCGGGCTGGTAGGCGCGAACGAAGAGTTGCCGGAAGAAAAAGTTTATGAGTTGCTGTTTGAGCCGGGTTTTTCCACCGCAGACGTGGTCAGTGATGTATCCGGTCGTGGGGTTGGTATGGATGTAGTGAAGCGGAACATCATGGCCTTGGGAGGAGGGGTTGATGTGAAATCCGTACCAGGTGAAGGCTCAACTTTTACCATCCGTTTACCGCTGACTCTGGCTATTCTGGATGGCCAGCTGGTACGTGTTGGTGACAACACCTACATCATTCCACTGGTGTCGATTGTGGAATCCCTGCTGGTGGACCAAAAGAATGTCAACGAAATTGCGGGCAAGGCCGAGGTTTATCAATTGCGTTCTGACTATCTTCCCATTATCCGTCTTTATGAGGTTTTTGATGTTGAGCCGGACCGGCGCTCTTTAGATGATGGTTTGCTGGTGGTGGTTGAGGGTGACGGTAAAAAAGGTGGCTTGTTGGTTGATGAATTATTGGGACAGCAGCAGGTTGTGATCAAAAGCCTGGAAACCAATTTCCGCCGAGTCGAAGGATTATCCGGCGCCACAATCCTGGGTGATGGTACTGTGGCATTGATTGTGGATGTGGCCGGTGTGGTGCGTCTTTCCAGAGATGATGGGCGTGGTTCAAATGAACAGATCGTGGCGGCCTGATAGCGTGATGAAAAAACAGAATTTAGCGGTGAAATGCAGAAATGGTTTTACCCCGGTCAGATAAGAGGAGTTGAGTGATGGACGCAGCACAAAATATTGCACATGAGATTCAGCATGACCTGGAGTCGGATGGTGATCAATTCCTCACTTTTATCCTTGCCGGTGAAGAATATGGCGTTGACATCCTACGAGTACAGGAAATCAAAGGCTGGGATTCTGTGACACCTATTCCCAATACGCCGGAATATATTCGTGGCGTGATTAATTTGCGTGGCACTATCGTGCCAATTATTGATTTGCGTCGCCGTTTCCAGTTAGAGGCGGTGGAGTATGGTCCCATGACCGTGGTGATTGTGTTGCGGGTGGATGATCCCGATGGTGGGAAAAGCCGGGTGATGGGCTTGGTGGTGGATGCCGTATCGGACGTTTATAACGTACCGGAAGGTGCGATTAAGGCTGCCCCGGATTTTGGCAGTGTTGTGGATGTGAATTTTGTAAAAGGCCTGGCGACATTGGAAGACGTGATGGTGATCATGTTGGATATTGATCGTTTGCTTAATGCCGATGAATTATCGGTGGTGGCGAAGATTGCCTGATAACAACGGTGTTGATTGACAACAGTCAGACAGATTAAAAACAGCGGAACACATTAAGAAAGGATTGTGGCTACAGTGATTGCGGTAATCAACCAGAAGGGTGGCGTGGGTAAAACCACTACAGCCATTAACCTTGCCCATGCACTGGCCCTGTTGGGGCAGCGGGTGCTGGCATTGGATCTGGACCCACAGGGACATTTGGGCATCGGATTGGGTGTATCCGATAAAAATACACCCGGCATGGATGAAGTTTTGCTTAATGGAAAAAATATACAGCAGCTTATGGTTGTGACCCGTAATGATACGGGCAATGGACAACTGGATGTGGTACCCGCTGGTCCCGATCTGGTAAATGTAGAACATCTTGCTGATGGTGGTACGCAGCGTGGCATGCGTCTGAAAAATGCCTTGCAGGATATTGCCCAGAGCTATGATTCCGTGATTTTTGATTGTCCGCCATCCGCAGGTCTGTTGGGTATCAATGCTTTGTTTGCCGCCAGTGATCTGGTGATTCCTGTGTCCAGTGATTTTCTTGCGCTGCAAAGTCTGTCCAGCTTTATGACGACTTTGCAGTTTGTGGAAAAGACCTGTGGGCGCAGTATAGGCAAACATATTGTGATGACCCGTTATCATCAGCAGCGTCGCCTGGCGCGCGAGGTGCGTGAAAGTCTGCAACAGCATTTTCCCGGGCAGCTGACCAAAACAGCAATACGGGAAAACGTGGCATTGGCTGAAAGCCCCAGCTATGGGGAAAGCATTTTTGAATATCAAGTGGTGAGTCATGGTGCCGATGATTATCGTCAACTGGCGACAGAACTCGCTACAGAAAGGTGGCATTGAATATGAGCACACAAACAGGTGCAAGCAGTGCGGAACATCGGCATTCTTCTGCAAATACCCGCAGTGGTGAATGCCCGCTACGCAGCGTCGCCAGACGTGTACCGGTACGGCATGTAAAAAAAAGCCTGTTGACAATTTATACAACTGTGATGATGGATGTGTTTTCACACTCAAGCTGGAATGGCTGGTAAGCCATTAACAATTACCGGAGACGAACAGAATGGCCCCGCGAAAAAAGGCAAAAATGGGTGCAGACCCGCTGGCATGGATGCAGGATAACGACACATCCCCTGTCAAAATGGTAACAAGCAAACCCGTCGAAAGGCGAAAAAAACCTCGCAGTAAAAAATCTGATGCGGGTTTGGATGTTGATCTTCTGGAGCAAACATTTGCAGCATTGGCCCCACAGGGCGAGGCTTTGGTGAAGCGTTTTTATGCGGAGTTGTTTGAACGTTATCCCGGCGTCAAGCCTATGTTTGATAATACAACAGTGGCTGAGCAGGAAAAGAAATTACTGGCAGCGTTGCAATTGGTGGTCAACAGCTTACGCAAACCCAAGGCATTGACTGATGCACTCATCCGCCTCGGCGCCAAGCATCATGAATACGGAGCCAGGCCGGAACATTACACAGCCGTGGCTGAAACCCTGTTGGATGTTATGGCTGAATTTGCAGGTGAGTTGTGGACGGATGATGTTCGCGCGGCCTGGAGCAAGGCATTGAATACTGTCGCAACCACTATGTTGGCTGCGGAACAAACTGATAATACTGGAGAAGAGGACGAGACAATGGCAGCGAGTAAAAAAGTTGTGGAACACCAAGTACGTGATGAGGATCAATTGACTCGCCTGCAATCCGCAGTGGATGGCGCTATGACGGCGATTATGATGGTTGACCGGGACTTTAATGTCACTTATGTCAACCAGTCCACAATCAAATTATTGAAGAGGCATGAGGAGATTTTGCGTGAGGTTTATCCCGGCTTTGATGCTGATGCCCTTGTTGGCGCAAACATTGATATGTTTCATGCCAACCCGGCGCATCAACGGAAGTTGTTGAGCAACCCGGATAACCTGCCATATAAAACCGATATCAATGTTGGGCCGCTGAAGTTTGAGCTTAATGTTACTGCGCAGATTGATTCTGCGGGAAACTATATTGGCAATACCCTGGAATGGTCGGATGTGACCGATTTGCGCGTCAAGGAAACCGAAGTGACGCGCTTGCAATCCGCGGTGAGTGGCGCCATGACGGCCATCATGATGATAGACCGGGATTTTACCATTACCTACGCCAACCAGGCCACAATCAAATTGTTGAAAGGGCATGAAGGGACTCTGCGCTCGATTTATCCGGGGTTCAATGCTGATGCCCTCATTGGTGCAAACATTGATATGTTTCATGCCAACCCGGCGCATCAGCGGCAGTTGTTAAGCAATCCGGATAACCTGCCATATAAAACCGATATCAGTGTTGGGCCGCTGAAGTTTGAGCTTAATGTTACTGCGCAGATTAATAGTGAGGGTAATTATATTGGCAATACTTTGGAGTGGTCGGATGTCACTGCCACTCGCGCCAAGGAAATGGAAGTCTCGCGGTTGCAATCTGCGGTTGATGGCGCACAGAGCAATCTGATGCTTTGCGATACTGAGCTGAATATTGTTTATGCCAATCCAGCGGTAGTGGAAATGCTGCGGGTGCGTCAGAATGAGTTACGTCAGTTCTGGCCCACACTGGATGTGGATAACCTCATCGGTACCAACATTGATGGTTTCCATAAAAACCCAGCCCATCAGCGTGCTCTGTTGGGGGATGCCAGTCGTTTGCCGGCCAAGGCAGAAATAAAAGTGGGTGATCTGGAATTTCAGGTCAATGCCACCATGATCACAGGCCCCGATGGAAAATACATGGGCAATATGGTGGAGTGGAAAGATATTACCGAAGAGAAAAATGCCGAGCATCAGATTCAGGGTCTGATTGATGGTGCAGTGGCAGGTCAGCTGGACAATCGTATTGCGACCGATGAATTCGATGGTTTTTTACAGCACCTGGGTGAGGGTATTAACCGGTTAATGGATGCGGTGGTGGAACCTGTACAGGAAACCCGTCGGGTGATCTCCGGCCTTGCGGAAGGTGATCTCACTCAGAACATGAATGGAGAATTCGGCGGTGAGTTTGCCGAGCTGCGTGACGCAGTAAACAGCACCATGAATAAACTGCTCAGCATGGTGAACGAGATTGGTACTGCCAGTGGCACTATTGCTTCGGCGGCCAACGAGATTTCACAGGGTACGGCGGATCTCAGTCAGCGTTCCGAAGAACAGGCTTCGTCACTGGAAGAGACGGCTTCCAGCATGGAAGAACTGACGGGTACAGTACGCCAGAATGCAGACAATGCACGCGAGGCCAATCAGCTGGCTAACAGTGCACGGGATGAGGCCACCAAAGGTGGTGAAGTGGTGGGGCAGGCCATTACTGCCATGGCGGAGATCAACCAGTCGAGCAAAAAAATCGCTGACATCATTGGTGTCATTGATGAGATTGCTTTCCAGACCAATCTGCTGGCACTGAACGCCGCCGTAGAAGCAGCCCGTGCCGGTGAGCAGGGACGTGGCTTTGCGGTGGTGGCGGCAGAGGTGCGCAACCTCGCGCAGCGCAGTGCTTCGGCAGCCAAGGAGATTAAATCACTGATCAACGACAGTGTGGAAAAAGTTACGGAAGGCAGCAAACTGGTGGATCAGTCTGGCGCCACGCTGGAAGAGATTGTGGGTTCGGTGAAAAAGGTCAGTGACATCATTGCCGAGATTGCATCGGCCGGACAGGAGCAGGCCAGTGGGATTGATCAGATCAACAAGGCCGTGACTCAAATGGATGAAATGACCCAACAGAATGCAGCACTGGTGGAAGAGGCCGCAGCTTCCAGCGAGGCCATGAACGACCAGGCAGCGGCGCTGGATGAACTGATAGGCTTCTTCAAGGTTGGAGAAAATACGCGGCGCGCAGAGGCGCCTGCCCCTCAGCGCGCAGCACGCCCGGCGGCAGCGGCAAAACCCGCATCCGCTCGCCGCTCGGCCCCGAAAGACAGTGGCGGTAGCGAGTGGGAAGAGTTTTAAAGCAGGCTTTATATAGCGCACACAATGGCATGTTGTCGGGTTTACGACCCAATCTACTATAAACGGGGCATTGGAAATGGCTGTCAACAGTGTAATGGAGCGAAGCTCTGAACAAGGGACTGAAAAGGCGCGTGAGTTCAATTTTACCGGAGCGGATTTCAGGTTTATCCGCGACCTGGTGGCGGATCGCACGGGCATCATGCTGTCGGAAAATAAACGTGATCTGGTGTACGGCCGGCTTTCCCGGCGTTTGCGTGAGTTAGGTTTGTCGCGTTTTCGGGATTACTGCGATCTGCTGGAGAAGGGTGAATCTGAAGAGATGGTACAGTTTGTTAATGCCATCACCACTAACCTGACGTCATTTTTTCGTGAAAATCACCATTTTGAGTTTCTTGGTAAAACATTATTGCCGGCTTTATTACAGCAAAAAGTGAAAGCCAATCTGCCGCGGCGTTTGCGCATCTGGTCGGCAGGCTGTTCCACCGGTGAAGAGCCTTACTCCATTGCCATGGTGTTAAAAGAGGTTTTGGGGCGTGATGACGCATGGGATGCACGTATACTGGCCACAGACCTGGACACCAAGGTTTTGGCGAAGGCCAGTAGCGGTATCTATGAGCAACAACGGGTGGAAGGTTTGTCAAAATCCCGTTTGCAGCGATGGATAAAAAAAGGCAGTGGCAATAACGCAGGGAAGGTCCGTGTCTCACCGGAATTACAGGCGCTGATTACATTTAAGCAGCTGAATCTGATGAATGACTGGCCCATGAGTGGACCGTTTGATCTTATCTTCTGTCGTAATGTTGTTATTTATTTTAACAAGCCGACACAGCAGGTGTTATTTGATCGTTATGCAGATCTGCTTGATGAGGGTGGCCACCTGTTTTTGGGGCATTCAGAAACCATGTTTCAGAAAACTGACCGGTATCGACTGATCGGTAAAACCATTTATCAAAAAGAACGTTAATTGTGTCATGACGTTTTACATGGAATGTTGGCGAGGTGTGTTGTGACGGCTATTTGCTCAAATCAGACTTCCGATTTACCCCGCGCTCTGCGTGGCTTTGGGCATGTTAAACGTTATTGGAACAAAAACAATAACAAAATTACGGCGCAGATATTGCCTGGTGAGCTTTATGTCACCAAAAGCGATGAAATGATCACCACTGTGCTGGGTTCATGTATTTCGGCCTGTATACGCGATCCACATTCAGGCGTTGGCGGTATGAATCATTTTATGTTGCCCGCATCGAAAAATATGAATATTACCGATGGCAGTGCCGCCCGTTACGGTAACTTTGCCATGGAACAGCTGATTAACGAGATTTTGAAAAATGGCGGTCAGCGGAAAAATCTTGAAGTAAAACTGTTTGGTGGTGGCCAGGTATTGGCGCACATGACGGATATAGGAAAACGGAATATTGATTTTGCGCTGGAATATATAGACCTTGAAGGATTGACGCTGGTTGCTGAAGACCTGGGTGACCGCTATCCACGCAAGGTACAGTATTGCCCATCCTCGGGTGCAGCGCGAATGAAAAAATTACGCGCCGTGCATAATCGCACAGTGGCAGAACGTGAAGAAGCTTATATGCAGGAAATTGATCAAACGCCAGCGACTGGTGATATTGAATTGTTTTAATACAGCGCTTGTGAAAATAAAAATGTGAAAAAATGGATTAAATGTCAATGGGCAAAATAAAAGTCTTGATAGTGGATGATTCGGCACTGGTGCGCCAGATGTTGTCAGAAATGTTGAACAGTGCACCTGATATTGAAGTGATCGGTGTTGCACACGATCCGATTATGGCGCGAGATAAAATCAAGACACTGAACCCTGATGTCTTGACGCTGGATGTGGAAATGCCACGTATGGATGGTGTTACCTTCCTGAAAAATCTCATGCGCTTGCGCCCTATGCCCGTTGTGATGGTTTCGTCACTGACAGAAAAGGGGGCTGACATTACGCTGGAAGCCCTGGAATTGGGGGCGGTGGATTTTGTTTCCAAACCCAAAACAGATTTGGCGCATACTCTGGAAGATTACGCAGAAGAAATTATTGAAAAAGTGCGCGTTGCATCCAAGGCCAGAGTGAAGGCGCTCGATCTTAATTCTGCCAAGTTGAAACCAACCGAACGTCATAGTGCAGATGCGGTACTGGAAAAACAGGCGTTCAGTAAACACTTCAAAACTACAGACCGTATTTTGGCAATTGGCGCCTCCACGGGAGGAACGGAAGCAATCAAGGATGTATTAATACAATTGCCGCCGGATACACCGGGCACGGTTATTTCCCAGCATATTCCGGCGGCATTCAGTGGGCCCTTTGCCAAACGTATGAATGGCATATCAGCAATGACGGTTTGCGAGGCTACGGATGGACAACAGATTGTCACAGGCCATGTTTACATTGCGCCGGGCAATCGTCATTTACTGGTTGAAAGAGATGGCGCAAGATTTATTTGTCGTTTAAATGATGGTCCCGAAGTGAACCGGCACAAGCCATCGGTGGATGTCATGTTTCGCTCGGTGGCGCATAATGTGGGTCCCAATGCAATTTCAGTGATATTAACCGGCATGGGTAACGATGGTGCACAAGGTATGCAGGAAATGCATGAAGCTGGTGCGCCAACAATTGCGCAAGATGAAAAAAGCAGTGTGGTGTGGGGAATGCCGGGTGAGGCGGTTAAACTGGGCTGTGTGGATACGATAACATCATTGAACAAAATACCTCAGGCCATTATCGCATTGATAAAAAAACAGTGTTAGGGAATATGCGCGGGCACAGACAGTTGCTATGCCGGTTCAGGTTGCTGGTTTAGCCCTAACCAGTAGGGGCCGAGTTGACCGATTGTTTTTATGAATTCATCAAAATCCACTGGTTTACGGATGTAGCTGTTGGCGCCCAGGCCATACCCCTGGAGGATGTCTTCCTGTTCACTGGAAGAAGTTAAAATAACCACAGGTAAATAACGTGTATGTGCAGCGGCACGCAGCCTTTTTAATACACCGAAGCCATCAATTTTGGGTAGTTGGATATCCAGTAATACTAGGGCGGGTATTTGCGAGGCATCGCGCTCCGCATACTTTCCTTTTGCAAACAGGTAGTCCAGAGCCTCGACGCCATCCCGGGCCACTATAACCTTATTTATTATATTATTTTTTGCCAGGGCTCTCAGAGTGAGCGCTTCGTCGTCGGGGCTGTCTTCAACTAACAGAATTGTGTTTCGTGTTGTGCCGGGAAGCATTAATTCTTAATCCGTGTATCGCTATTCTATTGCCGTATCGCTTTAGTCTACAGTTAAATGGAAAGCCATCAGTTTGTCTATCGTTCTTTTGGTGAATAATACCCATTCGCTAATGATCACTTTGCCCACTGCATGGCAGGTTTATAGTGGTGACTATTTAACGAAAATGCTCGGAAAAATGGACCCATTTCCCGCCGCCGCAGTAGATTCACTCTAAGTCTAGTGGTTTCCACGTTAACGTATCAGTAAATAACAGCCCTGCCTTGATTAAAAACGCTGGCCACAGGCGTTGAATACCGATGCGATAATAGTCGAGCTGTGGTCGATAATGTTCAACCAGAACATCGAGTTCAGCACGGTTGTTAATGCGATGGGTTTTGTAGTCCACCAGCCAGATGCATTCTTTGTTAATCACCAGGCGATCAATAATGCCATATACGTTTTGACCATTGTGCTGGTAATGCAGGGGGACTTCGTTGTGCGCGGTGGTAAATTGTGCGGGGTCGAACAAGTGGGTAAATGCGGTTGACTGGAATACAGTATTGGCGCTGTTGAACCATGTTATCAGGTGCTCATCGTCTGTTGGCAGACTTAATTCAGCGGCGACACGCTGTGGGATGTCTGTCGCCTGCTCACTGAGTAATTGCAGCATGCGATGGATGGCGATGCCGCGGGTACGGGCATCCGGATCAGTCATATGGGTGATCAACGGTGCAATGGCGTCATCAGTGGACACATGACTGGGGGTAATGCTGTTTCTGGGCTTTTCCAGGACAAGCGGCTGAATTTTATTTTGCGGTATAGTGGCGCTATTATGTGCCGTGGATACATTAATTGCATGTGGTGTGGGTTGGCCACTGTTGAATACCCATCCAGTAGTTGACAATTCCCCGGCGGTTTCCGTAAAAGGCGCCTGTAAAGCGCCATACCAGCCTAACTCGTTTCCACGTCGTGGTTGGCAGCCGGAAATAAACAAAAATTGTTTGGGGCGGGTGATGGCCACGTATAACAGGTTGGCGTCTTCCCGTTTTTCCGCCTTTGCATGTCGGTCAAGAATATTTTGAGTGAAATTATCCTGCTGTTCTTTGTTGCCCGCCAGCAAAAAACTCACTGGACGTGGTGCTTGTGCTGGCCAGTCCACGATAGCCTGGTGTGCCACAGAACTGTTTCGCACGTTTGTGCTGTCCACCAAAAAAACCACAGGGGCTTCCAGGCCTTTAGCGGCGTGAATCGTCATCAGGCGGACACGGGAACCTGCTTGTAATGGGCTGCCTTCGTCCGGTGCATCCTGTTCCTGTTGTTGCAGGGTGTGCAGTCTTGATACAAAACGCCCAATAGACGGATAACGGCCGCTGTCGATTTCCAGCGCCAGTTCAATAAAGCGTGTGAGGTTGGCTGCCACCCGATGTTGCAGGTGTGTTGGATAGGCTGCATGGTAACGGTTGAGCACATCACCTTCGCAGTAAATACGATCCAGTAAATCGTGTACGGGCAGGGTGTCCACCTGTTTTCGCCAGCGAGACAACAGGGTGTGTGCGCGCTGCAAAGCAGTGCGCTTGTTTTTAGAGGCTGCAATTGTGGCTAGACGGTCTATCCACTGTCCATCTGTGTGACTGGCGAGAGTAATGAGATCTTCATGGCTGCAATCAAACAGAGGAGAGCGTAGCACACTGGCAAGCCCAAGGTTATTGAACGGGGTTACCAGTAACGATAACAAACGCACCAGATCCTGCACTTCCAGGCTTTGCAGCAGGGTGCCGCGATTGGCGCCGATATAGGGGATGTCGGCTTCGCGCAGGGCTTGTTCGTAATCAGCGGCATGGGTGCGGTGGCGCAGCAGAATAATGATATCACCGTAATTCAGTGGGCGGGCCATATCAGCGGGGCCGGCCGGGGTATGGTTGTCGATCAGGTGACAGATTTTTTCTGCTACCATCCGGCCTTCTTCAAGGTGGCGTTGATCCTGTTTCAGCAAACGGGGCGTTTGCAAAGGGTTGCGTAAAGGGGCGTGTAATTCGTTTGATTCACTGTTTTCTGCTTCGTTGTCTGTACTGGCGACGAGCGGTAGAAACTCAACCTGTCCCCACAATTGCGGATGGTGTGTTGCATGGGTGGAGAATTGCATAAGCTGCTGATGCAGGGGGCCTTCACCAAACACACGATTCACCAGCGTCATAATTGCTTCGGCGGAACGCCAGGACGTATCCAATGGCTGGGTAATGGCATCAAGCTGTGTATCCAGCCAGTCTTGTGCGTTGGCAAACAGTTCCGGGTCGGCACGTCGAAAGCGATAAATGGATTGTTTGTTGTCACCTACCAGAAATACGCTGCGGCTGTGCCTGTCTTCATTGGCCGCCAGCTCCTCCAGCAATGGCAGGATGAGCCGCCACTGGGTGGGGTTGGTATCCTGGAATTCATCAATCAGCAAATGGTCGATGCGTTGATCCAGCTTGTATTGAATCCATTGCACGTTGTCGCTGTGATTGAGCAGCTGGTAGGCCCGCCATTCCAGGTCTGCAAAATCCAACAGGCGTTGTTCGGCCTTAAGTCGTTGATATTGCGTCAACAGTGCATGGCCCGCCTGGTACCAGGCACTGGTGCGACGCAGCGTATTCATGGCGTTGCGAATATTCAGGGTGTGTTCAATTTTTGCGCATATTTGCTGGTGGAGTTCCAGAAAGCGCTGTTGGCCTGCATCGCCCATGGATTTTGCCTGGGCTTTGGATTCCTTGCGGGCCAGTGGTGCGCCAGTGGCCGTTAAAAAGGCCTTGCAGCATCGCGTAAAACGCACATCGGGTTTTTCATTTTCATCGCGGGCAACGGCCAGGGCATCCAGTGCGGCCGCATTTTTTTTGCCAGGGTGTTTTTGCAGCAGGGCCACAAATTCGGTGAGCAGCGCAAGGGTGGCTGTGCTGAAAAAATCAGTTTCCGGGTTATCGGTGGCGCGGACATTCAGCTGGGCGCCCAGTGTGTCCAGCGCAAAGCCGAGCGGGTCTGTTTGTGATTCGGTGAAGGCCCACCAGTCACTGCGGTGTGCGAGAAAATGGTTGAGTGCGGTTTGTGTATTGGCCAGACCGTTGCAGCTTTCAAAAAGGGTTTCGATAGCCTGGGCGTTATCGCTCTGTGGGTGGCGGCTGGCATCTGCACACAATGCATCCCAGGCGGCGCGTTTTAATTCTGCGGTGGATTCCAGTAATTCAAAGCCGGGTGGAATACCTGCCTCCAGTGGAAAGCGCCGCAGGATATCCTGACAAAAGGCATGGAAGGTGGTGGCTTTTACCGTGAATGGCGAACGCAATAAATCCTCATACAGTGTGGTGGCGCGTTTGAATGTCGCGGCATCAGCGGGGGCGCCGATTTGCTGGAGCAGGGTTTTCAGCCTGGCAGGTTCGCTCTGCGCCAGCTCCAGCAGGCGGGCGCTGAGACGGGTCTGCATTTCCGTGGCAGCCTTGCGGGTAAACGTGACGGCGAGGATGCCGTCGGCTCGTGCACCCGCGAGCAGCAGACGAATCAGCCGGGTGACCAACAGCCAGGTTTTTCCTGTGCCGGCGGAGGCGTTAACGGTGGCGTTAAGTTCGGGGTTGGAAGCGCGCAGGGGATTGGCCATGGTGAGTGTACTTTATCCTAACACGCCGGTTGCATCTACTCGGCAATTATCGTTGTGTTACACGGATTAACAGCGTTCCTGCCGACATTGAGAATGTCCAACAGTGGTTTTTCAGAATATGTTGAACTTACTATATATACCCGTCGCGATTGAGATTCAGGTCTGAAATCCCAAACGCTACGGGTATGGGTGGTGGATTTTTGTTCAAGATGAGCTGAAAAGATATTTTGTTTTTTGTATTACCGATTGTTGTCGATATGGTTTAACTGATTAATGTTATGTTTATCAACAGTGAAGCAAGATTTTGGTGAAAAAAATAATAAGCAAGCCGTTTTACATAACTTGATTTTGTTTCCGTCGTAAGCAGTGGTAGTATCCGTAACTGTAGCGCTGTATTGTTTGGAAATGTTGACTTGTATTTACTTGGTTGGTTATTACATCTGTCAGTTTGGGTTTTTGATTTTCCAGGTATTGTGAGAACGTTTTAAAAAAAACATTAACTGGCCGGTGAGCGGGAAAATACAGGGAGACGCCCGAACAAGCACACGCCACACAATTGAGTTAAATAGTCACTGCATGGTGTGTAAACGCAGGAAATCAACTTTGCTTTATCAGGCAGTGAAACAAAGAGTTAAGTATTAATTAACCTGATTGCCTGGGTAACAATTTCTGGTTTACAGATCAACTGGGAAAAGGGTGTTAACAATCATTTTGCTAATCCTGTGTATTTGAATAAAAGCACCAGAAATAGGTATTTTTACGTAGGCGAGGCGAAAGGGGAGTTGTTTTGGTTATTCCAAAGGAACGGTAAATAATGCCGTTTGGCGTTTTTCAGGCGTAACCCGGGCAAAGGAGCAATGCTCATTTTTTATTCTTCAGCGTTGTTGTCCATTCCTGTTGTAACAATTGCACTGCACTCGTGTCATCCTGTTGGATCAAATAATGAGTGCCGGCAGGATTGTCAAAATGATTGTTAATGCCCTCTGATCAGTAGAGTAAGTAAGAGGAGGTGTTTATTCTTGGCCACAGTCATATTTAATTCTATTTAGGGGACCGTTGTTTTAATAGGGGAGCTAAGCCGGATCGGGCCAGAGGTGCTTTATGTTCTGGCATATTAGCTTGATATTGTTTTTACGCAGGAGATAAGTATAAGCATGGATACAAGAAAAAAAATGATTATTGCGGGAGTTTTAATGTCGCCACTGGTGATCACGGGTTGTAGTAACAGCTCATCGAATTCCCCTGAAAATTCAGACCCGGAGCCGGGCCCGGTCGTAGAGGGTGTTTATTCTATTGACGTAACCGGTGGCCTGGGAGGTGACAAGGGTGGATCGGGAGGCGATGGCAACAACGTCAGTTTTTATAAAGCAGCGGGCACAGGTAATGTGGAAATGTTGGCCAGTGGCACTGCGGACGCCAGCTTTACCCGTATCACCCCTGATGCCAATCTGGGGAGTAACCCGTTAAATATCACAGCAGCCATCACCATTGATGTTCTTGCCGGCGACGCGGATGAGCCGGCAGAAGGTACTCCCTATCTGGTTGAGGATGACGACATGCTGCGTGTATCCGACGGCAATGACATCCTGAGTGACGAAGACCCGGTAACGGGTATTTCTGTTGTCAGCGGTGTGACGTTGACCCTCGGTCTCAATTACACAACTTATGCCCAGATCAGCCTTGATAACGATATGTCCAACTCCGGTGTCATCACTACGGCGGATGTTGATCCTGAGATAGATGATCTTGACCGTGGCAGCTTGCGTATTTATCCCGCCTCGTATGTGGGCCGGGCAGGCAGTCGTATTGATACTGCCGGTATGCAGGACAGTCAAAATGGTGGTGACGTACTGATATCAGCCAATTATTCCATATACAACCACGGAATGATCAAAGCAAGCGGATCGGACAGCGCCAATGGCGATGGTGCTGTTGGCGGGTATGTTGAACTCTATGCGGATTACCTTGTACAAAACACGGGTGATATTGACAATTCGGGTGGCAATGCCGCTAACGGTACGGCCGGTCGTGGCGGAGATATTGATCTTGCAGCGGACTTTGGCAATATGTACAACAGCGGAAAGTTGATGAATCGTGGTGGTAACGGCGGGTTTGGCGGCGATGGTGGCCGGGTCAGCCTTTATGCTGTTGGTGACATGCTGAACAGCGGTGATATCAATGCCCAGGGCGGTACCGGCAGTGCAGATGATGGTGGTAGTGGTGACAGTATCGAAATGTATGCTTATGGCAGCAAACTGGTCAACACGGGTAGTATTTTAGCCATGGGCGGTAATACAAGCGACATGGACTCCGATGGTGGTGAGGGTGGCGATTTGTATGTCTATGCAGAGTACGGTCCCATTGACAGGAACGGGGCTGAAGGAGGGCTTTTCGTTTCCGCCAATATTGATCTTTCCGGTGGTGATGCCGCAGCGGCGGGCTATGGTGACGGTGGCGCTGGCGGTTCTGTTGACGCCCAGCTCTACGGCTCCAACTATCCTTCTGAGGCGCGTCTGGCTTTCCTTGGTTATACCGATGTTGACGCCAGTGGCGGCGATGCCAATTTTGGTGGTTCCGCAGGTGATGTGTTCATTTTTAATGACAGCGTAGAAGCAAATGCCGGTGTGTATGTGCCTGCTGGCAATGTAACCAACGAAGCCAATATCATTGCCCGTGGCGGCAGTGTTGTGGAAACGGCGGACATAATACCCGCTGATGGTGGGGCCGGCGGTGATTTCAACCTCGAAACCGAATACGACTATGGTTACATCAACCCTGATCTGGAAATGGTCAGCAATAAAGGCGATGTTGATTTGTCCGGTGGCAGCAGTCAGGCGTCAATGATGGACGATATCAACCGTTCCGGTGCTACCTGGTTCTGGGGTTACAATGGAGTCAAGAATACCGGGAATATCACTGCAAATGGTGGTACTGACCTCAGCACTGGTACTGATGGCTATGGCGGTTATGCCAGTGAAGTTGCCATGTATACAGAGCTGGGCCTGGCCAGCAACAGTGGTAACATCACCAACAATGGCGGTAATGGTGCATACCGCGGCGGCCGTTCAGATGGCCTTATGCTGTATGGCGCCACAGCAAGCAATAGTGGTGCGATCAGCTCCAATGGTGGTAATGCCGATGCAAGCCTGGCAGGTTCCATGGGGGGATCTGGAGGCTGGGTTGAGTTCTTCTCGCCGGATGGTGTTGCTGGCGTGACTCATTCGGGTACTGTCAGCCACGCAGGTGGCACGGGTGAAACTGCCAGCGATGATGGTGCTTTTGTACGTGGCGGCATGTGTGTCAGTGGCAGTTGCAAGAACCTGGAAGCTGATTTTTGATCCGGGTGACGATGGCGGTATGTGAGCCATCAGTGATCGCAACATTCAGTTAGTTGTTTATTATGTGTGATCAGCGTGGCGGGGATTCTCGCCACGCTTTTTTTAACGCTGAATATTTTCGGATGTCAGGATAATGGGTGGTATGAAAATGGCTCCTTTTCGCAGGCTGCTTTGCCCAATATTGTTTACCAGTATTATTTTTTTTGTGAGTGGCCAGCTCTGGGCTGGGACACCCCGTATTTTTTATGATAAATCGACAGATAAAATTTCTGTCGCAGCAGATGATGCGTCATACAAGGAGATAATGGCGCGTATTGCCACACTGAGTGGTATTGAAATTCTCATGGACCCCAAGGCTGAACACAATGTCACCATCGACATTAGCGATCTGCCTCTCGAAGCGGCGCTGAAGCAATTGAGTCGGCGTACCAGTTTTATGCTTATTCACGATACCCCCGAAGTGGATAAGGGCAAAACTCAGGAAAAACCGGCCCAGCCTATACTTGTGCGTATGCGTATATTGCCGGAAGGTGAGTTTAATGCCGGTACGTTATACCCTGTGTTGGCACCTGCGGGCGAAGCTTTTATACGAGAAAAAAACCGTTATTCAGCGCCTGCACAGCAGGTCAGGATTTTTAGCCACGCTCAAAAACGCTGGGAAGCCCGACTGAAAGCCATGCCCCCGGAAAAACGGGAAAAACTTCTGGAAATGGCACAAGCGAAACGCGAACAAATGACACAGCGTCGCGCCAAACAAGAACAACGAAAAAAAGAGCTTGCCAAAAAGCGCGAAGCGTATAAAAAACGCCGTGATGCCCGGCTTGAAGAATTGAAATTGAACAACCCGGAGCGGTACAAGCGCCGAATGGAACAACGGGAACAGCTGAGGGCGAATAACGAGTAAAGTGTAAAACGTGAATTAACTCCCCCCTCCCCCCGAAACAAACAATAAAAACTGGGTATCTCTGCGGATTCCGCGCACCCGACACCATGTTTCTTGGTTCCTCATACTGCACACACAGAATGCCTGAACACGATCTATAGTGTTGCCGGGTTCATAATACCTTGAGCTTGTTGCGGGATCGTTTATTTTACAGATTTCAGGGTGAAGTCCAGGCAGAGATAAAGGGCGGAAAGGTCTTGGCCGGGCGTTTCTATGCGCCGGGTAAACCGGTAATGCGGTGAAAAATGGTAACCCGGAGTCACATTCGGGTTGATTCATCGTTGCTCCGGTCTACAATTGCATGAGTGTTGCGGTCAGGCTTTCCGGCATTGTGGTTATCCTTAATCAATTGAATCTGTTGCCCCCTCTGATCGCTTTCGTTGCAGGCTTGGAAACCGGCATGACGTTTTTATTATTTTGTCGGTGTTTTGGGTGAAAACAGCGGTTATTGGTTTGTAGGAGTTTTCTGAAAGGCATGTAGTCCCACCACCTTGGTCATGCCCCCATGTGTTCGCAGGTTATTCGCCAACCCCTTGTTTTTGTAGGGTAAATGAAATTTCTGTTATCGTTATCACGTTAAGTGGTATTGGGAGTGCTACTTATAAAGCCTTGTGATGAAGTGTCGATTTGGTATTATGTATCTCGATTCCGCAAATTGCTCTCTAGGGCAAATACAAGGAAAGTTGCAGGGAGTAGGAATGGAATATTGTCGAAGGATCGACGTGGTCAAGGACTGACCAGCACGGAGGTAAACGAAGGCGGCTACCGGGATGTGCCGCCTTCGCTCGTTCCGGGCTAAAAACTTTCTCCCGACCGGATTGATTCTTGTTTCCCCGGTCTTTCAATACCCGCTCAGGTCTTGCCAGGTCTCCCGTCGGCAGATGCCCGACATTTGGCAGTATTCACAAGTGACATTATCACCCCAGGCTGGCATGGGGGTTCCCGCCGTGATTTGCTCTACCAACAGGTTCAACCGTGCCGCGGTGTTTTGCACCAGTGTGTCCAGGGTTTCTGTTTCCAGCATTCCCATTGCTTTTACTACCGGGGCAGTACCTTTTTTGGTGTTTGTGTCCAACGCAAGGTATGTGACCTGTGCGACGGTTTCGTGGCCAGTATGTTCCGCCAGCAGGGCGTAAAAGGGCAATTGCACGGACTCGCCACTCAGTACGTCGGCGTTTTTGGGAATGGCGCCGGTTTTGTAATCAACAATGCCAACGATGGGGGCTCCGGCGTCAGCGTCGGTGCTTGCATCGATCCGGTCGAGACGGCCGCGCAATGTTATTCTGCCGTGTTCACGGGTGACTCTCAGTTCTGTGGATTTCACCTGCCACTGCTGCTGTCGTTCCAATTGCCAGTCAATATAAGCAGGAATCATTTCCTGCCAGCGTCTGAGCCAGCCCCGGTGTAAAAAGTTGTCTTCAAGGTCGCGGGCGAAAACCGCAGCGGCAATTTCGTTGAGGCATTTAATGGCGGCGGGTTTGTTGCTGCCAGTGATGGTTGCGTTAAATGGCCCGGGAAGGTCGCGTACATTTTCATGGAATGCTTGCAGGCAGAGATGCACCCGTTCGCCGTAATCTGCTTTGGCAAGCATTTCACGAATGCTGTCAGGCGCTTCCAGTTGCAGGCAGCGCGCTGCAAAAAACTGATAGGGGCAGTTGATGAGTTGCTGGTAGCCGCTGGCCGACAAATGCGCAGGAAAAAGCCCGGCGGTAATATGGGCGGCAGGGTTGGCTGGCATTGGCTGGGGCATGGGTTCAGCAGGTTGCGTGACCTGTAGGTCCGCTTGATTAACGAGTTCTGTCAACGGGATATTGATCAGCCGGTCAGCCCAGGCAATCTGGTGAAAGGATTGCAGCCGTTCCAGCCAGGGGGAGGCAACAATTTCTTCGCCGTCCTGTTCGTTGCGACGGGTGAGCAGGACAGCGTCAGCCGATTCCAGCAGACAGCGGAAATAATAAAATTTTTCGGATAATTGCTGTGTGTGGCTGGTCAGCCCGAGGGACTGGCGCACACCGTCATTAAAAAATGGTGAACCGGGGTTGCTGCCCGGCAGGTATTCGGCTTCGGCCCCGGCGATAATCAGTGCATCAAACCGCGCCAGGTTGCTTTGCGCCAGGCTCATTAATTGTACCTGCCCGGATTGCGCGGGAGGCTGGAAGTTGAAGCGTTCCAGCGTACGTCCCAGCCAGGCGCGAAATTCGTCCCAGTGCATGTGCAATTCACTGTTCCTGCTTGCCGTTTGCATGGCGTGCAGTTCTTCGAGGATGCGTTGCCCGGCGGCATCGGCGGCCAGTGATATGTTCAGGCCTAATTGTATAAAGCTGTGTTCCAGGGCATGTAAAAACGTTATGGGTGCATGTTTTGGGTTGCCGGTTTCGTTACTTGTCAGTGCTTGCAGTGGTGCGGCGGCAGATTCGATAATGTCTAACAACGAGTGGATGTCGTCATACTCGGCGGCCAGTTCAGCAGGCAGGCGGTTTTGCCGGTACTGTAAATGCTCCCGATAGCGATTTATATTGCGGGCGATGTTTTCTTTGAGCACCACGCCCTGTTCAAAACGATAAACACAAGACAACAGCGCTTCGCGCTCATGCGCCGGTAATAAGAAGGGCGATTTGAGGAAATCCAGCAATGGCTGGTGGGCAAAATCCTCTTCCACGGTTTCCAGCCAGCGCTCCACGGTGGCTGCCGCACTGGTAGTGGATAAGGCCCAGCCAGCAGCATCCTGTAATTCGATGCCCGAACGTTCCAGCAGGGCGCGCACCCGCCGTGCCAGCCGCCGGTTTTCCGTAACGATGCCGATGTTGCGTTTGCCCTCGTTCCACCAAAGCCGCACTTGTGCATCAATGGCCTGTGCTTCTTTTTCTGCATTGCTGGCCTCGAAGACCGACAAGCGTGCCGAAAGGGGGCTTGTGGGGATATCCCGGGCCAGATTGTGGGCGCGAACACGCAATGGGGAGCTGCTGTTGCTGAATACACTGTCCAGGCAGCGTGTGTACCCGCTGTTTGTGTTTGAGGGAGATTCATCCGGTGATCCGGTGGGTAAATTGATGGTCTGCAACAGCTGCTGGGTAACGGCATCCGGGTGATAATCCGCATCGGTCTGTTCACGGGTGCCTTGTAACAACAAAAGGGCTCGTTCTTGTTGCAGCAATGGCCGAAGCCACTGTGCTTCGGCAGTGGAAAGCCGGGGCAGGCCCGCGATGTAAAAAGCGAGATTGTCAGGCAGGGTTGCGCGGCTGCTGGCGAGCTTCAGTGCGTAGTCTGTATGCCGGTCAATGACGCCATCTTGCTGCATTTCCTGCCGCCAGGCTTGCCACAGGGTGTGTACCAGCCGGGCTTCGCCGAGCAGGCTGTGGTGGCTTTTATTGTCCAGGCCATAAGCCGTGTCCAGGGTGTCAAGAAACTGCTCCAATGACTCAGGCAGGCTGAGGTGAGTGGAACCCAGATCGTCAAACAGGGCCAGCAGACTGTCGGCCAGCATCCAGGGGCTGCCCTCGCCGTAAAGATATTTGTGCCCGATCAATGCCTCCACCAGCATCAATTCACGCTGGTGCTCGGAAAGCACCGGCAGTTTGCCGGGTGTCTGCTGGCTGATCCAGCGTGGCAATGTGTCGATGGCAGGTCCTAATAATGCCGGGTGATGATGGCGGGCGGCAGCGTCGAGTAAAAGCTGACGAAAGCGGGTTGCTGCCTGTGGGGTGGGTAACAGAACAACAATATCAGTGAGGTTGGGCAATGCGGCATGATGTTTTTCAACAATATGCCCGGCGAGCCTGTGCAGTGGATCGTCGCCATAGGCGATGATATGCAGGTTGGACACTCCCTAACGTTCCAGGTATTCCAGTTTGTTGGGTACGTCTTCCCATTCTTTGGCATCGTCCGGTGCGGGCTTCATTTCAGTAATCACGGGCCATAGCGGGCTTAATTCGGCGTTCAGGGCAATGAACTGCTCCTGATCCTCCGGCAGATCGTCTGCGGGGTAAATGGCATTGACGGGGCATTCGGGTTCGCAAAGGGTACAATCAATACACTCTGTCGGGTCGATGACTAAAAAATTTGGGCCTTCGTGGAAACAATCCACCGGGCATACCTCTACACAATCGGTGTATTTGCATTTGATACAGTTTTCAGTAACAACGTAAGTCATTGGTTCCTCCCAAGCCAATTTGCGGTCGCAAGTCTAACAAGGAACGAGTCATTCAGTCATGTGGCGTGAAAATAATACAGGCTTTTAAGGATGGCAATTATTTCATCACAGCCGGAGCCGCCTTTTTCGCTCTGCAAGGCGGAAATGCGGCCCTGCTCTGTGGCCGCGCCTGAAACGTCAACAGATTCTGGTAACAAAAGGAGTACTCTTTAACATTTTTGGAGGGGTAATGGGCCGAAAACTGTTTTGGAGTGGTCGGTGGAAGCCTGTTAAAGATCTGTCGCTCAGCAAAGACAATGAGTGCGGTGTGGCTGCGGGGGCCGCGGGGGGTTATTGAATGGCAATCACGGCTTGCCTGTGCTGGCTCCCCGTAGTGAGGCTTGCCGAATGTCTGCGGGCACTGATATAAAGTCATGTGTACACATAGCCGTCAGTCAGAAAAGGGAACTTGGATTGCCGCGAACAGAATAAAGCCAGCTTGTTTTCGAGGCGGCGTTCGAAGCGTCAGTGTGGTTTTTTACAAAACCACCTAAAATGAGGGAATCCAAAATGAATAAAATATTGTTGCCAAAATGATAGCGCTGTTTTTCCGGATGGCTTTATTGTTTTCTGTAAACGCCCAGGTTTATGCGGGGGCGCCTGCTTTATTGCCGGATAAAATACAAATTACCGGGCCTGCAATAGCATATCAACCCAGAGAGTACGTGCCGACGGATGAAACCTCGGTGCTTACTGATGAGCAGATAACCGCTGACCTGCAATTACTGGCAGATGCAGGTTTCAGGAGCCTGGTAACGTACAGCTCAACAGGGTTGATGGGGAATATTCCTGGTATCGCGCGTAAGAACGGTTTCGATGAAACCCTGATAATGGGGATCTGGGACCCGTTTTCCAGCGATGAATGGAAAAATGCCGTACAAAACGCGCCTTTTGTTGACGGCTATTGCATTGGAAACGAAGGGCTGGGAATACGTTACACGCCTGAAGAGTTGGCGGTGAAGATGGAAGAGCTGCGACAGTTAACCGGAAAGCCGGTGACTACCTCTGAGCCAATAGATACTTACATCAGTGGTCCGCATAAAGAATGGTTGTTAGAGCATTCTGACTGGCTTTTTCCCATCGCGCACCCTTATTGGGCGGAGCATGTAGATCCTGCGGAGGGGGTTGCCTGGGTGGTGACTCATCATGATCTTCTGGTGGCGTCCTCGAACAGACAGATCATGCTCAAAGAGGTGGGGTTTCCAACAATTTTTCCTGCTGAGCTTAACGAAAATCTTCAAGTCGGTTTTTTTCGGTTGCTTGATTCACACAGAATATCCTTTTTCTTTTTTGAAGCATTTGATCAGCCATGGAAGGGGAATACAATTGCCGAGCGTAGCGTGGAAGCTCATTGGGGAATATACCGGGCCGATGGAACACCAAAGAAAGTGGTTTCATGGATAACAAAAAACGGAGTAAACAGTGAATAGCCGCATATTCATATTTTTATTCGTCAGCATTATTCCTGGTCAACAGGCTTTTTGTTCTGGAGGAATGGCAGCAAATTTTGGCGCTTTCACTACCGGGGTGGCTGATAACGGAACCAAAAGGTACCGTGTGGGCCTGGATGAAGCAGGCCAGTTGCTTCTGGGGAGGCCGGATGACGGGGTTATTGAACTGATTACAATAGATGCGCCAGATACTGAAATCCGACAAATACTGATCCGGGAAACCAAAAACGACCATGGAGAGGTTTCATTGTTGATTACCGCTCCAAACGGAATGTTGGAAAAACTCAAACGAGCCACAGTATATTTAAAGCCAGCCTATGCAAAACTGAAGTTTATTGAGAATATTGACGGTTATTGGGAACAGCGAAACCCTGTGTCAATTTCATTGGTCCAGAAAGGTTTGGAGCAAAAACCGGAAAATCACATTGTGGCTTTTCAGATCGTTTCTTTCGGTGAGAAAAGGCTGGTAAAAGATGCATCACATTTTTTAGAAAACAATGATGTTTCTTTGAAAGTTTCTGCGGGCCGTGCTTCAGACAGCAATATTACCAGTGCTTTATGGCCCTGGATAATGTCGGGAGTATTGTTGGTAATGGCGTGGTTTATTTCCTGTTGGATGCACACCCTGAACTGGCGGGGCGGCCATTGATATGGAATGGTCTGCGATTACCTTGTTGGCGGTGCAATGTACATTGCTGGTTATTTTTTGTTTTTTTGCATTTTTCAATTATTTATATGGTTTTGCCAGTTTATGGACGCCAAAGATTCAACGGGTTAAACCGTCAGGTAAAGAGGTGGCGGTGGTCGTGGTCTCTTTTAATGAAAAAAATGTTATCGAAGAAACAATAAAGGCCTGTGACCGGTTGACTTACAAAAACAAGCTTATTGTCCTGGCCGATGATTCATCAGACGTTGACGTCATTGAGAAAAACAGAGCGCTTGCCAAAGCGCACGGTTGTCAATTGGTGAATCATCACTCTTTTGTACAGGAAGTTGCAGGACAAGATGGTGAGAAGGTTTTTGAGCCTGTTGAAATATGGGAATCACCCGGATTTGTTTTTTTTCATCGCCCTGTAAATACAGGATTCAAAGCCGGTAGCTTAAAGTTGGTGCATACTTATCTTAAAAAGCGTGGTATTGATCTTATGTACCTGCTTGATGCGGACTGGCATCCCCAGGAAGATGCCATTGAACGAACAATGGAGGTGTTGGAGGCCAACGAAGAAATCGCCTTTGTGCAAACAAAACGAATTTCCTCAAGAGAGGGAATGAATCTTTTCCAGAAATATGTGGCCCTTCATGAAGAGGGCTGTTATTACTCCGATTTTGAGGGACGCCAGGTGCTGAATCACCCGGCCCTGTTTTCAGGCTGCTGCACGTTATTGAGGTTGGATGTCATTGAGGAAATCGGTGGATTTACGCCAGGACATCTTACAGAAGATCTGGATCTGACAGACCGGTTCTGGCTTAATGGCTGGAAAGGAATTTATCTGGGCAGTGTTGTTAATTATGGCGAAGTGCCGTTTACGTATGAGCATTTTCGTCGCCAGCAAGAGCGCTGGGCAGCAGGTTCGGCAAGGGCTTTCCGGGAGTTTTTCTGGCCCATCCTGAAAACAAATCGATTGGGGTGGTTTGCAAAGCTCTCCGCTATCCGGCAGAACGCCTATTTTACCAGCACGCTGTTTACCGGTATGGCGTTGGTCGTCGGAATCATTTCAATCTCCTGGTTGGCTATAAACCGAAACAGTTATTCCGCAGAATATTATCTTTATCTTTTCAGTGTTATAAAAGAGCCATTTTTAATATTGGTGTATGGCTGCATTCTTGCGAATTTTATTGAGCCATTGGTCATGATACTTGTAAAAAAACGAAGCTATGAAGAATTGTTTCACCTGCCCATGTCGTTCTGGTATGCGTGGGGTAATCTTCATACTTATATTGCGGGAAACATAAAAGGGCTTTTTAATCTGAAGCTGGACTGGTTTTGCACACCAAAATTCAATCGTGGTAACGTGGGGCGCTTGCCGCGAATACCAACGTCTATCCGTGTGTTGAATATCAGTACATTTATGGTGTTTTTGGCGCTCTATTTCAGTGAAGGGTGGATATTTGGCTGGCGTGACGAATTTGCCTTGCTGTGGTTACCCGCGTTTTTGATCGCTTCAGTAAAATAACTGGCAGCTGAAAGAGTCATTTCGCACTATTGAGTCGCTTCTCCAAAATAAATATCATCAATGTAAATCGTGCCTGACATCTTCTCCCACTCAAAGACAAACTGAAGCGTTGCAAGGTGCGTAAGATCTACGCCGTATTTTGCATACGCTTTCAGAGGAATGGTGATGTTGCTCCAATCTTGCGTTACTTCACCGTACTTCTCGATATCGACAAGCCAGCGGAAGTTTCCATCGCTCAAATAGATGTTGGGCTTTTCTCCACCTTCCGCGCCTTTGATGCGGAAGGAGAGCGAATCACATGCTATGCAATTGATGCCTTTGAGGTCCATGGACCACCCGGAAAAATTCAATCCCTGGCCGTAGTTAAACGTTTTTCCGATACTGCCGCCATAAGAAATGCCGTAAATCCGGTTTGGCGATGAGGTGGTGTAGACTCCACTGGCTGCCGCCGCGCCATATGCATAGACGCCATGTTTGCCACCAATAACGTTAACCCCATTGATTGTTTCAAAATCCTGCACCATAAAATCACTTAATTCCTTATGCAATTTGATATTGTCGACAAACAGGGTTTCTTGGGCATTTGTTCTTTGGTTAAAAGCAAAAACAAGGGCGTCGATTGATCTCCAATCCAGCCCATCTGCAAAAGCAAACAGGGGGATAGTGACCTCAGTCCATTGTGTGGGAAGGTCGCCCTGTTGCATGAACTGCTCAACATTTATTTTACTCTCCTTACCTCTGCGATCCCTGATACCAAGTACCAGCTTCTGATTTTCACCACCTGCTTTAATCATAAAAGAGAGTGATTGAAACTCCCGCAGATCCAGGCGTGGAAGATGACTGATGTACCCAGCAAACCCGTTGTTTTCTGAAATGCCATATTCAAGTGCAAGAACAGACCCCTTCTCTAAAGATTCGCGGGCAGAGAAGCCAGCTTCAATTGCCCCCCACTTACCGTCGGTGAAAACGGTCGTTTTACCCCCGAGTTCATTGACTGGTTTCTTGTCATCAAAATCATCCACCAAAATGGTAGGCTGTTTAAATCCAGGCGGCATGGCCAGATCCTGGCCGATGGTGAAGTTGTCAACGTAGTAGGTTGCTCCGGCACGGTTGCTACCAAACTGGAGTTTCATATAACCCGGCACATCCCAGTCAGCAAAGATGATCTCTTCCACCTGAGCGTTTCCGGTTTTGGTGCGCAACATATCGTAGAGGTTGAAACGCGCGGTGTGCCAATGATCGTCAGCGATGATGCCTTCGATATCACCGATGTGGGCAATATTGACTCGCATATCCTTGAGCACCTTGGCATCGTCAGTAAAACCGACCTCATACCAACGACCTGCGACCTTTACTAACAGGTTAGTTTTGACATCGTTGGAAATACGATAGTCGAACTGGATCAGCGGATACTCTCTGGCGTCAAAGGGCGTGGTAACGGCATTGACAGCAAAGTTGCCGCCGAGATTAGTGTTGGTAATGCGCAAGGCCTGACTTCCATCGACAGTGGCCTGGTTATCCAGGGCGACTTCTGCCCCGACATCACCATCCCGGTTCGACCATTGGCCCATATCCTGCTCGAAGTTATTACTCAGCAGATAGTGGCCTCTGGTTGTGGATGCACTCACTTGCTGCGTACCACCCTCTGTGCGCTGTTCTGCTTCCATGATAGAACCCTCTTCGGGCAAGTGGCTTGTCATCACCGCATAATAGGCATGGAGGGTGGTTAACTCGGTGTAAATAGATTGATTTTCAGCTGAACGGGTAGAAGGGAGGTATTCCCAATGGCTGGTTTCAGGATTGTATCCATAGATGCCCAATTGCCCGGATTGACCTTTGTTTCCAGCATCTTGATTGTACTCAATACTGAGGCGAACCTGCTTGGTGAAGCGTTCCCCCGGTTCCCTGACTTGGTAGATAGCGCTGGCAAGTTTGCGGCCCGCCAGTTCAGCTTCAGGCACCGATTTCGTTGACTGAATCGAAACGAGCCGGAAGGAATCTCTGATTGCCTGTTCTGGAACTGTAAGCAGCGCCTTACCATCACCGCTCTTGACGACACCACCCCAAGCGTTGGGGATAACATTGGCGACATTCACGGTCACGCGGTCTTCGACAGTGTTGCCATCCTCTCCTTCCACTACCAGACGAATGGTGTAAGTACCCTTTAGATTAGTCGGATGATCGGCTGGATGGGAGGGGAGATAAATGTAGTTTTTCAGGCCGGTATCCCAGGTAGCCAGGTTGCCATAGATAGTGGTGTCTAATGAGTCATCCATATCTTTAGCTGTGACCGCTTCTGTTTGTGGTTTGTCTGAGGTTGCCAGAGTACTCCATTCAGTTGGGTTTTCGCCTGCTCCAAATTCAACGCGGTACTGTTTGAAGTTTTTGCCATGTGCAAGACCAAAAATGGGGACATTCCCACGCACCATCGCTTGAGGATATGGAACTTCTATTGTTGCTATTAACCCTTTTGCTGATAGAGAAGGCTTTTTAATCAAACCTGCAACTATTTCTCCACTCTTGGCACTGTTTGTGGTGCGTTGGATAAATGTTGGGTCAGGTGCGCAGGTATTAGTGGCACTACAATTTGGAGGTTCTGTACATTGCGGGTTGGTACTGCATGTACATAGTTCAGGGTTTGCTGTGCAGCTCGGATTTGTTGGATCTTGAGGGTCTGGATCCCACGGATCAGGTATACCATCATCATCATCATCGTCAGTTCGGTCGTCAGATTTACCATCTTTGTCTGTGTCACCGCCGTCACCAGGGCTTCTTTCTTTTTGAGAGCTAAGCATCTGCTCAGTGCTTTCAAGCAGTTCAGCTGCACATCCAATAGGACTCCCGCATGTGACGGCTTTAGCAACATTAAGTATATCTAACGATGTTTGGTCAATTTTTGGCATAGTTTCTTCGGGAATTATTGATGTTACAACTTTAAAAATTCCAACTTGAAAACCAACTGATCCCATTAGAACGGCTGCAACTGTTGCTCCAGGTGCCAGCATAGTCGCAGCTCCTAGCCCTATACCAACAACACCCCACCCAAACCTTTTCCATCTAAACGTAAGTGGACTTTTCTGAAATCCAAAGGGGTCGATCCCATTAATAGGGTTATTTATGACATAGGCATATAAATTTATACCACCCAAGAAGCCAATTGGATCAAAATTTAAAAACCTACCAATTACTGGGTCGTAGTATCGTGCTCTGTAATAATACAACCCAATTTCAGGCTCATATTCTCTTCCTGTATAGAGATATGGGCTTCCAATACTGCTTATATTATTTGGTTGGCCATAAGCATCATAAGAATAGGTTTCGGCCACACTTTCTGAGTTATCAGTTAAATCAACAACACTCCCCAACCCATCCTGACTATAAAAATACTCACTACCTCCACGCGCCATCACCAACACTTCATCAATACCAATGCCGTAGGTATAAACAGCCTGTACCGTATCTGCTTCATCCTTTTCCATAATCACTTGAAAACCATCGTGAATAAAGAGGATTGTTCCTGAGCTGGTTGTTTTTGATGTTCGGCGTCCCATAGAATCATAGGCATAACTCACCGTTTCAGATGGGGTGGTCACTTCAACAAGCCGATTCTCAAAATCATAGCTATAAGTAGTAGTACCAGCTGATGTGGTCTTACTGGTCATGTTGCCATTGGCATCGTAGACATAGGTATCACCACCCACCTCGGTGTACTGATTAAGATCGTTAGTGGTGTAGCCAGTGGTACCGCTCGTATCTGTCACCGAGGTGCGATTACCTGCCGCATCCAGGCCATAGCTGGTTGCAGAGCTATTAGGCAGGGTTACTCCAATCAATTGACTGATGGCATCATAGGTATATTGCGTGGTGCCTTGCGGGGTGGTCATGGTGACCCGGTTGCCTCTATTGTCATAGGTATAGGCAAAACTGGAGATCACTTCGGCAGTGGATTTGCTGTTGATCAGTTCCAACAGTTGGCTGGCGCTGTCATAGCTATAGGTGCTGTAGGTGCCGTTTTTGAGATTGCGGCGGGTGACTCTGCTTAATGCGTCGTAGGTATAGCTGGCAACCATCTGGCCCGATTCACTGATCTGTGTCAGACGGTTGAGGGCATCATAGCTGTAATCCAATGTCTTGCCGTTGGGGTAGACCAACTGGGTTCGATTATTGGCGGCATCATAAGCGTAGGAGACAATCTCACCTCCTGGGTAGGTGATCTGCGTCAGTCGATCCAGATTGTCGTATACGAATTGAATTTTCCCGTTTTCATCTACGGCTGTTACAAGGTTGCCAGCCGAGTCATAGGTAAAGGTGTCTGATGAGCTATCGGGAAAGGTTTTTTGTGTCAATCTACCTACAGCGTCGTAGGCAAATGTAATGGTCTGGTTTTTACGGTCTGTTTTGCTGACGAGATTACCAGCACTGTCGTAACCAAATGTTTCGCTGGCATTATTTGGGTAGGTCGTGGCTGTCAGGTTGCCATTGGCATCATAGCTGAATGTGGTGGCCTGGCCTCTGGCATCGGTGAGGCTGGTGACTTGGTTAAAATTGGCATCGTAGGTGAGGGTCGTGCTGTTACCTTGTGGGTCTGTCGTGGTTAGCACATTGCCCGCAGCATCATAGGCGAATGTGGTTGTGCCGCCATTGGGGTCGGTGAGGCTGGTCAGGTTGAGATTGGCATCGTAGATCATCTGGGTGACGTTGCCGGCCGGGTCGACGCTTTGAGTGACCAGGGCATTATTATCGTAGGTCAATACCGTTTGATTACCTAAAGTATCTGTTACGGTCATTTGATTTGTGCTTGGTACGCCATACTGGAAACTAATGCTATTGACTCCGCTTTCACCGGATACAGAGGCCAGGCGGTCGTCTGTATCGGTGGTAAAAAAGGTGCGCTTGCCCGCTGGATCGGTGATGGTGGTCAGGTTGTGATTGTTATCGTAAGCGTAGGATGTGGTCAGTCCGCCATTGTTGGTTACGGTAATCAGATTGCCTGTGGTGTCGTAACCATAAGTGACTGTTTTTCCCAACGGGCTGGTAATTGTGCTGATGCGATTATTGGTGTCGTAGGTAAACGTTGTGGTTTGTCCGGCAGGGTCGGTAACCGTCAGCAGGCGCCCGATTGTATCGTATGTCAATGTTTGGGTGTTGCCGTTTCGGTCGGTGAGTGAGATAAGTTCGCCTGCGGGGTTGAAGATAAAGCTGTTGCCGGATTTTCCCCGCAGCACGTAACTGCCGTCATTTTCTTTTGTCAGTGTTCGGTAATCTCCCAGAGGGGGTTGATATGTGCCATCGCCATTGGGAGTGAAATTTGAACCAGTACCATCGGCATTGAAAATTTGGACAGTTCCGTCTGTTGGAATTAATTGAAGGTTGGCAATCAGGTTGGTAGGTGTTTCTACTGCACGCATTCTGTAAGAGTGTGTCCAGCCATAGCCGATAGGGCCATCAAATGTAGAGTCCAGCAGGTACGATCTAACGATGTTGACAGGGAATCCCTGGGCGGCTGAGCTGATATCAATTGTGCTGACCAGTTTGTTGATGGCCGGTGGGTTTGGAACAAGTGTAATAACCTGGGAGCTGTTCGTTGCGGTTTGACCTGCATTGTCAGTCAGTGTCACCTCAATCCGGTAGTCCGATGCTGGGCTCAGCCCGGTGGTGTTCCACTCGTAAAAAATTGAACCAAATTTCAGGGGTTGAATGCCTGAATCATAATTTTGTGAAATGGAGGTGATACGGATCGTTCCACTGACGATATCGGATTCGCCTGACGTTTCTTCGATATCTATGCGAACCTGTCTGCCGGTAGGATAAACGGCATCTGAGTCAGCGATAACACTGGAGCTGACGTCAGTGATTTCCGGCGGATTATTGGTGGCTGTAACTGGCGTGGAATCATTCTTGTTTTTTCCACATCCCCAAAGTAATAAAACCACAAGGCTTGTTACCGTCCACCATAGGTGGGTTTTGTTATTTTTCCTCATGAGGCAGCTCCCTTGTCAGTCAGCGTATTGCCCACAGTGAAAAATGCCTGGAGGCTGTTTATTATTGAATTTATGAAAATACGCCCTTTGCTTACTACCAAAGAAACCAGGGGATTGCAACATATTGGTTTTTGGTTTTGTGCGAATGTTTGGTTTGCAGTAATGGGCGGGTAAAATACCCTGGAATCTTGTCAGGTATCGTTACGGCAAGGATGGCCGTGTGAACGGTTTCGATTTTCTTTGAGTCTTTTTCTTATGAGCTTCCAGAATGATGTATAATGCCTTGCTCAGCGGCAGTTTAAAGTGACGCTTTAAACTGCCGCTGGAGCTAATTGTTAGAAGCATTTTATTTTCCGGCCTCACCGCCAAAAAATGACTCCATTTCTGTGATTAATTTTTCTTGATATTGCCTTAGCCAATAGTCCAGATGAAACCTATATTGTTTATCGAACATAAGCATATTGGTATATTCCTTAACTAGCTCGCGCCTGGCTTTTTTAATTTCATCTGGTTTTTTGTTAAATATTTCTTCATACCAGCCTGAAATAAATTCATCATTGAATTGATACTGACTCCGAATGGTTTTAGTTAAGAAATACGCGCACATCTGTTCTTCAGTGAATCGTTTTCTTAATTCCTTTTCAATTGCCTCTTCTTTTTCTGTAAGTTTATCAACCATTCGTGGCATTGTTACATTCCGACTTTTATATTGCTTCTAACAATATCTGTGTAATTCCCGTCAGAAACAAGAATTGATAATGCTGGAGTGTTTAATGTCCTGTTTGTCTGCCACCCCATTTCTTTGTTTTATCACCATTCTCGTTTGCTTTTCCGCTTTAAGTTAATAACTATCTTTCATTCATCAGTTTATTGGGCGTTTCATCGAAGTTATTTGTTGTTCAGCTCACGAAGGCGATAAAGTGTTTCCAGTGCTTTACGTGGTGTCAGTTCATCAGGGTCAATGTGCTTTAATGCATCCAATGCCGGGTGGTTTTCCACCGGAGTATCGAACAGCGAAAATTGTTCGACGGCTTCCCCACTGGGCGCATTGGCGTTTTGGTTTTCCAGTTGCAGCAGGCGTTGTCGTGCACGTTTGATCACGGTTTTGGGTACACCTGCCAGTGCGGCCACTTGCAGCCCATAACTTTGATTGGCCGGCCCTTCTTTTACTGCATGCATAAACACGATGCCATCGCCGTGTTCCACGGCGTCGAGGTGTACGTTGGCCACTTGCGACAGGGTTTCCGGCAGGGTGGTGAGTTCAAAATAGTGCGTGGCAAACAGGGTAAAGGCCTGCACGGTAGTGGCCAGTTCTTCGGCGCAGGCCCAGGCCAGTGACAGGCCGTCGAAGGTGGAGGTGCCGCGACCCACTTCGTCCATTAATACCAGACTGCGATCCGTGGCATTGTGCAGGATGTTGGCGGTTTCAGTCATTTCCACCATGAAGGTGGAGCGGCCCCCGGCGAGATCATCAGAAGCACCGATGCGGGTAAATATGCGATCAAACGGACCGATGACTGCGCGACGGGCAGGCACAAAGCTGCCGACGTGGGCGAGCAGGGTGATTAACGCGGTCTGGCGCATGTAGGTGGATTTACCGCCCATGTTGGGGCCGGTAATCACCAGCATGCGGCGTTGTTCGTCGAAGCGCACATCGTTGGGAATGAAGGGGTCTTCCAGTACCTGTTCCACCACCGGGTGGCGGCCGCCTTCGATTAACAGGCCGGGCTTGTCCACTAATTCCGGTTGACACAGATCGAGGGTGTCGGCGCGTTCGGCGAGGTTGCTCAGTGCATCCAGTTCCGCCAGTGCCGTGGCGCTGTCCTGCATCGCAGGCAGTACGTCGGCCAGCTGGTCAAAGAGTTTTTCGTAGAGTATTTTCTCCCGCGTCAGCGCACGCTCTTTAGAGGACAGCGCCTTGTCTTCAAAGGATTTTAATTCGGGAGTGATGTAACGCTCGGCACCTTTCAAGGTTTGGCGACGGATGTAATTATCCGGGGCATTGGCGGATTGCGCCTTGCTGATTTCGATGTAATAACCATGCACGCGGTTATAGGCAACTTTCAGTGTGGCGATACCGGTGCGTTCACGTTCGCGGGTTTCGAGGTCTAACAGGAACTGTCCGGCGTTGTCTTTGATGGCGCGCAGCTCATCCAGCTCGGCGTCGAAGCCAGGAGCAATCACACCACCGTCGCGGATCAGCATGGGCGGCACGTCAATGATAGCGGCGCTGAGCAGGGCATGTTGCTCGGGGTATTCGCCGATGCGGGCGTCGAGGGCTTCCAGCAAGGCGCAGTCCTGTCCGGCAAAGATGCCGGTTAATGTGCTGCGCAGTTCCGGCAGACGTTCCAGCGTATCGCGCAGCTGAGAAAAATCCCGTGGCCGGGCGTTGCGAATGGCAATACGCGCGAGAATACGCTCCACATCGCCAATGGCGCGCAGGATGCTTTGCAGTTCTTCGTAGCGGTGGCCATCCAGCAACACGGCAATGGCCTGATGACGTTGGCGCAAAGCAGTGTGATTGGCCAATGGACGATTGATCCAGCGCCGCAGCAGACGACTGCCCATGGGCGTCGCGGTACGATCCATTACCCAGGCCAGAGTGTGCTCACGACCACCACCGAGATTGGTTTCCAGCTCCAGATTGCGACGGCTGGCGGCGTCCAGCACGATGCTGTCTTCGCGGCGTTCCACTTGCAGGCCACGCAAATGCGGCAGGGCGGTGCGCTGGGTGTCTTTGACATATTGCAACAGGCAACCGGCGGCACTCACGGCGAGGTGGAGCTGTTCACAACCAAAACCCGCGAGATCATGGGTGCCGAATTGTTGAGTGAGCAGACGGGTGGCGGTGTCCTGCTCAAAATACCACGGTGGCTGGCGGCGCAGGCCGGGGCGCGCGGTATCAATGCCCACAGGCATGGCTTCTTCATTGAGTAGCAGTTCCGAAGGATTCAGTCGTTCCAGTTCGCCGCTCAGTGCTTCTTCACCCTCTACTTCCAGTACGCTGAAACGACCGCTGGTGACATCCAGTGCGGCAATACCAAAAAAATTGCCTGATGTCTGTACGGCCACCACCAGATTGTCACGGCGCTCTTCCAGCAGGGCTTCATCGGTAACCGTGCCGGGGGTGACGATGCGGACTACCTTGCGTTCCACCGGCCCTTTGGACGCGGCTGGATCGCCCACCTGCTCGCAAATGGCGACGGACTCCCCCTTGCGCACCAGTTTGGCAAGATAACCATCGGCCGAGTGATAGGGAATGCCACACATGGGAATGGGATCACCACCGGACTTGCCGCGAGCGGTGAGGGTGATATCCAGCAGTTTCGCGGCCTTGCGGGCATCCTCGAAAAACAGCTCGTAAAAGTCGCCCATGCGGTAAAACAGCAGAGTATCCGGGAATTCTGCCTTGATGCGCAGAAACTGGGTGATCATCGGCGTGTGCTGGCCGGTGGTTTTTGGGCTTTTTGACGAGCCTGTTTTCGGGATTTGGGGGGCAGTAGCAGACATCAGCGAAGTTTATCGAAATTGGGGGGCGGGCACTACCGGTGGCCGGGATTTCCGGGAGTTAATGTTGTGAGTATCAAGATTAAAAAAGACGATGTTGACCAGGAGTAGGGTGTCTGTTGGTGAGAGACAGCCCCGTTGATGAATGCTTGTATTGGTGAAACGTATTGAAGCGTTGGAACGGGTGGTGGTTAGGTTAAACTAATGAAAAGACAACGCGGGAGGAAGCATTGCCGGGCTGACTGTGCCACTTGCTGATACCGGGGGTGTCCCCCGCAAGCAGATAGAATATTCACCTGAAATTTTCAGCTACGCCCAATTTTCAACCCGAAGCTCCGGCGCCCGCTCAAACTCTTTCATATTGTTAGTTACGAGAATTAACCTCATGGCTCTTGCGTGACCAGCGATCGTCATGTCGTAAGGGTCAATTGGTTGTCCGATACGATAATGCCTAAAAGTATTAATATTAAGCAGAAATGCAGGTTTGCCTTGTAATAACAAAAAACCTATATAAAACACCTGTGCATCATCGGTGTGTGCTGGCCGGTGGTTTTCGGATTTTTGGGGGAGCCGGTTTTCGGGATTTTGGGAGTAGTGGTGGACATCGGCGAAGTTTATCGAAATTGAGGGGCGGGCACTACCGGTGCCTGGAATTTCTGGAGGGAATGTTGTGAATATCGAGACGAAAAAAAGAAGTACAGGCAAGAAAAGATGGGGTGTTTGTTGGCTGGGGATAATTTTGGTGTTGTTGAGCGCTTGTGCGAATACACCAAAGGTGGTGGTTGACACCGCTGAAGTACAGCAGCGGTTCAAGGGTAAAACCGTTGCTCAGGCGTTGAAAGAAACCGAGGCCAGCATGGTCCGTGCTGAACAGGATCAGTTGGCTTTTTATTCCCCCGGTTTTTTTGCGGTGGCGCAAAAGGCGTTGGATGAGGCGCGGTTTTTGATGCTGGTACCCAAAGAAACCACTCCCGGAATATCGCCGGATGCACAGGTCTTCAGCAAACTGTTGCTGGCCGATAAAAGTCTGGCGCAGGCCGTTGCCACCAAATCTGAGGTGCAGCAACGCCTGAGGGATATTTTGAAAGTGCGCGATTCGCTTGTTGCCAAAGGTATCGATCAATCGGCGGCGGACGAATACAACGACGTATTAAATGAACTGTCGAATTTGTTTCGGCGTATTGAGCGGAAGGATCTGGAAGGGTTTGAACGGGCCAGAGTTGTCACTCTCTACCAGTTTCAGCGACTGGAATCGCAATGGGTCAAGGCTGCGCAGCTGGGCCGGGTTATTGCTGTACTGGAACAGGCCGAAGCTATGGGGGCTGGTGGCGCTGCACCCAAAAGTTATAAAAAAACGCAACAGGCACTGAAAAACGCCCAGACCGTTATAGAACATAATCCCAATGATCAAATGGTTATTAAGGAGGCGGTGGAACGTTTTACTTTTGAGGCCAACCATCTGTTGCAGATTACGCAAGCCGTGAAAGAGTTACGGGCACTCAATGACTCGGCGATGGAAAATATCGTGCTTGCTGCTGAATCACGTCTGCTGGCCATTGCCGATGCGCTGGGTCAACCTGACCCAAGACAAAAAAGCCTGCGTGAGCAAACCGAAATACTGGTGAACGCAGCAGCCAGACTGGTTGCTGCCAAAACGGAGGGGGGTGCAAAGTCACGCACTCGGCCCATTAATAAAAATGAACTTGAGAATGCACATTTGCGTAATGCGCAATTGCAGGCGCAATTGCAGGACATGCAGGAAAAAAATGCGCGACTTAAAAGAGGCGAAAAGCCATTGTTGAAACGCATTGATGCGCTGGAACGGGTGGTGATCAAATTAAATAATGAAAAGGCAGCGTTAGAGGAAGAACTGGCTAAAGTGACAATGTTACCCGCTGGTGAAGTGACGATTACTCCGGTTGAGCGGCCATAAAGACAAGAGAAGGTGGTTGGAAAACGATGGAGGCTCTTTGACGGCCTTTCTTGTTTTGTTGCCGGTTGACCGTGGGCGAATACCAGAGAAGTGGTGTTTATTTTGTGAAAAATACCAAATTTCAACTCAAGTGCATATTTTTACAGGTTGGAATGTTTCGATTAATTGTTTATTTGTTTTTTTGTGCTATAAGTAAAGCTTAAAAGATAATTAGTCTTGAATGTCAGGTGTTTGCAAATGCTCCATTAACGGCGCTTTTTATACGCCCGTAGTGATCGGGCTCCAGTGGTATGGCTTTGAAAAATGCTGTATTTTTTGTTGACGGTTAAGGATAAGAAGCTTATTTTCAGAAAATAAAAAACATCAGGGAAGAGAAGCGATGCCACATAAAAACTCGACAGAGCTATCCCATAAAGAGCGCGTTAACGCTATTATCAGTTATATCGACGCGCATATTGAAAATTCGTCGTGTCGGCTGGACCTGGATACATTGGCCAGAGTCGCTTGTCTTTCGTGTTATCATATTTCCCGGATTTTCAAGTCATACACCGGTGAAGGCATTCACCAATATGTTAAAAGACTGCGTTTGGAGAATGCAGCCAGGCAGCTGTTATACAGCAAAAAATCGATTCAGTGTATTGCCGAGTCCAGTTCGTATAATAATTTTCCGGCATTTACAAAAGCTTTCAAACAGCACTTCGGGTGTCCGCCCAGCGATTTCCGGGATAGAAAAAAAATATTCCCACTGCACAGCACGCATTCTGTTCGTGCCGAAGAATCAATAAATGGTAAAAATATTATTGATATGCAAACAAAAATTTTAGCCGACCAGAAAGTGGTGTTTACACTAAAAATCGGTCCTTATGAGGATGCCGCAAATCGTGCGTGGTCGAGCTTGATGCAATATGCCTACGCCAATCAACTCATCACCAGTAAAACAACAAATATTGGCATTACATACGATATGCCGGAATTTACACATGAGGAAAAAATTCGCTACTGTGCCTGCATCACAGTAAATCATAATCACAAAACGGAAGGCGATATTGGCATAAAGCTGATCCAGGGGGGGCGCTTCGCAACTTTTATCCACCAGGGGCCCTATGCGGAGTTAAGTCACACGTATGATTATATATACAAAGACTGGTATTCCAGAAACAAAAAAGTTGTTCTTGGCAATCAACCCAGTTTTTCAATTTATCTTACGGATCCGGCAAAAGTGGAACCTGATGATTTGCTTACAGAGATTTATGTGCCAATTGAATAATTCGTTATCCAAAGGCACAATGCCACCCCGACTGAAAACATGCTGAAATGCCCAATGTGTTTCGCAGAGCCAGCGCTGACAACATTTGCAGCAGTGTCTTCAGCCCGGCAATTGACAGCGCACCTTCCCGGGGAAACAAGAAACAAACAGCGTGCAGATTTGGAATGATATACCCGTGGCGCTTGGGATTGAGGTTTAAGTGTGCCTCGTATTTTCTTCATGGCGAGGCGAGAATGACGCGCCATCGTTATTCCATGGCAAGGGCCACAATGTGGCCATGGCGGAAACAGGGCGTGCAATCAGATCTGAATTGCTACGGGTATATATTGAATGAATGGTGCCCAGGAGAGGACTTGAACCTCCACGGGGTTTCCCCCACTAGCACCTGAAGCTAGCGTGTCTACCAATTTCACCACCTGGGCCTGGATGCAACCATGCTGGGTGAACGCCCCCGATTGCAACCGGCGGCAACTCTACCCACAGATGGTATTTTTGTCAATTGCCTGTTGCCCGTGAGACAACTTCTGCTGAGCAACTTTTATCCATTAAAAGCGCGTATACTCCACTGTACTTATAGCCGCACCCCGTTTGGGGCGCATTTACACCGATTTTTAAAGAAAGATTACATGTCCAAAAAACCTTCAAAACTATCCCGCGACCCCCATGCCGAGCGCGAGGCCCGCAACTATGAAAACCCCATCGCCAGCCGAGAGCTGATTCTTGAAACCCTGGCCAAGGCCGGTGAGCCCATGACCTGGGAACAACTGGCCGAAGTGCTGGATCTCCGTGAGGATGATCAAACCATTGCCTTGACCCGCCGCCTGCGCGCCATGGAGCGTGATGGTCAAGTGGTGCGCAATCGCCGCAATGGCTACGGCCCGCTGGACAAGATGGATCTGGTGCGTGGCCGCATCCTGGCTCATCCTGATGGCTTCGGGTTTCTGGTGCCGGATGACGGCAGTGATGATTTGTTTATGTCAGCGCGGGAGATGCGTGCGCTGATGCATCGTGACCGTGTGGTGGCGCACGTTTCCGGTATTGACCGCCGTGGCCGCCGCGAAGGTGCCGTGGTGGAGGTGCTGGAGCGCAATACTCATCAGGTGGTGGGGCGTTTTCAGCTTGATAACGGCCTGGCTTTCGTGATTCCCGATAACAAACGCATCGTGCATGACATCGCTGTATTGCCGGAAAATATCGGCGCTGCCCGGCATGGTCAGATTGTGCTGGTGGAGCTGGTGCAGCAGCCCAGTCGCCGCCGTCAGCCCATGGGGCGTGTCATAGAAACGCTGGGTGACCACATGGCGCCGGGTATGGAAATCGATATCGCGCTGCGTTCCCACGCGCTGCCGCATGAATGGCCGGAGGAGGTGGATGACGAGATTGCGTCACTTAAATCCGAGGTGCCGGAGTCTGCCAAGCAGGGGCGTGAAGATATCCGTGATTTGCCGTTAGTGACCATTGACGGTGCAGATGCACGTGATTTTGATGATGCCGTGTATTGTGAACCCCAGGGCAAGGACTGGCGCCTGCTGGTGGCCATTGCCGATGTCTCGCATTATGTGGCGGTGGATTCTGCGCTGGATAAAGAGGCCATTGAGCGGGGTAATTCTGTCTATTTCCCCGGCCGGGTGATTCCCATGTTGCCCGAAGTGCTGTCCAACGGCCTGTGCTCCATTAACCCGAAAGTGGATCGCCTGTGTATGGTATGCGAGATGATCGTCGGCAGCGGCGGCAAGGTAAAAAGCCATCGTTTTTTTGAAGGCTTGATGCGTTCTCACGCACGACTGACCTATGATCAGGTGGCGGCCATGCTGGATGGCGATAAGGCTCTGTGCGAAGAATATGCTGCCCAGCTGCCGCATCTGCAAAACCTGCACAAGCTGTATCGTGCCTTTGACCGCCGTCGCAAACGTCGCGGAGCCATTGAGTTTGAAACCACCGAGACCACAATTGTGTTCGGTGAAGGTAAAAAAATCGACCGCATTGTACCGCTGCAACGCAATGATGCGCACAAGATGATCGAAGAGTGCATGATCGCCGCCAATGTGGAGGCAGCCAAATTTCTTGCCGCCAACAATATGCCTACGCTGTACCGTATTCACGAACCGCCCAAGGAAGAGAAGCTCACGGACCTGCGGGCATTTTTGTCCGAACTGGGGCTGAACCTGCCTGGCGGCGACATGCCCGAGGCGAAAAATTATTCCAAATTGCTGGCCGAGGTACGTGAGCGTCCCGATGCACATTTGATTCAAACGGTGATGCTGCGCAGCCTCAAACAGGCGGTGTACAGCCCTGAAAACAAGGGCCATTTTGGATTATCGCTGGAGGAATACGCGCATTTTACGTCGCCTATTCGTCGTTATCCCGATCTGTTGGTGCATCGCGCCATTCGTCATGTGTTGCGTGCTGGCGGAGCGAAAAAGAAATCCGGCATGGCAAGAGTAACGCGCGCACTGAAAAAACTGGTGGGCAGTGGCCCGGCCAAAACCTTCCATTACAGCATGACTGATATGGAAAGACTGGGTGAAAACTGCTCGATGACAGAGCGTCGTGCCGACGAGGCCACCCGCGATGTTACCGACTGGCTCAAGTGCGAATACATGATGGACAAGGTGGGCGAGGATTTTGATGGCATCGTCACCTCGGTACTGGGTTTCGGCCTGTTTGTGGAGCTGGCCGATATTTACGTTGAAGGGCTGGTGCATATCACTTCGCTGCGCAACGACTACTACCATTTTGATGCGGCCAA
>DROS01000098.1 GCA_011321815.1 Gammaproteobacteria bacterium
GGAGCAGAGAATAAGGGGCTGCCCCCAGTTATAACCACGAATAACGGCACGGCAGGCCAGCAGGGTGGCGAGCGCACCGTAGGCGACGCCGGTCTCGCCAAAAGATTCAGCAGGCAGGTGGCGGGGCCAGTACGTAGGTTGGGGTGAGGCACGAACCCCAACATGCTGGCACAGTATTCTACCTTCCAAATCCATACACAGCCGTCCCACTCAAATTAACTTTAGTTGCGAATAATCGCTCGTACTCCATGCCATCATCATGTTGGGGTTCGTGCCTCACCCCAACCTACGTGCTTGGATTAACCTTATCACCCGCCGCCGCTATCTCTTTTTCCAATCTGTTTACTCGGGTAACTAGATCCTTTTTAAATATTTTAAAACTCATCGCTTGCGCTCCGGTTAAATGATGGTAAATGCGCGAACCCACACGAGATTAACCATCCGCCTTTACCTATGCCCAATAATCACCGATATCAATAAAAGCCATGCCGTCACAATCTTCATCACGATAAATCTTTACAGCTAAGTCATAAGATACCAACCACAAATCAGGTTGCTCGTGAAGAGCAAAAATCTTAGTACCTTCTGGGATTTTATTTTCATCCAAAACCAGCTTTCTGATATTCAAGGCTTGATCCGGTGACATACTGCTTGCATCAAAATCTGATTGCTCCCAATCCATTGCTGCAATTATTTTCCTAAGATGGGCCAAATAATAAGGCTTTTTAACCAGTCGCCCTTTTTGATTACGAATTTTGACGGGATAAAAATCAAAGCCCTCACCACACTCGCTCTCAAGAATTTTTTTAAGCTTTTCAGAGATAATATGTAGCCCTAGCACGGTGGGGATAAAATCACACACCTTTACCCCATAATCTGGAGAAAGATCGAAGGTTACTTCATCAGGCCACCATGCCCTTATGCTGGATTTTTCATGTATTTGATAGGAATCCCCCTCTAGTTCAGCAGGCTTGCTGATTATCCAAGCCAGGGCCTCATCTTCATCATCCTCCACCCAAGGTAAGTACTCCATCATTCACTCCTATTTTTTAGGCATTGTCTTTTTCTTGGCTACATTATCTACTTTGTCTTCTGTTGATTCAGTAACAATATCCCAATATTTATTCTGTAATTTCATTAAATCGTCTCTTATGCTTTTCGGTGGATTATTCTCTTCACATGGCTTAATTCTTTTAGCTGCTTTGTCCAGTCGATCTTTCATTTTTGCCGCATCTTTTAATACGGCCTTATTATATTTAGGGTGGCTACCATTATGTATTGGAAGTTTATGTATAGCCTGCCCTCTATCACTGGAGGGTAAAAAGACAATATTTTCACCGTTATTAATGTTGTAGTTTACTTGCCTAAGAACCGATTTTTGTTCTGTTGTTAGTTCGTGCCAAAACTCCCGGGGCAAGAGGTGATGAGCTTGATGATAATAGGGAACTCGATAATGTGTGAAATTACGCTCATGGGTGAAGTGATAGCGCCTGGCATGGGAAGTTTCAGCCTGGTCATCTATCCGTTGAAAACGCAGTTTGCTTAATCCAGCTTTGATTTGGTTGGTTTTGTTATAACGACTTTTTCGGCTACCTCCCGAAATGTAATCATACCCTTTTTGGCGATAGCCTCTACGGGGGTAGAGTTCGGCTTTTGCTTTATCGTCAAGAACCATGTGTTCAGAATCAGACATTATTTTTCCTCAATTTACGGACTTGAGCGTAAGCAATGCACGCTCGCCAAGGTTGTCGGAGCAGAGAATAAGGGGCTGCCCCCAGTTATAACCACGAATAATGGCACGGCAGGCCAGCAGGGTGGCGAGCGCACCGTAGGCGACGCCGGTCTCGCCAAAAGATTCGGCAGGCAGGTGGCGGGGCCAGCTTTCGATGGGCATGCCCTGTTTTAACATTACTTCGGTAATACCCCATTCATAGGCGCGATAAGTTTCACCGTTGAGGTCGTGATAGAGGCTGGCTTGCGCAAACGGGCTGTTTTCCGGCGGGTCTGCCATGGCAGGGGCTAACAGTGTTTTGAGTCCTTCGCCGGTGGCGGGTTCGCCGCTGAAGTAGTGATGGGACTCTTGGCTAAAGTGGGCGGGGTTGATCACTATTTTCGGTTCGCTGGTGAGCCCGTTGAGGGTCAGCAGCAGAAAGCAGGCGGCCTCTCCGGGTATAATGCCGGTGGGGTTGCTGGCATCTTTTAAGCGCCCGTCAGTCTCCAGCATTTCAAGTTTGGCGGGGTCAACCAGGCTGTCGATGGCGCCGACGACGACGTATTGGCAGTGTTGGTTATGCAGTAGTTCAATGGCTTTATTGATGCCTTTGAAAAAACCGACGCTGCCTCGAAACAGATAGCGTTGTTGTGCATCGGGGATGGTCAGGCCACACTCGGCGCCAATGCCACTGAACAGGTGTTTGATGTAGTGGTTTTCTTCACTGTGTATTTCGCTGCTGATTTCCTCTTCCATTTCCGGGGTCAGGCCCAGCTCATTCAGCGGTTTTTCGAGGACGTTAGCCAGCGTGCAGATGTAGGCCGTGTTGCCGCTGATTTGCCAGTCAGGGCTGGGGGCTTGCGCCTTTAATTCATTAATAGCGGCTGATCCCATACGAATGTAACGGGCGAGTCCTTCGAGTTTGCCGGTAAACGGCTGGCAGGTGTAGCCGCTGTAACTTTGTGCTTCTTCTACGTCGTCGTCATCTACGCCTACATCTTCCAGGGTTTCCAGTCTGTTAATACCCGCGCGAAAAGCAGCGGCGCTGCTGACACTGTCCCCCAGTGGGGTGCAGGCACCCAGTGCGCTGAGGTAGACGTGTTGCGAAGGTGTGTCTGGTTGGTTCATGGCTTATGAGTTCACTCGCTCATTACGATTTATAAGCTTTTTTTGCAAAAATGACAGATCAGTTTGAGATCCGGCAGAACGGCAATAATCGGCGGTTGCAAAACCGGTACGGGCGGGGTGTTTTTGTTGTTATGCAACAGCATGTCAAAGGCACGGGGAACATTTTTACCTTCGACTTTGACATCAAAATTGTTCTCCTTCAGGCAATGGCCTGTTGTTGTGTCACCCGGCTACTGGTAAGGATGACGGTTTCTATTTCATAGATGCGTTGATACACATCCTGCTCGGCATGCCAGAGGAGTTCGACGGTTTGCTGGTCACTGTTGATAATCAGGCTGTCGAGGTTAACCGTGAGTGGCTGTGCGGTTTCACGGGCAAAGGCGAAGTGTATCGCTGGTTTGTGGCCGGGCAGGTAGAAGCTGATCTGCCCGTGGGCATTAAGGTTATGCAAGGTGATGGCTTCATTGCCAAGCAGATAACCATCGGCGATGAGTCCTGGGCCGGCGGCGTTAAAGAAGCGGCGATTAAAATCACCGGGCAGTTGCGGTAGCCGTGTTTTTCGCCAGGCTTCATCGTAACTGCCAGCATCGGCCATTCTGGGCTGCCAGTTGGGGGCAATAAAACCAAACCCCGTGGGTTCGGGTCTGTCGGTAATCGCTTGTATCAGCTGATTGGGTGCTTCTATATTGGGTAACTTGACTTTGCTGAGTTTACTTCCCTCAGCAATCATGCCGGTGCCCACCGGGTTACGTGCTTCATATGCATGGTGCTTGGGGTCTGTGGGCGTGAGGTCTTCGCCACCAAAGGCCAGCTCATAAAGCAGTGGCATTTTGCTAAAAGGTACGGCTTGGGTTTGTGACCAGCGGCTGCCAAACATCCCTGCACTTTTTACCCAATAACGGTCACCGAATACTTTTGCTATTTTGCGCAGCTTGCCCACTTGTAAACCCACGTCCAATTGGCGGGTGGGTTGAGCACCGGGTGAGCAGGCGTGACCAATCAATGCAATATCGGTGGCTTGTTTAGCAAATGTCCCTTCCGGGGCATATTTAAGGGAGCTGTTTTCGGGAGCGGCCCAATATTCACCTTCGGGAATGATAGGGGCTGCCTCATCCGCCATGACCAGCCGACCCTGAACATCGTAAGCGTAGGTGACTTTGGCCATGATAATCATCAGGTCGCGGCCGTTTTCATCCTGTTGCAGGTACTGTTCGGCAATGTAGTTTGTATTGTTGGTGAGTCCTTGATAGGCCACGGGCTCAGTTGATGTTAACCCCGGCCCCTTTGATGCGGTTCATGCCCTGTGCACGACTCAGCAGCTCGGTACCTTTTAGCTGTAATTTGCCCTCTTCGTTGATGATCAGGGAGCCTTTGCCACATTCAATAATCAGACCTTTATCGGCGCGGATTCTCACCACTTCGTCTTCCAGAATAGTGGTTGAAGGGAGATTGCCTTTATGATCGGTTTTTTCTGTCAATGCGGAGCGGCGTTTTTGGTAGGGCTGTACGAGCCCCATAACACAACCGGGTGTTTCATCATCACTGGCGGCAAGATAGAGCACCTCATCACCTGCGCTGAGTTCTGGCAGTGATGCAGCACTGGTCCGCAGGAAGTGGCAATGACTGGTGATATCGGGCAGTTGCTGGTCTGTGACGAGGATTATGCCTTCTGCGGTAATGTCTTTGATAATACCCCGGCGCGGGATACTGAGTTGGCTTTCCACTAAAACGTGTTGTTGTTGGGTCATAAACGCCTTTTCCTTTTTTCAGTTGCTGATATGACACAGGTCTCAGCCAGGATGCGGGCTGTATCGTTCAGAAAAAGTAACAAGCAATGGATTTATCGTTATGGGTGCGTGACATCCGTTATTCACGCCAGGTGCTTACGAAAATCAGTATATCCGCCAAGCCCATGCGCATTAAGCACAAATATTACCGTTAATTTTCAACAGACTGAAAATGTATCCGGTTTTGCCTGCATTTACACCAATCACTCTCTTTTTTGGATCATCTGAAGAATCTGCCGATAAAACCTGAATCCGTACCTTCATGGCGGCGCATAGCACAACCTACTGGTTCCTCTTTGTTTTTCCTGCGAACACCTATGGCGCAGGGTCTAAAGAACTTTTATCTTCAACATCAAGCAGCACTGGCTCCGGTCGGGCGATGTGGTATCCCTGTCCAAAATCCACACCGATAGTTTGCACCGCCTGCATCACTTCACCTGTGGTCACAAACTCCGCCACAGTTTTAATGCCCATAACGTGACCAATCTGGTTAATGGCCTCCACCATGGCGTAATCAATAGGATTGGTGTCGATGTCTTTGACAAACACACCATCAATTTTCAGATAATCCACTGGCAGGTTTTTGAGATAACTGAAAGAACTCAGGCCGCTGCCAAAATCGTCCAATGCAAAACGACAACCACGATTCTTCAGCTCGGTGATAAAACGCATGGCGCGGGTCAGGTTGGCAATCGCCGCCGTTTCGGTAATTTCAAAACACACCCGCTCGGGCGCCACGGCACTTGCCGTCAATTCCGCCAGTACAAATTCCAGAAAACGGTCTTCGCACAACGATTGTGCAGAAAGGTTAATCGAGTACGACACTGGCTGTGCAGCCTGTCTGCCTAACAGCGCCAGGGCGTGAGACACCACCCAGCGATCAATGGCAGACATCAGGTGGTAACGTTCGGCAGCGGGCAGAAACAGGTTGGGCGTGATGATCTCACCGTCTTCGTGTTGCAGGCGCAGCAAGATTTCACTGTAACGATAATCGGCATTAGCTGCTTCAGACAGCGGTTGAATGCGCTGATGGTATAACTGAAAATGATCATTATCCAGCGCTTCACGGATATGTTGCAGCCACTGCATTTCGCCCTTGTGACGAGTCAACGCCAGGTCGTCCTGCACAAACACATGCAGTCGATTGTAGCCCTGATCCTTGGCCACGAAACAGGCCGAATCAGCGGCACTCAGCACATCAGTGAGGCTGCCACTGTGTGCATTGATGGGCACCAGCCCCAGGCTCAGGCCTACATTAAAAGACTTGTCCTGCCAGGTGAAACGGAAATTTTCCGCCATTTTGAGGATGTTGCCTGCGATCTCTTTTGCCTGCGCCAACGAGCAATTTTCCAGCAGCAGGCCAAACTCGTCCCCTCCCAGACGCGCAACACTGTCGTCTTCACGCAAAATGGCGCGGAACCGCGCACCAAGCTGCTTGAGCAATTCATCACCCGCTATATGCCCGCAGGTATTGTTAACGACCTTGAATTTATCCAGGTCCAGGTGACACAACGCATGCTCGCGGCCATCCAGCTCGCACCCAACCATGGCCAGTTCCAGTCGTGCCTCAAATTCGTGACGGTTGAGCAGGCCGGTCAGTGAGTCATGGCTGGCCTGATACGACAAGCGGCCGGCCATCTTGCTCAGGTCTGTGGTGTCGTGGAAGGTAAGCACCACACCACGAATTTGCTTGTCTGCTTCACGAATCGGCGCAACACGCAGCTCCACGGCAAATTCTTTGTTATCTTTGCGGTTACGCAAAGTTACCGAGCCCGGCAGGGTAAGACTGTCTCCGGTTTCCAAACACAGCATTACCGGATTCACCAGTGGCGCACCTGCTTCATCGTCCAGGCACAGCACCTGCTCCACTGCACGGCCTTGCGCTTCCTGCGAAGTCCAGCCGGTAAACTGTTCAGCCACCGGGTTGAGATACGCCACCTGGCCATCGGTATCAGTGGTTATCACACCATCGCTGATGGATTGCAGGGTCACCTCCGCCAACTGATGCGCTTCCTGATACAGCAGTTCTGCCTGCTGGCGTTTTTCTTCCAGCTGCTGGGTGTGTACAACAGTTGTCGCTTCACGCGCCAGCAAATTCAGCATATCGTGATCCTGCCGGGTAAAATGCCGCACCCTCCCCCTGGTGCTGGCGCCAATCAAGCCAATCACCTCACCTTCCGCAATCAACGGCGCCGCAATGAGTGAGGTAATATCATACTGTTTGACAAGGCGCTGGTTGACTCGAAAATCTTCTGTGGCGTCAACAGTTTCAGCCAAACGCCCCTCGTCAAAAACGGTTACCAGTAACGAGGGCTCATTGCGTGATAAACGAAAATGCCCTTCTGCACAATAGGCAGCCCCCGTCACGGAAACAATGATCAACTCTTCCCGGGTTTTGCCTTGTAACAATAAATAGGCAACATCGACATCCAGCGCCTGGACGCAGATTTTCACCAGACTATCGTAGGATTCGCCAATGCTCGCCGCTGTATTCACACTGCGTAGCACCTGATTGCCCACTTCAAGGATTTTTCCCTGTAGATACAAGTGCTCCAACAGGCTCTGATATTGCCCGGTAAGCACACCCAGCTCATCCGTGGAGCAGGCCTGCAAATCAGGCTTGCGGGCCAGTAAGGCGCCAGCTTCCCCGGCCGCTTTTTCCAGCGGCTGTAGTGCCTGACCAAAACTGCGCATAAATATCTGAGCACCAACCAGAGCCAAAGCCTGCAAGGCCAACCAGACCACAAAGGTCTCTAACGTAAAATAGTCTGTCCTCGTCCAGTAATACTGCACCAGCGTGGTATCGACTAACAATGGCACTAATGCAGCAATCAGAAATACCCGGGTGCGTATAGTAATAACAGGCCGTTCCAGCCGCATGGGTTGCAGCGCCCGGCCAAACAAATCAAACAGCTTAAAAAAAATTGGCAGGCCAACAATAATGGACACCGTCAGCGCCACCAGATTAATGCGGAACCAGTCCACGGGCTGGGCCACAAAATCACTGTACCACTCTGCGCTATAGATCACCGTTACCGGCGCAATGAATAAATACGCCAGAAAAACACCCCAAAAATACCGGGGGAAACGGCGCACCTGTGCCAAGGCGGCGTCTGCCAGTTTTTCCTGTTGTTGAAAACCCTCTGCTCCCACATAATCCGTTACAGAAGATACGCAACGCTGGAAATACCACACGGCCAGCACCAGTGATAACACGTCAAAACTGGGTTGAGGCAGAGAGCCAAGAACGGCCGCCATCTGCGCCACGGTAAACATCTCGATATATACCAGAAATGACAAACCAAACACTGCCGGCATAATCCAGGCAAGGATAATGAGTATGCGGAATTTGCGCAGAAACTCGGCACGAGTCAGTGCTGGCATTTCAATCGTCGGTGGGGTTTGCGCAGCGCTGCCTGCCTGATTGTCTTGCGTCATGTTGGTCTACTTCAGAAACCTCTGATTATTTCACCCATAGCGTCTTCGCATTCACAAATTCACGCAAACCATGCTGCGATAATTCCCGCCCATAACCCGAAGCCTTGATGCCACCAAAAGGCAGGCGTGGGTCGCTTTTCACCATGCCATTCACAAAAGCCGATCCGCATTGCATGTGTCGGGCAAACCGTTCACCACGCACGGTGTCCTGTGTCCACACACTGCCACCCAGACCGAAACGCGAACCATTGCTCACAGCCAGCGCCTCCGCCTCGTCAGCAACACGGATGACCGCTGCCACTGGACCAAACAACTCTTGTTCATAAGCGACCGTACCCGGCATAACTTGATCCAGAATCGTCGCGGCATAAAAAACACCAGGGCCCGCCACAGGCTCACCACCAATCAGCGCCACTGCACCCGCAGCAATACTCGCCTGCACCTGGGCATGCAATTCGTCACGTAAATCAACCCGCGCCATGGGGGCCAACAGGGTTTTTTCATCGGTGGGGTCACCTGGATGCAGCTGCCTTACGGCCTCAACAAAACACGCCACAAACTCGTCGGCAATGGCATCCACCACAATAAAACGCTTGGCGGCGATACAACTCTGCCCGCAATTAAGAAAGCGCGACATCACAGCCTGTTGCACAGCCAAATCAAGATCGGCGTCGGCCAGCACCACAAAGGCATCCGAGCCGCCCAGCTCCAGCACAGATTTTTTCAGATGCGCCCCTGCCGCCGCCGCCACCGCACGGCCTGCCGGTTCGCTGCCCGTGAGCGTGACGGCCTGTACCCGTGAGTCGGCAATTACCCCGGCCACCTCATGAGCATCAATCATTAATGTGCGAAATACGCCTTCGGGAAATCCGGCTTCACGCACCAGGCGCTCAATGGCCAGCGCGCACTGCGGCACATTGGAAGCATGTTTGAGCAGGCCGGTATTGCCTGCTGCCAGGGCTGGGGCGATAAACCGGAACACCTGCCACAACGGGAAATTCCACGGCATTACCGCCAGCACCGTGCCTAATGGTTGATAGGCCACCAGACTTTTACCTGCGTCTGTTTCAATATATTCATCCGCAAGAAATGCCGGTGCCTGTTCAGCATAAAACTCGCAGCCCTGTGCGCATTTTTCCACCTCGGCACGGGACTCAGCGATAAGCTTGCCCATTTCCAGCGTCACCAACTGCGCCAGTGATTCCTGTTCAGCACGCACCACCGCAGCCAGTTTATGCAGCAACTGGCAACGCTCACCCAATGGTGTGACAGCCCAACCTGGGGTCGCCTTGTTCACCTGTGCCAGCGCTGTTTCAAGCTGTACACCAGTCCATGTTGCAAAACTCGCAACTTCCTCGCCATTGGCGGGGTTAACACTTTGATAGGCCATAAATCACCTCGAAGAACTTACTGTAACCAAACAGCGTTTAGGGGGTATTAACAATGCACCCCGTTAATTCCACAAGACCAAACAGATGCTCATGAACGAGGAAAGTAACTATCAGGCAGGCGTAATCATTTTAACATTTGTTTGGCTGTTTTCCGGTCTTCTGCATTGTTGCTTCGGCCACATAGCTCATTATGCTCACCTGCGCAACGCCTTGAATATCGAAAAATACCCGGCACAAATTTTATGGAAATAATGATACTCACCCACTTACAGGGAATTTTAACGCAATGCGGAACAAACAAGGTATGTAATAATGCCCGAATCCTGGCTGCCACGGGTATAAGCCACCCACAACATAACGGCCAGCGTCGGCTTTCATTCTGCCACCAATGTGTATTATTTATAACCACGCCGCCCACAAAAGGAAAGTTCCAGTGTTTTTTTAAGGCCAGACCCAAAGAGAATTAGCGCGCACTGCGCGCAAAAACACCAGAAAAACATTACCAACTATTTATTTATAAAATAATACCACCCGGTTATAAGCAGGTGTTTTAAAAACCAGCCTTTGCCATTACCTCCAGGGCGATAACAATCTCTGCCTGATGCCCAGCCTCAGTTGCGGCTGACAAGCACCTGTTTTCGATCCTCCATCGGCATTTCCCCCAGTTCTGCGCAGGCTCGGTAAAACGCCGCCATATCAGCCTGTTGTTCAGCCAGCAAACGCTGAAAAACCGGCACATGCTCACGATAGGTGGTGACCGCCGCCAGTTGCGCATTATTCAGATCCTGCGCAAACCAGGCATCATAACCCGCATAACCACCCCACTGCTTTTTCAACTGCTGGTATTGTTGGCGCAACCTGACCTGAAGCCCGGTTTTACGAATCTGCATTTCTGTTTCATCCAACGCTTCTGCATACAAGGCTTTAAATTGATCCCGCGCACGGATTACCAATACCACAAATTCATCCTGCCGCTGCCGGGACTGTGCATAGTCCTGGCGCTGCTGTTGAGTACCGTGTTTTTCCAGCCAGCGCCGCACCCCTTCCAGTTGCACGGTGGTGGCAAAACCTTCATTAAAGGCTGTATCACCCTCCACATACAGTTGCTGATGTGCCAGTTCGTGAAAAATCAAACCGGCGATGTGTGCCGGGGAGCGTCGTAATACGGTATTCAGTAACGGGTCATCAAACCACCCTAACGTGGAATAGGCAGCCACGCCGCCGATATAAACATCCAGACCTTCGGCGGCAAGCTGATCCGCAAAGGCTTGTGCATCAGCTTGGGCAAAATAACCGCGGTAACCCACACAACCCGCAAAAGGAAAGCACCAGCGTTTAAGGTTCAGCTCAAACGGTTTGGTGGCAAATACATTCCATACCACGTAAGGTCGCTGTAAATCAGCGTAGCTGCGATAGCTGTCGTTATCCGGCAAAGCCAGCTCGCTGCTGGCGAAGTCGCGAATATCCAAGACCATTTGTAATTTTGCGCGCAGCGGATCAGCAGTATCGAGCGTAACCAGTAATTCGTCGATGGGCCGGCTTCTGTTCCATACCTCCCATTGGCCGCCAATGGACTGCCCGTAATAACCCAACGCGGTGCAGCCACTCACGGTCAACAAAACACACAACAGCAGCGTGCATCGCATAAATACAGAATGTATAAACAAAAGCTTCATGCGGGTAACATACCGGTATGGAGATCTATTTGGTAGGCGGCGCAGTACGCGACACACTATTGGGCATTGAGCCCAAGGAACGCGACTGGGTGGTGGTGGGTGCCACACCAGAACAACTGAAAGCACAGGGTTATAAGCAGGTGGGCAAGGATTTCCCGGTGTTCCTGCACCCGAAAACGCACGAGGAATACGCCCTGGCACGTACCGAACGCAAAACCGCACCGGGTTACCATGGTTTTTCCATGCATGCCGCGCCAGACGTAACCCTGGAAGAGGATTTGTTGCGCCGCGACCTCACTATCAATGCCATCGCACAAACCGCCAGTGGGCAACTCATCGATCCGTTTAACGGCCAGCAGGATTTGGCGGATAAACTGCTGCGGCATGTCTCACCTGCCTTCAGTGAAGACCCTGTACGCATTTTGCGTGTAGCACGTTTTGCGGCACGTTTTGCCCACCTCGGCTTTACTATCGCACCAGAAACCAATGAACTGATGCGGGATATGGTCAACGCAGGGGAAGTGGATGCGCTGGTGGCCGAGCGGGTGTGGACAGAAACGGAACGTGCATTAGGTGAAAAAAACCCGGCGCGTTTTTTTGAAGTGCTGCGTGATTGCGGTGCACTGGAAAAACTGTTTCCGGAGATTGAGCACTTGTTCGGTGTACCGCAGCCGGAAAAACATCACCCGGAAATCGACACCGGCCTACATACTCTAATGGTGCTGACACAAGCAGCACGGCTATCGCCGGATACTCGTGTTCGTTTTGCCGCACTGGTGCACGATCTCGGTAAAGGCACCACCCCCAAAGACCAGTGGCCAAAACACATCGCCCACGAAGAACGCGGCGTACCGTTGGTGGAGGATTTGTGCCAGCGCCTGCGTGTCCCCAAAAGCTATCGTGAACTGGCGGTGGCAGTAACACGCTACCATCTGCACTACCACCGTGCAGCCGAACTCAAACCTGCCACCCTGCTTAAACTGTTTGGCGCCCTGGATGCCTTTCGTCGTCCGGAACGCTTCGAGTTGTTTATTCTTGCTTGTGAGGCTGACTCACGCGGTCGCACAGGCTTTGAAAATGCACATTTTGATCAACCCGGTATTTTACGCCGTACACGTGATGCCGCTGCGGCCGTCACCGCCAAAACGCTAACCGGAAAATTGGCGGGAGCAGCCATTGGTGAGGAATTAAACCGGTTACGCAAGCAGGCCATCAAACTTGCAGCCAAAAAGTCACCGGCCCATCGTTAACAAGTGACACCTGCATATCAGCGCCAAAACGGCCAGTGGCAACATTTGTGTATTGTTGTTGCGCCTGCGCGAGAAAATAGTCGAACAGCCGTTGTCCGTGTTCAGGGCTGGCGGCACAACTGAAGCTGGGACGTGCGCCTTTTCGAGTATCTGCCGCTAACGTGAATTGGGGGACCAGTAGCAAGCCACCCTGTATATCTTTCAGGCTGAGATTCATTTTGTCATCGGCATCGGCAAATACGCGGTAAGTTAACAAGCGTTGTAACAGCCGGTCAGCCTGGACCCCGGTATCGCCGCGCTCCACACCAACCAGCACCATCAGCCCCTGTTCGATAACACCGGTCATTTCACCATCAATCGTCACGCTGGCTTCACTCACCCGCTGCAACAGAGCGATCACAACTTATTCCTCACGACAAGCGCCGCGCGAAATCATCGGTGGCGCGCACCAACGCATCAATAATGCCTGTCTCCAACGCCGAATGCCCGGCATCGGGAATAATCTGCATGACTGCATTGGGCCAGGCATGATACAAATCCCAGGCACTTTGCATGGGACACACCACATCGTAACGGCCCTGCACAATAACGCCGGGAATATCGGACAGGTATTTGGCATCTCGCAATATCTGATCGGGTTTGAGAAAACTGTCATGCGTAAAATAGTGACATTCAATGCGCGCCAGACTCAGCGCATTATGCGGTTCACTGAAGTGATCTACCACGGTCTTGCTGGGATGCAGCGTTGAGGTGCGCCCTTCCCATTTTGACCAGGCCTTGGCGGCGGCCATTCGCCGCAATTCGTTGTCACTGGTGAGCCGCTGATAATAGGCGGCCACCATATCATCACGTTCATTTTCCGGAATGGGCTTGAGATATTCCTCCCAGTAATCGGGAAAAATATGGCTGGCGCCTTCCTGGTAAAACCATTTTATTTCGTGTGGCCGGCACAAAAAAATGCCCCGCAAAATCAAACCCAGCACCCGTTCAGGATGAGTCTCGGCATACACCAAGCTTAGGGTGGAGCCCCAGGAACCGCCGAACAACAACCACTTGTTGATACCCAAATACTCGCGGATGGCCTCAATGTCCGCAACCAAACGCTGAGTCGTGTTATTTTCCAGCGAGGCATGAGGCCTGGAATGGCCACTGCCGCGCTGATCAAAGAGAATGATGCGATATTTTTCAGGGTTGAAAAAACAACGATGATACGGCGAGCAACCGGCCCCCGGCCCACCGTGCACAAATAACACAGGAATACCATCCGGCTCGCCACTTTCCTCTACGTATAGCCGATGGGGTTCATCCACCGCCACTGTGTGTGTGGCATAGGGCTTGATTCTGGGATAAAGGTCTCTCATAGCAATAGTATCTGCTGCTGAAGCATGTAAATCAAAACCAGTACATCAGCCCGGCTCCGGTTACCCTGAATTCGACCCACCAGACACAACAAAAAAGGCGGGCGTATAGCCCGCCTTTTTTGTTCAGCACCACTGCTGCATCAACTTATGGACATGTCTCAATTACGGGGTAGTTTTTGGACATGTCTCAATTACGGGGTAGTTTTCTTGTGAAATGAGTTTTTTCGGGGTTTCAACGGTCACAATCAGTGAACCGGTATTAGTGGTGTCAGCCGTGCCTGTTCCTTCAAGGCTTCCGCCAAAAGCGATAGCACCGTTATTGGTAGTGTCAGCCTGTGTGTATGAACCACCAAAGGCTACCGATCCATGACTCGATGTCACTGTCACCTTGGTTCCCGCCGGCATAGGCTGGTGGTGAAGGTCCGAATAGATCACCGTAAACTCCACTGCGGCGTTACATGACAAATCAATAGGATTGCCATTATTGAATTGTGTCAGAGACTTATCAACCACATCGATATTAGCCCCACTGCCAGACATCACCAAAACCAAGCTTTTCCGAATATGCAAGGTCTCGTCACTGCTGCACAACGGACTTACCGTACGACTGCACAAAACCCCGTTAAAAGCCCCATCAGCTGTGTCGTAGCTGCCATTAGCATTAAAATCAAAGAAGGGTTCGGAGCTTCCCCGTACCCCATCCTCGTTTCCATCAATCCAGGCCTCTGGCAAGTCCGTCATGGTATCACCATCATCGAACACGCCATTACCATTAGAGTCAATAAAACTTTCTTCGCCAACGACCGTGGCAACTATTGTGGCCCGCCCACCATAGGGTTGTCCCAGAGGCTTGAGGCCAATAACCGGCTCGGTTGGGTTGGCTGGCCCACCCGTAGTTACACATTGGTTGGGGCCTAACGACGGGTCAAGCACGACATCAACCGCCCCCATGGTTTGCCCACAAGGCCGCGGAGACTGGCTTGTCCAGTTAACACTGCATGCCCCGCCAACAGTGGTGCATGAACTTTCGATGGAGCCTCCTTCAGTGGTGAACGTCACCGCCGTACCGTCAGGCACCGGGTTATTAAAACGATCCGCAAGACGCGCTGTAATTACGGACACCACACCATCAAAACTCCACGCCTCTGGCGCCAGAACAGTGGCGCTCAGTGAAAAACTGTTTTGATCTGGAATGCCGGTGGTCACCACCAATTGACTTGATTGTGTCTGATAAGTGTTTCCTCCCGAGGAAGTTGTCGCCGTGACCCCCACCGAAGTGGACACCGTGCCCGATTGCACGACTGTTTGCACAAGGCCATTTTGATCCGAAGTTGCACTGGTTGGGTTTAACGTCAAACCACCCACAACGGTATCCAGGGAAAAATTCACCTGTTGGTTAGCCACGGGGTTGCCTTGCGCATCGACTACACGAAAGAGCACGGCTGAAGTTTCTGTGCCACCGCTGCCACCTGTACCTTGCAGGCTGATGTTTTCCGGTGTCGCAGATACAAATTCCAGGCTTCCCACACTGGCGGCCTGCACCGTAAAGTTTGCTGTCGCACTGAGCGTCGTACCCACATTGGCCGTAGCCGTAATCGTGTCGCTGCCGGTGCAGCCTTGCGCCAAATAAGTGCTGGATGCGATGCCGGCGGTTGTCAGCACAGCGGCATCCATCGTTGCCGTGCCTGCCACAACACAAGCCGATGTAAAATTAACAGTAACGGGTGTTTCATAAGCTACATTGTTATTTGAGGTTTCAACAATGCTCACCGTTGCTGTTAACGTTCCACCTGCCGCCAAAGATGAGACGCCTCCAAGATCAATGACACCCGCGACAAACGAGGCATCCGTGCCATTACCCATATCCACCGTGGTAGTCGTTACTGAGCTTACGACCTGAAAATTTAAGGTTGCTGTGGCACTTACGCCACTCACCGTAACATCTGCCGTCACTGTGCCCGCTCCCGATACACCGCCATCTGACAGCGCTACTGTTGCGAGGCCTTCTGTATTCGTGAGCCCCGAACCCGCCGCCAAAGTCCCAATGGTGGTGGCAAATGAAACAATCTGAGAAGCCACGGTTGCACCGTTGAGTGTCACTGTCGCCCTAAGCTCACCTGGTGACGCCGCAGATACCGATGTAGTTGCATTGCCAGTGGTTTGATCGACCAGAATCAGACTAATAGCCAGGGAGCCGGCGCTTCCTCCGCCCCCGTCACCTCCGTTGTTGCCTCCGTCACCTCCGTTGCCATTTTCCCCGGAAAAAGCGTCATCACTACCGCTGCAACCTGCGAGCCCAAAACTCATCACAACCAAAAACAGCATCATCAGTACTTTCTGGAATCTACCCATTATTATCACCCGGTGTTTTTTTACATATATCCCTGTTGTTTTGCTGGATACACCCTAGCATTATCAGCCATTGAGCAATAGTCAGCAGAAACAGAGTGTGTATTAGTCATCGATTGAATTCAAGCAGGTTCTGGGCAGTTTCCAGGACCATCGACTTTATCCATAAAAAGGGCTTTGCCTGTTCATCCATTGAGCCTATCGGCACTATTATGCAATTGTTTAGAGCAGGGCATGGTGCAACATTGAATGCGGGGCGCCAATCAACCACTTTATTTTACATACAAAAAAAGGGGGGACATGTCCCCCCTTTTTTGTCACTTTGGCCTCAAACCATATTCATAACTGCCTATTTATAAAAACCGATCATTTTCTCCAGCGAAAGAGGGGTGATCTTCGATGCATGCCCCGCACAACCAAATGCTTCAAAACGGGCCTGACAGATACTCTTCATGGCAGCTGTGGATTCCTTGAGGAATTTACGCGGGTCAAAATTGGAAGGGTTTTCCATCAAGTGCCGGCGCACTGCGCCAGTGGAGGCCATACGCAAATCGGTGTCGATGTTGACTTTGCGCACACCATTCTTGATACCTTCCTGAATCTCTTCCACAGGCACACCGTAGGTTTCACCCATGTCACCACCATGGCTGTTGATGATTTCCAGCCAGTCTTGCGGCACAGATGAAGAACCGTGCATCACCAGATGAGTGTTGGGAATCACTTCGTGAATTTCCTTGATGCGATCGATACGCAGCACAGCACCAGTAGGCGGTTTGGTGAATTTGTACGCACCATGGGAAGTGCCTATGGCAATGGCCAGCGCATCCACACCGGTCTGTTCCACAAAGTCTTTGGCTTCCTGGGGGTCGGTGAGCAACATGTCGAGGTCGAGCTTACCCTCGGCACCATGACCATCCTCTTCACCCATTTCACCGGTTTCCAGCGATCCCAGGCAACCCAGCTCACCTTCTACGGAGACGCCACCGGCATGGGCCATTTTCACTACTTCAGCAGTGGTGTTGACGTTGTATTCAAAACTGGAAGGCGTTTTCATGTCTGCTTCCAGCGAACCGTCCATCATCACTGAGCTGAAACCGGACTGGATGGAACGCAAACAGACCGCAGGCTCGGAACCATGATCCTGGTGCATGACAATGGGAATATGCGGATACTGCTCAATAGCCGCTGCAATCAAGTGACGCAGAAAAGGCTCGCCTGCATAGGAACGCGCACCGGCAGACCCTTGCATGATAACCGGGCTGTTGACCTCATCGGCAGCCTGCATGATGGCATGCACCTGCTCCATGTTGTTGACATTGAACGCCGGCATACCAAAATCGTTTTCGGCAGCATAGTCCAGTAATTGACGCAGTGAAATGAGGGCCATCGGTCTCTCCTATATATTTCCAAAAAGTGTTAATTAAAAAATGTTAAAAACAATACAAATCAAGTACCCAGAAAATCAATGCTCCTAATCAGCATTGTTGGGCATCTCGTCGCCTACGCGGACAATTTTCATGGCATTGGTACCGCCCAGCACGCCCATCAGATCGCCCTTGGTGATAATGACCAAATCACCATCACGCACCACGCCCCGACGTTTAAGTTCGTCAATCGCCTCATGATTCACCACGGCGTGGTCTTTGCTGTCGGTATCAAAACTGATGGGGTAAACGCCACGATACAGGGTCACCTTGCGCCGCGTGCGGACATGACTGGTCAGCGCATAAATCGGAATGCCAGAACTGATACGCGACATCCATAATGGTGTGGAACCGGATTCAGTAAGGGAGGCGATGGCCTTTACGCCGAGGTGGTTGGCGCTGTACATGGTGGCCATGGCGATGGCTTCATCAACACGACCGAAAGATGAGTCAATACGGTGATCGGAGCGTATGGCCACGTCCTGTTTTTCGGCCTCGCGGCAAACCCTGTCCATGGCCAGAACTGCCAGATCCGGGTATTTACCCATGGCGGTTTCTGCGGACAACATTACAGCATCAGTGCCATCAAGCACCGCATTGGCCACGTCGAAGACTTCCGCGCGAGTCGGAATCTGATTTTCGATCATGGATTCCATCATTTGCGTGGCAGTAATTACCACCCGGTTCAGGCGGCGCGCCCGTTTGATAATGTCTTTCTGTACTTGTGGCAGGGCGGCATCACCGATTTCCACGCCCAGATCCCCTCGCGCCACCATGATGGCATCTGAGGCAAGAATGATGTCATCAATAACATCCAGCGCCTCGGTGCGCTCAATTTTGGCAACGATGCCACACTCACCACCAGCAGATTCCACCAACCCACGCGCCAGCTTTACATCGGCAGCCGAGCGGGGAAAGGAAATGGCCACATAATCGGCCTGCAAGGCCGCAGCGGTTTTGATGTCCTCTTTGTCTTTTTCGGTCAGCGCCGGTGCTGACAATCCACCACCCTGCCGATTGATACCTTTTTTGTCTGAAAGTTTACCGCCCACTTTAACTTTGCAATGGATTTCAGCATCTTTGACTTCGTCCACCCAAAATACCATGCGACCATCATCGAGCAATAAAACATCACCACGGCTCACATCTTTGGGCAAATCCTTGTAAGCAATGCCGACACGCTCCTGACTGCCTGCATCCGGGGCACAGGCCGCATCAAGAATAAAAGTGTCACCCTCAGCCAGCATGACAGGCCCATCTTTAAAGGAGTCAATGCGAATTTTTGGTCCCTGGAGATCAGCCAGCACACCCACTTGGCGCCCGTGTGCACGCGCGCGATTGCGTACCGTTTCGGCGCGTTCGATATGCTCCTCCGCCGTGCCGTGGGAAAAATTGAGGCGCACCACATCGACACCTGCTTCAATGAGCTTGTCCAGGGCCTTGGGATCATCCGTTGCCGGGCCCAGGGTTGCGACGATTTTTGTTCTTCTTTCCAAGTCTGTTGCTCCAGATGTGTCAGGTCAATTAAATATGGGTTGGTCTGTCAGCCGTTAGCACGTTCTTCGAGAATCGCCACAGCAGGCAATTGCTTGCCTTCGAGGAATTCCAAAAATGCACCGCCACCGGTAGAAATGTAAGACACTTTATCGGCGATATTATATTTGTCGACGGCAGCCAGGGTGTCCCCCCCCCCGGCAATGGAAAAAGCATTGCTTTCAGCGATTGCCAAAGCAATTGCCTTGGTGCCTTCACCAAACTGGTCAAATTCAAACACACCCACCGGGCCGTTCCAAACGATGGTACCCGCATTTTTCAGCACATCGGCCAGGGCCGCAGCGGAATCAGGGCCGATGTCAAAAATCATGTCGTCATCAGTGACGTCAGCAACATTTTTCAAGGTGGCTTCAGCGGTTTCGGCAAACTCTTTGGCGCATACCACATCAGTAGGCACCGGAATATTGCCACCGCGAGCCTGTGCAGCAGTGGTCAATTTTTTCGCGGTATCCACCAAGTCAGCTTCGTACAAGGATTTACCGACATTGTGGCCCTGTGCAGCAATAAACGTATTGGCAATGCCACCACCGACAATCAGCTGATCCACAATTTTGGACAGTGATTCCAGTACAGTCAGTTTGGTGGAAACCTTGGAACCACCCACAATGGCCACCATGGGTCGGGCGGGATTATCCAGCGCTTTGCCCAAGGCTTCCAGTTCACCTGCCAACAACGGGCCGGCACAGGCAACAGGCGCGTATTTCGCCACACCGTGGGTCGAGGCCTGGGCACGATGTGCGGTACCAAAGGCATCCATCACAAACACATCGCACAACTCAGCCATTTTCTTTGCCAGCGTATCATCGTTTTTTTTCTCACCAACGTTGAAACGCACATTTTCCAACAGCACCAGATCACCATCATTTATGGAGCCAACACCCTTTTCGACCCAGTCCTTGACCATCTTCACCTCACGGCCCAGCAATGCAGCCATGTGATCGCCGACGGGAATCATGGAAAATTCTTCATTGAACTCGCCTTCAACGGGGCGTCCCAAGTGAGACATCACCATGACTTTGGCGCCCGCTTTCATACAATGTTCAATAGTGGGCAGCGACGCGAGGATACGCTTGTCACTGGTTACTTTGCCATCCTTGATAGGCACATTGAGATCCTGACGGATCAACACACGCTTACCGGCCAGATCCAGGTCGGTCATTTTTATTACGGACATGTCTAACTCCTAATCGTATATTTTGAAAACCATTTGCCAAATAATTTCAGGAAATTTGGCAAATGACTTTCCCGCCACAAAGTCATTAACGCAGAGGCCGCAAAGGACGCTAAGGGTTTTTGACGCACTACCCTTAGCGTTCTTTACGCCTTTACGGTCTTTGCGTTAACAATACAAACCTGGATTATTACGCAACGTGCAGGACAAAACGCAGCATGTTACAGGTATAGCCATATTCATTATCGTACCAGGATACAACCTTGACGAAGGTGCCATCCAAAGCGATTCCCGCGCCACTGTCAAAAATGGACGACTGTCCACAACCACGGAAATCTGTCGATACCACTTTTTCGTCGGTGTAACCCAAAGTGCCCGCCATTTCACCTTCAGAAGCCACTTTCATGGCAGCGCAGATGTCTTCATAAGAAGCTTCTTTTTCCAATTCAACCGTCAGGTCCACAACAGACACATCGGAAGTCGGTATACGGAATGCCATGCCTGTCAGCTTGCCATTCAGTTCAGGCAGTACCACACCCACGGCCTTGGCCGCACCCGTAGAAGAAGGGATAATGTTTTCCAGGATGCCGCGACCACCGCGCCAGTCTTTCGAGGAAGGACCATCAACGGTTTTCTGGGTTGCTGTCGCTGCGTGGACAGTGGTCATCAGGCCGCGCTTGATGCCCCACTTGTCGTTCAGCACCTTGGCAACCGGCGCCAGGCAGTTGGTGGTACAGGAAGCGGCAGAAACAATGGCCTGACCGTCATAGCTGTTGTGATTCACACCATAGACGTACATAGGTGTACCATCTTTGGATGGCGCAGACATCACCACTTTTTTGGCCCCTGCATCGATGTGCTTTTGACAGGTTTCTTCTGTCAGGAAAAAGCCGGTGCACTCAATAATCAGGTCAGCGCCGATGTCGCTCCATTTCAGGTCAGCAGGATCACGCTCAGCCGTCAGGCGAATGGTTTTGCCGTTAACGATCAGGTTGTTGCCATCAACAGCAATATCGCCATCGAAGTTACCGTGCACAGAATCATACTTGAGCATGTAGGCCAGATAGTCCGCATCCAGCAGGTCGTTAATACCAACCACTTCGATATCGCCAAAATCTTTCGCAATGGCGCGGAAGGCCATACGACCGATGCGGCCGAAACCATTAATACCGACTTTAATTGTCATAGTGTTATCCCCTCAAAGGTGTGACTAAAAAGTTAAAACAAGTATTCATTTCTTCCCCGTCATTCCAGCCTGAGCCGGAATGACGGATCGGGTAATATTTTTTTAAAGAACCGATTCAACGGCAGCGACAACATTTTCCACCGTGAATCCAAACGCCTTGAACAGTTCACCAGCCGGAGCAGACTCACCAAAATGATCAATGCCGATCACTTTGTCGGCGTATTTGTACCAGCCATCGGTAACGGCAGCCTCAACGGCAACGGTGGGCACGCCCTTTGGCAACACCGCGGCTTTATAGGCATCATCCTGGGCTTCAAAGACATTGGTAGACGGCATGGAAACCACGCGAATCTTTTTATCCTTGAGTTGTGCGGCAGCATCCATGGCCAGGGCCACTTCGGAACCGGTGGCAATGATAATGGCATCGGGGTTATCGCAACCACAGTCACCCAAAATGTAACCACCCTTGGTGATATTGGCGATTTGCACATCAGTGCGGGGCTGATGCGGCAAGCCCTGTCGTGAAAAAATCAGGCAGGATGGGCCATCTTTTTTCTCGATAGCCTGCTGCCAGCTCACGGCAGATTCAACGGCGTCACAAGGACGCCATACAGACATGTTTGGAATCATGCGCAGTGTTGGAATCTGCTCCACAGGCTGGTGGGTCGGGCCATCTTCGCCCAAACCAATGGAGTCGTGAGTATAAACAAACAGGCTGCGAACTTTCATCAACGCTGCCATGCGCAAGGCATTACGCGCATATTCCGAGAACATCAGGAAAGTGGCGCCAAACGGAATCAAACCACCGTGCAGTGAAATACCATTCATGATGGCCGACATGGCAAACTCGCGCACACCGTAACGAACATAGTTCGCCTCTTCGTTGGTATCCATGGGTTTGAAACCGGACCATTCCGTCAGATTGGAGCAACCCAGATCGGCAGAACCACCAAACAACTCAGGCAACATGGGTGAATAAGCTTCAATGGACGCCAGGGAAGCCTGACGAGTGGCCGGGCTCTTGGCATCAGCATTCACCGATGCAATGTACTCAGCCGATTTTGCAGACCAGTCAGCTGGCAGATCACCCGCCATACGGCGCTCAAACTCGGCAGCCAGCTCGGGATAAGCAGCCTTGTAGGCGGCAAATTTTTCATTCCAGGCCTGCTCTGCGGCAGCACCCTTTTCTTTGGCGTCCCAGCCGGCATACACGTCACCCGGGACTTCAAAGGGACCATGGTCCCAACCCAGCGCCGCCTTGGTCAGATTGATTTCTTCTTCACCTAAAGGGGCGCCGTGGCTGGCGTGGCTGCCAGCCTTGTTGGGCGAGCCAAAACCGATGGTGGTTTTGCAACAAATCAGGGTGGGTTTGTCAGTCATCGCCTTGGCGAATTCCACCGCTTTCTGGATAGCTGCCGCATCATGCCCATCGACGTCGGCGATCACATGCCAGCCGTAAGCTTCAAAACGTTTCGGCGTGTCATCGGTAAACCAGCCATCGACATGGCCATCAATGGAAATACCATTGTCATCCCAGAACGCCACCAGTTTACCCAGGCCAAGCGTGCCGGCCAGCGAACAGGCTTCATGGGAAATACCTTCCATCAAACAGCCGTCACCGAGGAATACATAGGTGTGGTGATCAACAATATTGTGGCCTTTTTGGTTGAACTTGCCAGCCAAGGCCTTTTCCGCAATAGCCATGCCCACCGCATTGGTGATGCCCTGCCCCAATGGTCCGGTAGTGGTCTCAACGCCCGGCGCATAACCATACTCAGGATGCCCTGGGGTTTTGGAGTGCAGCTGACGGAACTGCTTGAGGTCCTCGATGCTGAGATCATAACCGGTCAGATGCAACAGGGAGTAAATCAGCATGGAACCATGCCCATTGGACAGGACAAAACGGTCACGATTAGGCCAGTCAGGATTGGCCGGGTTGTGGACCAGGTGGTCGTTCCACAGAACTTCGGCAATATCAGCCATACCCATGGGTGCACCGGGGTGACCGGAATTGGCTTTTTGCACCGCATCCATACTGAGTGCACGGATGGCATTGGCAAGATTTTTGCGGTTTGACATGTGATTCTCCTAAAAACAAGTTCAAAAAATGTAAGCAATCTTCGTTACAGCAACAAAATGAAAGATTCGCTGCGTAAAACCCTTGTGTAACTGGCAATAAGCGTCACCAGCCAATGTTACAAAGGCATAAAAAATTCGTTGTGTTGCACCAAAAACCGGCGCAGGAGCCTTGTTGTCATACACAACAGGCGGAGAGGTTCGCAAAGCAAATCCGAGGGGCAGCTAATCCACCCAGGGTTAACGACAGGATGTGTGATGTCGCTGTTAATTTCCTCCTCCCTCAGACTGGCGCGTCAAAACAGCTGTTTTTTTTACACATATCGCCAAGCCTCCCTCCCATATTCCCCCACTTCAGTCAGGCTTAACGCCGGGGGAACCTGTAATTGTCCTTGATCGTCGCCATCAGGGCAAGGGCTGATCTGACGCGCCGTCAAAAAATCGCCACGTCGAACACCCCTGCCCAGTCAGGTTTACCGTTATTCGCTATACGGCGGCTTCTTTCCATTTGATGGAGCAGCCCATACTAGGCACCTGTTCTGCTGGCCCTTTACCGGTTTTCGCCACCTGCTTCATGGCCTCGAACAGGTCACGGCGGGCGCCTTCGACCGCCTCTTTCCGGCTCTCATCCAGTCGGCCACGGTACTGTAGCGCCAGATCAGCGTTATAGCCAAAAAAATCCGGCGTACAGACCGCGCCATATTTTTTGGCAACGTCCTGTGTTTCATCAAAAAGATAAGGAAAGGGGAAATCAAATTTCCGGGCCACGGCCTGCATATTCTCAAAAGAGTCTTCCTCATACTCTGAGGGGTCATTAGACATGATTGCCACGGTATTCACACCCAGCGCTTTCAACTCCCGGGCATCACGCACAATACGTTCACGGATAGATTTCACATAGGGACAATGATTGCAGATAAACATCACCAACAAACCCTTTTCTCCCGCACAATCGGCCAGACGCCAGGTCTTGCCATCCACACCCGGCAGGGAAAAATCAATGGCGGGCTGCCCAAAGTCACAAATCGGTGTTTCTGTTCTAACCATGCGGGACTCTCCTTTCTTCTTTTCTATATCTGTTTAACATGCCCTCGACCACACTGCGGCATGATGTTTGTTGCAGGCAAAAAGCAAATTTGGCGGCCATCATACACGAAGAAATTACCAGCGCTTACTTTACCCCCGGCATGATACAATACCCGCTTTTTTATTCTGCACTACCTCATTCTCTCTGCGCATACCCCATGAACAAACACCCCGAACTGCTTTCCCCCGCTGGCACCTTGAAAAACATGCGTTACGCTCTGGCCTATGGCGCTGATGCTGTGTATGCCGGCCAGCCACGTTACAGCCTGCGGGCACGCAATAATGACTTCGACCTGGCCAATCTGAAAACCGGTATCGACGAAACGCATGCGCTGGGCAAAAAATTCTTCGTGGCCAGTAATATTTCACCCCACAACACCAAAGTTGCCACTTACATAAAAGACATGGCGCCGGTAATTGCCATGCGGCCTGACGCACTGATCATGGCTGATCCCGGTCTGATCATGATGGTGCGCGAGCGTTGGCCGGAAATGCCTGTCCACCTGTCGGTGCAGGCCAATACCGTTAATTACGCCGCCGTGAAATTCTGGCAGTCGCTGGGCATCGAACGAGTGATTCTCTCGCGCGAATTATCCCTGGATGAAATCGCCGAAATCCGCCAGCAATGCCCGGACATCGAACTGGAAGTATTTGTGCACGGCGCGCTATGCATCGCCTACTCGGGACGCTGTCTGTTGTCGGGTTATTTTAATCACCGTGACCCCAATCAAGGCACCTGCACCAATTCCTGCCGCTGGGATTACAAGGTCTCCCCCGCCACAGAAGATGCTACGGGTAATCTGCAAGTTGCTGCGCCGGTAAAAACAGGCGCACCCGCCCGTAATGCCGCCTGCGGCGGCGCCCCCCGGCACCCCGCCGCCGACCGGCCTGTGCTTATTGAAGAACCAGGCCGCCCCGGTGAACTCATGGCTATGGAAGAAGATGAGCATGGCACTTACATCATGAACTCCAAAGATCTGCGGGCAGTGGAGCATGTGCAACAGCTGGTGGAAACAGGTGTCGACTGCCTCAAAATCGAAGGCCGCACCAAGTCGCATTATTACGCTGCGCGCACCGCACAGGTTTACCGGCAAGCCATTGATGACGCTGTGGATGGCAGAGCACTCGACCCACAGTTATTGGGCGTACTTGAAGGGCTGGCTAATCGCGGTTATACCGATGGCTTTTACGAACGCCATCACAGCCACGAAACACAAAACTATCTCACTGGACACTCACGCAGTAGCGAACAACAGTTTGTGGGCGAGATTATCCGCATTGATAAAAACCGTGGATTGGCCGAAGTCGATGTGAAAAACAAGTTTTCCGTGGGTGATACGTTGCAGCTGATCCATCCCGACGGCAACCGTGATGTCGTGTTGTCACAAATGAGCGACCTTAAAAACCAGCCAATGGAAGTGGCTCCCGGTAGCGGCCACCGGGTGTTAATTCCCTGGGATGCAGCACCGGGTGACAAGCAAAGCCTCAACGAACTGGGGCTGCTGGCGCGCTACCTGGCATAGAAACCTGTTGAATCTGGAAAAAACCCACCGCAAAAAAAGGACCACGTCCAACCGGACGCAGCCCCTGACCTTGTAACCGAAGACGCAGAATCTTGACTGCGCACCCCGTTTTACATCATCAAATCACATCATATTCACCATACGCTCATGCATGGGCTGCACAGGACGGGCATTGGCGCCAATGACCTTGGTAAATTGCTTGATTTGCTCACTGGAAGCTTCCGTAGGCGTCTTCAGCACCATCCACTTCACACCCTCACTGCAAGGCGGCGTGGTTAACGAACCCTTGAAGCTGTAATAGCTGCGATCAGCCGGAAGCAGGTCTGCGGCATTGATACTCACAGAGGCCACTTTTTCCTTATCGCCGGCATGATGCGGCATGTGTTTCCAGGCCTTATCCAGCACGGCATTTTTTCCACCAGCCTTGGAGAACACACCTACCACCGCGAGCTGACCCTTAGCATTCTTATGCACCAGATGCATTTCCATGGGGAAAGCTTTACCGCCCACAGTATTTTCGCTGGGGGTATGGAAATGGAATTGCAACAATTCATATTTCTCACCACCCACGGTGATACTGCTACCAGCAGCACGATTCACCTGGATAGTGTGGCCATTGTTGAGAATTTCCAGGCTGCCGGGCTTGTAATCAAATTGAATAGCGGGAAGGTTTGACGTTTTTGCGTCACTGATGTCAATTGGTGATTGTTCTTTGCCGCTACCGCAAAGTGCAAACTCCTTGCTGATATCAGCCCAATGTTCAGGACCACCGTGGCCAGAATAACCCCAGTGGCTGTCACCATGACCAGCGCCAGCGATGGCGACCATGGGTGCAGAAATAATAATGGAAGCAAAAAAAGCTGCCTTTGTTGCAGTTTTGATCATTTATTCTCTCCTTGTTTTAGTTAGGAAAACGGGTGAAACCCCGTGTTTTTATATTTACCCCTTCTTTGTTCGGGGGCATTAAACATCTACGACACAAGCACTGATATGCTTAACGCTACAATCAAAGAAACATTAAGGACGCTGTTCCCCCCAGGGTCGACGCTACCAACACTTGCGGAGGGCATATTACCCCAATAAAAGTATTGGCGGCAGGTTTACGTGCGCAGGACATTCACATCAACGTCAACGAAGCTTTGATAACACCGTTGAGATGCTCCGGAAATGGAATGCCGTCAATAGCACCGGGGGCCATGGCAGCCAGCCACAGCACATTGACAACATCGTTATAAACCTGGCTAAGACCGGTGCCTGCATTGAAGCATGCCGCAGACATCCGCCTGCTACAAAAACCACGAGTTAACTTCTAACACATACTGTGCAATTACCACGACAGTCACCCGCCATCCCTTGCCTCGTCCCGGTAAACCTCGTAACCTACCTTTTTTCTGTAGTTTGATATTTAAAACCTGGTAACAACAATGACAACCTCAATGGCAGACAGCATGGAATCAAATACCGAACAAGCCCGTTTCAACATGGTCGAGCAACAAATCCGCCCGGCGGAAGTGCTGGACCAGCGCGTCCTGGAAGTGGTTGCTCATACACCCCGCGAAGCCTTTGTCCCTGCCGACTACCGTGACCTGGCCTTTTCTGACATCAACATTCCCCTTCCCAACGGGCAGGTGATGATGAAGCCCATCATGGAAGGCCGGCTGTTACAGGCGCTGAATATCCAGCCCGAAGATGCGATTCTGGAAATCGGCACAGGCAGCGGCTATTTCACCGCGCTGCTCGCCAAACTGGGCAAACATGTCCACAGCGTGGAGATTGATGCCGACACCATGGCGGCCGCCCGGCAACGCCTCACCGCCCAGGGCATCGACAACATAACACTGCTACAGGGGGATGCCTCACACGGCTGGGACCAGGGCGGCCCTTTTGATGTTATCGCCATTACCGGGTCATTGCCGGTTTTGCCCGAAAGCTTTCAACAACAATTAACCATCGGTGGCCGTATGGTGGCCATTGTCGGCCAATCACCCGTAATGCAGGCGCTGCTCATCACCAGAACCAGCGAAGCAGAGTGGACCACCAAGTCTCTGTTCGAAACAGATTTCCCCGTACTCATCAACGCCGAACAGCCACCGGCCTTTGTTTTTTAGTCATTTTTACGGACACGCCGCCTGCACGGCCATTCCCGCCGGGCACAGAGCTGGCACAAAAAAAGGAGTACACCATGCGACGTTTCTTTCTGCGTCCTTCACGCCCCTCTCAACATGACTTCCGGTATCGCAGTGTTTTGGTTGGCCTTGGCTTGGCATTCATAGCCTCCGCCGCTCACAGCGAATCACTGATGGATGTTTATAACCTGGCGGCAGGTAATGATCCGGTCATCCAGCGCGCTGCCGCAGACCATGCTGCCGCACTGGAGGCATTACCACAAAGCCGCGCCAATTTTTTGCCCAGCATCGATTTCAAGGCCAGCAGGACCGAGAACAATCAGGATGTTACCAAATCGAACTTCATCAACCCCATCACTAATCTCCCTAACACTGGCACCAGCAGCTTTCGTAATACTGACTATTCCCTCAACCTGAAACTGCCCCTCTATCGGCGTGACAATTATGTCGCTCGCCGTCTGGCCAAACATAGCGTCACCCGCGCCGAGGCCGAATACGAAACCGCCCAACAAGACCTGCAACTGCGTGTTGCCGAGGCCTATTTCGACATCCTCGCCCGTCGCGACGACCTGGAATTCGCCCGGGCCGAAAAACTGGCCATCAAACGCCAACTTGAGCAAACCCAGCAGCGTTTCGACGTGGGTCTGGTCGCCATCACCGACGTGCATGAATCCC
>DROS01000099.1 GCA_011321815.1 Gammaproteobacteria bacterium
ATTTCTGTAACGCGGTCAAATCGGATCGCTCCAATTTCAGTGATTCCTTTCACACGCTACAGACCTCCCGGGGTAAGGCACTTAACTTTCCTCGCGTAGACGCCCAATTTATAAAACGTATCCCGTTTGCAGATGGAGGGCTTTCTGGTCACGTGCCCACTCGCCCCGAATACGTCACACCTTATATTGGGTTCTTGTTCATCGCCCCGCGATTTCGCGTTGGGCTTCCTCCAGACCCTGCCTCGCGGCAACGCCCTTGCCCTTTCGCTAACCTTCGGCTCTGCGAATACCTGGTAAGAGGACTTTCACCTCTCTAGTTAAGTGCCATGCCCGGCACACACGTCATACATCAGGGGTTTGCGACAGCGTGGTTTAGGTGTGCTAGGCTTTTTTAGCACACCTAAACCACGCTGTCGCAAATCCCTTGGATGTTATTGTTATATTTTTTTACTCGTAATTGTTAGCTCGCATATTATTGCAGTAAATTTGAAATTGGATTGAGAATGTTTAGTATATTTCTTCGATCATCTTCTGAATCACATAACATTTTTCTTACCGCTTGTTCATATTTTTCTTTAGATTGATAGCCTAAAGCGTTAGAAACTGACTCCAATGATGGAGTCTCTCTGATTGGATATCTTGAAACTAAACCAGCTACGTCTCGTTGGACTAACAAATCGTCTACCAAATTTTTCTCTTCATTTAATATCTCTTCGGTAGAAATATTAATTTGGGTATTATTACTCAATATATTCCTCCAATTTGGTGCGCAATATAGTAACTTATCTCTCACTTTTCTTTCTACGAGCCTAGCAGCCATTCTATCTTTATGTTCGTTCATCGAGCTGACAATGCCAGCGGTATATGACTCAATAGCTTGTTCAATATCAAGCCCGTTAATTTCAGAAACTCGATTCAATACACCATTTATGACTATAGGATGATAATATATTGATTCAATTGAATATTGGTCTAGTGCTGCAATTCCACTCTCTAGAAGTAATGCGCATTCTTCATCTGATCGGTTATCTTTATCAATAACCCCATAAGCTGACACCCAGTGATTTCCATCTGAAGACCTAAGTCCTTTCACTATTTTTTCGACTTCTACACAACTTCCAACAGGACGAATAGAAACATCAGGAAATAGTATATGATATATTTGAATATCTAAACTCGACGGATTTCCCTCAATAAAAAGAATCTTCCTACGTGAACCTAAAATTGCTAAAGCAGATCCTTCATCCAGATCTTCAACTGCTTCAATATAATCTGCGAGCCAAGATTGAGGCGAATGATTGTATGACCTAACCAATAACGCAGAAGCTTTATTTTGATCAAGGGGTAGAGATACATCGTGGGTAGAAATCACAAATGCACAGTCGTCTCTATATGATAAAAGAGTACTTAGTAAAGGTGAAACAATTGACCTATGTAAATGTCTCTCTGGCTCATCAAGTAAAATTAAGGTGCCTTCTGGAGCAGTCAATACATTTGCGATAATTAGAAGAGAATTTCGCTCGCCATCAGAAAGCTCAGCAATACTGAAAGTTGGGTATCCCTCACGCTCGGCAATTAATTTGCTACCCATATCTATCCTAACTTGAAAATGTAGGTTAGATATCCTTAATATATCATTCATTTTAGATATAGGAGCTTGTTTTGCTGCAAGCTCTTCTACAATTTCCATGCGCCCAGATCTTGCCGCATTTGCTATATTTCTAGAATCCTCATTCTCTGAATCAATAAGATCAAAAATAGTAACTTGAGATCTCTGAGCGGCATACTCATCTTTCCAGCGTGATTGTGCCTGCCGATCTTGATTCACTATCTGAGCGCCAGTTTGTATTCTCGCCGCGGGAGTAATGTCAACAGAGTCAGAGTTAAACCAAACTTGTCTATGGGCTGTTATTCGCCTAATTCTTCCAGTGTGTTGAGCTGCAAAAGAATGCATTAAAGTTGATTTACCTGTTCCGTTAGCACCAACCAGAAATAAAAAATGACCGGTTGAAATCACCTGTTCCATTTGAGTTCCCTCTGGTGATGGATAACTCAGATTAAAATCACTCATAAAGTTCCTCTGTTGAAATTATGTTACTAAATGTAAAAATACGAAACTAGCAAAAAAATATAACTTATTAGTATTAGGCAAATTTGCCCTGCTATCCGGCAGTATTGAACGTGGAATCAGGCACATTTGCCTGATAATACTGAAAACCGGTCAATTTGACCTGATATCTGATATTACTGTACTGGACTATTACGGCATATCTACCCTGTTTTTTTCGCCCAAACCTTGTTTCGGGAAGTGCCATGTCAATCAATACCATCTTTCAAATAATCTCATTCTCATCAACATTCAGCAATGCAAATATTCCCCTTTTCAGAAAAAGGGTACACCCGGTGTACAAAAAAACAGCATATAGGTTGAGATAAGCCGTAAGGAACGAACAACATAAACGAAACCGACGGTTTTGAATTTACAGTAACGCCTGATCAGGCGGCGATGTGTTGGTCTGCACAAAAAACGCCCTTCCAACCTACAATGGTTATCTATCCGTCCAAAGTCGGGTTGGTCGGCCATTGAGGGTTGACTGGTTCTTTCGCTCAAAACCGGAAGTTTCCGCTCTACGCTGAAAACCTCTGCGGCACTATACGTTATTTGACGTATGACCCTGTGCCACATGACGGATTCTACTCTGGTCGGTACGCCTGTAGACTTTCTGTTTCTGGATGGTCCGGCAGAGGATGTTCTGTCCGGTATTGTGGTGAAAACCGGTGGCATTGTCGGCAGGTTCAATCGTGGAGCGGATCAGTTTTACATTTTCGACCGGGGCTGCCCTGTGGGCTCAGGCGGTGAATTCTCCAGGGCATTAATCAAGGAATATTTGACGGTATGAATCCGGCATCTGCAAAACCGGCAACAAACCTTGCCAGCGCTACGGGGTGGCAGGCCCATTTGGAGCTGGGTTTCGCGCATATTAATGCTCGCGCCCGGCTCAGGCACAGCCGTCATATTGGCCCGTTACGGGTGCAGCGTGCGTTTTATCCCGAAGGAAACCTTGCGCATATTTATATTCTTCACCCACCCGGCGGCGTGGTGGGTGGTGATCAGTTGCATATTACTCTGGATATTGCTCACAAGGCACAGGTGCTTTGCACCACGCCCGGTTCGGGAAAATTCTATTTGAGCGCGGGTGAATGGGCCGTGCTGGAACAAACCTTGCGCATTAAATCCGGTGCCAGTCTTGAGTGGTTTCCGCAGGAGAATATTTTGTTTGCCGGTGCCCGGCTGCGCGCTCGTACCCGCATCGAACTGGAAGATGATGCCGTTTTTATGGGCTGGGACATCACCTGCCTGGGTCGCCCCGGCAGTCAGGAACGCTTTGAACACGGTGCATTTGATGCCCGGCTGGCGTTTTATCATAACCAGAAGTTGTTACTGGTGGAAAACCAGCGGGTACTCGATAAACAGGTGCTGGAAGCCGCAGCGGGTTTGCGGGGGCAGCCTATGCAGGCTACGCTGCTGGCTTTTCCCTGTGACGAAAACCATCTTGAGCAGGTGAGAAATCAATTGATAAAAAATGGCGCATCCACTCTGACGGGAGCCACACTCATTGATGGGCTTCTGGTGGTACGTGCATTGGGTGATAACAGTGAAACCCTGAAACAACAACTAATAACAATCTGGCAGACATTGCGGCCGGGGCTGCTTGACCGGCCTGCGGTGTTGCCACGGATATGGGCAACCTGATGACTGTATTTGTAGGGTGGGCAGGTTTTTTTGCCCACGCGGATTCTGGCAATGCGCGCGTGGGCACAAAAAACCTGCCCACCCTGCGGTCGATTTTTCTGCTCTCTGACATAAAGGTAAACGTATGGATTTAACTCCGCGTGAAAAAGACAAACTGCTGCTGTTTACCGCTGCCTTGCTGGCTGAGCGTCGGCTCGCTCGTGGCGTCAAACTCAATTACCCCGAGGCTATGGCCTATATCAGCGCCGCCATTATGGAAGGTGCGCGCGATGGCAAAACTGTGGCTGAGTTGATGAATGAAAGCCGTCATATATTAAGCGCAGACCAGGTCATGGACGGCATTGCGGAAATGATTGATGAAGTGCAGGTGGAGGCGACATTTCCGGATGGCACCAAGCTGGTTACTGTGCATCAACCTATTACCTGATAACCACAGATTCGGAGTACAAAATGATTCCCGGCGAAATGAAAGTTTGCGAAGGCGATATCGAGATTAATAAAGGCCGTGCAACATTGGGCGTTGAAGTCACCAACAGTGGTGACCGGCCCATTCAAATCGGTTCACATTATCATTTTTACGAATCCAACAATGCGCTGAAATTTGAACGTGAAAAAACCCGTGGCTACCGGCTCAATATCCCGGCCGGTACGGCAGTGCGTTTTGAGCCGGGGCAAAGCCGTACCGTTGAGCTGGTGGCCTATGCGGGCAAAGGTGTTGTGTACGGTTTTCAGGGCAAGGTGATGGGGTCACTCAATACGGCGACAAAGGAATCATCATAATGGCCACCATGAGCCGACAGGCCTATGCAGAAATGTTTGGCCCCACCACTAACGATAAGTTGCGATTGGCAGATACCGAGCTATGGATTGAAGTGGAAAAAGATTTCACCACTTATGGTGATGAAGTCAAATTCGGTGGCGGCAAGGTGATTCGTGATGGCATGGGACAATCGCAGGCCGTCTCCGCCGAAGTTGCTGATCTGGTCATCACCAATGCGCTGATTATTGATCACTGGGGCATCGTCAAGGCTGACATCGGTATTAAAAACGGGCGTATCGCTGCCATTGGTAAAGCGGGTAATCCCGATGTGCAGGACAGTGTGGATATTATTATCGGCCCCGGTACAGATGTGATCGGTGGCGAAGGCAAGATCATCACTGCCGGGGGCATTGATGCGCATATTCATTTTATCTGCCCGCAACAAATTGAAGAGGCGCTGGCCTCGGGTATTACCACCATGCTGGGTGGCGGTACCGGCCCTTCCACTGGCACCAATGCCACTACCTGCACACCCGGCCCGTGGAATATCCAGCGCATGCTGGAGGCTGCCGAGGCTTTTCCCATGAATCTGGGTTTTATGGGCAAGGGCAACGCCAGCCTGCCCGATGCCTTGCATGAGCAAATACTTGCCGGTGCCATGGGTCTGAAACTGCATGAAGACTGGGGCACCACACCCGCCGCTATTCGCAACTGCCTGAGCATTGCTGAAGAACATGACATACAGGTGGCGATTCATACGGATACGCTGAATGAGTCCGGCTTTGTGGAAGACACGATTGCGGCTTTTGAAGGCCGTACCATTCACACCTACCACACCGAGGGTGCCGGTGGTGGTCATGCGCCGGATATCATCCGTGCCTGCGGGCTGGACAATGTGCTGCCCTCCTCCACCAATCCGACGCGGCCTTATACCGTTAATACGATTGATGAGCATCTGGACATGCTGATGGTGTGTCATCATCTGGATGCGGGTATCGCCGAAGACGTGGCCTTTGCCGAGTCCCGCATTCGCCGCGAGACCATCGCCGCTGAAGACATCCTGCATGATCTGGGTGCTTTTTCCATGATTTCTTCCGACTCACAGGCCATGGGCCGGGTGGGTGAAGTCATTACCCGTACCTGGCAAACCGCGCACAAGATGAAAGTGCAACGTGGTCCCATGAAGGGTGACAG
>DROS01000100.1 GCA_011321815.1 Gammaproteobacteria bacterium
CAGGGCAAGACGCTCCTCGCAGCGAATGGCCGTCGTCCTTTGCAAGAGGAGCAACGCCGCCATGGGCGCTGACAGGCCAACCCTTCGGGCGCTCCTGTGGTGTTCCGCTGCGGCGTTGCAGTGCTTGACAAGGGAACAACCATTGACTGCGCACTGCGCCTTGCCGCGAAACACCACAGGAACGCTGAATCCCAATTTATCACCTTGAAAGAGTACTAGCCAGTGTGGTGCCGACAGTACAAAAAAAAAGGTTACACCAGGGTGACAGGGGTATTCGGAAGAAGGCGGCTTGGGGAACCTCAGCCGTTATGCGGCGATCTTTAAGACTCAATCAGTGCGGTTGTCGCGACAGAGGGGGAAACGCCAAGGGTAGAAAGCACATTGATACATTTAGCGTAGCTCACCTGTGCTTCGGCATGTCGACCCTGAGCCTGATAACAGCGGATCAGGCCCTGCCAGGCCTCCTCTATCAGTGGATCAATTTCGAGCAGGTGCAGGTAACATTGAACTGCGGCTTGGCTATCTTTAGCTTCAATGATCCCACCCAAAACAATGGTATGTCGAATAAACCGGGCACGTAATGTCTCGCGTTGCAAAATCACCCAGTTAGCCGATTCGCTGGCGAGAAAATGACCGCGATAGTATTGCGTAAGTCTGCTTAGCAGCTCGGCGCTTGGTGCATCTTTTGATTCGGCGTGTTTTTCTGCGCTCGCAAACAGGCGACCCATAACCCAGACATCAACCCAGACAAGCTGCTCATTCAAACTAAGTTGATAATTTTTCAATATCAACACATCGTAATCGCCAAATACCTTACGCAAACGGTGCAAGGTGGTCTTGAAGTTGATCTGGGCCTGATCGCCCTCGGCCTCCGGCCACAGTGCATCCATGATTTTTTCACTATGCACATTCCTCCCACCGTAGGCGAGTAGCACTTTTAAAAGTGCAATGGGGCGTGTTTCCGTATCGAGGGGTTGATCGTTTAACAAAAGACTAAACCGACCCAGGCTATAAATTTTTATCAGCCAGGGCCAATGTTCACCGACGTACAATGATTCCCGAGGGGTGTAGTGATAACTGCGAACGATAGTTCGCGCGTAGTCCGGTTCGATGTCGTGCTCTAGCGCCAGACCACACAAGGTACTCACCATTCGCGGTGGCCAGACACCACTACCCCTGATATCTTTTTCACGCCCCAACCTAAAACAACGGGCCAGCGATTTTTTAGTCTCAATGAGATCATTCTGATGAAATGCGAGATAGCAACGAATCATATCGGCGATAAATATTCCTGCCGAAGATTTCATGGGTTCCACAATTCTATCTACCGCGTCGACATGCTTTAGAACAAGATTGAACTGACCTTTCTCCGCATACAAATAGGCCAGGCCTGCATGGCTTACCCAGGTTGGAAACGGTGCGGCTGTTTGGTCGATCAGTTCTACCGCCAGTTTTCCATGTTCGATCGCCCGGTCAAAATCGCCACGAACTATTTCAAAATAGCTGGTGAGCAGCTGATAATGCCCCTGATCAAGGGTATTGGTCTCGGTTATATCATCACCATACATGTCCAATAATTTTTCCACCCGAGGGATATCACGGCGACAGGTCGCATGATATATGGCCTGTGCCAACATTAGCCCGGAAAAAATCTTTATGCCCTCGTCCCTGACTTTTTGCTGATGCCGGTCTATTAATTCGTGTGTTACCTTAAACTCGGCGGTAATCCAGTCATTGGCATAAACTGCGATAATTGTCAGAATCATAAAAATGGGCCCCTGCTCTTTCAACAGGCCCTGTTTTTTTATCTTATTACATAGATGACGCAATTTTATCATCTCACCCATGTGCACGTAGTAAGTGCTCAATTGCATGGCACACAACGCCTTTAGGATCTTGTTGGGAATAAAACGATATGTCGTTTCAATTTTGCCCATCCATGTTGACAGATCGGGGTGTGCCGGTTGCGCCCACAATATTAAACCCGTCGCCGAAAAGGCCAGGTGGGCACGGACTTCCAGGTTCAACGGTTTGCTATAGTTTTGCTGTAGCCAGTCCAGTTCTTTGATCCAGCGATCTGCGTTCACGAAGCTGCTGTGGGAAAAGGTGTAAGAGTCAGCAATCCCGCACCAGCTCAAATACAGGCCTTTTACATTTCTGGCGTCTTTAAATTTAAGCCAGGATTTTTCAAAGGCTTCCCGGGCAAGATTGTTTTCATATTGTAATTGCGCCATACCCAACCAATAGAACAGCCAGGGATGTTGGTCTGCTGCATCGGCCGGTATCGCCTCTATCCAGCATACTATTTGTCGATTGCGACCATTTTCGATTTGTTGTTTCGCATGCTTTAAAATCAATTCGTTTAGGGCAGGCCAGTTTTCGCCCTTTATTAACAAGTTGGCGGCATGATCAATATCACCAGCCTCGGCCAGCAATGAACCGGCCTGGCTTTGTATTTGTTTGTATTCAAGCTCATCAAAATTCTCTTGCGCCTGATGGTGAAGAAATCCCTGAAATAACGGGTGATATTCGTAACTGGATTTTAACAACCCATGACGCACGGTGAAGTATTGCTTGCGTGTCAGTTCCGATAAAATCTTGCCCGCTGTGTGATTGCCGGTTAATTGTTTGCACATTTGTGCGGTCATTTTTGGCAGCATCGTGGTCTTCATCAAAAACTGCCGGGTTTCTGTGTCGAGCTTATAGAATATCTCGGTGGCAAAATAATCGAACAGGCGTTCCTGGCTTAGGTCTTCGGTGTCTAAATCGATATCATCCAGCTCAACCCCTTGCTCCAGCAACAGGATCAAGCCCGTCACCCAGCCGCGAATATGCTCATCCAGTTTTTTTAATTGTTGCTTACTGATATTGCATTGCGGATAACGCTGCTGAGTAATTGACAACTCTTCTTCAACCGTAAATTGCAAATCTTCCCAATTTATCTGTAGCAATTGTTGATTTGCTTGCAGACGTGAAAATGGCGCCGGAGGTTCAGTACGACTGACAATAATGATGCTGATGCCTTTTGGGATCGCATCAAAAGCACTTGGTAGCATTTTGTTGAGATCAGCCTCTGCTCCGGCATTCTGGAAATTATCAAGCACCAGTAGCATCGGTGCAGGTACACGCTGAAAAACCTCACGGAAATAATTTCGCGTAAACTCCGGCACACCCAACTGATACTCGGGTGTTAGAGAGGGCATCTTCTTCCGGGTGCGCGTAGTATGTTTGACGGCCTGGCCAAAATAATAAAAGAAGGTAGCCATGTCGGCATCGCCCCTGTCCACCTGATACCACAGCTCTTTCAAACCACGACTCTCAACGTATGTCGAGACCAGAGTTGTCTTGCCTGCTCCCGCTGGCGCGTTGACCCAGACAATAG
>DROS01000101.1 GCA_011321815.1 Gammaproteobacteria bacterium
CTTCACCTTTGAGGGAGTACAGGCCTTTCTCATGGCCAATGCCTTTTTTGAGGCTGGCCTGGGCTTCTTCAATCAACCATTTGCTGATGACACCACCATCCAGGGGTTTGGCGAGGACGGGCAGTATGTCCACTTCCACACCAAGACCAAAAAACGGGGCGGCGCTGATGCCGAAGTCGAAATCAATGGTGCGGTAGTGATCCCGGCCTTCGGCGAGTGCAGTTTTCAGGTTGAGTTTGAGATTGGGCCAGGTGACGGTGACTTTGGGGTTTTTGCCTTCGTCAAAGCGGCTGATAACGCCGTCAACAAGGTGGGTGACGGCTTCAATTTGTTGGGTGGTACTTTCGACGGCCTTTTTAAATTGGCTGCTGAGTTCGAAAGTTTCGTTGTCCTGGGTGAGTTTTATGTGGCCATCGATGTTGAAGCGTTTTTGGCTGAGCGCTTTTTTGTATGTGCCTTTGCTGTTTTCATTTTCTTCCAGGCTGTGCTGATCTTTGCCGTAACCGAGGGCAATGTCCCAGTCCCAGACAACTTTGGGGTAGACGTTGAGTTGGATGCCTTTGCCGGCATCTTTGAGCTTGCTGTTGTCACAGGTGGCGCCTGGGTAGATGGGGTAGGTTTTGGGTTTAATGCGAGGTAACCAGGCATATTTGACCGGGTTGCTGCGTATGTTGAGGGTTTCTGCGTAGACGTTGATTGTGCTGGTTTTGCCTGGCTCTGTGTGATTTACCTGGATCATTTCACCGCCAATGCTGATGTGATTTGGGGTGTGGCCGGGGCAGATGTCGGTGATGTCTGATTCTATTGTGATGGTGTCGGCTTGTTTGCCTGCTTTGCTGCTGGCAACGATGTCGAGGCCGGGCATGTGTTTGGTGTCGGGATTGAGGGTGATGCTTTGGCCATGCTGGCAGCTGACGGTGAGGCTGTTGCGCTGACAGCGTGGCGGAGCGTCGGTGTCTTGACGGGGAATGGTGGCAATAGCCGCTCCTGCTGCTTCGTTGCTTCCACGCAAATACGCGCTATCCGGCTCGTCATGCGGGCCGAGGCTTGGGGGCTGATCCGGCACGCTCTCAGTGGGCGCATTATCCATGTCACCATTCGGGCGCGGAGTTATCTGCGGTGGTTCGACGATAACCACAAGTTGATTCTCCAGCAAGGCCAGTGCCATTGCGGCTATTTCGGTGTCCGGGGGCTGGTTTTTGTTTGTGGCGGGGACATCCAGTGCAGCGGCAAGCCCGGTGCGCTGCGCGTCATCCATCTCCAGTTCTGTCAGGAAATTTATGGCTTGTTCTTTGTCGGTAAATATTTTGGCTTTGGATGCAGGCTCTACCAGCAATACGCTGGCGGGCGCCAGCTTGTAGCTTGTTCCTTTTGCTGTGGATATTACTGGCAACGGTTTTGGGGCTGAGGCTTCCCCATGTTGTTGATCCAGGTGTTTTATGGGGTAAAGTTTGAGTGTGCCCCGGATCAATAATTGACCAATACGCGCTTCTTCGCTCGCTCTGGCTTTAAAACCTGTGGCGGCGGTACGGGATAAAATTCGCTGCCAAAACCCCAGGGGAACACGCAGTCCTCGAACAAAGTGCTCAGCGAATATTGAGTCTGAAAATCGTTTTGCTTCCAGAAGATGGTTAACGGGTGTATCACCCCGCACATAAAGGCGGTAATGGCGTCGAAAACGATCCTGAATGATATTGGCGTGCATGCACGTATCTTTCCTTATTATCCGATGCCCGCAATATTAACCAATAATTGTATTAATCGCTAACATGGACTATGGACACTTGCGGCGGCATATCCTGCCAGGCTTCCGGCAGTCGGGGTGATAAGTTTTTTGAATATCCCGGCCCGGAACTAAACGCCCGGTAACGGTCTATACTGGGTGAAGTCCCTTTAATTCGGGCAAATTTTCTGTGCGGATGCGGTGTGAGTGTCAGGGGGGTGTTAACACCTCCTAACAACCCAACGCATGGCGCAGCTGCCGAGGTGATCATGCCCCCTTTTCTCCGTTGGCCCCTTGTTGCATTAGCCCTCTTATTTATGATGCCGGTTCAGGCACTTAGTGTTTACGATGTAATTCAGCTCAGCCAGAAAAACTACAGTGATCAAGATATTCAGGCCCTGATTCAGGCCACAAATTCCGCATTTAAATTGCAGGCAGAGGACGTTGTGCAGCTCAAGGAAATGGGGCTGGGTGAGCCGCTGATTCAGGCCATGTTGAAGGCCGCGCCCGTGGAGGCCGAGAATCATCCAGCCGCTTCTGTCATTGATGAGCAGACACATTCTGAACCCCCGGTACCTGTCGCTCAAAAAACCATTGCCGGGGGACGCTTTGATTTTGAGGCATTTCAGGAAGCTGAATCCGGTAGCCACCATCATAATGCAGTGATTTTGGCGGGGGTTCAGTTGCTGGTGTTGCGCGCCACTGGCGAGTTCACTTCAGTGGCAGCGCGCGCGGATGCCGTAGTGAAGCGACTGGAGCGGGCCGTGTCGATGGGCGCAGGAACTTTCCACGCAACGGCGGCCGGGGGAAATCATGCGGTGATGTTTTACGCGCGTTCTGCGGACAAACCCGTCAGTATTTTGCAGGTCTCGCACCGGGAGGCGCACGCTTATCAGAAGCGCAGCGGTCGCAAGGTGACGCCGGTATTGCTTGCCGCCTATTGGAGTGATTTGTTGTCCGACTATTGGTCTATTGCCATCAATAAAACCGCGCCAAACCGGCTTGCGGATGTTCACGACGGTGAGGTGCTGACCGCTCTGCATCAGCAGTGGCAAACATCGCGTGAGACAACGTCGGCGCAACTAGCCGATGCCGCCCAGTTGTTACCACGCCGACAACAGCAACACTTGCTGCGTTTGGCGAGCACGGTACCGCACGACTTTTTGATTAACCGCACGCATTTGGTGAAGCCGCCATGAAACATCAATCTCTCATCATTTCGTTTGCATTAATCCTGTTGTCTTTGACCCTGGTTGGCGCGGTGCAGGCCAATAACCAACAAGTCAGCTTTGATGACATTGTGTTACTGAATCAACGGGGTTTGTCGGAGCAGACCATTTTGTTATTTTTGCAGGGGCGCGAATTGGCGTTCACCCTGGATGCCAAGACCATTGATGGGCTGCTTTCCAAGGGGGTCAGCGAAGAGATAATCCGCTATTTATTGTCACAGACATCGGATGAAGACATCGTCGCAGACACTACCGTGGTCGTTGCTGCGCCCGTCTATCCACGGAGAGTTTACCCCAGCTACTATTACACACCGTATTTTTATGGCGCGTCTTTTGGTTTCGACAACTACCCGCATAGCTGGTTTGGGTATTACGCCGGGGCGGGGTTACATCAGGCGAACGTGCATTACGGCGGGTATGTTTCACATGAGTTTTATCCCGGCAAACACGTTAATCAATATGATCACAGCATCACACATGCCGTGCAACACGCTGGAGGTCACAACAGCGGTGTGACTCACGGGATAGCCGGGGGTCAGCATGGGTCAGGATTCTCCGACAACAACCATCCTGGCAGTGCCCGCCCACATGGCGGATCAACGGGCGGCAAACATGCGGTAGCGCACAACGGACAAAGTGCTGCTCATGGAGCAAACAGCTTGGGACACGCGGTGTCAGCAATTGGGAGGCCGCATGCCGGGAGTGGGAATGGGCCATCTCACGTGAGCGGTGGACATAGCAGGGGAAGCGGCGGACACAGTAGTGGCGGCAAGGGGCATTCCGGTGGTGGCGGTCATAGTGGTGGTTTTAGTGGAGGTGGACACGGCGGTGGGCGTGGCCATTAGTACGTTGCCCAGATAACCTCAACAGCCCCCAAGGCGTACGACAAAAAAACCGGATGAGCATGAAAAAAGGCTATTTTTCTGCGGCCAAACGCCGTTTGGCCGTGGCCACAATCCCGGTGTCTTCCACAGCCCGCCTGATTTCGTCAAAGTCCAGCACAAAGGGGCGGTTTGTATTTTCGCTGCCCAGGCCGCCAAACAGGCTTTTGGCTTTGCTCAATGCGCTACGGCAGGCCCGGTGGCCGGGCGTTTTTTTATTTTTCGGGCATGCAAAAGAACCATCTGTCCGGCTAAAAACCAATGGTTCAGTGCCAAAATACACGACGACATTAATACCATCCGTCCACAGCACTTCGCTGTCGGCAGGAACTTCGCGCACATTGCCTGCCGCCGGTTTGGCAAAGGCCTTTGCATCGAAGGAGTCATACAACACTTGCCAGCGCCCATTGGTTTTTTCAAGCAGGTAGGCATAACCAGAACCTGCAACCCCCACCGTTTCTGTAATATTGTAAGCTGGGTTTGCGGTACTGGCGGTCACCGCAACATGAATACCGTTGGAATAATCCCGCAACCCGGTGGATTCGGTGGTCTTGCAGGCAGGTAATAACAGAATGGCCAACAAGATGAAATACACCGGTTTTTTGAATGCCGGCCTCAACATAACGTCCTCCTGTCCTTGAACGAAGATTAAAAATTATTGTGCCGCAGCCTTCAAAGCCAGGCGAATCAATTCCTCACTGGCCAGATTGTCATTTTCCAACTGGCCCACCATACGGCTTGCTTCCTGCGGTTTGTAACCCAGGGACACCAATGCGCTGATGGCGTCTTTCAGTGCATCACTGGCGGGCGTTATGCGGTTTGTAGAAGCCTCTGTTGTCAACACCACCCCCTGCCAGTCTTTGAGCCGGTCCTTCAATTCCACCACCAGACGCTCTGCGGTCTTTTTGCCGACACCCGGCAAACGGGTAAGCAAGGTTGAGTCGCCATTTTGCACACACCCTGCAAACTCATCCGCAGACATGCCGGAGAGAATGGCCAGCGCCAGTTTGGGGCCAACACCGGAAATCTTGATCAGGGTGCGAAACAGCAGACGGTCCTGTTCACGCAGAAAACCGTACAATACATGGGCATCTTCGCGTACGGCAAGATGCGTGTGTAAAGTGATTTGGTCGCCCGTTTCGGGCAATTCATAAAACGTGGTCATGGGGGCGGAAATTTCGTAACCCACACCATTTACATCTAACAGTAATTGGGGGGGCTGTTTTTCCAACAGAATACCGTGCAATCGACCAATCATATTTTTTCCATTTTTTTACAACACAGGGTTATTTTTTGTCTAGTTGTGCTTTAAGCGATGTTGCCAGTTGTTTTGAAACATGCCGGGTATTGCCATGACACAGCGCTGCCGCCAATGCATCTGCGGCATCGGCCTGCGGGTTTCCCGGCAGGTTAAGTAACACCCGCACCATATGCTGTACCTGTTCTTTGGCGGCGTTGCCTTTGCCCACCACAGATTGTTTTATTTCAGCAGGAGTATACTCATGCACGGGCACATCACGGGTAACCACTGCGCAAATGGCCGCACCACGTGCCTGTCCCAATTTAAGGGCCGAATCCGCATTGCGATGCATAAACACTTTTTCGATGGACATTTCGTGGGGCTGATGAATCTGCACCAGCTCACTCACTCCTTCAAAAATCACTCCGAGGCGTTCAGCCCAGGTTTCACCCGTCACACGAATGAACCCGCTGGTGACGTAGCGTGCGCTGCGTCCATCGCTTTCAATGACACCAAAACCAGTGAACCGTGAGCCGGGATCAATGCCAAGAATACGCATCACTGTTAAGGAGAGAGAAAAGCGAAAAAATAAAAAAAGCGGAAACCGGTTCTCATTTTACCCTGCCAGTTTCTGCATCACTTCTTCAGAAAAATCAGCATTGGTAAACACATTTTGCACGTCATCGAGATCTTCCAGCATGTCAATGAGACGCATCACTTTTTCTGCATCTTCCAGTTCCAGGTCCACCGAAGTGGCGGCCTGCTGGGTAATATCAGCGGTGTCGGGTGCGTAACCGGCAGCAATCATTGCCTCTTTTACCGACACCAGCTCTTCCCAAGGGGTAAGCACGTCAATGCTGCCATCATCGTTGGTAACGATATCATCAGCCCCTGCTTCCAGTGCAGCTTCCATAATGGCGTCTTCATCCACCCCGGGGGCATAGCTGATAATGCCCACTTTGCTGAACAGGTACGCTACAGAACCATCAGTGCCCAGATTGCCTCCGCTTTTGGTGAAGGCATGGCGCACTTCTGAGACGGTGCGATTGCGGTTATCCGTAAGACAATCCACCATCACTGCCACCCCGCTGGGGCCATATCCCTCGTAACGAATCTCATCGTAATTTTCACCTTCACCAGCACCGGCACCCCGTTTAATGGCATTTTCCACGGTGTCCTTTTTCATGTTGGCACTCAGCGCTTTGGAAACCGCGTCACGCAGACGTGGATTGCTGTCTGAGTCCGGGCCACCTGTACGGGCCGCGACCACGATTTCACGAATCAGCTTGGTGAAAATTTTGCCACGCTTGGCATCCTGGGCGGCCTTGCGGTGTTTAATATTGGCCCATTTACTGTGTCCGGCCATGATTACCTCGATTTGCAGTGATGAATGCCAGCTAGTTTACCACCACCATCAGGCACCGCGAAGGCCGATAATACCCATCACTCACTGTCGTCGCTGGCCTTTGGAGGATGAATAACATCATTGATTGCAGAATAATCCATATCCGCCAATCCTTTGGCCAAGGCAATGGCCACTGTATCACGCACACCTTGCAGGCATGCCGCAGTGAGTCCGTGTTCATCCGCTGCATCCAGAAACAAGTCGGTATCTTTCAACAAATGACGGGTGGGGAAATTGGGATTTGCGTAATCCCGCTCCAGCATACGCAACAGTTTTTTGTCGAACGTGGGGGCGTACAGGGCCGAATCACGCAACATGTCCATGAACAGCTCAACACGCACACCTTCTTTCTGGATAAGCCCGAGGCTGAGACTGAAACTGGCAGTAAGCCCCGCAATGAGTTGATTAAATGCCAGTTTCATCGCTGCGGCCTGACCCACCGGCCCCACATGCAACGGATTTTCACCAAATACCGACAACAGAGGCTGAAAGCGCTCAAACTGCGCCCGTGTCGCACCTACCATTAACAACAGGCCGCCTTTTTTCGCCTCGGGAATACTCCCCAATACCGGTGCTTCCAGATACTCTGCGCCATGAGCGATAGCAGCATCTTCCAGTCCGCGACTGTGTGATGGACCAATCGTCGCCATTTGCAAAATGGTTTTTCCTTCCAGCAAACTGGCCCGCTCAGCAGGAAACAATACGTCCTGAATCGCACGCTGGTCCGCCAGCCAGGTAATAAGTATTTCGGCAGACCGCACTGCCTGTGCAGGTGCTTCTGCCACCAACGCGCCTTTAGCCAGTAGTGGTTCCAGTTTCTCCGGACTTCGATTCCATACCACCACTTTGTAACCGGCATCCAGCAAGCGCCCAGCGAGCGGCGCACCCATGAGACCAGTGCCAAACAGGGCAATTGTTTTCGCTTTCATTTATTTTTCAGCCTTTGCCTGTTAACCCAGCCTCCCATTGTACTTTTTACAGACGTATTTTTTAACATGTCTGTTACCAAAGAAAGTTTCACGGTTTTTCTGAGGCTGGGTCATTATATTCGGCAGAATTGGGTAGACCGCAATAAAAGTATTGTAAAAAAACAGACGTGAACAACGTACTGCTATTAAAGAAACGACGGGCGGCGAAACACTTAGGGGGCGCGCAATAACGTCCGTGTTTGACCATCAGGTTTAGCGGGTGATTTTTCGTTCTTCTTCTTGATTCTTTGATTCCCTCTTTTCGCTGAAGCGGGGAAAGCAATAAATGCTTTCCCCGCAATCATCAGGCGACAGCTTCAGTTTTTTCTTCCGTGGATGTGGCGGATAAGTTTAACGCCCCCTTGAAACCAATCGGCCCCTCTCCGTTATAAGTCATTTCACCCGCCAGTGTTTGTCCATTGTCAGTGGACGTAACGTTAAGGGAAACAACGTTTTGACCGACACGGTAACCGAGAACCCATAGACCGCCAGGATGCCAGGGCGCACTGCTTCCACCCCACTGATTTTCCACTTGATAGTTGTTGCTGCTCGTCAACCGTCCTCGAAAACCGATAGGCCCTTCTCCGTTATAGGTCATTGTTCCCGTCAGGGTTTTTCCGCCGTCATCTGAACTGATATCAACAGCAACCACCTTCTGCTCAAGCCGAGCACCCAGCGCCCATTGACCACCCATGTGCCAAGGTTCGCTATTGCCGCCCCATTGGTTTTCAACCGAATACACATCCCCGGCCGATAAACTCGCCGTAAAGCCGATAGGGCCTTCTCCGGCGTAGGTCATGGTCCCGGTAAATGTGTTACCGTTGTCGCTGGATTTAATGTTTAATGACACCACATTCTGGCCTGTTCGGTAACCGATAATCCATTGACCGCCAGGATGCCAAGGGGCACTACTGCCACCCCACTGGTTTTCCACGCTGTAGTTGTTGGCGCCATTGCGAGTGGCTCTAAAACCAATAGGGCCTTCCCCCTCGTAAGTCATTGTTCCAACCAACGTTTCTCCACCATCATACGACTCAACATTAAGCTCAACAACGGCTTGTCCCGCCCGGCCACCAAGTATCCATTTTCCACCTTGATGCCAAGGGGCAGAGCTACCGCCCCACTGATTTTCAACCTGATATAAAGCCATAATAAGCTTCTCCTGTTTTAGTTTTATCCGTCCATGAACAACCATCAGATGCACAGATGTTGAGACGGTTACACCTGAATGACCAAACAAACGTAGTCGAAAAAAACAAGAAAATCCATATCAAGTAAACAATTGAAACTTTAACCTAACACATCAGATGACGGTCACGTTTGGTAATGGCAACGATACTTGCAGCGATTGGGATTTGAGCTTTTATTTACAAACAACGGGCTTTAGGATAATGGTTATTCCAAAATTTAATGCCATATTTATGACTGGGTATTTATTAACCCGGCTAAGCGGTTACCCTGATTCTAAATCACATGGGTAAATGGGTGGCTGTGGTGCAAGGTATAAAATCGGCCCTGGGTGGCGCCGGACTTAATCTTCAGATATGCCTTTAACCTAAATTATTCAGATCCGACAAGAGACAGGGCTTTTCAATGCCGTAACCCTGGGCGTAATCCACCCCCAGTTCCTTCAGCAAAGTCAGTATTTCATCATTCTCAACAAACTCGGCAATGACTTTTTTACCCATGAAATGACCGATTTCACAAATGGATTTAACCACAGCATAATCACTGGGGTTGTTCACTATATCTTTGACAAAGGCACCATCTATTTTCAGATAATCGACCGGCAGATTTTTAAGATAGGCATAAGACGACATGCCTGTGCCAAAATCATCCAGAGAAAACGAGCAGCCGGTTTCCTTTATAGTCTCGATAAATTCAATTGCATCGGAAATATTAGCCACACCTGTAGTCTCGGTTACCTCGAAGCTGATTTTATCCACAGGCACTGCGAATTCACGAATTTTCTCCAGCAAAAAGGCCAGGAAGCTTTCATCATTCAACGAACGCCCTGAGAGATTGATGGAAAACATGTCGATACTCTCTGCCAAAGAATGATGATGATCAACAATCCAACGGAAAGCATTTTTAATCACCCAGCGGTCAACATCAGGCATGCGCTTGTAACGCTCGGCAGCCTCAATAAATTCCGGCGTGGAAATATCACCACCATTCAGGTCCCACACACCTAATAAAATTTCATAATGATTTTTTTCGCCACGGTTTGTGTCAATAGGCATAATGCGCTGACAACGCAAATACAGGGTATCCTCATCCAGAATACGGTCAATCTCCGCTGCCCACTTCATTGCCTTGCTACGCCGCAATAATCCCGTATGACTCGCATTATAAAGTTGTATGCGGTTACCACCCATTTCTTTGGCTACACCACAACTGGATTCCGCAGCCTGCAACAATTCGCTGGCAGCACCACTGCGTTGGGAGATGGGTACCAGTCCCATGCTAAAGCCAATGGACAATCGCTTGTTTTCCCACTGCAAGCGGTAGTCTTGAATTAATTCCATTATTTCTTCAACAAAATCCAGCGCATCATCCAATGCACACTCTTCCAGCAGCAAACCAAACTCATCACTGCCAAGCCGTGCCAGTAACCAATTTTCCTTGAGCCGCCCGGACAATAAGTCTGAAACCTCTTTCAGCAGTTTGTCTCCGCCTTCATATCCACAGGCATTGTTGATTACATTGAATTGATCCAGATCAATAAAGCACACCACATGCCGTGATTTATTTTCTTTTGCCAAACACAATACATCACCCAACCGCTTTTCAAATTCGCGTCGGCTGATCAGTCCCGTCAACTGGTCATGTGTTGATTGATGTAAAAGCTGTTGATGCAAGTTCTGCAACATGGCGTATTGCGCCCTGTCCATAGCCGGCTCATTGACACCGCTCAATACCACAATTGAGCCTGCACGCAAATCCTTCGCCAACTCTGTCAGATGCAGCACAAGGTCTTTCGCGCCTAACACGTTAGCAAAGACAATACGCTGTGTTTTATGTGCTTTCCATGCGATACGTAAACGCTTTGGCTCAGCGGTATCAGCGTCAAATACCACCCAATCACCTTCCTGCAACCGATCAGCACGTTTAATCCACATTGACTGTTCTTCGTTGCTTACTTCATCCCAGGAAACATCCGGCATTACTACGTTGGCATCACCGGCACACAGCAAAGCCTCTTCTTCCTGCTGGAAATTTTCTATCAGCTTTTGCAGGTTGGCATTGTATGACTTGTCTTGTACGTTAAGCAGCACATCAAGCTGGTGCATTGCCCGCACAAACACATCTGTAGAACCATCAAACTCTTCATTGACCAGGCTGACAATCCAGTCCAGTGCCTTTTTTACTGCGGGCTGATCCGTTTTTTCGGATTCACCTACCAGCATCTCCAGCTGCGCCACCTTATTGATAACCTGCCGCACCAAATGTGAGCGATTGGTAAATAAGGCGTCATCATTTACCGCAATTTTTAATACCGGCAGTTCAAGCTGCGCAATCCAGTTACGAATCTTTTCTGATACCTGCAAATCCGTAGACATCCAGTGAAAAACATTACTGGCCACATCAATGATGCGGCTCTCACGAATGCCAATATGTTTATCATTACCCTCCGCACGCTTACCTAATACCTTCATGACTTCTGATTTAAAATCACGAATCTCGTTTTTACCGGCAACCGTGTTTAATACGGGCTCAAGCAAGGCCAGTGCAGCCTGTACTTCATCACGACTGTAATCTTTGTCAACATTTTCATTGGCGAGGGCAGCACGCTCATCCGATTGCGTAAAAAATTCTGCTGCTGATACTTTTCCTGCTACAAGCTTGTCTGCCGTTTTATCGCCGAATTGCTGGCTTAACTGTTGCTGCAGGGTCTTAAGTTCGCCCACCAGCTGATATAAATCATGACCACGCCCCGGGTCACCTTTTTCCACCACCTCTGTCGTTCGTTCATCTGCTGATGGTTTATCGGTTTCATCCGGCTCTGCTTCAACAGGAACCATTCCGGTTTCCACTGGTTCTTCTGCCACTGCCGGGGATGCCTGCATCGAGTACCGGATAACCGGCATCACATCATTGTCGATAAAATGCTGGTTTATTTTTCTATACAAATCATGCAGGGATTCCAACAGCACATTTCTGAACACTTTGTAACACGCCAGATTAATCTGGTGGCGTAAACCCAGACGCTTCAATGCATTGTGAAACAAGCGGGAAAACAATGCGGGACCATAGGGGTTGTTAACACGCTTGATCTCTGCGGCATATAATAAGCTCAAGCGTTTTTCCATTTCCGTCAACACCTCCTTGTTGCGTGATTCAACGGAATCCACTGTGGCAGTATCAGCCAACCAGTCATCAAACACTTCATCATCCACAATAGACAAGGAGTTGGCTGTTACCGTACTGTCACCACTGTCCACAAACTGGGGGATCGCCGGTGAATAACACGCCAGTTGCTTTTCAAGTGACGCCAGAAAATTTTTACCCAGCGTGCCTTTGGCGCTATTGAGAACTTTTAAGGCATCAAAGTAGGCGTTCTGTTCGGTAACATCCCGCGATGCTTTGGAAACCTCAATCAGATAATCCACAACATCTTCATAAAAACGGTATACCAGACTGTCCGCAGTATGATTGACCATCTGATTGCAATACCCGATGATCTCACTCGCATGCTTGCCATTAAAGATTTCACTGTTCAGCGATACCGGGCAAACCCTGTCACTGTGTTGCTCATCATTTTTTTTGTGCAGGGATTTGGCATAATCCAGGAGCACTTGTAATGCGTGCAGATCAGGGTTTATAAAACGCAGGGCAAGACCATCTCCCTGTTTGCGCACTACCTGTGCAGAGAATTTCAAAAGACTGTTGTTATCACTGCCCGGTATTACGCATTCGACACTGACCCGGCCATTTTTTACCGGTGAACACAGGTGCGCCACTTTGGCATCTGCTTCGGCACGCTCAAACACCAGATACATGCCCCCAACACAAAAATCCCGCATCACACAGTCCCGCGCCACCATTCCCTGGGAATTAACCCGCGCACGCAGATTGACCGGGTAACGCTCGTAAGCACGCCGCTCCCTGCCGTTGACCGCCGGGCGCTGTATCAAATCAGCCCCTTCGCCACACTCTTGCGTTTCTTTATTTTCAATCGGATTCATTTTTACAATAAATACAACACGTTATAGACCTCCCCCAAAGACATCACAGTGATTCAGGGAATCTCTTTCCACCTATCGGCAAGCAACCGGTAATCTTTGGCCCTGGTGCCGCCCCACACCCTGAACCTGAAAAAGTTTCCTGCCAGCATCGCCAAACGCATTAGAGTTTGCTAATATTCAAATAGCGCATTCAGGTGGATAAGAAACACATTGCTATTAAACAGGAGGTTATTATGAGCATCGATAAAATCGTTTTTGCCTTTGCGGGCATTGTCATCATGGGCAGTCTGGCATTGTCACAGCTGCATTCCGTCAACTGGCTGTGGCTTACCGCTTTTGTGGGCGCCAATATGTTTCAGTCAGCATTTACCGGATTTTGCCCACTGGCCTCCATCCTGAAAAAGACAGGTGCAAAACCCGGTCAGGCCTTTAATTAAAAGTGCGGCGTTTTTAAGGCACAAAAAAAATACCACCTCTGTAAACATTCAAGGTGGTATTTTTTGTCTGGCCACCCTTAGTTTGGGTGGCACGGGAATGACACAGAACCCTGCGTTAACTCAATCCATTCGTTATAGCTTTATTTTCGCACATCCCTGATGCACATGGCCCTTCCATCTTTCCGCATTTCGACATCAAATAATTCACTGGCCCGTATCAGGTCACCAAGCTTCTTGTAACCATAGTTAATGGATGAAAAAGAACTATTGTTGGATATGTAAGAACCAACCCTGCTCATATCAGCCCAGCCATCGTCATCTGACGTTTGTTCCACTGCGGTTCTCAGCAATCTGACAAGCGCCGTATCCTTCCTGAGATCTTTTTTGCTTTTCTTTACCGGCTGTTGAGGATCGTCTGTTTTCTCTTCTTCTGCGGAAGCAAGATTTTCTGTGTAGATAAATGGTGAGCAGGCATCAACAAATGGCCTGGGTGTTTTCTTTTCTCCAAACCCATAAACAGGCAATCCGCTTTCAAGTATTCTCAATACAAGAGGGGTAAAATCACTGTCGCTTGTCATTAATGCAAATGCATCCACATTTTTGCTGTAAAGCAAGTCCATCGCATCAATAATCATTGCAGCATCTGTCGCATTCTTTCCTTTTGTATACGCAAATTGCTGCATGGGCCTGATTGCATGAGGATGTAACCTGTCTATCCAGCCGGACAATGATGGATTATTCCAGTCTCCATGCGCATGACGAATATTAACCATTCCATATTTTGCGAGTTCTTCGAGAACGCCCTCAATTGAATTATGGCTCACATTGTCGCAATCAATAAGAAGCGCTATCCGTTTTCGTTCTGTCACAAGGCCCGCCTGAATTTATAACCGGTTAAAAAAAGGTCGAATGAATTACGGTGACACATCAAGCATACGATCCAATGCCAGCAAAGCATGCTCGGCCTCAGTCTGTGATACAGAAATCCGGTTCACTACCCTGCCCTCCCGCAAATTTTCCAGAACCCACAACAGGCTCGATGGCCCGATGCGGTACATCGTGGAGCACATGCTCACGGTGTCAGACATAAAGTGTACATTTTTACCTTCGTGTTTAAACTGTTCGTGCAGGCGGTTGACCAGATTCAGCTCGGTACCCACCAGCCAGCGGGTGCCAGGCCCGGCATCACGGATAGTATTGATGATGTATTCAGTGGAACCCACATAATCCGATTTCTGACACACTTCAAAGGAGGATTCCGGGTGGGAGATCACCATTGTTTCAGGATACTTTTCTTTGAACTCGTCGATGTATTCGGGTTTGAACAATTGATGCACTGAACAAAAACCTTTCCACAAAATGATTCTGGCTTTTTTGATCTGCGCTGGAGTCAAGCCGCCTAACGGTAAGCTGTAGTCCCAAACCACCATTTCATCCAATGGGATATCCATGCTGAAGCCGGTATTGCGCCCCAGATGCTGATCCGGGAAAAACAGCACTTTTTCACGCTGTTCAAAGGCCCACTCCAGCACATGACGTGCATTGGTGGAAGTACAGACAATGCCGCCGTGACGGCCGCAGAAGGCCTTTAAATCTGCCGCCGAATTGATATAGGTCATGGGGGTAATCTGTTCGGTCGGTTCCAATACCGTGGATAACTCACGCCAGGCACGCTCCACATTGGCCAGGTTGGCCATGTCAGCCATGGAACAACCGGCAGCCAGATCGGGCAGGATGGCAATCTGTTCGGGGCGGGAGACGATGTCCGCCACCTCTGCCATAAAATGCACACCACAGAATACAATGTATTCGGCCTTGGAATTCGCGGCGCTGCGTGACAATTTCAGCGAATCACCGCTGACATCGGCATGCCGGAAGGTTTCTTCACGCTGATAATGATGGCCAAGGATAATCAGCCGATCACCCAACGCCGCCTTGGCAGCAATGATGCGTTCCTGGGTTTCATCTTCACTCATGGCCGTGAAGTTTTGCATTTCTACTTTCAGCAATGTGGAATTTGCAGACATCTGACAATTTCTCGGTTACGTCGGTAAGACGATGGTATCACTTTGTATTTGAAGTACAACTCAAGAAGGGAAAACTACATGTATTTCGGCCCCGGCAGGGGTACGAAATAAGGGATTTGGGATCTTTTGGCGGGCTTATTTCTGGTGCGCAGCGTCATATGCAATAAATGCAAAAACACTGACAACAGCCAATAAAACCAGGATAGATAATAATTCCATTACGATAACTCTTTCAGGGTTGAAATCATGTATTCAATGCGTTTATGTACAAAATACGCCGATGCAGTAATGACACCTATACCAATGATAGCACCATATATCTTAAAATCAGCCTTGATGCCCGCATTGGAAATGCACCCAGCCTACCAGACTGATGTCTGAGACAACCATAACGCCCAACCAAAATTTGAGGTAAGCGATTGTTTCTTTTACAACATCGGTCTGGGACATACCCCATGTTAGGAAATCAACAAGTAAACCATTGTAACGAATAATGACTGTATTCAGGCAACCTCACCCTGCCCATCAACCTCGGTGTTGCTCCTGGGTTTGCGCAATTTAATGCCCAACTCGCGCAGTTGCATATCGCTCACATCGGAGGGCGCATTGGTGAGCAGGCAGGCTGCGGTCTGGGTTTTCGGGAAGGCCATCACTTCGCGAATGCTGGCCGCACCGGTCATTAGCATCACCAGCCGGTCGAGGCCGAAGGCGATACCCCCGTGGGGTGGGCAGCCGTATTTCAGCGCATCCAGCAGGAAACCGAATTTCTCCCGCGCCTCTTCGTCGGAAATACCCAACTGACGGAACACCGCAGCCTGCACTTCGGCACGGTAAATACGCTGCGAGCCACCCCCCAGTTCAGTGCCGTTAAGCACCATGTCGTAGGCACGGGACAGGCAGTTGCCAGGATCGGACTCGATCTTGTCGATGTCGCTCTCTTTCGGTGCAGTGAAGGGGTGATGTAATGCCGCCCAACGCTTGCCGTCGTACTCAAACATGGGGAAATCCACCACCCACAACGGCTTCCAGCCGTGCTCCACCAGACCACGGTCATGACCCAGTTTGACGCGCAGGGCACCCAGTGCCTCACTGACAATATTGGCCTTGTCGGCGCCAAAAAACACCAGGTCACCGTCTTCCGCACCGGTGCGCTGCATGATGCCGTCGACAGTTTCGTCCGGCAGGAATTTCAAAATCGGGGATTGCAGACCATCGCGCCCTTTGGCCAGCTCATTGACCTTGATATAGGCCAAGCCCTTGGCGCCGTAAATGCCCACGTACTTGGTGTAATCGTCAATTTCCTTGCGGCTCAGCTCGTTGCCTTTGGGCAAACGCAGCGCGGTAACACGGCCATTGGGGTCTTTGGCCGGGCCAGCGAACACCTTAAAATCCACGTTCTGCATCAAGTCGGCAACATCCACCAATTCCAGCGGAATGCGCAGGTCCGGCTTGTCGGAACCAAAACGTTGCATGGCTTCGGCGTACGACATGCGCGGAAAAGGCTTGGGTAGCGGTGCTTCCAGCACATGCGCAAAGATATCGCGCATCACCTCCTCCATTAGCAACATGAGCGCTTCCTCGTCCATGAACGAGGCCTCGATATCGAGTTGGGTAAATTCAGGCTGGCGGTCAGCACGCAGATCCTCATCGCGGAAACAACGCACAATCTGGTAATAACGGTCCATACCAGACATCATCAGCAATTGTTTGAACAACTGCGGTGACTGCGGCAGCGCAAAAAACTGTCCGGGGTGGGTGCGGCTGGGCACCAGGTAATCGCGCGCGCCTTCCGGGGTGGCAGCGGTAAGCATGGGGGTTTCGATATCAAGAAAACCCTTTTTATCCAGCGAGCTACGCAATATGCGGACAATTTCAGACCGCAGTTTGAGGCGTCGAAACATGGCTGGGCGGCGCAGATCAATGTAGCGATAACGCAAGCGGTGTTCTTCAGAGACTTCGTCGTCCTCAATGTCCAGCATAAACGGTGGCGTTTCGGCACGGTTGAAAATTTCCAGCTCTTTACCCAACACTTCCACCATGCCTGTGGGCATATCCGGGTTTTCGGTGCCTTCGGGACGCTTGCGCACGCGCCCCACTACTTTCAGTACAAATTCATTGCGCACGCTCTCAGCCAGGGCGAAGGCTTCCACCGTATCCGGGTCGAATACTATCTGACTGATGCCCTCACGGTCACGCAGGTCAATGAAAATCACCCCACCATGGTCGCGGCGGCGATGCGCCCAACCACAAAGGGTGACGGTTTCATCAATATTGGATTCGTTAATCTGGCCGCAATAATGGCTGCGCATGGTGATTCTGTCCTGTCGATGGTGGCTTATATTTGAGAAAGGCGGGAATGGTACGGATTGGACCACCTCCTTGCAACCTAAGCTTGCCTTCTTCACTCACATTTAAACCTGGAAAACCCGGCTGAGCTTTCCGGGTTAAATGATTTTTCTTTGCGTTGGTTTTTCTGAAGCATTTTCAGTCACTCATTCACACTTTGGCTCCATCACCATCGGGGGCTTTCTTCCACTCCGGCACCATCACTCCGGCAGAAATAATCATCTTCAAGCCATCATCCACACTCATGTCCAATTCCACCACATCACTGCGCGGTACCATGATAAAAAAACCGGAGGTGGGATTTGGCGTGGTGGGGATGAACACGTTAATCACCTCCTGCCCCGTCCTGATCTGGGCTTCACCCTGGTTGGTGCTGGACTGAAAGGCCAAAGTCCACAAGCCCTTGCGCGGATATTCCACCAACAGCACTTTGCGGAAAGACTGCCCGGAGGAAAATACGGTTTCCAGAATCTGTTTGACACTGGCATAAATCGTACGTACCAGGGGAATGCGGGCAAGGATGTTTTCCCACACTTCCACCAGTTTGCGGCCAAACAGGTTGGCAACAATCACGCCGGTACCCAGCACAATGATCACCGACAGCACTACGCCCAGGCCCGGCACATGAAAACCCAGCAGCGTTTCCGGCCGATAAGGCTCGGGCAGCCACAGCAGGGTCTGATCCATGACGCCCACCAACAGCTTGACAACCATCACGGTCACCCCCAGGGGCACCCATATCAACAAACCTGCAATGAGGTAACGTTTCATCTATGTGTATTATTCAATGACAGCCGCAACCACCGGAGCCACAGCCGCCAGCGGGCTTGGCTTTAGCTTTAGCCGTAGCCGTGCTATCTCCGGATTTTCCAGCGGATTCATTCTTGGCGACATTTTTTTTATTACCGCCTTTAAAGTCGGTCTCATACCAACCACCGCCTTTAAGACGAAACGCCGCAGCTGAAACCAGCTTTTTCAATTCCGGTTTATTGCAGACAGGACAATCCACCAAAGGATCATCACTCATTTTCTGAATGGCCTCCTGGCGATGGCCACAAGCCTTGCACTCGTATTCGTAAATTGGCATTACTGCATCCTCAAACAGATCGTCAAAAAATATCAGCCTATTATACCTGCCCGTTGGGCCTCGTCGCCAATCTGCCCACAAATGTGGAATACTGATAAACTGCGCACCGTCGGCCTGTTGCTGCATCACTGGCAAGTAAAACCCAATAATATCAAGCACGAGCGATTCCATGTCCTCAAAAACCACCTTCAACGGCATCAAGATCACCGCAGAAAACAAATGCGGTTTCTGTGACGGTGCCAAATGCTGCACCTACATCACCGAACAACTGGAGACCCCGCGCTCCATGCACGACTTTGACCATCTGTTGTGGCAGATTTCTCACGAAAATATTCGTATCTACAAAGATGATGACGGCTGGTATCTGCTCGTGGAAAGCACCTGCCTGCACCTGCAAAAAGATGGCCGCTGCGGTATCTACGACGACCGCCCGCACGTCTGCCGCCAGCATGATAACGATTACTGTGAATTCGATGCCCCGGCCGAAGAAGGCTTCGACCTGTATTTCCGCGATTTTGATCAGCTTACAAAATACTGCAAAAAACGTTTCAAGGGCTGGAAAAAGCGCTTTGCCAGATTTGAAAAAGAGTATGAATAACCTGAGGGGGTATTAACACCCCTCAGCGTTCGACTGCGGGCGGCGGCTGATCAGCAGACGGCATAATATCGGCAAAACTGCGAATTGCTGCAAATTCGCCCACATCCTTGTCCGGCGCCCGGCTGTCCGGCTGATACACACACAGCAGATTACCCATGCCGTACTCCTGCGCCGAACGCAGCACTGGCAGGCTGTCATCCACCAGCAGCGTCGCCTCCCGCTTGAATAGCTCCACAGTTTGCAGCCTGTTCCAAAAACCCGGATCTTCCTTCGGCACGCCTATATCATGAGCGCAAATAATGGCATCCAAGTGCCCGGCCAAACGGGTACGCTCCATTTTCAGCTTGAGGCTCTTCATGTGCGCGTTGGTCACCAGCACCACGCGGCGGCCACTGGCGCGCACCACATCGAGAAAAGTCACCACATTGGGATGCACAGCGATAAGGTGATCCACTTCTTCCTTGAGTGCCGCCACATCCATATCCAGTTTGGCGGACCAATAATCGAGACAATACCAGTCCATGGTGCCGGCCACCGCACGGTAGAGTCGTAATAATTCGCTGCGAGCCTCCTCCAGTGGCACTTCCCGCTCCTCAGCATAACGACGAGGCATGTGCTCCAACCAGAAATGGTTATCAAAATGCAGGTCCAGCAGCGTGCCGTCCATGTCCAGCAGCACGGTGCGAATATCGCTCCATTGGATCAAGGCCGTCTCTCCCACAGTCTGTTACTCCTATAACGCATGTCATTCTTACATTCCCCATACAAAGTGTACATGAACTTGGGGGCTAAATACGATGCCAGTCCATTTTGGACTAAACCCTGACCGCATAAATGCCGACGTTACAGTATCAGCCCCTTTTCCGCAGCCGGAAACCCACGAAAACAGACTGTATTATGCCAACGGAAAACGACAATATTTCGGCTATTCTGCAAAAACTGCCGGTATTTGCCGGACTGACAGCCGACGAATACAGCCATATCCAGAAAATCTGCCAGCCCGCCCGCTTTGATGACGGCGAAACCCTGTTTGTAGAGGGCGACAGCAGCCCCTGCATGTATGTGCTGTTGTCCGGTGATGTGCAACTGCGCACCCACAATCAGGGGCCAATTCACTCACTGAACCCTGGTGAATTATTTGGTGAAATCGGCTTTATCAGTCAGCAAAACCGCACTGCCACCGCCATTGCACGCGCACCGGCCGTACTATTACAAATCAACTACGATGTTTTTCAGGATCTGGTGCTGCACGAACCACGCATCAGTTTTACCATCATGCGCAACATTATCATGAATCTTTCCAACCACATCACACGCATGAACAAAGGTAACGTACTGGACTTTATTTCCATGGACAACCCTTGATTAGTTTTGTGTCGCCACCAGCTGCTCATCGGCGATTTTCGACACCACTGGCAGACAACTGGAGAGAACCAGTTGTGGTGGTTCAAAAGAAAAAGTGAAGTTACCGGCCTTGCGTAACCCGCTAAGCCCCAAAATGTGCCGTGTGCGACCGGGAAATACAGCGGCCTCTACATCATGCAGCTCACACTCATCACCCAGGCGAATAACATCAATACGATACACTGCAACCTGCTTACGCTGGCCATTGGCAAGAATACCTGTGAGATCTTTGACAAAACTGGCCCGACCCTGCGTCTGTAATATTGCCAGACTGTGCTCGTCAATGGTGTTGTAGCTGGAACCTGTATCCACGAGGAAATCGACCACACCAACCCCGACAATCTGGCCCCGCACATAAAAAGTCCTGGCGGCCTTTTCCACCATGGGCACAACATACCCCGGTGATGCAGCCAGGGCGCCGGAGATTCCGCCCGCGCCAAACAACAATAGCCCGCAGAGCAGTTGTTTCGTAGAACCCACCCGTCACACCCCGTTTTGTTGCATACCACCGCAAGCAAAAAGCGGTGACTCTTACCACAATCATAACGACCTGTTCTGCGTAAATCTGAAGGAACAGGTTTCATCGTAAGAGCATGTGCAAGAAACACAATATACCCGCAACATTGGAGGTTTGGGTTTGAAGGCTACAGTAAACAGCCACAGGTCAATTACCGGGATAGCAATCAAGGAACAGGCACAGAATAATCTGAACCGTTATTTCCCGCACGCTCTCCGACGAGAGCTACCGCCCTGCCCGTACCAATCCACCCAGCCCTGCATCCTCCAGCGCTGCATTAAGAAAATGACGCACCAGGTGCGCATACTCAAAGGTCAGCGCTTCTTTTAATAACATACGTGCTTTACGCTGGGTGAACGTACGAATCACCCATTTAACCCGCGGCAGATTGGCAGCACTCATGCTGAGGTTATCAACCCCCATGCCTAACAACAAAATCGCGGCTGCGGGATCACCAGCCATTTCACCACAAACACCTATCGGGGTTTTTTCATCTTTTGCGCCATCGACAATTTGCTGTAAGGCACGCAGCACGGCGGGGTGCAATGAGTCGTACAAATCGGCCACACGGGCATTATTACGATCCACAGCCAACAGGTATTGGGTCAGGTCGTTGGTGCCCACGGAAATAAAATTAACCCGCCGCGCCAGCTCGCGCACTTGGTACACTGCCGACGGTATCTCAATCATGACACCAACATGTGGCATGCTGATACTCACACCGGAATCAATCAGTTCGTAATGGGCGCGACGCAGCAGAGCCAGGGCATCATCCACTTCGGCAACACTGTTGATCATGGGAAATAACAAATTCATGTTACTCAAACCCGCGCTGGCGCGCAGCATGGCGCGCAATTGCACCAGAAAAATTTCCGGGTGGTCAAGACTGATGCGGATACCACGCCAACCCAGAAACGGGTTGTCTTCTTCGATGGGAAAATAAGGCAACATTTTATCACCACCAATATCCAGGGTGCGCAATGTCACCGGTGCAGGTGAAAATGATTTCAGCACTTGCCGGTAAATTTTGCATTGTTCATCTTCACCAGGAAAACGGTCACGCACCATAAACGGAAATTCAGTACGGTACAGCCCAAGGCCTTCCGCACCACTTTTCAACGAAGGTGTTATATCCGCCAACAGGCCGCTATTGATGTACAGCGGAATGCCTACGTTATCAGGGGTGATGGCTGGTTTTTCACGCAATTCCCGCAGTTCTTTTGAAAGCTCCGCCTCTTCGCGCAACAGGTGTTTGAATTCATCCCGCACCGTAGGCGGCGGGTTGATAAAAATACGCCCGGTGTAACCATCCACAATAATACTTCGCCCGTCGATATGACTCACCGGCAACTCGTCCACACCCATAACTGCCGATATCCCCATGGCTCGCGCCAATATTGCCACATGCGAAGTTTGTGAACCTCGCCGGGATACAACACCTGCCAAGCGTTTAACCGGTACTTCGGCCAACATGGATGCCGTAATTTCATCGCCCACCAATACCGTGCGGATTGGAAATTTTTTCGGTTTTGGCGGCTCCTGGGAACGCAGCTTTTCCAGAATGCGCCGTCCCAGGTCACGCACATCCTCTGCGCGTTCACGCAGGTAATCATCCTCCATGGCATCAAAGGCACTCATATGTTCGGCAATGGTTTCGCGCAAGGCGCCGGCAGCCCAATTGCCTTGTTTTATACGGCGAACCACTTCACCGGAAATACCATCGCCTTCCAGCATCAATAAATAGGCATCAAACAATGCGCGCTCTTCAGCAGGTAATATTTCCGTCATACGCTTCAACATGGACTGGATGTCCTTGCGCACATCTTTGACGGCCTTCTTGAACAAACTGACTTCGGCTTTCACATCCCCCGCCACACGGTCGGGGATCACTTCCAGATTTGTCGCCGTAAAATTGACCACGGCCGTTCCAATTGCCACGCCAGGTGCGCCGGGCTGCCCTTGCAGCGGCGCGGCACCTCGCGCCTTGGAATGCAGGCCATCAATACCCCCACTGGCTTCAGCGTGAGCAATAGCGCCGGCCAACTGCGCCGCGATAGTCACCAGAAAGGTCACCTTGTCTTCACTGAAATGTCGTTTGCTATGGCGTTGTACTACAAGCACACCCTGTAACTCGCGATGGTGAATAATCGGCACACCCAAAAAGGCGTGGTAACGCTCTTCACCGGACTCGGGAAAATATTGATAACGTGGATGCATGGGGGCATCATCAAGATTCACTGGCTCTTCCCGCTCACCCACCAGGCCAATGAGCCCTTGGTCTTTTTTCAAGCGCACCATGCCCACGGCTTCATCATTCAAGCCATCGGTGGCCATCAACACATTTTCGCCCTGCACTTTGTCTGTCATGTATACCGAGCATACGTCGACATCCATGGCTTTTTTAACGCGCAGCACGATAACTTCCAGTGCCTGATCCAGGTCTTTGGCGACAGTGACTTCCTGGATAATGCGCCGTAACGTACTCAGCATAATGGACCCTCGAAGAATGCTATTTCAGGTTAAACAAAATAAGCTGATCGGCCTGCAAAGGGATGCAATGCCAAGAGGAATATGTCAACAGACGCTAATGTTCAATTGCTCCGGGTATTTTTTTTAATGTCCGCTGCACGGTATTCCGCTTTAAGGACAAAAGAAAAGGCTCAAGCTCTTTCAATGCTTCGCGATAAACATCACGTTTGAATGACACCACTTCCTCCAGCGGAAGCCAATAATCCACCCAACGCCAGCCATCAAACTCCGGCTGCTCACCAACATCCAGTCGCACATCGTCATCCTTGCCGGTGAGGCGTAACAGATACCACATTTGTTTTTGACCGATACACAACGGCTTGCTGCCGTGGCGTAAAAATCGTTTTGGCAAATCATAGCGCAGCCACTTCCGGGTCGAACCCACCAGCTCAACATGCTCAGACGTCAGCCCCACTTCTTCGCGCAATTCACGGAACAGCGCCTCCTTGCGTGTTTCGTTGGCTTTGATCCCTCCCTGCGGAAACTGCCAGGCATCCTGCCCAATGCGCCGCGCCCACAGCAAACGGCCCTGCGCATTGCACAGGATAATACCCACATTTGCCCGGTAACCTTCAGAATCAATCATCGGCCAATCAACAACTTAAGTTCGAAACAGACTTGATTGTTCCACATCCTCCACTTGCCGCGCAAGCGGTGTGAGTTTCCCGCCGTGACGCGCATTCGTTATTATGGCACCCCGTTACAACACACACGCTCAATCAGGGAGATTCACACCATGAGCCTGGCTATTTTTGACCTGGACAATACTCTGCTGGGGGATGACAGTGACTACCTTTGGGGCCAGTTTCTGGTGCAACAAGGGCTGGTAGATGGCGGATTTTACACCCGTGAGAACCAGCGCTTTTATAAAGACTACCAAACAGGCAGACTCGACATTCTCGAATTTCTGGCCTTTAGTCTGAAACCGCTCAGCGAGCATCCCCGTGAAAAACTCAATGCCCTGCACCGGCAGTTTATGCAGGAAATAATCGCCCCGGTGATGTTGCCCGCCGCCCGTTTACTGCTGGAAAAACACCGCGTCCAGGGCGATATTTTGCTGATTATCACGGCCACCAACAGCTTCATCACCGGCCCCATTGCCGCAGCATTGGGTGTGGAAAACCTGCTGGCCACAGAACCGGAGATTGTGGATGACCACTACACCGGGCGGGTCAGCGGCATTCCCTGTTTTCAGACAGGCAAAGTGGAACGACTGAAAACCTGGCTGCGCCACAATCAGCAAAATCTGGCCGATAGCTGGTTTTACAGCGACTCGCATAATGATTTACCGCTGTTGGAGCTGGTCACACATCCTGTCGCCGTGGACCCGGACGAAACGTTGGCAGACCACGCCAACGCCAAGGGCTGGCCGATTATCAGTTTGCGGGGCGACATTCCTGCCCCCATTGAAATATGAGTACCGAAGATTGGGGTGAGGCACGAACCCCCACAGCAGAGGTGCGTTTGACTCCGGATTGTTGGGGTTCGTACCTCACCCCAACCTACGTGTTGAAATGAATCCCCGACTCATCCTCCCCCTGCTGATCCTGCTCACCCCTCTGAGCCTGCTGCTGGCGCTATCCATCGGCAGTGTATCTGTGGAGCTGGGTGCGCTCATCAACGGTAGCGATGCACTGGGCCGCAGCCTGATTGTGGAACTGCGCCTGCCTCGCGCGCTCTCCGCCTTCGTCGTGGGCGGCCTGCTGGCACTGGCGGGCGCATTGATGCAAGTGCTGTTACGCAATCCGCTGGCCGATCCATACATCCTCGGCATTTCCGGCGGCGCAGCGGTGGGCGCACTGTTATCCATGCTACTGGGGCTTGGCGTCGGCTGGACTACCGGCAATGCTTTTGTGGGTGCCCTGCTGTCCATGTTGCTGGTATTCAGCCTGGCCCACCGCCATGGCAACTGGAGCGCCATGCGCCTGCTGCTCACCGGAGTGGTGGTGGCCGCAGGCTGGGGAGCGGTCATCAGTTTTATTCTCGCCATTTCCCCGGAACGCGGTCTGCACGGTATGTTGTTCTGGCTCATGGGCGATCTCAGCCACGCCCCACCACCGCTATGGGGACTGATCATCATCAGCGCGGGCCTGCTCTTCTGCCTGCCCTTTGCCCGCGATCTCAACATACTGGCGCGCGGCGAACTGACCGCTGCTGCGCTGGGCGTTTCGGTGCAACGCCTACGCCTGACGCTTTATGTCGTGGCCAGCCTGCTCACCGCCACGGCGGTCGTTATTGCGGGCAGTGTCGGCTTTGTGGGATTGGTGATCCCTCACTTATTGCGCTTGTTGGGCCTCAGCGACCACCGTCGTCTGCTGCCCGCCGCAGTGCTGGCCGGTGGCTGCCTGCTGGTGTTGGCCGACACCGTGGCGCGCAGTGCGCTGGCTCCGCAGCAATTGCCAGTGGGGGTAATCACCGCCCTGCTGGGTGTGCCGGTATTTCTGTATTTATTGCACCAGCGGGGAAACCATCCATGAGCCAGGCCCTTTTGCAAACAAAGGCATTGACCGTGGAAATTGGTGGAAAAACGGTGTGCCGGCAATGGGATGTGAGCATCAACATCGGCCAGCGCTGGGGCTTGCTGGGCATCAATGGTAGCGGTAAAACCACGCTGCTGCACACCTTGGCGGGGCTGCGCGAACCGGCACAGGGGGAAATCAGGCTGGGTGAAACATTGCTCACCGAACTGCCACGCCGCACCATCGCGCAAAAAATTGGCGTGTTATTACAGGCCGATGACGACGCTTTTCCCGGTACAGTGATGGAAACCACGCTCAGTGGCCGCCACCCCTGGCTAGGCCAATGGCAATGGGAGGGCGAAAATGACCGAATGCTGGCACTGGCCGCACTCAATGACGTGGGGCTGAATGGTGTTGAACAACGACAAGTCACCACCCTCTCCGGCGGTGAGCGCCGCCGTCTGGCGCTAGCCACCCTGCTCACCCAGAACCCGCAACTGTTCCTGCTGGACGAACCCACCAACCACCTCGACCCTCATCACCAGATCAGCCTGCTGGACCAGCTGAGTCAGCGCGTGGCTGATGCAACAACCGAACGGGCATCACTGATGATTCTGCACGACATCAACCTGGCCACACGCTTTTGCAGCCACCTGATCCTGTTATTCGGCCAAGGAGAAGTGCTGTGCGGGCCCGCAAAAGATATCCTGACCACCGCAATACTCACGCGCCTCTACGGGCACCCGGTAATTGCCGTGGAAGGGCCAAATGGGCCGGTGTTTTTACCGGGATGAATATTGCGGAATGACGAACTACCGGGCCACACCACCAATCGGCACTATTCCGGCAAGCTGATTCGAAAACTGCCGGCCCGGCAGTGTATCGGCCACCTCATCCAGCCATTTCACCAGTGGCTCCCAGCGCTCACGATCCAGAGCCGCACGACGGCCTTCCAACTCATGAATCCCCAGCCCCTGCTCAGCGGCACGGATGTAATTTTGACTGTCCCGCAAGGTAGCCACCAACGGCAATTTCAGGCTGGACAGAAATCGCTCCAAGTCTTTGAAAATCAGTGTATTTTCCCGCACCCGGTTAGCCACCACAGCAAGCCGGGTACCGGCGGTACGGATTTTTCCCACCAGCAACAAATCCTGAATAAAATGTGCCGCCGCATGAATATCAATGGGTGACGCCAGCACCGGCAATAAAATGGTATCAACACGCTGCACATACTCCACCAGCCCCAATCCCGTTACCCCGGCGGGCACATCCATAACCACCCGTTCCGCCTCCACTGGCAGACGCATCTGAAAGGCGCGGGTCACATCACGACGGCGCTGAAAAGCAGCTATACCGTGAATTGCAGAACGTTCAGCATCACGCAGACTCAGCCAACGCATGCTGGAACCTTGTGGATCGTAATCCAGCAGTGCCGTCACGCGCCCCTGTTGCGCATAATAACTGGCCAAATTGGTCGCCAACGTAGTCTTGCCGCAGCCACCCTTGGCATTGAGAATTAAAATACGGTGCATATCTTTATTTTACGGCCATTTACCTCCAGAACCTGAGACCACTCTCTCACTACGCACTACCGAAGTCCATTTGCAAAACTTGACGTCCACCGGTTCAATCCATACAGTACGCGCCAGTTTCAGGTGTCCTAAGAACTTTCGTTTACAGGATGAAACGGGAAGCTGGTGCATCTCTATCAACCACTGATAGAAAGATTATTCCAGCGCTGCCCCCGCAACGGTAATTGAGTACGCGGCAGATAACACGCCACTGTGTCCTGCATAACACGGGAAGGCATCTGCCGGATCGGCACGATCACTCATAAGCCCGGAGACCGGCCTGATGCAATCGTTAACAGTTGCGGCGGGCGACGGTGGCGGGTACTGGCGCGCACCAAAACTGCCCATTCCCCCTCAAAACCTCCCCCTGCAAGAATAAATACGCGCGCGGGTGTGCGCATAACTTTGGGGAATTTTATGAAGTGCTTCAACCTTGTTCCATTAAGCCTTTTGGCAACTGTCGGATTTTCACACAACGCCTTTTCACAAACGCAGGTCTACACCACACCCCCTGTGGTAGTCACCGCCACACGAAATGAGCAAACCATTGATGACGCCCTGGCCTCCGTCAGCGTCATTACCCGGGAAGAAATTGAACGTACCCAGGCCGCAGACCTGCAAGAGCTGTTAACAGGAAAGCTGGGGATTGATATTGTTAACAACGGTGGCAGAGGGAAAAACAACAGCCTTTACCTGCGTGGCACAAACAGTGGACACGTACTGGTACTCATTGATGGCGCAAAAATAGGCTCGGCAACACTAGGCTCTGTCGCCTTTCAACACCTTCCCGTTTCACAAATCGACCGTATCGAAGTCGTGCGTGGACCACGCTCCAGCCTTTATGGCTCCGAAGCCATTGGTGGCGTCATTCAGATATTCACCCGAAAGGCTAAAAAAGGCTTTAGTGCCAACGAAAGCGTCACCATTGGCCGCTATCGTTCAACACAAATCACCACAGGCGCATCCATGAGCAACATGGATACCACACTGAGTGTGCAGCTCGGCTATGATGAAACCGGCGGATTCAATGCACAAAAAGGCAATGACCCGGATGATGATGGCTACCAAAACACATCGCTCAGCGCCACATTCGGCCATAAATTCAGCAACCGGGTTTCGCTGGATACAAGCTTCATCCGGGCAGAAACAAAAACAGAATATGACAGCTGGGTGCCCACGACAGACTATGAAAGCAAAGGTATCCAACAAGCCGCAGCTGCCAAGCTGAAATATACCCCGGCCCCGAAATGGGAAATGACTTTTGGCCTGGACCAGGGGCGTGATGAAAGCCAGGAAATGGCAAATGGCCTGAACACAGACCGTTTTGACACCACCCGGGACCGAATCTATCTGCAAAATGATATAACATTAAATGATACCGCATTACTCGTGCTCGGCTTCGATCGACAAACAGACACCATAAGCAGCAATATCAATTACGCAGAAACGTCACGCGATAACACAGGAGTTTTTGTGCAGCATCAATGGTTTATGCAAAATACAGATATCCTATTTGCATTCAGAAACGACAACAACGAAGCCTTTGGCAATAAGACAACCGGCAACATTGCATGGGGTTATCGTCTTGGCAAAACGATGAGGCTCCTTGCCTCCTACGGCACTGCATTCAGAGCGCCAACTTTTAACGACCTCTATTATCCCGTATCCGGTAATTCTGGCCTGTCACCGGAAGAATCCACCTCTTCCGAAATCGGCATCTCAGGCAATCAACACTGGGGAAACTGGAATCTCAATTTTTATCACACCGACATCAATAACCTGATCAACTGGGCATGCGCGATCAATTGTGATGATGCTGATTTCTTCAACGATATCTGGCAACCCTTCAATATCGGCAAAGCACGTATTCGTGGGCTGGAAGCTGGCATGATGACTCGCGTTCAAGAATGGACAATTGCATCCACGTTAAGTCTGGTCGACCCGAAAGACGTCAATACCGGAAACAAACTTCAACAACGTGCATTCCGTACGGCACGCATCGACATTGACAGAAACAGTAAAAAACTGTCCGCTGGCGCCACCATCATGGGGCAAGGTTTCCGTTATACCAACACCTCAAACTCGGACAGGCTGGACAGCTATTACCTGATCAACCTGCGCGCCAGCTATTCTGTTTCAAAACAATGGATGCTCCGCTTGAAACTCAACAACGCACTTAATAAAGATTATGAACGCCAAAAAAGCTATAACACGGCAGGACGCAGCATCTTTGTAACCATATCTTATTCAACGTCATAAAATGGCGCCGGGTGGATGCGGCCATGAAAGACAAACCGGAAAGGCTGCTTTCAATGGCCGCATACACTTTTTTACAACAACTCATCGCGCCGTTTCAATTTGTTTACACAATGCCTCTGCCCCCTGCAAAATACGCGGCGTGTGGCGCTGGATAATATCCGGATTAACGTAAAACAAATGATTATTTTTCACCGCCTGCAAAGCAGGCCAACGTCGCCAGTCATCTTTCCAGCCGGGATGATTGAGTGCCGAATTGCCTGCCACAATCACCTCGGGATCTTCGCGCAACACCGCTTCGAGACTGATTTTAGGTGCCAGTACCGGCAAACCCGCAAACACATTACGCCCGCCACACAGCTCGATCACCTGGCTGATAATATGCTCACCATTGACCGTCATCAAAGGCCGGTGCCAGACCTGATAAAACACCGACACTGCACGGACCGCACGATAGCGATTACGCAATTCGAGCAACTTGTGCCGAAACATCATGCTGGCTGCATTGGCAATGGCTTCGCTTGCCGTCAGTTTGCCAAGACGTTCAAGATTACCGGCCACATCCTCCAATTGCCGGGGCTCACTAAAAAACACCGGAATAGACAGGGCTTGCAATTTTTCCAGCGCAGCAGCCGGGTTTGCACTTTGCCAGGCTACAATCAAATCCGGCCGCAAAGCCACAATGGCTTCCAGGTCAAAGGCATTGTAACTGCCAACTCTTGGCAGTTTTTTTGCCGCCGCCGGATAATCACTATAAGACACCGCACCGACAATGTACTCCCCAGCTCCTGCGGCATACAACAGCTCGGTAACGTGGGGGGAAAGGCTGATAATGCGTTTCGCAGGCGCAGCCAATGTCACCCTGTGGCCAGCATCATCCACCACACTGATAGCAGCATAACCATGATTAGTAATAATGCTCAGAAGCAACACACTCAGATGCAAAAAAATCAACCGACGCCGAAACACGTACATACCCCTTTTTCAATACAAAAAACCACTGGTAGTATAACCCGATGAGCACAGAACTCATTCTTGGCGGAGCCCGCTCGGGCAAAAGCACGCTGGCCCTGCAACGCGCCCAGGCAAGCGGCAAAGCGGTAACGTTTATCGCCACAGCCCATGCGGGAGACGCAGAAATGGCCGCGCGTATTGAACAGCACCGCGCCGAGCGCCCAACGCATTGGGCGCTGGTGGAAGAGCCTGTTGCGCTGGCGGAAGCCCTCCTGCAACATGCCGCACCGCAGCGCTGTCTGCTGGTGGACTGCCTCACTCTGTGGCTGAGCAACCTGCTAAGCGATGAGCATTTTGACAATCAACGATTTGTCAGCCAGCGCGACGCCCTGCTCCAAACCCTGCCACAATTACCAGGACAACTCATTATGGTCAGCAACGAAGTCGGCCTGGGTATTACCCCACTGGGGGAAGTCTCGCGCCGTTTTGTAGACGAAGCCGGCCGACTGCATCAGCAACTGGCCACCCTCTGCCACCGGGTCACCTTCATCGCTGCCGGCCTGCCTCTCACCCTCAAACCTCAATGCCCGGAAGGCACGGATTCAGGTTAAACTGATACCTTTCAGATAGATAATCGATGATGTGTGAATTTGCGGCAACACAGAACTTCCCAGCCCTTAGTCCCACATTAAAGCCAAAAAAACAGTGTACGATACAGAGATTAACGATTCCTGTTTTTTTAGTCTGTTGCGACTGACCAGAATCAAACAAATACGCAACAGCATGAGGTACAGACAATGAACATTTCTGCCCTGAACACGGGTATTAACGGTATAAATCAAGGTCTGGGCAATATGCGCCGCGATGCGTCCGCCATTGCACAGGCGGTCAACAACAGCATGGGTGACAATGCTGCGACACAGCCCACGGAAGTAACCTCCGCGCTAGTCAATCTGAAACTGGACACCTTGCAAATACAGGCCTCCACTAAAGTGGTCGAAACCGTGAATGAAATTATTGGCAGCCTGCTGGATGTCACAGCATGAAAGTCGAACACAGTACTGCGGCCAGCGGCCAGCATCAACAGATGGGTATCTCAGGACCCCACCGTGGTTTCAACCGTTGATCAACTGATTACGTCGGCAAGAAATCTATGGGATATGTCACTACCATTTCTTCGACATCCCGCGCACCAAAATTCATCATTTTTACCCGTGAAACCAGCTTACGCTCCAACTGTTTGTTGTTCAATTCACTGGAAATCACTTTACAGGATGTTACACGACCAGAGGCTGCGATGGTGATCTCCAACACCACCTTGCCTTGCAGGGTAGGGTCTTTACGCAAAGCACGGCTGTACAGCGAATAAATCGCACCTTTATTTTTATCAAGCACCAACGAAATTTCTTCGTAACTCCGTGAGGGCTTGCCAGAGCCACCACCACCTGTCACTTGCGGCCCCGCCTTGGCAACCATGGCTACAGGACTTTCCACCTGTGTCGTTTCCCGTCCGGCGAGCGCGCTACGACCCACACCACTGCTTAGCCGTGATGTATCAATACCTCCACTACCTGCCGTACCTGAAGTCAGAATATTGCGCTTCATAACCTTTGCGGCAGTCGCGCCTTTTGCCAGGGGTTTGCTTTTATTCAAAGCCTGAGTAACCGGCTTCTCGCGCAAATCGGCCAAATCATCCGCGAATGCCAGCAAGCCCGAGGAGGCAGCCTTTTTCCGCGCCTCTGCAACCCGATCAACCTTTGGCTTTTCGACTTTCTTTTTTGGTTCTTCTTTTTTCTTTTCCTTCTTTTTTTCTTTCGGCTTTTCTTTTTTCTTCTCTTTTTTCTTTTCTACTTTTTTGGGTACCGGTTTCGGCTTGGGTTTGGGCTTCTGTTGTTCCAACAGCAACTGCGCCAGACGTGGCGGTAATTCTTCGACTTTATCCTTATCAACTTCAGGCACGGGAATCCACGGGATGACAACACTGAAAACAAACGCCACCGCCAAAACAATCGTGACGATTTTTTTGAGCCGCCCATCGTCCTCTTCCAGACGAGTCCAGGGCAATATAAATGAACGATACATCAATACAGACACGAGTTAACCTTTATCCCGTTTGCGTAAAACAGCCAGCGAAATATTGCTGTAACTCGCTTTTGTGCAAGTCAGCATAATTTTTTTCAACAAAGCGAAAGGAATTTTTTTATCGCCCATTATGGTGACTTCACGTAAAACAGGCTTTCCGTCCACTGTTTGAGTACGCACTTTACGCGCGGTTAAACGTAACAATTCATCTTTCAATGACTTTATTTCAGTACTTTTGGAGCGCATCACATCTGCGACCAAAGCAATTTTTCTGCCCTGCACCACAATATTCTCAGCGCCCACAACGATAACCACGGTCTCCTTTGGCAGTTGGTCAGACACAGATTCAGGAAGCTTGATTTGCTTGGCGTTAGGTAAATCCTGCACAGATGAAGAGCTTACCAACAGAAAAAACACCAAAATTGTAAAAATGTCCATCAGGGACACCATGTTCAGCGAAGCGCTACGCTTGGTACGCGCATGGTGGCGCGACATGCGCTTGGCGCGGCGCGACGCACTCATGGCGCATCACCAATGGCAATTTGTGGAAACAATTCTTTTTTCACAACGGATGCCGCTTCCACCACCTCAACTTCACGCACCGTATCCATGGCTTTGACCAAAAGCTCATATTCAGTATCCGGCTCAAGTAAAATACTGATGTTTTGCTTCTCTGGAAATCGCATTTTTATTTTTATAAGAAATTCAGAAAGTGCTGCAAAATCGTGTTTGCCTTCCGTGTTTTCGATCACCTTCAACACACCACCGATGGTATCCGCGACAACCAGTTTGTCCTTGCGCACAATCACTTCAAAATTGCGCACTTTTTTCTGGTCTTTGTTCGCTTGTGACTGCGAGTCCGGCGGAAGATTGAGTTCCAGAATACTGAGTTGGGAAAACACCGCAGAAAGTAACAGGAACGGGATCAATACCACCATCAAGTTCATAAAGGCGGTAATATTAAGTTCCGGCGCTTCACGATGCGCGCGCCTGACACGGGCTCTTACGGACATACGAAATCGTTCCGCTTAATTTGCGCTACGCGGCGCAGTTTTTTTGCTGTGTTCAGTGATTGAATTCAGAAACTTTACCGTCGCCATTTCCATGCTGTCGACTATCTCAGTTGTCTTGGTTTGCAGCACAGTAAACATCAACAATAAAGGAATTGCCGCAATCAAACCAAAAGCCGTGGTATTCATGGCCACAGAGATACTGGCGGAAAGTAAATCTGCCTTGTCTGCAGGGTTGGCATTTGCCACTGCGGTAAATGCCTGGATCAGACCGATGATTGTGCCTAACAAACCCAACAATGTAGCAATATTGGCGTAGGTAGCCAGGTAGTGAGTACGTTTTTCGAGACGTGGAATAACCTCCATCAACCCCTCTTCCATGGCAATTTCTATATCATCACGACTTCTGGTCACCTGCAAACGACTCAGGCCATACGCCATAATTTTACCCACCTCGGACTTTGAGCGGCTGCTTAGCGCCATGGCCTGCTGATAATTGTTGGCCTTCATCAACGGGGTCAATTTATCCCACATGCTGCGATTGGTCTGTTTTGCAATCGTCAGATACAAATACCGTTCAATTGCAATTGCCACGCCCAACGCAAACACCAACAAGATGATGTACATAAATACCCCACCATCCTGGAAAAATTTTACGGCCACGTTAAAGACATCCATACTTTTCTCCTCGCATCACATAATTCGATTTTTTATGCCGCCCACCGGTGTCACACACCAATACTGTACGTTTATTGCACAAACAGTGTCTAGGAGCCTGTCGGACTTGGGATGAATCCACGGCGGCGGGAAATGGGCCCATTTTTCCAATCATTTTCGTTAAATAGTCACCACTATTCGCCTCAAATGATCGAAAAACTGCCCGCCATTTCCCTTTCGCCTCGCGACGATCACCTAAATCCGACAGGCACCTAGCGTGCCACAAAATGCACCTGCATTAACTGATTCAGCTCACAAAACCATGCACACAAAAACACACTGCACGTAACGGCATTTTAACGATATTCTTAAGTTTCTGATAGCAAACCGGGAAGGTTAAATCCAAAACCTGTACCGCATCTGTATTCACATTATCAAACCACTATTTTTCGCTAGCTGCTTACCTGGCATTTCCACTGGTGACTGCCTGCGCCCCGGCGCCATATAATCTGTCATAGTATTCAACCTGACGCTGAAACACGTCTCTGTCCAGCGCTTCGAAAGCAGTGTCAAAAGAACTGCTGCCCACACCACCTTGCAACAAGCCCAAACGCGCGCTCTTCCAGGGAACAACATACAAAATTTTAGGCAGTTCACGACTGCCCTGGATCGCAGTTTCATCCAGTTCAATTCTATCAGCGGCGAATGCATTAAGTGGCAACAACGCAAATAACAACAGGCAAACAAGGAAGAAAAAACGGATCATTTTTCAGCTCTGCGACTTTTCGCTCTGCGGCTCAGATCGACTATCCATTTTTTAACTTCGATATCCTCTTCTGGTGTCAGCTTTTGATATCGTTGATAGTGCTCCAGCGCTTCCGGTAATTTACCCATGTACAATTCCAGTAAAATACCAAAATTGAGATGAGCATAAGCGTAATCAGGATCAATCTGCAAGGCCTTTTCATAGTAAGCCTGGGCTTGTTTAAATTCACCAGCACCACGGCTGATGATCCCCAGGTGATTCAGGCTCACTACATTTTTCGGATTGATTTTCAATGATGCCTGAAAAGCGGCCTTTGCCTTTTCCAGTTTGTTCTGGTGAAAATACAAAATACCCAGATTTGCCTGCGGTCCGGAATAATTCGGGTATTGAACCGTTAACTGCTGCAATGCCTTTTCAGCTTCCGCAGTTTTTCCTGCCCGCATTGCTGCCAGGGCAGCTTCATAAGAAGCTGCAACCTTGGGATCAATTTTTGGCAATTCTTTTTTGGGGGGAGCCGCCACATCGCGGGGCGGCTCGGTGGTTACGGCACAAGCTGCCAGCAACAAAACCGCAGCCACAAAAAACAAGTGGCCGGCACGCCTCATGATTTTTTTCCAGGAACAGGAAACAAATGAATATCGCATTATAAATAGCTTTTTAATCAAAATCTTTTTAATAAAGATACAGGGCTGTCGATTCACTCTTTTCAGATTTTGCGTATCGCACAGGACTCAGCTTACGCAACTCCACAAAGCTCTTTTTTACCCATTCATCAAACATACCTTCACTAACACGGCCAACATTTGACTCGTGAATGTTAATCGACTTCTCTTCAAAGGGATAGGCTTGCTCTTCCAATAAGATGTCGTATTGCTCAATTTCCTCTTGGGACAAGCCTTCCGGTCGTTCCGATTGCATTAATTCCCGTCCAAATTCATTATAAATTTCTGCAAGCCAGTAAACGGAAGCCGTGGTCACCTCGGCAATCCCGTAATCTGCCGCCAGAGTAAAGGCATCAACAGCTTCTTTCATTTTCTGTTTTTTGCGTTGCAGATTTTGCTTCAGCGGCCGTACCAGCTTGACCTGCTGGAAAGACTGGAGCGCCGGCTCGGCCAGCTCAAAAGCTGCTTTCGCTGCCAGATACCGCGTACGCGGCGTACTGCCGCTACCGGCATTCTTATCACTCCTGACAATTTCATTTAACCAGTAACGCTGCTCACCCCATTGACCTGCCTTACTGTAAATAACGGCCAATTTATGGCGTGCTTCAGTCGCCTGTTCCACGGGTTGTGGAAACATCTCCACATAACGCTTATAAGTTGCGATAACTTGTTGCTTGCTGCCCGTTTCTTCATACAACTCCGCAGCCTGCCACAAGGCAGCGCGCCTGACTTCCGGGTCTGACTTGTTTTTTGCCATATTTTCCAACTCAGCTGCTGCTTTAAGCGGCTGTTTGTTTTTCAGGTAGGCCTTGATCAGATTTTCGGATACCCGCACTGCCAATGGATGTGCAGGGTTCTTGTCACGAAACGCCAAAAATTTGTTAATCGCATCACGCCAGCTTCCGGATTCCATCAGGCTTGCTGCAATATCAAATTCCGCCGACTGAATAACACTGGAATCCGGTGACACCTGTTCGACACGGGAAAACTGGGCAATCGCACCTTGCAGATTGCCCTTTGATTTCATGTACTCACCTTGTTTGTAGACCGATGCGGCCAGCCCGTCTTTTAATGCCTTACGGCTGACATCGTTCATGCCCGTCAAGCTCAACGCGACCTTGTAAGCCACTTCAGCCCGCGCATAGTCGCCTTTTTCAAACTCTGCGCGTGCAATGATCTTCCATGCTGTGCGCCGCGTTTCGGGATTAGGTGCATGGGTCAATTCCAGAATTTGCCGCGCTGCCACAGCTGCCTGATTGTATTTTTTCAGCGCAAACATATCCTCCGCAGCCCTGGTCAATACCTGAGCAGAACGTTTGTCGCCAGGAAAGGTTTTGCCAAAGCGCATGGCGCTACCCACTGCTAGACGGCTCCAGGTTGCTTTTTGTTTCCCTTTTGCCTTTTTTTCTGCCGCACCATAGGCCAGCAACGCGGCATAACCGGCCTCGGCGCTCTTACCAAAACGCACATAACGGTAAGCGGTTTTTTCATATTCGCTGGCTGCTTTTTCAAAATTGCCAGACTCAAACAAAAGCTCTGCATAAAGGAAGTTCAGTTTTTGCGCATTTTTGCTTTGGCCAAACCACTTCAAGTGCTGCCGGTACCAGATAAAAGCCGTTTGATAGGCAATGGCTGTTTTGTTTTTTTGGGCTTCTGCATGAAGGTGGCGCACTACATCTTCCGAATTTTCCCTTACTGCCGTCTTCAGCTGCGCAAGAATGGTATCTTCCTGTTCCTCATAACGTTTCCAGTATGCGCCATTAATGCGGTAGCGTTTAATGAAGGTACGTTTCTCTTCGATCAGCACACTGGCAAAACCAGCCTGGGTATAGGTCTCGATTGCTTTCAAATCAAATTCAAAGGCCTTCTCATGCATGGGGTAGGCTTCTGCAAAGGCGTGATAGGTTTCCGCCGCATCCCGCACACGATTCTTTTTTACATAAAATTCTGCCAAATTACGGTAAACCCGGATTTCATAATCCCGATGCCCGTTTTTGTCAAAATAGGGCTTGATTGATTTCCCACCGCCCAATTCATTGAACGTGAGCGTCACAATACGAAAGACATCATCGACTAATTCTTTGTCGCCACGACTCAGTTTGCGGGGCCCCACCAAGCCGACAGCCGGTTTTAGTTTCCGGTCTGCGAGAGCAAAAAAAGCTTTCAATGCCTGCTGGTAACGCTCCTGTTTGAACAGGGCCCAACCCAGCTTTGTCGCTGCCTTTTCGTAATAACGCGAAGAAGTACCCATGGTGACTACCTGGGTATAAGCCTGCTCCGCCGATTTGAACTTGCGCCAGTCAAACAATAATTCACCACGCCGGAATTGCAGTTCGTCACGGTTGCTGGCGCGCGGATTCAAAGCCAGCAGGCGATCCAATGCACCCAATGCCTTTTTTTGCAGGCCGGCTTGTTCGTAGGCCCTGGAAAGCTGATACAGCAAGCCCGCAGAGTGCGGACCACCCGCCGATAATTTCAGGGCGTCTTCATACAGCTTGATTGCGCCACGAAAACTTGTTTCACGCAACGCCTGTGCATCGGCATCGTCACTGGCATCATTCTGCGCAAATATTTCCATTTTCTTCTGAAAACGCTCTTCACTGCGCTCCATTTCCAAATCCGCCAGCCGTCGCATGGCTTCAATCTTTTGTGAGTCCTGTTTGGTTCCGGACATGAACTCCCAATAATTATCCATCGCCTTGTTACGACTGCCTGCGACGGGGGATTCAGTATCAATCTTGATATCCAGCTCACCGAGATCATCAAGGGTTTGCTGCTGTTGTGCGCAACCCGTCAGAATCAGAACAAAAAACAACCAGGCCAACCGTACGATCATTGCTCACTACCCCAGCGCTTGGATGCATAATCATAAGTCTGCGCCATGGAAAAGCGGGTTTCACTGGCATACCCCAGCAAGCGTTGTTCGTAGCGTTTCAGGGTTTCCTGCGCCAGTGTTTTGAGATGTGTTTGTATGCGTTCCTGTACCGACAGCAGCTTGTTCTGCAAATCCACCACCTTTTGTTCCAACGTACGCCGGTGTGTCGGCGCCAGACCTTTAGCATCATCAATTTGTGACGACCACTGTTTCAGGCGCCTTTGTGACAGGCGCAACCGGGTATAGTTTTGCAGGGTTTCCTGAAATTCGTTCGTCGCAAACAGCTGCCACAAATAACGCCCGCCGGGGATATTGGGCAGCTCTTGCGCCAGCCATCGTTGATCCGCGGGCTGATTGCCCGTGGCGCCTGCCAGCCTGTCCAGCAACACACCGCTATTCACTGCCTCTCCTGCCTGACGCACCTGTTCCATCTCCATTTTGAATTTTTCCAATGCCAGCTGGTAATGCTCCAGCGCCTGTTTAAATGCCTCCAACTGACCAAAGGCAAAAGGTACGGCCAACAAGCCATCCTGTACCGCTGGGTCGCTCGCATCCATCTTGCTCAGCCTCAACCAAGGCACCAGGGATTTTTTGTGTAGCGCCTTGGCGGAGTAAACGCGCCCCAGGCCCAACAATGCCCGACTGGACATTGGTCCCTGCAAACGTGTTTTCACGAAATACTGCTGCGCCTTGTCCAGTTCGTTTTTACCTAAAAAGTGGTACGCCAGCATCAAATTGGCCTTATCACGCAAAGCCCGGCTTTCTTCTGTATTGGCCTTCTCAGAACCCAGTTCTTCCAATAACTCAAGGCCCTCCTCTTCGTTCCCCTGCCGGAATAACGCCACGGCCAGGTTGAAACGGCCATACGTCGCCCACACGGATTTTTCACCAAGCTGCCGTCGCAGGGATTTCTGTTCTAACTGGCGCAGTCTGGCCACTGCCTGGTCGAAACGTTGTTGTTGCATCAGCGCCATGGCGCTCAACAACAAGCGTTCCTGCTGTGCCTGGGCAGGCAAATCCTCGCTGATGCGTTGCAGCGCTGCCAGCGCCTCGTCCGTTTGCCCGCGCTGGTACTGCACTTGCGCCAGATTCAGCCAGGCCAGATTTTGCACCCGCTGAGGCTGGCCGCTGTTCCCCAGAGACTCAAAAATTGATGCGGCCTTGTAATGCGCACCGCTGGCAAGGTACATACCCCCCAGCACCAACTGCGCCTGGGCTGGCCGGTATTTGATGCGCCCCTGGGCCAGATCGGCCTCCAGCCGGATGGTGGCCTCAAAAGGCTCGCCCATCAGCAAATCGAATTGTGCGGCACGCACCAGCGGGTCTTCAATACGCTCCCACGCCACCGGCGGCGCAGCCATGGCCTGCACGCCCCACAGCAGACAGGCCACGCCAGTCAGCATCCCTTTTAGCGCAGATCTCCGCATATGGTTTTGTCGATTCATACGGAACAACACTTATTTCCACTCCTTGAGTGACACTTCAGGCAGGGGTTGATCTTTATTTGGTGTAATCCGCAGCTCGACCACACTCCGGTTTTCGCCAGAAACAGTAACCAATACCGATGCGCGTTGAATGTCGGAGTCTTTGGACTCATGCCCCATCATCGAAAATGTAAGTTGATGCTGGCCGCCGGGTACATTACCCCAAAACAACCGGTGACTGCCCCCCTGTCGCAGTGCGGCCAATTCAGTTTTGGTGTACTGGTGAAAAGCAATCATACGTTTATCGATTTGCAGTTGAATAGCGCTTAACCGGGAAAATGAACCAGGGTCCACTGTCACCAGCACCAACAACTGGTTTTCAGGCGATAATGCCTGCGCCTCTTTCAGCGCTGCCATTTGCGCGCCCAGCGCTGTCACTTCATTGAGTACCTGTTCGGTGGCGGCATCCAGTTGCACAAAACCTGCGGCTTCAGCGGTGCCTTCAGCAGCACCAGCTGTGTACGCCATACCAGACGCCAACAGTCCCAAGCCCATAAGACTTGCACCAAAAAATGCAGCCCCCCATCGCACCACACTCGCTTTTTTCATACCACTCCGCTCAACATATTATGTGCACGAGCATACCTCATCAGCCCAAACAACCCAATGCCAGTCTTAAATTACCGGGAATAACACATGGTAAGGCGTCGATTGAAACCCAACAAAAGATGTCCGTTTTCGTGCCCAAATCCGGTTTTTTTTCTTGCGCAGCTTATCGTAAAATATCCGCTTGCGGGCAAGATTCAACATCTTTACAGATATGCCGACAAGGTCTCCAGTTTGCGGAAAAATAAAAGCAACCTTCGAGATCGGACAAACGTTTACCCCTATCGGCAATGGCAACTCACCCGAACAACGACACCGAAAATTTATATACAGCTTCGGGCTGCTATATCGGCGCGCACACGCTATTTTTAACATGTTTCGCCAGACCCGGAACAAGACAGAAAGGAAAAAACCCCGTCCGATGTTTCAAACCAACGAGCACAGCAGTCCGGTTGTCTACATGACAAAACAACGACACGACACAGCACAGCGTGCTGTTTCCGACACAAAAACAGAGCCTCGGGCGAACGGCAAACGTAAACCGCTGTTTGGCGATTTTTCGATGAAATTTATTGCCTACACCAGCGCCATGGTGATCATTGTCCTGTTTTTATCCGTCACCATCACCAACCTGTTGCTGACCAAAACCTATTACCAGGATTCGGAAAATAACGAATTCAACCAGCGGCTGGCCGACAAAGCCCGTACCCTGGAATCCCAACTGGCTTTTTTTCAACAAATTGTCGACCATGTGGCCACTCAACCTACCACCCAGGATATTCTCGAAAACAAGGATGACACCAGCGCCCAGACCTGGGCCCTGCAAATGCGCCGTTTTCTGCCTCAGGCTATGGGTGTGGCCCTGCTCAGCAACTCCGGGGAGGTGATGGGGGCGCCCGCCGATATGCAGCTGGGCCCACAAAGCCTTACTGATCTCGCCAAGCTCAGCCAGGGCGAACCCATTAAAATGCCGCCCGTACACAGACTTACCGCCAGCACCAGCCATTTTGACCTGGTTGCCCCGGTGCGGGATGAAACCGGCGCTCCATTGGGGATGGTATTCGTCAACTTCGGACTGACAACCCTGCAACCCCTGCTGCAAAGCAACACCAACAACGGGCAAAAGCTGGTGTTGCGCGATGGCAACAACAACGCTATCGCCCAACACGACCGGCTCGGCAACCCTGACGAAATACGCCAGCAGAAAACAGCCCTTGCCAACAGTGACTGGCAACTCAGTCTCACTGAAAGTGCTGAACGTCCGGTACTCAGTTTTTTAAGTCTGGCGATATTTAACATCTCCGCCCTGCTGCTCACGGTCGGCATCATCGCCTTCATGGTGCGCTACGTACTATGCGCCCTGAGCACCGATTTTTCACAAATAAAAACCCTGCTCAACGACCTGGCAAAAGGTGAATCGCTGACAAAAAAAATCGATGCGCCGCAACTACGCGAAACGGCTGAAATTCTGCCCACCATCAACCATATTCAACGCGGTCTCGACAAAAAACAACGGCTGCTGAAAACCCGGCAACTCACTGACGAGATCACTGGCCTCCCCAACCGACGCCAGTTTAATCACGAATTTGCCCGGGCCTACGATTTTGCCCGCCGCGGTACACCAGTCTGCATAGTGCGGTTACACGTACAGGGATTGAACAATTTCAACAGCAAACAAACCACCCTGCTGCTCACATTACTGAGCAAAACCCTCAAAGCACATGTACGCAAGGTGGACCACATAGCCCACCTCGATAAAGATCAATTTGCATTACTGATGTTTGGCATGACGGCCGACGGCGCCACTCCCTGCCTGGAACGATTACACAAATCCTTCTTCGAGCAGCAGATGCAGCATCCAAAAATACCCGACACACTGAGTTGCCGCCTTTTTTGCGGCTATACGCTGATCCACCCCCTCCGCGACAACAGCGCTGCCGACGTGCTCAACCGCACTGAACAGGCTCTGGCCGATGCGCAAATGTCTGCCAAACACTGTATCATTGCCGCATGATAGTCATTCATGATCGTAAGGGCCTTTGTACCTTGTTAACACTGGATCTCAGCAGCCTGCATGGCGTTGATTTGCGCAACGCCAATCTGGAGAACGCCAATCTGGTGCAATACGACCTGCAAGGCGCTGATTTACGAGGGGCCAAACTTGTTGGCGCTGATTTGCGCCTGGCCAACCTGAGTGGAGCTGATTTACGCGGTGCTGATCTCACGGCCGCCGAGTTGATGGGGGCTAATCTGGATGGGGTAAAAGCCGATGGTCCGTTGTTTCCGGTTACCTAATCACTTTCAGCGCATTCCCATAACCACGCTGCCCCACGCACACCACTGGAATCACCATGTTTAGGAGGCACCAGCTGCGTACGCACCGGCCCACCCTCCATTCCGGCTGAAAACACAAACTCCCCCCACAACGCAGGCACCGTTTGGTACAAACGCGCAATATTCGACAATCCACCACCTAGTACAATAACCTCCGGGTCCAGCAAGTTGATCACCGCTGCCAGTGCCCGCGCCATGCGCTGCTCGTAGCGTTGCAGGCTTGCCTCGGCTGCCGCATTTCCCACCTCTGCCAGTGCCACGATCTGCGCCGCATCCTGTGATTCATTGGCCGTTGTTGCAAAATCCCGAACCAGGCCCGGCCCGGAGAGAAACGTTTCAATACAGCCCCGCTTGCCACAATAACATTCCGGCCCTGGCAACTCTCTCGCCTGTGGCCATGGCAGTGGATTGTGCCCCCATTCTCCGGCAATGGCATTGGCGCCCTGTAACAACCGGCCGTTAACCACGATTCCGCCTCCGGTGCCGGTGCCAACAATCACCCCGAATACCACCGAGGCCCCTGCGGCCGCGCCATCCGTGGCTTCAGACAGGGCAAAACAATCGGCATCATTGGCCAAGCGCACGGAACGCTGCAAAGCGGTTCCCAGATCCGCCAGTAAAGACTGTCCATTGAGGCATACGGAATTGGCGTTTTTCAGCCTGCCTGTATCCGGCACAATAGCACCCGGTGTAGCGATACCTATGCTGCCGCTTCGTCCCAACGCTTTTTCCACAGACAAAACCAGATCCGTGATCGTCCGCAGCGTCGCCGTGTAGTCACCGGCGGGCGTTGCCACCCGCTGTCGCGCCAGTACATCCCCTTGCTTGTCCAGCGCGATGGCTTCGATTTTTGTGCCGCCGAGATCAATGCCAATACGCATCAATCACCCACCCGCTCAATACTCTGCAACTTGTTGTTATCATCCACACGCAACACGAACTCACCGTATACTCCTTCTCGCAAAACAAACGGCCGCAGAGATTCTGCCGGAAATTGCAGGTGCTGCCCATTGGCCAAGGTCACCACCACTGCGTGTACAGCACCCTCGTAATACGCCAGATATTTTTGTGCCGAAATGGCCAGACGAAACCGGTACTCAGGCATCAGCGACGTAACGCCTCCTGAATAGCTGTCGGATCAAACCCCCTTACCACGTTATTTTTCACCAGCAACAAGGGTACCCCGGTGCCCTGCAATGCCTTGAACTGGCGTTGGCCCTCGGGTGATTTATCCACATCATACTCGTAAAAAGGGATATTATTTTCACGCAGGTAAGTGCGCGTCATTTTGCAGTTGCCGCACCAGTCGGTGCCGTACATTACCACCGGCTCCACATGCTGTGCCGCAAAATCAGGGCGCGCTACCAGCAACCCATGCACCGAACCCCAATTCAGCACTAATACGCCGACGAGCACGCCCACGGCGACAAAACCCACTATGATTTTTTTCATATTCGCTTCACCGGACGCCGTGCCCCGTCACACGTACCCCGTCACATAAGGAAAGATGGGTTTATACTAGTACTCTTTCAAGGTAATAAATTGGGATTCAGCGTTCCTGTGGTGTTTCGCGGCAAGGCGCAGTGCGCAGGCAATGGTTGTTCCCTTGTCAAGCACTGCAACGCCGCAGCGGAACACCACAGGAGCGCCCGAAGGGTTGGCC
>DROS01000102.1 GCA_011321815.1 Gammaproteobacteria bacterium
CCGCCCGCTCAGGTCGTCACAAAATCAGCTATTACTCAAGCACGTAAAAATTTATCGCACACCGCTTTTGTTGATCTTAACCAGCAAGCCATTGCTACCTGTTATGATAACTGTCTTGATGTAAAAACCTGGCATGGATACCGGCTATGCGCCATTGACGGTTCACAGACCAGAGTGCCTGACGAACCCGACATCGTTAATGCATTTGGTGTTAACCCTGGAAAGATAAATCAGAAATTGCGCTCAGCCCAACGACATATCTATTTTGGACAGGGGATATAATGCATTCTGGTTATATGCCTTGTATGAAGTTAAAAACCAACCTTTTTGTATGCGTGCCAAAATCAACCGTGGCAAACAATACAAGGCGTTTGCCGACAGTGTAAAGAAACAGGCCATCATTACCCTTACGCCCAATAAAAAATCAATCGAACAATGCAAAGAAAAAGGATTGCCAATACAGCCCCTCAAGCTTCGTCTGATACGTGTCGAACTTGAGGGTGACGTTGAAGTGCTTATTACCAACCTGATGGATGAGCAAGCTTTCCCTGCACAGGTATTCAAGGAGCTATATCACCTGAGATGGGGTGTTGAAGAAAACTACAAACGTCTCAAACAATGGGTAGAAATAGAAAACTTTTCAGGGAAGTCTGCCTTGTCAGTCAAGCAAGATTTTTATGCAAAGGTACTGACCAGCAACCTGACAGCCATGGTGGCCAATGCATTTTTATTATATTTTAAATTGGCGTACTACTAATCTACGCCCTTACCCCGTATTCTGTACTGCTCAGACGTAGCAGCCACATCTAAAGAAATCTCAATAGAAGATGCCACAGCAGATAGTTGGCTTAAAGGGTTATTAAGCACTTTCAGCTCATATTCAGCCGAGGAAGCATCCGCTAGTAGAAGACCACAAATTTCCTTTACTAAATGCATGCTTCTTTCTCTCATTAATCCACTGATCTGCTTCACGATTTGCTTTGACCAAATTTGACATAATTGTTCTGCTAATGTCCATTTACCTACCACTGCGATAGACTCAGAAGTCACTGGGAAGCCAATCGCTTCAGAGTCGAGTACATGCATGGCAAATGAACAGGCGCCGTAGCGCACAAACTCGAATAGCTGCGCCTGCTTCCTGGTCTGAGTTCGGGCTGCGGTAATACAGCAAACGGTTCGCCCTTTACAATGACACTTAGGCCACAGTCCAGTTCACCGCCATTTCTTCCGCAATGAATGCGGTAAAATCAACGATGTTTTGTTCTGTCGATGCCTGCTCCAGCGCCTGCATGTATTTATCGCGTCGAGGCCTGTCAGACCGAATGACGGTCCAGCGGTAACCGCCCGATGCCAACATCAGGTTCATCAGGAAACGACCAATACGCCCGTTGCCATCCATGTACGGATGAATGAAGACAAAGACAAAATGTCCTAAAACCGCCCGCACAGCCGGTTCGGGTTCTTCTTTCAGGCATTGGAACAATGCCTCCATCGAATCCATCAACGCGCCTGGTGGTGGCGGCACATGCGCCGCACCACGAATGTAGACCTGATTATGGCGATAGCCGACCAGATCCGCTGCCTTGATCAGCCCGGCCTGGACAGAGGGTGAAAACAGTGCCCGATACCAGTTCTGAATGTCCTGTTCAGCAATGTCTCCAGCCTGCCTGCCTTTAAACAGCTTATTGATACTGTCACAAACCGTATTGAACGCACTCAGATACCCTTTGGCGGCCATGGCATTCCGCTGATCCGTATCCGCCTGGATGGCATCAGGGTTCCACTGTCCCGACCGAATCTGTTCGATCAGCTCCGGTGACACCTGGTATCCCTCTATGGACAGTGAATGGTAGGCATCATGTTTGTAAAGCGCTGTCACTTTATTGAGGTAAGCCGCTGGATCCTGGGTGATGCCTGGCACTTCGGGAAAATGACTGAGAACATCTTCCCGCAACTGTTGCCACATGGCGCTGATACGCGCCGCATAGGGTGACTTGAGGCGCATCGGCCTGCTACCGAACACGGGCTGTGCGGACGCAAAAGGATTCTCCTCCCTGACCCGGTAGCCGATTGCTGACATATTCCCGGCAATCGTTTCTGCCGCGGCGTCATCGCCTAAAAAACGATAGGCGCCAATCAGGCGTCCGGCAACACGGGTATGCCCACCTTCGATCAATACGCGCGCAATATCGGTGGCTGCGACCAGTCGCAATGCGATTTCTGCTTTCATCGGTTCATGAACAAACAGCGTCGGCAAAACCCGGCACAGCGCCAAAGGCAATGGCATCACCTGTATGCCATATTGTGTTTCTCTCTCAGAAGGTAATTCACCTTGCCAGGTAAACAGAGAGGTCTCATGAGGCAGTTCAACGCGGCTGCTGCCCCCCTTGCCCGCCATCACCACCAGTTGCTTCGGAACCGTGTTTCGATCGAGGTGGAAATCCAGTGACGATTCCGCCGACAGGCAGTATTGTGTTCCAAAGCGCCTGGCAAGATAGCGAGCCATGAATGTCCAGTAAGAGGCATACCACTGCGTTGTCTCTCCCCGCCCTTCGGGATGGCCCAGGATGTACCATCCACGGATGACAGGCGTCAGCCAGCCACTTCTGACCAAGCGCTCTCTGTCGGTGCGCGACAGTTCCCCCGACTGCACGATATGGTCATGCGCTGCTTGGGTTGCCCGTTCCAGGGAGCCGGCCAACAATTCTTCAAAGGCTGCCACTGGCAATCACCATGTTATAAAGCTTTCGGTTTACAATGTTTTAATGCGTTAACTATACAATGTTTTAATGTTGATCACCAACAACTTCACGGGCTCCCGGGAAGCTGCTCCCCGTTTATATGCGTAAATCGATAAAAAGACAGGCATTTTGCATATGACTGGGGGAAAGCGCTGTAAAAAATATTACCATCAAGCGCTGGCAAAGGGCCTGGTTACTGAAAGGGTCGCGAATGGAAGGGGTCTGTAATGGAAAGGCCCTATCCGAAAGGGCTAGAGGCATAAAGGGACCCCATCCCTACTGTCTCAGCTATCTGAGATTTGCTCCTGCCCCAGCAAAATGTTTGCCGGCCGAAACTAATTTATCGTAGCCATTTTCACGCCTGGCCTGCTACAACCAGGCAGATGTTCTGCTTGCAGCGTAAATCAAAACCACCGTTCCCAGGGTGTTTGCCTGTCAAACTGCCTCTGGACTTGCTGGGAAAACATTCCCGGCACATCAGGGAAATTCAGCAGTTGGCGGGTATCCCGCAGCCTCACTGGCGCACCTTTTATCTGGACGCGCTGTTGTCCTACGCCAACTACGTCCAGCTGCTGCCCGCTTCGGAAGCCCATCACCATGCCGGCAGAGGTGGACTGTTGGTACATGGGCTTGAGGTGGCGCTTCATGCCCTGCGCCTGCGCCGGGCGCATTTGTTGCCTCAAGGCGCGGACACCGAGGAGATCGTCGCCAAACGGGAAGTGTGGACCTATGCCGTGTTCAGCGCCGCACTGCTGCACGACATCGGCAAACCGCTGATGGATCAGGACATCACCCGCTACGATCATCGGGGGGAGGATCTCGGTCCCTGGGATGCCCTCACCTCCCCGCTATCGCCGAATACCTGGTACCACATTCGTTTCCGCCGGGACCGTGAGCACCGTCTGCATGAACGGGTAGCGCCCCTGTTATCCCGGCTCGTTTTTCAGCAAGAAGTGGCGCTGCTCGACCTGCAACCCTCCCAGGTGGCTTTTCTGGTCGACGTTACCCGAGCTTTCTATGAGCAGGTATTTGTCTCAACGGGCATTGATGGCACATTGCGGCAATCCGGCGCTGAAACGCCGGCTACAGCACACGACTTCGCAAACACCCTGTGGCCGGTCCTGGAAACGGGCATGATCGGCCTGAAATTGTTTGCCCTTCGGGTTGGGCATTCTGATCTTGACGCTGCCTTTCCTGGCGCTGATCACGGCTGTCGCCATAGCCGATGGCTTTGTCGGCTGGTACCTGCGCCGTACCGGTGGCGAACGGGAATCCGGCTTTATCTACATCGCGCCAAACGAGGCCTGGCGTGGTCGTTCCTGCTCCTTTGGGTCGTCTACCTGATCCCGCCTGTCCCCATGGACCCCAAATACCTGCTTCCTCCGTTCCTGATCGCGTCGGGGATAGCCACCCGGCTACATGTTGCGTTCTTCAAGAAGTATCTCTAGCACCCTGCGTCACCTTTTCACCCTTTATTACGCTTCTTCCGAGAAAAATAATCGCAACATCCCAGACCAAATACATCGAAAAAGGCCTTTGAAAACTGAACTGTGGGGGACAGTTACCCCGGGGGTTAAAGCCGCCAGGGATGAATAAAATATATCTGAGTTTGCAGTAGCAAACAGGTTCTTCCTCAAGTCGAGATCGGGAACATCTACAGCAGATACATCGGGAAAAACAAGCATGTTCAGTCAACGTCAACCACAAACCATATGAGCGATAGCCCCATACTTCCGCGTTTAATTCGAGCCAGTAAGGCCCCTGCCTACCTGGGGATGAACCGAAATCTTTTCAGAGAACTTGTCGCTCCAGCCCTTACTGCAATCCCCATCGGCCGGCAGGGCAAGGCATATGACAGGCTTGACTTGGACCATTGGGCGGACAAAATATAGATGCAATGGGTGTCCCGCCGCAACGAGGAGGGACATCATGTCAACAAAGGCAAGTAAAATGCCGGGGCTCCGTCTCCGCGACGGTATCTGGCACATCGACAAGAGGATCAAAACGCTCCCAGGCGGGAGGCTTCGCGAAAGCACGGGAACGTCTGATCTCAGAGAAGCGGAACAGTACCTAACCAAACGCCTCGAAGAGATTCGACAAGCCAGTGTCTACGGGGTACGCCCAAAGCGCACCTTTGAGCAAGCAGCAGTTTTTTATCTCGACTATAACCGCGATAAAAAATCGATCCTTGATGATGCAATGCACTTGGAACAGATTATGCCATTTATTGGCAATCTGTCTCTGGGCCAAGTGCATACGGGAACGTTGCAGTCATTTATAAAGGCAAGGCAGGCAAATGGCATCAAATCCAAGAGCATCAACAATGCACTTGGTGTTGTTCGTCACCTTCTCAACCAAGCCGCATCCGAGTGGCTTGATGAGCATGGCCTGACATGGCTTCAAATCGCTCCCAAAATAAAGCTCCTGAAGATACGCGATGCAGCTGAAGCGTATCCCCTGGACTTTATTGAGCAAAAGCGCCTGTTGATGGCACTGCCGGCTCACCTGGAACGCATGGCGCTCTATAAGGTGAATACGGGAGTCCGTGAACAGGATGTGTGTGGACTGAAGTGAGATTGGGAGGTAAAAGTACCCGAGTTTGACACCTTTGTGTTTATCGTACCGGGGGATGTTGTAAAGAACGAGGAAGACAGGCTCATCGTTCACAACTCAGTGGCCAAATCGGTTATCGAAGAAAACCGTCAAAATCGGCCTGGTGATCATACTGATCATTGCGCTAGCTACCGAGGAAGTGATTGTGCTCGCACCTTCGTTTTACCTGTAAAGGCACCCGTACCGGCAAGATGAACAACACTGGGTGGAAAAGAGCATGGCGCGCGGCAGGTCTGCCTGTCTGTCCCCAATACAAACGGGGCGTTCACAATCTGAAGCACACCTTCGGTCGTCGATTACGGGCTGCAGGTGTGCCATATGAAACGCGCCAAGTGTTACTCGGGCACAAGAACGGTGACATCACAACCCACTACTCGGCAGCAGAACTGGAGGAACTGATTGCAGGAGCCGAACGGGTTTGCGGACAGAGTGTCCACAAAACGCCCACACTGACTTTACTTAAAAGAAAAATGGGTTAGAAGAAATCTTCCAACCCATTGATTGCACTACTAAATAATGGCGCGCCCGGAGAGATTCGAACTCCCGACCGCCTGGTTCGTAGCCAGGTACTCTATCCAACTGAGCTACGGGCGCGTGAAAGCAATGACTAACATCAAATGGCAGGACCAAAAGAGCGAGGGAATATACCGGCTCCGTCATCCAGTTGCAAGGGAACCAACGGACTTGTTTGCCCTTCCCGGAAACCAAACCCTTGCCACTCATTTTTTGAATGGCGGAGAGCGAGGGATTCGAACCCTCGATACGTTGCCGTATACGCCCTTAGCAGGGGCGCGCCTTCAGCCACTCGGCCAGCTCTCCCGGTCAACAACGCAATTACCTGCGAACCTGACAGGGGCGCTATTCTCCCAGAATTGGGCGCAATAGAAAACCCACTCTGACGACTCTTTCCGACGAAATGGCCAACTATTCACCCTTCCGCAACAACTTCGCCAGCAGGTTGGCTGGCATAAAGTGCTGTTTCGTCAAATAAACAATAAAAACGGCAGGGAAGATACTGCGGTTACACCCACAAAATACTGCTAACACACCTGATGAACAGCAAGCAGGCAATCGCCCACTACAGAACAACCCCCGAAAATCTGCATATTACGATGCGGATTTTTGCGGCGCCTTTTCATTCTGGATGCGTTCGTAAATTTCTTCACGGTGCACAGATACTTCTTTAGGGGCATTAACCCCGATACGGACCTGGTTGCCTTTGACGCCCAGGACAGTTACGGTGACGTCATCTCCAATAATCAGGGATTCACCCACGCGTCGCGTCAAAATTAACATGCTTATCTCCTTGTTTACTTCAAACTCTCCATCACGTCCCTGCTGGCCCGCACTGAAGAAACCATCGGCATTTTTTGCCTAAACTACAGACTCGATTCGCACTTGCGTACAACAATCCACACCATCCTTGTGCGAAACTGCATGCGCATTTGTTATTGCGACACCTCGATTGACTGCTCCAACCCAAAACCGCTGTGCAATGCCCGCACACCCAGCTCCAGATACTTTTCATCCACCACCACTGACACCTTGATCTCGGAGGTCGATATCATACGAATATTGATGCCTTCATTAGCCAGAATCTCAAACATCTGGCTGGCAATACCTGCGTGTGAGCGCATTCCCACACCCACCAGCGAAATCTTGACGATCTTGTCATCAGCGTTTACTTCACGCGCACCCAAGTCTTTGGCAACCTGTTCCAATACAGCCTGTGTTCGCTGAAAATCATTGCGGTGTACCGTGAAAGTGAAATCCGTAGTGCCGTCGGCACCCACGTTCTGAATAATCATATCCACTTCGATATTCGCTTCACCCACCGGGCCCAGAATCTGGTACGCAACACCGGGGTGATCCGGCACACCCTGTACTGTTAGTTTCGCTTCGTCTTTGTTAAATGCGATACCCGAAATCAACGCCTGTTCCACACCTTCTCCCTCATAACTGATCAGTGTCCCTGTTTGCTCAATGCCAACATCCGCAAAACTGGACAGCACCCGCAGCGGCACATTGTATTTACCCGCAAACTCCACAGCGCGAATCTGTAACACTTTGGAGCCCAGGCTGGCCATCTCCAGCATTTCTTCAAAGGTGATACGGTCCAGCCGTCGCGCCTTTGGTTCTATTCGTGGATCAGTGGTGTACACTCCATCCACGTCGGTGTAAATCTGGCATTCATCGGCCGTTAGTGCAGCGGCCAAAGCCACTGCCGTGGTATCCGAGCCTCCACGCCCCAGGGTCGTGATATTGCCGCATTCATCAACCCCCTGAAAACCGGCCACCACCACCACTTCATTGGCATCCAGCGCCTCACTCACCCGCTGCTTGTCGATATCAACAATGCGCGCCTTGCTGTGTGCGGCATCAGTGCGGATGCATACCTGTCCGCCCGTGAACGAGCGTGCAGCAACGCCTCTTTTTTGCAGCGCCATGGCCAGCAGGGCAATTGTCACCTGCTCGCCAGTGGACAACAGTACGTCCAGTTCGCGGCAATTCGGCTGCGGCTGAATCGCCGTAGCGAGTTCCATCAGCCGGTTTGTTTCTCCACTCATAGCGGAAACAACAACCACTACTTTATGGCCCTGTGCGGCAAAGGCCACAATTTTTTCAGCCACGTGCTCAATACGTTCTACCGAGCCTACCGACGTTCCGCCATATTTTTGAACAATCAGCGCCATGCCGACGGCCCGTCACAAAGATGTAAATTCAACACCACTTTATACTCACTTGAAGGACATTGTAGGACAATTCTTACACAATAGACAAGAAATTCATTTTCACGCACAACATTGGTGCGGCCCACGGGGTTTTATGGTGCAAACACCACCTGTCAATTTGTCGTTAACTGCGACTTCACCCAGCCAGGCACGGCCTGCAATGCCGCATCCAAACCTGATGGGTCTTTGCCACCCGCCATCGCCAGATCAGGACGGCCACCACCTTTCCCTCCCACCTGCTGCGCGACATTATTGACCAGATCACCTGCACGCACGCGCGCGGTTTCTGCTTTGGTGACGCCTGCCACCAGGCTGACTTTGTCACCATCCACTGCTGCCAATACTACCGCTGCCGCACCCAGTTTACTTTTCAATTGATCCACTGTGTCACGCAACGACTTGGCATCACCACCTTCCAGTTTCGCCGCCAGCACTTTGATGCCATCGACTTCTACCGCCTGCGCAGCCAGATCGCCGCCCTGGCTGCTGGCCAGCATCCCTTTCAGTTGCTCCAGTTCTTTTTCCAGGTTACGGTTACGCTCGATGAGCTGTTGTGTTTTGGCCTGCACTGTACCGCTGTCAGCCTTTAACAAGGCAGCAACCTGCGCCAGGTTTTTTTCCGTTTCGCTGACGTAGTGCAGTGCGCCTTCGCCCGCCACCGCTTCAATACGCCGCACCCCTGCGGCTACGCCACTTTCAGAAGTGATTTTGAACAAACCAATATCACCCGTGCGTTTCACATGAGTGCCACCACACAGTTCCATGGAAAAATCACCCATATTCAGCACACGCACCACGTCGCCATATTTTTCACCGAACAATGCCATGGCTCCGGAGGCCTGCGCCTCTTCCTGTGACATTAATTTTGTTTCTACCGGCAGGTTGGCGCGAATTTCACGATTAACCAGCGCCTCAATTTCAGCCAGTTGTTCCGGGCTAATTGCCTCAAAATGCGAGAAATCAAAGCGCAGTCGTGCGGCTTCCACCAACGAGCCTTTTTGCTGCACATGTCCGCCCAGCAACTGGCGCAATGCAGCATGCAAAAGATGGGTTGCCGAATGATTACAGGCGGTTTTCTGCCGGCTTTGTGCATCCACCTGCGCCTTGACGTCTGCGCCGACAACCACGCTACCGGATTGCACCGTCACCCGGTGCAAAAAGGCGTCTCCCTGCTTTTGTGTATCCTGTACTGTAAGCCGTGTGCCGTTTACTGTCAGCACACCGCAATCACCAACCTGACCACCGGATTCAGCATAAAAGGGGGTGCGATCCAGCACCAACAAGCCTTCATCACCACTGGCGAGCTGCTTGGTTTCAACACCATCACGAAACAATGCCACGACTTTACCGCTACCCTGCAAATGATCGTAGCCGGTGAACTCCGTTTGCCCATTTATGGCGAGCCCTTCACCTGTTTCAACACCAAAATTACTGGCCGCGCGGGCGCGTTCGCGTTGTGCCGCCATTTCCCGCTCAAATCCCTCCATGTCCAGAACCAGCCCTCGCTCACGGGCAATGTCTGCTGTGAGGTCGACAGGAAAACCGTAAGTATCATAAAGCTTGAATACCGTCTCGCCCGCAATTTCGTTACCGGAAAGATGTGTTACAGCTTCTTCAAGAATACCCATGCCATGTTCCAGCGTCTCTGCGAAGCGTGCCTCTTCCTGCTTCAACACGCGCTCTACTTGCGGTTGGGCTCTGACTAATTCCGGATAGGCCTCGCCCATTATCTCGCTCAATGTTGCAACCAGCTTGAAGAAAAACGGCTCGCGCAAGCCCAGTTTGTGACCATGGCGAATGGCGCGGCGAATAATGCGCCGCAGCACATAACCACGCCCCTCGTTGGAGGGCACTACGCCATCCACCACCAAAAAGGCGCAGGCGCGAATATGGTCGGCGATAACCCGCAGGGAAGTATTATTGTGGTTTTTTTCTCCGGCCAGTTTGGCGATGGCCGCAATGAGATGCTGGAACAGGTCGATATCGTAATTGTTATGCACACCCTGCAACACCGCAGCGAGGCGTTCCAGACCCATGCCGGTATCGACGGAGGGATGTGGCAACAGGTTCATCTTGCCTGCGGCATCGCGATCAAATTGCATAAACACGAGATTCCAGATTTCGATGTAACGATCACCATCTTCTTCTGGTGTGCCCGGCGGGCCACCGGCCACATCGGCACCATGGTCATAAAAAATTTCCGAACAGGGGCCACAGGGACCGGTGTCGCCCATGGACCAGAAATTATCGCTTTCGTGTTTTTTGCCACCGGGCTTGTCGCCGATACGTGAAAATCGTGCGGGGTCCACACCGATCTCATTCAACCAGATATCGGCCGCTTCATCGTCTTCGGAGTAGATGGTAATCCACAGGCGATCCGCTGGCAGTTTGACAATTTCAGTCAGAAACGCCCAGGCAAACTGAATGGCTTCACGTTTGAAATAATCACCAAAACTGAAGTTACCCAGCATCTCGAAAAAGGTGTGGTGGCGGGCGGTATAACCGACATTTTCCAGGTCATTGTGCTTGCCGCCAGCACGCACACAGCGCTGGGAACTGACGGCGCGTTTATAACTGCGTACTTCCTGCCCGGTGAAAACATCCTTGAATTGCACCATGCCCGCATTGGTAAATAACAGGGTGGGATCGTTGGCGGGCACCAGTGGGCTGCTGGCCACCAGTTGATGACCATGCTGGTGGAAGTAGTCCAAAAACAGCTTACGAATGTCTGCGCTTTTCATTATGTCTGCCAACCTGTCCACCAGCGCATTGTTATTATTGCGCCATCTAGTTATAGTTATTCGCTGTTAAACATCATCCAGCACCTCCCGAATCTGCTCGGAGGTAAATCCCCGATACTGAAGAAAACGGGCCTGACGGGCCCGTTCTTTGAAATCCTCCGGCAGCGCATCTCCGAAGCGTTTGCGGCGCGCCTGTGCGGCACACGCAAACCACTGAGAGTCCCCGATATCGAGGTAAGCGGCCTGTATTTTCTCACTCACGCCGCGTTCGTGCAATTCTGACTGAATACGTCGCGGACCATGGCCATTATTGCGCCGATAACGTACAAAAGCTTCGGTGAAACGCACATCACTCACCAACCCTTCGTCTGCCAGCTGTTCAACCACTTCTGCCACAATATCCGCATCGTAATCCCTGGTGTTCAGTTTTTTCCGCAATTCGGCCACTGCGTGTTCACGGCGCATCAGCAGATCCATGGCCTTTTTGCGTATTTTACTGTGGGCACTGGAGCATAGCACCTCAGGCGTCGCTGTTGCCGGTTCCGCATTCACCCGACCCATGGTTTTCAGGCCTTCGCCTCAGCGCCCTCATCAGCGGCTTTTTTGGTGGATTTGTCTGTGGGTTTGCCGGCAACATCCGGCAACAATTTGGCGCGCACCTGAGCTTCTATTTCCTCAGCAATATGCGGGTTTTCTTTCAGATAACCGCGCACATTATCTTTGCCCTGACCGATGCGGTCACCGTTGTAGCTGTACCATGCACCACTTTTGTCAATGATGCCCTCCTGCACACCGAGGGTGATGATCTCACCTTCGCGGGAAATACCTTCGCCGTACAAAATATCAAATTCGACCTTTTTAAATGGTGGCGCCACTTTGTTTTTCACCACCTTGACGCGGGTCTCGTTGCCCAGGATTTCATCGCCTTTTTTCACTGCACCAATGCGGCGGATGTCCAGACGCACTGAGGCGTAAAATTTTAACGCATTGCCACCGGTGGTGGTTTCGGGGTTGCCGAACATCACACCGATTTTCATACGAATCTGATTGATAAAAATCACCAGTGTATTGGATCGTTTGATATTGGCGGTAAGCTTGCGCAGAGCTTGCGACATCAGCCGTGCCTGTAAACCAACGTGATGGTCCCCCATGTCGCCTTCTATTTCGGCCTTCGGTGTCAATGCTGCGACAGAGTCAACCACCACTATATCCACTGCGCCGGAGCGCACCAGCATATCGGTGATTTCCAGCGCTTGCTCTCCGGTATCCGGCTGCGAAACCAAAAGCTCATCCACGTCTACCCCCAGTTTTTCCGCATAGCTTGGGTCCAGCGCATGCTCGGCATCCACAAAAGCCGCTGTGCCGCCCTGTTTTTGAATTTCCGCCACCACATGCAAGGTCAGCGTGGTTTTTCCGGAGGACTCTGGCCCGTAGATTTCGATCACCCGGCCTTTGGGTAAACCACCAATACCCAGCGCCAGATCCAGCCCCAGAGAACCTGTGGATACGGCCTCAATATCACGGCTCGCACTGGCATCACCCATACGCATAACTGAGCCTTTGCCAAACTGCTTTTCAATCTGCCCCAGCGCCGCACTTAGTGCTTTTTGTTTGTCATTTGCCGCCATGATCCCATTCTCCCGGTTAACTGCTTATGAAAGGTCGATAAACTTTGCGTCCAACTGAGGCAGACTGTAGTCTTTACATTTTTCACTGTCAATACTTTTTATCACCTTAATAAAATATACTATGTAATAATTTTTATTAAGACAAGCTGCTTAATCCTCGATATACTCCTCAGGGTTTACAGAGAGATACCTGCGGCGCTTGAGATTCAGGTTGTAAGTGTGCGTCATATTTGTTTCGTGGCGAGGCGAAATGGCGCGCAACAGCCGGTCTGCTACCAGGAGTTCCAGTGCCGCCATAAGGCAAACAGGATGCGCAATCAAACCCAAACTTCAATCCCTGTAGGCGTACACAACGAAAGGTAGTGATCTCAATGACCAAGATGCTGAACGACATCAAATGGAGCACCCGGCAACGACTCCAGCACATCGAACTGATGGCCTATTACACCGGCATCATTACCCGCAGCGATCTCGCCCGTGCTTTTGCCATCTCTGACGCCGCTGCCACCAAGGATCTCAAACTCTACAATGAGCTGGTACCGGATAATCTGACCTACCATCATAGTGTGTTTGGTTTCGTGCCCAGCGATGGCTTCCAACCGCAATTCAGCGAGCTGTCCCCGGCCGAGGTATTGCCCATAATTGCCGCCAACCTGGCTGCGGCCGGCGGCCCTTACGGCAATCAGCCACTGTACGGCATTCCTGCCGAATCCCTGCCGCTGCCCGCCCGTTTGCCGGAACGCGCAGTGCTGGCGCAAATCCTGCGAGCCATCAAACAGGGTCGCAAGCTTGCAGTAAGCTACCACTCACTTTCAGACCGGGAAAGTCCCCGGGAGCGCGTGCTCGAACCCCACGCACTGGCAAACACCAGCCTGCGCTGGCACCTGCGCGCCTATAATGAAGAGACCTATGATTTTCGGGATTTTGTGCTGTCACGATTCACAGCGGCACAAATGCTGCCTGAAGCAGCTGAGTCCAGCGCCCAATACGACGATGAGTGGAGCGAAATTGTTACCCTGCAACTCAGTCCCCACCCACAGCTTGGCGCACAAAAACGCGAGCGCCTGCTCATTGATTACGAAAATGTGGAAGGGCAAATTGATGTGCCGGTGCGCCGCGCATTGATTGGTTATCTGCTGCAACACCTGGCGGTGGACACCACTGCGGACCATTCCATGAACCCCAATGCCTACCAGCTGATCGTACTCAACCGCGATGAAATCGAGCCTTTTGCAGGCTGGGCATTTGCTTGAGGGCGATCAATCCTCGCTTTCAGTCCCTTCATTACACAATTCCAGCACCCCCCGCAGGGCATGCTTCACTGCTTCCGCCCGCACAGCGGCACGATCACCACTGAAATATTCCGTACGCACCACCGGCATCATTCCTTCTGCCTGCCAAGCCAGGCACACCATACCCACAGGTTTGCCCGGTGTACCTCCCGCGGGTCCGGCGATACCGCTCACGGCTACTGCGAGCTGCGCATTACTGCGAGCCAACGCACCGGCTACCATTTCAGCCACGGTGGCCTCGCTTACCGCCCCATGCTTCATCAATGTTTCATGGCGCACCCCAAGCATATCCTGCTTGGCCTGATTAGAGTAAGTGACAAAACCGCTCTCAAACCATTGTGAACTACCTGCGATATCAGTAAGCGCGACAGCAATGCCACCTCCCGTACAGGATTCGGCGGTAGTCAGCAACCAACGACGGGCCCGCAGGGCATCAGCTGCCTGCTGCGCCAGAATATGGATTTGGGAATACATAAAGAAAGCCTAGTACTCTTTCAAGGTGATAAATTGGGATTCAGTTGGTCTGTCAGCGTTCAGGGCAAGGCGCTCCTCGCAGCGAATGGCTGTCGTCCTTTGCAAGAGGAGCAACGCCGCCATGGACGCTGACAGGCCAACCCTTCGGGCGCTC
>DROS01000103.1 GCA_011321815.1 Gammaproteobacteria bacterium
ACCTTCGCCGGGTTCGGCTATTGGCACGGTATCGATTTTGAGCACATCCGCATTTCCTGTTTCATTAAATCGGATTATTTTAGTCTTCATGTTTTTCTCCAAAATTTATTCTGAAATGTGTTCTGGCGTGTAAGCCACCACCTGGTTATCCATCATCAACGGAATAACCAGCAGGTTTTTTTCACGGATGTAATAAAAGTCAGCGGAACCTTTTTTGACTGCGAGCAGCTTTTTCACACGCCCCTTCGTGTCAAGCAACAGAACTTCTCCTTTGATGAAATCAGTAACGATCCAGCGATTTTTGGAATAACGAGAAATGCCATCCATATTGATCCAGTGCTTGTTCTGCGGCAGTGTTTTGATGATCTTGGTATTGAGTGAAATCTGCTTGATGTTGCCGGAAGTTTCGGTAGTGAAGTCCGCCTTTGGTTTTGCACCCCATGAAGCGACGTACAGGTTACTATCGTCTACCCATAATCCATTGGGTGAATTGAGCTTGCTATCTTCGAGCCAGATTTTCAGTTCTCCATCATCCAGAGTGTAAATTCGGTTACCCATCCAATCAGAGACAAATACGGTTCCTGCTTTGCTGATGGTAATGCCATTGAGCACCATGGACTCATCAGCGGCATAGCGCGCGATCAGTTTTCCACTGTCCACGTTGATGACCACCAGTTGTTTGACATCGGCCACGTAAAGTTTGTTGTTGTACAACGCCAGACCTTTGGGTGAATGCAAGCCACTTATCCAGTCAACGTTGAGCAGTTTGCCGTGGGCGTCCAGCAGGCCGATGGAGCCATTGTCATCCTGTTTCATCACGCCGTCATTGATGTTGGAGACATAGAACCGATCCCGTGTCGGGTCGTATTCAACGGATTCCGGCATTTTCAATCCGGAGGTTATCCACACGGGCGTGCCGGCCAATACTTGTCCACCAAGTAACAGCATGAAAAGCAGGACGACTATTTTGAGTGTATTTTTCATATTTGAAATTTCCTGTTTGAATTTGTGTCATTAATCGCCAATGAGCTGAAATTGTGAATCCATCCCGGCATCGCGGGTGGAAATGAGCGCCTGATATTCTTCGGAGTGATACCAGCGGGTCGCATCTTCTTTTGAGGGAAAGGCGATGATTACCTGCATCGGGTGCCCGGGGCTGCCGTGCAGGGATTCAACGGGACCTTTCAAAACAACCTCCCCCTGGTGAGTAGCGAGCGTCGGGGGAACGGACGCGGCATATTGTTGGAGTTTCTCCGGATCTTTTGGGGTAAAACTGACGACGATGTAAGCGGGCATGGACCGCCTCCTTGATGAGATTGCTGAAGGTGAAAAGAAGTCTACGATGGGTTATTATTAAGAACAATACCGATAAGATTGACTCACTGTTAATAATAAATGAACAATATTCGTCAAATTTCCCGATTGATGGTGTTTGCTGCCGTCGCAGAAAAAGGCTCGTTTACCCGCGCTGCAGAAACGCTGGGCATTACCAAATCTGCCGTGAGCCAGCAGGTCAGCCAGTTGGAAAAAGAACTGGGCATACGGGTGTTGAATCGAACAACACGGGGGGTGTCGCTGACGGCTCTGGGTGAAAAATTACTGCGGCGTTGCCAGCTATTGCAGGATCAGGTCAATCTGGCGTTTACGGATATCGTGAACGCTGGAGTAGCCCCGCAAGGACGTTTTGCCGTGACCTTCCCTCATGCGCTGGAAGCAAATGTGGTGATACCAGCCATAGAGCAATTGTGCATCGAGTACCCGGGCCTGGAGCCGGAGCTGGTAGTGAATGATAAAACCCTGGATCTGGTAGAGCACAAACTGGATGTGGCGATACACGCGGGTGATCTGCCGGACAGCAGTTATCGTGCGTTACCGGTGGGCACTATGACGGAAATATTCTGTGCGACGCCGCTTTATCTACAACGCACGCCTGTTCTCAAGACCGCAGACGAGCTGTGTCAGCACCGATGGATTGCTGCCAGTTGGCAGCAGGGGAAGATGCAACTATTGCACTTGGACAACAATGAGCGTTCTAGCATCAAACTTAACCAGTTTGCCCGGGCGAGTACGCTAACCTGTGCATTAGAAATGGCACTGCGTCACCTGGGCATTGTATTGTTGCCAGACGTAGTGGCAAGACCGTTATTAAAAACCGGGGAGTTGGTGCATATTCTTGATACAGTCACAGGGCCACGTTGGCCTGTATATACTTTACATGCCTATCAGGGCGATAAGCCTGTACACGTAACCCGCTTTCATCAGCTGGTGTGTCGCTTTTTTACGGAACTGTAATTGCAGTACTTATTTTTTGGAAATCTCTTTATTAAATGAGCCTTCTCAAACAAAGTCAGGTCAATTTTCATGGTCATCCCTTCTCAAGCCCAAGACCACGGCACCAGAGATTCCCCTAAGTACTCCACGATATTGAAACACCTGTTTTCGAGTAAACAGGTGTTTCAATGGTACGTATTATTCTGATGGAGGGAACATCCAGCAGCTTGCTGACCATGAAATGCCATGGGTATGAGGCGGTTTCAATAACCTACACTTCGACCACGATTTTTCCGGTAGCGTTATTGTCTTCCATCAATTCGTGGGCCTTGGCAATCTCATCGAAACGAAAGACGTGAGCAGGGTTGGCTTTATATATCCCTTGTGAGGCCCGATCCACGATCTGCTGCATCGGGATATCAGTCAGCGGGAAGTCCTTGGCGCCCAGCATGAAGCTGGCAAAGAAATTCAGGTTGACGGAAGACGGCATGTCCGTGAGCGGGTTGAACGACAGGGGATCACCTCCGCCCAGGAAGCCCGCATTGCAGACGCTTCCACCTTTTTTCACCATCTTGAGAGAGTCCTTGAGCGTTGTATTGCCAATGATATCCATCACCCCGTTGATCCCGTCGGGGTAAAGGGTACGCACCTCCGTGCTGAGTTCCGGATGATCGGTCATGATGGTGTGGCAGCCCAGTGATTTTAGCAGTGCTTGACGCTCTGGATTGCGTGTTGTGGCCAGAACCGTGACGTTCTTGACCTGGCTGGCGATATTGATGGCAGCCTGCCCAAGAGCAGACGTACCTCCACGAATGAGTACAACGTCACCTTCTTGTAAAGACAGGTTGTGATGCAGGCAACTCCAGGCCGTGGCGTAGGTCTCCGGTATTGCCGCCAGGTCGATCCAGCTCAGGTCGGTTTTCAACGCAAATACATTACTGGCCGGCAGGCTGACATATTCGGCATAGCTGCCATTGATGGTTCGCCCCATGCCGCCCATAATGGCGGCCACCACCTGTCCGGCTGCATACTGTTGCGTGGTGTCCTCGACGATTTCGCCGACACATTCGATACCACTCACCCGCGCCACATCTCCCCACAGACCCTGCCGCATATAGGTTTCGGCTCGATTGACGCCAAAGGCCCTGACCCGGATCAGCACCTCGCCCGGTTGAGGTTGTGGATCAGCGATTTCCTCCACGCGCAATTGCTCGGGGCCACCATATTCTTTGATCACGATTGCTTTCATCATATTTCTCCTTTGGTTGCTTATCGTGGAGGGATATTGACAGGCAACTATGTACAAAAAAAGTACGAAATAAATACAAACAATGTAATATTAAGAAATGATCTCTCTAAGACAGCTTCAGACGCTGGATGCCGTAGTGCGTGGTGGCAGTTTCAAGGCGGGGGCAGAAACCCTGCACAAGAGCCATCCCAGTGTCATCAACCTGATGCGCAGTCTGGAAGAACACATTGGCTTCGCCCTGTTTGATCGATCAGGTTACCGCACACGTCTGACCGAGGCAGGAGAAGCCTTTTACAAACGCTCCTTGCGCATACTGCAAGAGCAGGGTGAACTGGATGCGTTGGCAGAGTTTCTCAAAGGGGGGAATGAGGCCAGGATGCGCATCGTGATTGGTGATGTCACGCCACTCGACGAGACGCTACAGGTGCTGCGGGATTTTGCCCGCCAGCACCCCCATGTTCAACTCGATCTGGATTTCGAAAACCTGTCCGGCCCTCGTGAGCGACTGCTGGATGGTGAAACGGATCTGATCATCCACTACGTTAATCCTTCAGATCCGCGTTTCGAATCTCAAAAAATTTCCAAAGTGAAAATCATACCCGTGGTTGCCCCGGGGTTTCTTGAATTCGAACCTGATTCCGATACCCGGTACGCTGCTCTAAGGCCATATACCCAGTGCATTATTCGCGATACGGCCAGGCGTATTGAAAAGGAAAACTATTTTATCCTTGATGAGGCGCATTGCATTACTGTCGCTGACCAGCACACGAAAAAGTCCATTATCGTCCAGGGCATGGCCTGGGGGCACATGCCGGAGTTCATGGTCAAACGGGAGGTTGAAGAAGGGGCTTTGCTATCTCTTGAAGGTAGAAGAATCAAAGGTTCCGTCGTGAACATAGTGGCGGCCAGGCTGGCGGACGGTCACAAGGGCAAAACAGCCCAACAACTCTGGGAAAATTTTACAGTCATGGCGCACGCAGCGGAAACCATGACAGGTGTCGATTACTGAGTGCTGTCTGGCTCCAGGCTTGTCATATAGACCGCAAGTTGCGTATGGCAGGCCTGCCACTGTTCCGGCGAGTGTTCCACCTTGAAAAGGCCGATACAACCTTCGAGCACGGCAACCAGAAAGCGGGCGACCTGATGGCAGTTTGCATCCTTGCGAATGTAGCCTTGTTGCTGTCCCTTTTCCAGCACCACCTGAAAGGCGTCGATCCAGTCAGTAAACAGTTTGGCGACCCGTTTCTGAAAACCCTCGTCGAGGCAGGCCATTTCCTGCGCCAGGTTGTTCAGCGGGCAGCCGTGCTCGCGCATGGCGGGGGTAATACGTTCACCCAGCGAGTCCAGAAACCGTGGCAGATCCTCGATGGGGTCGTGGATTTCGGCCAGTGGTTCCAGCCAGACGCGTTCTATCAGCGGTGTGATTTGTTCTTCCAGCACGGCGTAGCCCAATTCCGTCTTGCTGCCGAAATGGTGGTAAAAGGCGCCTTTTTGCAGGCCGGAGAGTCGCAGTACTTCATCGACGCGCATGCCCTGGAATCCATGGGCGTGCATTTCCTGAAAAGCCGTTTGTAGCAAACGTTCGCGCGTCTTTTGGGGGTTTCTTGTCGCCATGTTAGAGCTTTGTCCAGTGCAAGTTTATTCTGCCTATAATTTCTATTATAGACAGACTGGTTGGTCTCGTCTATAATTCGCCGAACAGACTGGTTGGTCTGTAATGAGTCATACGTTATTGAGAGAGATTATGAACAATATGAGGTGTCTGACACTGACTCGCCGTATACCGGAATCTGGAAGCGTGTATCCGAATCTAAACGGGATAGTCGCGTGACTCGTCGTGTAGCGGTGACGGGCCTGGGGATTGTCTCCAGTATTGGTAACAACCTGCGCGAGGTGACGGATGCCCTGCGGCAGGGGCGTTCCGGAATCAGCTCTTGTGATGTCTATGCCGGGATGGGTTTCCGTAGCCAGGTGCACGGCGAAATCAGCATCGACCTGGACGGTGTTATTGACCGCCGCTTGAGACGCTTCATGGGGGAGGGCGCCGCTTATGGTTATGTGGCCATGCAGGAGGCCATTGGCGATGCGGGGCTCAAGCATGAGGATGTTTCCAATGAACGTACCGGTCTGAT
>DROS01000104.1 GCA_011321815.1 Gammaproteobacteria bacterium
GTGGTGTTCCGCTGCGGCGTCGCCTAAAGCGCCTACTGTTGGTGCAGTGCTTGACAAGGGAACAACCATTGCCTGCGCACTGCGCCTTGCCGCGAAACACCACAGGAACGCTGAATCCCAATTTATCACCTTGAAAGAGTACTAGGCTGTTACCGGATGCGCACGTGCTTTTTTGCCAAAAAATATTAGTTTATCATTATATTAATATAAACAATATTATGTTGGACTCATTCTCTGCTATGCTCCACGGCGAGAAGGCGCCTTTTTATGGGTGCATTTTCGCTTTTGTTCAATGGCGTTGCTGTCAGTAATAAGGGGAGCTATGTGAGCGCGGATGAAGTTGATTATGGTCGACGGCGCATGTTACTGGCAGCAACGGCTGCCATGGGGGGGGTGGGCGCGGTTTATGTCGCTACCCCCTTTGTGTTGTCAATGGACCCCAGTGAAAAGGCAAAGGCTGCGGGTGCACCTATCGACGTGGATATCAGTAAGCTGGAGCCAGGCCAGATGATGACGGTGGAGTGGCGTGGCAAGCCGGTCTGGGTGTTGCGTCGTAACGAGCAAATGCTGAAAATATTACCGACGTTGGACAAGTTTCTACGTGATCCGAATTCGGATGAGCTTTCCCAACAGCCTGTTTACACCAAAAATTCGTATCGCTCCATTAATCCTGAGTACATGGTAATGATCGGTATTTGTACTCACTTGGGTTGCTCACCGACCTACCGGCCGGAATTTGCCCCTCCGGATCTTGGGCCTGAGTGGAAAGGCGGCTTTTTCTGTCCTTGTCATGGTTCAACCTATGATCTCGCCGGTCGAGTGTATTCCGGTGTACCTGCGCCCTCGAATCTTGTCATTCCACCTCATCACTATGTGTCGGCAACCCGTTTGTTAGTGGGTGTTGATCCAGAGGCTGTTTAATGTTTGATAAAATATCGCGTCACCTGAGCGATTTGCGTGAATGGGCCGATGAGCGGTTTCCGGTTACTGCATTTTGGCAGGATCACCTGGTTAAATATTACGCACCTAAAAATCTGAATTTCTGGTATTTCTTTGGGTCGCTGGCTTTTTTGGTGCTGGTGATTCAATTACTCACCGGTATATTTCTTACCATGAATTACAAGCCTACCGCCGGTACTGCCTTTGCCTCGGTGGAATACATCATGCGTGATGTGAATTGGGGCTGGCTGATTCGTTACATGCATTCCACTGGCGCGTCGTTTTTCTTTATCGTGATTTATTTGCACATGTTTCGTGCTTTGCTTTACGGGTCTTACCGTGGGCCGCGTGAATTGCTGTGGGTGTTTGGCATGTTGATTTTTGTGGTGTTGATGGCCGAAGCCTTTATGGGCTATTTGTTGCCTTGGGGGCAAATGTCCTTCTGGGGCGCACAGGTGATTATTTCCCTGTTTGGCGCGATTCCCTACATTGGTGACGAGCTGGCGTTGTGGATTCGGGGGGATTTTGTGGTGGCCGACGCCACGCTCAATCGTTTTTTTGCTTTCCATGTTATTGCCTTGCCGTTGTTGCTGATTGGACTGGTGCTGTTTCACATGATTGCACTGCACTCAGTGGGCTCGAACAATCCGGATGGCATCGAAATCAAAAAGCAGAAAGATGAAAACGGCGTTCCTTTGGATGGAATCCCTTTTCATCCATATTACACAGTGAA
>DROS01000105.1 GCA_011321815.1 Gammaproteobacteria bacterium
GAGCGCCCGAAGGGTTGGCCTGTCAGCGTCCATGGCGGCGTTGCTCCTCTTGCAAAGGACGACGGCCATTCGCTGCGAGGAGCGTCTTGCCCTGAACGCTGACAGACCAACTGAATCCCAATTTATCACCTTGAAAGAGTACTAGTACTCTGTCGGGCTTAGGGAATCGTCGCAGTAGATTCTTCTGCGTCACAACCGGGCAATCAACCCGAAACCGGCCTGCCCCACTGACCCGCAAAAAAATTATCGCCCAAAGGCTTGCGCTCCCGCGCGGCATCTTCCATTCCCTGAAAATCTTCGTGCAAAGTATTCAGCGCGCCGTGATAACCCACGGCAATAACAGCCATCAATTCCACTTCGTCAGGAATACCAAAGGCGGCACGCGCCTGTTCCACATCAAAGCCACCCATTTGATGTGCATTCAATCCCATGGATGCCGCTTGCAGACACACGTTCTCACTGGCTGCTCCGGTGTCATACTGGCTCCAGCGATTGGCGCTGCCATTATGACTAAATGTGGTTATGCCGCCAACCAGCATTAATACCGGCGCATGTTTTGCCCACAATTGATTTTTTTCCGCCAGGCAGCCCAGCATTTTTTCCCAGGCGGATTTGTCCTGCTCACGATTGCAGACCACAAACCGCCAGGGCTCATCACCAAAGCAGGAGGGCGCCCAGCGTGCCGCTTCCAACAAGGCCAGTAATGTTTTTTCATCCACCGGTCTTGTCTTATCAAAGGCGCGCGGACTCCAACGCCGGGCAATAAGTGCATCAATAGGCACAGAGGTATTTGCTGTTTTATCGGTCACGGTCATACTCCTTTTTTTAATTGTTTATTGATTACGCTGGCGAAAGCCGGGGCCCAGGGGGTTAACCCAAAGAAATCAATCAAATAACCTTACGGCAAATCAAACAGCAAAAACCTGGCATCACCTTTTGCAAGAACGTGTAAGGCGCTTTCGTTTTCAATGGCCAACGCATCACCGTCTGTCAGGGTAAATCCTGCTACGCTGGCGTCACCGGCCATCATGTGCAGATAATATTTTCGTTTTGCATTCAACGGCTGTGACAACTCGTCATCATTCATCAAATGCGCCACTGATAACACTGCATCCTGATGTAACAGCATGGAGCCATTCCGCCGGTCCGGAGAAGCCAACACCTGTAACGTCGCATCGCTGGCGCCCAGTTTGAGTTGCTCATACCCTGGTTCAATACCCTGCTGGTCCGGCAAAATCCAGATTTGCAAAAAGCGTAATTTTTCATCTTGCGAGGCATTGTATTCACTATGGGTAATACCCGTACCTGCACTCATGCGCTGCACATCACCTGCCTGCAATTGCAGTACATGGCCCATGCTGTCCTTGTGCTCAATAGTGCCTTGCAGGATGACGCTGATAATTTCCATATCATGGTGGGCATGGGTCGCAAAACCCGCCCCCGGTGCAACTTCGTCGTCATTGATAACCCGTAATACAGAAAAACCCATGCGTTCCGGGTTCATATAATCGGCAAAAGAGAAACTGTGGCGACTGTCCAGCCAGCCATGTTGCCCTCGTCCACGGTCTTGCGCTCGTCTGATTTCAAACATTTTTGCCCCCTTGTACGCGCCAACGACGCACTGGGCGTGCCCTGCTATTCATAAAAATTGAACAAACAGTTACCGCCTGAATAGTGAGATTCAAGCGTAACCTTGACCCGGCTGAATAAAAAGCAGAAGATTTTGCCAAACTTAAACGAATTTTCTGAACCTTCCACCGGCCCCTGCAAAAAAACCATGAAACTCACACTGGACGCCCTTAACGTGCTGGACGCCATCGACCAGAGTGGCAGCTTCGCCGCTGCCGCAGAAAGTTTGTATCGTGTGCCTTCCGCCATCAGCTACACCATGCAAAAACTGGAACAGGATCTCGGCACGCCCATTTTTGACCGTAGCGGGCATCGCGCTGTACTCACCCCCGCGGGGAAAACACTGCTGGAAGAAGGACGGCGTTTGCTGTTTGCCGCGCATGAGCTGGAAGATCAGGTTAAACGCATCGCTACCGGCTGGGAAACCGAATTGCGTATCGCCATAGATACCATCATCCCTGCCGCCAGCTTGTTGCCCCTTATGGCTGATTTTTATACCGAACATACATCAGCAAAATCCACTTGCTTTTCGGCGCAAAACAGAGGCACACAATTGCGGTTACAACAGGAGGTATTGGGAGGCACCTGGGATGCGCTGGTTTCCAATCGTGTGGATCTGGTGATCGGCGCCAGTGGTGACGTCCCTGCAGGTGCCGGTTACAGTCATTTTCCCCTGTGTGAATTCAACATGGTGTTTGCCGTGGCTCCCGGTCACCCGCTGGCCTTGGCCGAAGAGCCCATCAGCAGCACCGATATTCTGAAATACCGTGCTGTCGCCATTGCCGACAGCTCTCGCTACCTGCCGCCTCGCAGCAGCGGTTTGCTGACCGGGCAGGAAGTGCTCACGGTGCCGGATATGGCCAGCAAACTTGAAGCACAAATCCAGGGGCTTGGCATCGGCTATCTGCCGTTACACTGGGCACAGGCGGCTATTGATGCCGGGCAATTGCGAATAAAGTCGGTCGAGGCCGCTCCCAACCGGAGCACATTTCAGGTTGCCTGGCGCAGCGACAATCAGGGCAAGGCGTTGAAGTGGTTTGTGGAAAAACTCAAACAACCGGCCATTCAGGAACGCATTCGCAGCTATCATCAGGAAATGCATCACTGACCACCGCAATCAGCACACGCAGCCAAAAGCCCAACCCTGTCAGCGCCCATGGCTGCGTTGCGCCTCTTGCCAAGAACTAAGGCCATTAGCTGCGAGTCACACCTCGCCTAAAGCGCCTACTGTTGGTGCCCTGAACGCTGACAGACCAACTGAACCCGACAATATAATATGGACAGAGCACTAGCTGCGTGCGGGGTATATCCCTTCCAGACAGATGATGTAGTGCATCGCCAATTGGGGTGGCCGGTTTTCATGCGCCTGCCCGCCGCCAGAGGGGGCGTTGGCCACCGCAACCGCACCAGCGGCCATCGTCGTGTTTTGTGTGGTGCCAAAAGCATTAACATCTTCAGCATGATTCGCCCATACCGCATTGTCAGGACTGGTCGAGCTGCCTGCATTTGTTTCCCAATTCGCTGGATCAGCAATAGCCGCCGCCAGCGCCAGTGCTGTGCCACTGGACGTTCCCACGTAGCGGTTATTGTCGGTACTGGCGCCATTATCCACAGCCAGCGCATTGACCCCGGCCGTCAGTCCGGGCGGCAGAGCAGACGTGTCATTACTGGTGGCGTCGGCGTCAAAGGGACTTTCATTTTTCCAGCCCCAAATGAAGACGGGAGCCGCCGTTGAACCTTCAAAAATGAATACCTGATCACCTGAAGTGGCTGTCAGAAAACCGGTTGTACCCACAAAAGCATCATTAGCATTACTGTACGTTCCACCACCACCTGAAGGCGTGAATATGTAGGCACCGGAACCATCTCTGGTTAATTCAAGCAGCATAACCGTTCCGGCAGCCAACCCTCCGGCGGGCGCAGTGTACTTGATCGCCCCTTCCTGCGCGCGAAAAGTATTTGCCGCCGTCCAACCCGCATCGGTAAAGAAAATTTCTGCGCCAGGGGCAAGATTCACCAAAGGCACCCAGGCAAAAGCATCATCATTGCCATTGCCTGCTGTGCCATCAATGTCGTCTGCACGAACGCCGAGAATGGCAATATCACCAGGATTCAGCGCATAGGCTGAACGTATATCAAGGATCATCCCGCCCAACGTAAATGCTATACCAAGCAACAGGATAAAAAAGGTGTGGTGATTGAACCGGGGCCGTTGCCGAAGCAAAAGAGCGTTTTTGTGTTTTGCCATAGGATTCCCTGCCTATAAAGCATGATATATATCTGGAAGAATCAGAATTCACGCACAAGCGCACTAAGGCGCAGATATCGGATCTGATAAAGGATTGAATATACTTGTGACAGATTACTACAGGTATTACCACTCCCGGATTAAGCCTTTACAATCTTTTCTGGCCTATCCCCAACCGGTCATCTGAATACTTCCATTTATTCTTTTATATGTTATGCCTCACATTCCGCTTAAAGCCTGTATGTGCTGAAAAACAGCCCGCTACACTACGTCCAAGCAAAACATCAGCGCCCGCATGCTAATTGATAATGAATGTATAAACAAGATGATGATTCCTGTTTATGAAACTAACCGGAAACAGACTGTAAGCAAGTGGATATCATCATTTTAACATTTGCCATACCACCGGTTAAAACACGGTAACTCACAAGTAAAGTCAGCATGGTATGGATTCCCACGGTCCCCGTGGGAACCAGAAAAAAACTGCTCATCAAGCATTGCTTTGCTGCACAGAACACCACATATTACAAACAAGGTGCGCCGTTTTATTTTGGCGCCCCCATAAAAATCACGACACCACAGGCCCACTATGCCCCATCATTTACGTCGGCTTCTTGTCATTGGCACCCTGCTCGGTGTGGGTTTGGCGCTGGGCTGGTACTGGTCGCAACCCAAACCAATACCGGTACGTGTCGAAACAGTAGAACGTGGTCCCATTGAATCCACGGTCGCCAATACCCGCGCAGGTACCGTTGAAGCCTGCCAGCGCGCCAAACTCTCGCCTTCCATCGGCGGCCTTATTGCCTATTTGCCGATTAAACAGGGTGATCGCGTCAAGGCTGGACAATTGCTGTTATCACTGTGGAATAAAGACCTGGAGGCTCAGCTGAAACTGGCTGAACGCGAAGCTGTAGCCACGGCGGCCCGTGCCACCGAAGTCTGTGTGGTGGCCGATGTGGCACGTAGCGAGGCCGACCGCCTGGTGCAATTGCGCCAACAAAAACTTGCCTCAGACGATGAAGCCGAACGTGCCGTGGGTGATGCCAAGGCCCGCGCCGCTGCTTGTCTGGCAGCTCAAGAATCCCGCCGGGTATCACAGGCCAAAATCAACGTCAGCAAGGCCAATCTGGAACGCACCCAACTCGTTGCCCCTTTCGACGGCATCATTGCCAAAATCAATGGCGAGCTGGGTGAGTTTGTCACCCCTTCCCCACCCGGTATTCCCACGCCACCTGCGGTGGACCTTATTGACAATAGTTGCCTGTACATTTCCGCACCCATTGATGAGGTGGACGCGGCCAAGGTGAATGTGGGACAGCCCGTACGCATTTCGCTGGATGCCTTCCCGGATAAAACCTTCGATGGAAAAATCCGCCGCATTGCGCCCTTTGTGCTGGAGATTGAAAAACAGGCGCGCACGGTGGATGTGGAAGCGGAGTTTATCCGGTCGGAAGATTATGCCCGGCTTTTGGGTGGTTACAGTGCTGATCTGGAAATCATTCTGGCCACCCGGCTGGATGTGTTGCGCATTCCCACCGAAGCCCTGATGGAAGACAATCGTGTACTGGTGTATGCCGCCGATGAAAACAGATTACGTACCCGTAAAGTTGAAATTGGCCTGTCTAACTGGAAATTGACGGAAATTATTTCTGGCCTCAATGAAGGCGAACAGGTGGTGACCAATATTGACCGCAAAGGTGTGGAAGATGGTGCGCTTGTTGAGCTGGAATAAAGGAGGCATGGAATGCGGTTTAAATTTACGGGCAAACGTTCCTGTACGGTGGGAAGTTGGGTTGCCGTGGTGCTGGCAAGGTGATGTGTTATAAACGCAGAGGCCGCAAAGACGCAAAGGGCGCAGAGAAAAACACCAAAAACTTTGCGTCCTCTGCGCCTTTGCGACCTTTGCGTTAAATACCCGGAGGCTTTTAAAACAAATATTTTATGATCCAGCTGACCGACATTCAACGCGATTTCCAGGTAGGTGACCAGCAGGTACACGCGCTGCGTGATATCAATTTGCAGGTTGCGGCCGGGGAATATATTTCCATCATGGGGCCGTCCGGTTCCGGGAAATCCACGCTGCTGAACATGATCGGCCTGCTCGACCAGCCCACGGCCGGACACTACCAGTTAGACGGGCAGGATGTGACCACTTTGTCCGATGAGCAACAGGCCCGTACCCGTCGTGAAAAAATCGGTTTTGTCTTTCAGTTTTTTCACCTGGTGCCCCGGCTGACGGCGGCACAAAATATTGCGCTGCCATTGGTGCTGGCGGGCATGAGCGAAAAAGAACGCAATAAAAAAGTTACGCAGGCACTGACACAAATGGGCATTGCCGACCGCGCAGAACACCGGCCGGATCAGCTTTCCGGTGGCCAGCGCCAGCGCGTCGCCATCGCCCGCGCCACGGTCATCGGCCCCGCCGTGTTACTGGCGGATGAACCTACCGGCAACCTCGACAGTGCTTCTGGTATTGAAGTGGTGAAAATCCTTGAACAGCTTAACACCAATGGATTGACGCTACTTGTAGTGACTCATGACGAAGCACTGGGTAAACGTGCCCGACGACGCATTCACATGAAAGATGGCCTTATCGAGCACGATACTTTACAAAATCACCCATCACTGGCAAACCCATGAAAACCCGTGATGCCACCCGCTTTGCCTTTGACGCCTTGCGTGGCTATCGCACCCGTACCCTGCTGATGTTGCTGGCCATGAGCATTGGTGTCGCTTCAGTGCTGGTGCTCACTTCTCTGGGTGAGGCAGCGCGACGTTATGTTACCGGGGAATTTGCCAGTCTGGGCACCAATCTGATTATTGTGTTGCCCGGCAAATCGGAAACCACCGGTGGCGGCTCACCCAATCTGCTGGGCGGAACCACGCGTGACCTGACGCTGAATGATGCTCTCGCCGTATCACGTTCATCGCTGATCAATCACATGGCTCCTCTCATCATCGGTTCAGCCCCCGTGTCGGTGAGAAATCTGCAACGCGACGTAATGGTGGTGGGCACCACATCATCATTACTGGATGTTCGCCAATGGCACCTGGGCAAAGGACAATTTTTACCCGAGACCGATATCGACCGCGCCAGTTTTGTCACGGTGCTGGGCAGCACGCTTAAACAGGAATTGTTTGGCGCAAAAAATGCGCTGGGTGAATGGGTACGCATCGGTGACCGGCGCTTTCGGGTGGTGGGCATTATGGCTGCACAGGGACGCTCCTTTGATATCGATGTGGAAAACGTCGCCTTTGTACCGGTAGCCTCAGCACAGATGCTGTTTAACACGCAGTCGCTGTTTCGCATTCTGCTGGACACCCGTAGCCGGGAAAGCATCCCGCGCGCCATCGAGCACATCAGACGTACCCTGCGTGAACGGCATCAGGGTGAAGAGGATGTCACCATTATCACTCAGGATGCGGTGCTGGCCACTTTCGACAAAATCCTCAGGGCGCTGACGCTTACCGTGGCCGGTATCGCTGCCATCAGTCTGGCGGTGGCGGGGATTTTGATCATGAACGTGATGCTGGTGGCAGTATCACAACGCACCACAGAAATTGGTTTGCTGAAAGCGCTGGGGGCGCCACGACGACAGATTATCCGGCTGATCATGACCGAAGCCGCCCTGCTTTCCAGCATGGGAGCCGGGCTGGGTCTGCTTGTTGGCCAGATTGGTAGCAATCTGATCGGCTATTTTTATCCGGCCCTGCCGCTGGGTGCTCCGTGGTGGGCCTTTGTGGCCGCCATCGGTGTGGCATTGGGTACGGGGCTGTTGTTTTCACTGTTGCCCGCACGACGGGCGGCTCAACTGGACCCCGTGCAGGCGCTGGCGCGGCGGTAAGCACCTTTTAAAAGGAGCAACCTGACCCTATATGGTTTTCATCGCCATCCAATGATGACAACGCAGCAACAGTCGTAGAACCCTCGGATATAACAGTTTTGCGACCGTTAAGTACAACGGGCTTAACCACAAATTTGCCTGTTAAGATCGCGTTCAAAGCCTTTCGTACCCCGTGTACATCTTCCTACATTAAGGCGACTAATATTATCCATACGCCCCTCAGGTATGATCTGAAGCCTTCCACTACATACAGCACCCACCATAAGAACATACTAAGAACATACGACATCCAAAATTGGCTTTCAAAAGCAGAATCAGCTTCGTGAGCAAATTGCCCAAGTCGTTCACGTAGAATTTTGTTCCCAATATGTCTGCATACGGCCAAAGATTTGAGCCCTTGACCACCCAGTAAGGAAGTCGCTGCCTGGACAGCAAATCGTAATGACAATAGAAAGCCCGCTCAGTGGCGATTTACGACAAAAGATGCTCGCATAAAGTTGCGTAGCTTGCATCCCAAATTATCTGTTTGAAACGCTACTAGTACAGGAAAGTGCGATCGAATAAGTTCTCGAAGATGCACTTAGTAACTGAATAGTACGGTCGACATAATTCGCACCAAGCATCCATCATTAAGACTCCTTGGGATCGACAATACCAGTGCGTATTTCTGCTTGTTGAAGAAGCAAACGTGTGGCAGCCAATTCGTTCACCCAGTCATTTTCGTCCTCGGAGAGCGCAGCATAAATGTTCTCGAAGAGCGGGCTAGAAACAACTTTACTATTTTTCCTGGCTTCAGACTCCTCCACCAACTGGTTCCATGTGATGTCGACCTTTTCGAGTGCCCACTCTAATTCTTCTAGCCCAGTTGCGCGGGCTGCTTCTTGCAAGTGTTTTCTACAACTCTTGAAATCATCGATAATATTCTCGGTGACCTCTTCTTCCTCCGTATTCATTTTCTCCAAGTTGCGGCAGTGCACGATTCCCGACAAATGCATACAAGCGCTCATTGCCTTGTCGAAGGCATCCGACACATCTGATGAGTGGAATTGCTGGTCTATGTGTCCCATCCATTCTTTGGCAAAATCTTGATCGGGCAACACCATATTATTAAGGAACAGCATCGCAAACGCGGGAAGCACTCTATCTTCTATCACCGGTACGACTCTAAATTGCCATTTTTGTCCAAACATTTTCTTGGCTACTGAGAGACACTCTTCGAGGCACGAACTATCAGTTTCAAAATCTGCTATATCGACGAGAATTGCTATTTCGACCGGCGGCCAGTAAACACTGTCGGGTTCTTCTATGGGCCGAGTCCAACATTTAGCGTGACAGCATCGCGCAGCGAGTTTTTTCTCGAAGGCATGTAATTTTTTCTGAAGACGTTGATCAGCCTGCATGCGACAGCGCTGGGCTGCCAAGTGGACCGATTTGCTCAACGATGCTCTCTTTGCCACGTTCATTATTCCCTGAATTACCGATGGGGAATCATCGTGCGCCATCTCATGGAGAACGCTGGACACGTCATCAAGACGATTTGCTAGTGCGCTCAGTTTCTTTAGTGGTGGCGCAGAAGTTGTCCGCCAAATTTTGGATTGCTGATGGTCGCGCGCCTGTGCTGCGAGACTTCCTGCGAAGGATGCAGCACCTTTTGTGCTGCCATCAGAAGCCAGCTTATTCATCCGCGGTATAAGATTACCGAGCACGCCGGTGAGGAGCGCTCCAATCGTCTCATCAGCCGTCGCATCTTTGGCAACGGTCGTCATAGAGGTCGAAACAAGTCGTGGTTCAGTATAGGTTAGGGAGTTGACCTCCTGATTGATCTTGTTGATGCCAGCTGCCAGAGCGTTAGCATTTCCGATCTTTTTACCGCTTATCCATTTCTCCGTATAGGAACGAAATAGTTTTTCTGTTTCCGGTATCAACTGACTCATGTGTTGCGTATATTTTGTCAGGCTATCGCCAGCCGCTCGTGCGAGCAGGATATGACGGAAAGCCACGTTCCACGCAACACGCGAATTAGATGGCAAATTATCTCTGGGAATGTTTTTCGAGACTAGTGCGTGGTCTCCGGTTTTGATCAGTCGGCCCTGAGGGTCGATTACATCGGATGCCACGGCATCCGATGTAGGAAAGATAGCGATTAACTTTTTACATATGTCGATAATCGTTTCATGAGGATCACTTTGGTATTCTACAGCGACCAGGTACCAGTTAGCACGCACAGTTCGACCATGCGACCCGTCAGGCTCGATTGTGGGCCTAGTCACCCAGGGTGTTTGTTTGAGGAACCAGTCAGACAACACCTCTTCGCCACCAAATGAGTTTACAAGACTCTCTGCAATATTGGGATCGACCAGAAAGGCAGTTGAAAGAAGTGCAGCAACTTCCTCGATGCTTTGCTCATTTTCCCCAGAAAACTCCGGGATTATATTTATCGGAACAGATGGTCCATCCGCTATTGCGACTGCAGAAGAGAGAAGCAGGTTAGCTTTCTGAAGGCTATTGCATGCTGGTGCAGTGGTCCCTTTAGGTAAGAATTCGAGACAAATGCTCCTAAGGTCAGACTTTGGGGTAGTGCGAAATGCTTCGACTGCACCCTTCAAGGCCTGCCATTGTTCTAACTCGGGCATATCGGGCACATTTGTACTGGGATCAAAGAACATAGATGCGAGTGACCAATGAGCGCGCTGGACGCCGAGTCCTTCAAGGATAGAGATAAATGAGACAACATATCGTTCCAAAGTCGCCAATCCAAGCCCCGTCAGAATAGCAGTCCATCTTTCAATATCGTCGGAGGATGCAAGCAATTCCGCCAATTTTCGCAGCATCGATTCGTCACCCTGCCCTTCAGATTCGTTAAGAACAGATTGGACAATCCTGGGCAACGACTCAGCCGTGGTCGACAGAAATCCTCGCCATAGTGAATCAGTTCGTAAATAAGCTAACTCATCGTGAGACGCATCACTTAGCGCTTTGGAGCGCAGTGAATGAAGCCCGCCAAGAACACCTGGACGGCTTTCGTGGACCAAATGTTCGTCAATCAGTCTCTTGAGGGCCAAGCTAGAACGCTCAGCTGGCATATCAAGTAATTTAAACAGTCGTCCGACTTCAACTTCACCGCCATGGCGACATAGTTCGGCAGTACATCTGATAATTGAGAGTTCGTCCGTTCGATTTTCATGTTCTCTTTGGCGAACCTGTTCGCCAATGACTGCCGCAAGCCGACTTCCCTGAGTCAGGATATGCACATATTCAAGCATCAAGCCTTCTGACTGTTCGAGTGGCTCGCGCCAGTGCGACCAGGTTGTGTGACCATCGTATTTCAGTTTCATCCAAACGCTTTCGGCCAGCTTTTCATCAAGGCTCACTTGGATAAATTGTGTATCGGATTGATTCGCGATGAGATAGATGTCTTCTGTGCGTACAGAGCCGAGAACATAGACCTCAGGCAGCCCTCTGAGCTCCCGAAGAAGTACGTCCCACAGGTCGCTGTTGGCTGAGCTGACTTCATCAAACGCTAGACCAATTGGAGATATAGGTGAAGGTCGGCGTGCGCGCACAAATCGAATAATGGAATCCGCATCGTTCGCGGTTGCCTTCGCAGCAATCTGAAACCACCTAAACTCACTGGCGAGTGAGCTCGCGGATAGCCACATAAGAGCGGACTTCCCCGCTCCAGAAGGACCTGCAATGAGGACGTGTCGATGGTCTTTCAGCCTGCATGTGACTTCTCTTGCATTATCTGGTCTAGGCAATACGAGTCCCGCAGCAACATGGCCAGGTTTTGCCTTAACGCCCAAATAAAAGCTCCGTTCGTTAACGGGCATCCGAAAATCGATGGGCTCCAGTGCCCCAGATGCAAGAGCCTGGTCGATTGCTGATGGATCTTCAGCCTCAAGCCGTTCAAATATTCGTCGCTCAATCTCTGACGTTGAAATCCGACGTCTCTCGCTATAAGACACTGACGCGTTTTCAAACGATGTGTCGGCGATGAGTTTATACAGATCACTTGCGATGCCTTCGGCAATGATCTCCGCAGTGTCGAGGACTTTAGTCAGCAGGTTAACAATCTCTTCTTCCGGGGAATTACAGAGGATGACCTTTCTTGGCACATCATCGAAAAGTTTCTCGAAATTTTCCGCAGCCACCCCGGAACACTCCTGGTTCAAGACGACTACCGAACTCGTAGGAGCATCGCGATTCAGCATCGCAGCCTTGCTGTTGATGGATGTAAAAATGGTCTCGACTTCAGCTTCAGAGAAAACGCCTTTGTTTCGAGATTTAACCTGAAGCCAAATCCGTTGCTGAGGCAACTCAACAACGCAGTCGTCCAAACCTTCGGGAACGAGATATCCAGCGGGTGCGAGTCCCGCCCATTGCCGAACAAGAATCAAGGTCGAAATAAGGTGTTGATAATGGAATCCACCTCCGGCCCAAGCTCCGTGGCGCGATTTTTTCCATGCGGCTAAAAGACTGGAATCAGATTCATTCATTTTTCGTAATGTTTCTCGTTCATGTTGGTTATTGCCTAAAAGAAAACAGATGGATATTTACAGATGGCCTATTGCTCCTGCTGGTTTTGATACAGTTCCACCTGTTTCGTGAAGCGTGGTGGCGCGAAACGAGGGAGTGGCTTGGCCCTGAAGTACCACATTAATACAATCGCTAACCCGTTGTCGTGGAGCCACTTTGGGGTGAAGTGTAGATCTGTAGCGTGAAAAGCCATATTTACTTGATTTCACCAAAGATCAGACATATTGTTACCATATATAGATAAGTGGCCATAGTATGTCTGCCTCTGAACACAAAATACATCCAGATGAGATATTCCGTCAGCACGGTGGCCTGCTCCGTATGAGCGAAGCCATCAAATACGGTATATCCCGCTATGCTCTCTATAAAATGCGAGATAATGGCGCACTGGAGCAGGTTTCCAGGGGTGTTTATCGTCTGGTTGATCTGCCGCCCATGAGTATCCCTGATCTGGTCATAGTGAGTCTACGATTCCCCAGGGCGGTTATCTGCCTGGTTTCTGCTCTCTCGTTTCATGAGATGACGACCCAGGTCCCCCATGAGGTCTCGGTAGCCGTGCCCCGTGGCACCAGAATGCCCTCCCTCGACATTCCCCCGGTGCATGCCTACAAATTCTCGTCTGGGGCGTTTAAAGCCGGGATTGAAAGGCATCAGATAGATGGCGTCACTGTGCAGGTTTATAGTGCTGAAAAAACACTGGCCGATTGCTTTAAGTACCGAAATAAACTGGGCATGGATGTGGTGCTCGAAGCCCTTAAACTCTATCGAAGTCAGAAGAAGTTCAACCTGGAAAAACTACTTGAATATGCGCGGATATGTCGGGTAGAAAAAGTCATAAAACCTTATCTGGAGGCCAGCCTGTGAGCAAGAGTATTCGCAATATCGCTGCTTCAGTCAGGCAAAAACTCAAAAATCAGGCGGCTCTGGATAAGCGGCCTTTTGCTGAGTTGCTTCAGTATTATGCGATGGAACGTTTTCTATACCGATTGACTCAATCCAGCCATGCTGGCCGGTTTGTTCTTAAAGGGGCGTTGATGCTCAGAGTCTGGCAGTCGCCACAATTTCGTCCGACTATGGATATTGATGTGTTGGGTAGAGCCAGCAATAACATAGACGATGTTTGTGCCCAGGTTGCCGATATTATTTCTGTCGAAACTGATGATGGTCTCATCTTTGACTTAGTCACCATTCGCGGTGAAAGAATAAAAGAGGATGCGGATTATGAAGGTGTTCGCGTGCGTTTTACCGGAGCGCTGGACAGTGCCTGAGTGAATATGCAGATTGATGTTGGCTTTGGCGACATCATTCACCCTGAGCCAGTTGAGGCCGAACTGCCGACCATTCTGGATTCACCTGTGCCCAGGTTGCTCTGTTATAGCCGTGAGAGTGCGATTGCGGAAAAACTTGAGGCTATGATAAAGCTGGGAACGCTGAATAGCCGTATGAAGGATTTTTACGACATCTGGCTGCTATCCCGGCAATTTGAGTTTGATGGCAGCGAATTGGCTGAAGCAATACGACTGACACTTGAGTATCGTGGTACTGAAATACCTGATGTCATTACCGCTTTTACGGATGAATTCGTTATGCTCAAGGATAAACAGTGGGCAGCATTCCGTAAACGATTGGACCAGGACCAGGAACATGTACCTGCGGGTTTTGCTGAAGTCGTGGTCGGTGTTGAGGGCTTCTTACAACCGATTGCATCAGTACTGTCTGCTGGTGAGCAATTTTCCCAGAAATGGTCGATTTCAGATTATTGGGTGTGACTCCAACTCAGCCAAGCAACTCACCTCGCTCAACCAGATAACGTAAGGGTTGTATTTGAAATACCCAACGCGGAGACGCAAAGAATGCAAAGGTTTTTTTGTTGTAAAAATAATTCTCTGCGTTCTTCACGGCTCCGCACCTCTGCGCTGGATGTTAATCGATCTACAGATACCATTAACCATGCTCAGTAAAGATCTCATTCAGCTCACCACCTCGTCCATCGCGGCCCATCGCCTGCGCAGCGGGCTGACTATTCTCGGCATCGCTGTAGGCATTGGTGCTGTGGTATTGCTTACCTCCATTGGTGAAGGTATTCATCGTTTTGTGCTCAGCGAATTCACCCAGTTCGGCACCACACTGATCGGCATCAACCCTGGCAAGGCCACTACCATGGGCACACCCGTGGGCATCATGGGCACTGTGCGTCCCCTGAGCATCGACGATGCCGAGGCGTTGCGGCGTGTGCCACGCACCCGCACCGTGGTGGCTGCCACCCAGGGCAATGCCGAAGTGAAGGCCGGCAACAAACACCGGCGGGCGACCGTGTTTGGCATGGGGGCTGACATGCCCGAGGCCTTCTCCATGCGCGTGCAACTGGGCCAGTTTTTACCCCACGATGACCCGCGCGCACCCCGTGCCTTTGCCGTGCTGGGCAGCACCCTGCGCAGTGAGCTGTTTGGTACAGTCAATCCGCTGGGTGAGCATATTCGTGTAGGCGGTGAGCGCTATCGCATCATCGGCGTAATGGAAAGCAAGGGTCAGGTGCTCGGCATGGACCTGGATGACACGGTGTATATCCCGGCGGCGCGTGCCTTGTCATTATTCAACCGCGACAGTCTGATGGAAATTGACCTGCTCTACGAAGAAGGCGCTGATGTGGACGAGGTGGTGGCAGGTATCAAACGCATACTGATCAACCGTCATGGCCGCGAGGATTTCACCATCACCACCCAGCAACAAATGATGGACGTGCTGGGCAATGTGCTCAACGTGCTGACTTTCGCGGTGGCGGCGCTGGGCAGTATTTCTCTGGTGGTGGGGGGTATCGGCATTTTCACCATCATGACCATTGCCATCTCGGAGCGTACCGGCGAAATTGGTCTGCTACGCGCACTGGGCGCGGAAAAAGGGCAGGTGCAGGTGTTATTTCTGGGAGAGGCCGTGCTGCTGGCAGGCATCGGTGGACTGGCGGGTCTGCTGCTGGGCGTCGGTGGTGCGCAATTGCTCACCGTGGCCCTGCCCGAGCTGCCGGTGCACACGCCCTGGGAATATGTACTCATCGCGGAGGCGTTGGCGCTGGTTATCGGTATTATTGCTGGCGTAGTGCCCGCCCGGCGGGCGGCACAACTGGACCCGGTGGAAGCCCTGCGCGCCGAGTAACAGTCAGTCGGCGGTGAGAATCACCACTTCATTCAGAAGTGTCTCAATATTTTTTAACGTATTTTTCACCACATCTGAACGCATATGCTCATTGGCATCAAAATCAAATTCAACGCCGCAGCGAAAGTGATTTTCCATACGTGTGATATAACGCGCCACAGCCACCACCCGGGACACACGGTATTGGGCCGTCACCAGATCCATCAATACCGGCTGCCCCGGGCTCAGTGGCCGGGAATGGCGAAACGCCAGACCGGTAGCATTAAAATCAATGGCGCGGACATCCATCTTGCCAAAAACCAAACCCAGCAAACCCGTGCGATGCAGACTCACCCCTAAACTCCCCACACCATAACGTGCAAACTTCCGCCGATTACGTCTCATTACCATGAACAAACCACTCCTGTTATCCATCAGAAACGCTATCGGCCAATGGAAAAATATCCGCAAAATATCTGTGCAAACCAGTACTCAACCGGCACGATTACCGCTACCATTAAACAATCTGGATGAGAAAACTCTGATAGACTTAATGCGTTTGCAACACTTGGCTTAAGGTATTACACATCGCTAAAAATCAGGCCGGGTAATTACAAGATATAATCAGAACCAACCCACATCACGTCACGTCACCATTACAGGGGGAGAATGATGATGAAAACAAAACAAAGAATGGCGGTTTTAATTTTATGCAGCGGCATAATCACAATGGGGCTGTCTCTTTCAAGTTATGCCGGAAACACGCCAGAACCCGGCCTTGGGCAAAATACTGAGCAAATTACGCCACTTGGTGAAACAACCCTATCCGACAACACACCAGCCAGCAATGGTAAAGGCGCCGCCAAAGGCTGTGCAACCGGTGCGGCCATCGGCACCGCTATCGCGCCAGGAGCAGGCACTCTGGCAGGGTGTATCATCGCGGGTATCTGGGGCTGGTTCTGGTAACCCTCCAGCCCGCATAACAATCGTTAACATTATTCAAGAACCGGTAACCTGCACATGAACTTTGGCGCTCGTTTTTCTGAATTCGGCATGACTGGCGCTGTATTCTGGATCTGTCAGATCCTGCTGTTCACCATTGGCACCGGTGAGGCCGCAGGCGAACAGTTTCTGAATATGTTAAGCGCCTTCATCGGCACTGAAGAGCAATCCCCGATTCTGAAAAGTGCAGCGGGCTCATTGCTGACCATTTTCGGTTTGATCGGTATTTTTGTCACAGGCCTGGTTCTGGACATGATCGGCTCCATATTTTTCATGCAGGAAATGCGCATTTTCGGTGGGCACATCTCACGCAACACCGACTGGCTAAGCAGTATGACAAAAAAATGCTCAGTCTCCGTTGCCAAAGACTACCGGGATTTCCAGGAAGAGTTCGGCGATAAAAACATCTCGAACAAACAAAAATACGTCCGTCTGCTGGACCCCCGCTTCCATTACCGGCGTTTTACGTTACGCCCGGGTTATCGGCACCTGCAAACCTTTTTACTTTCCTACATTCATGTCTACTCCGCCAATGGCGCGTCTGACCAGTTAACGGATCATGTACATGTGTGGCGCACTTCACGCGCCATTTCCACAGCACTGTTTATTGTCGCCATTGAAGTCATTGCCTTTGAAAACTTCACCCACGCCGCAGATGAGATACCGCATGACAGTGGACCAACAACATTAATCATCTATGGAACACTGTTTGCCCTCTCCGCCATGCTTACCCTGAAATCCTATAACCGTATGTGTTTTTCTCTGTTCACACTTTCCTGCGCCACCAACAGCCACCAGATTTCATCAAAATAGGGCTTGCCTTTTCCCTTGCCGGTTACAGGATACCCCGCCATGCTGAAAATTTCCCGCAACATCTCCATCCCTGATACTGAAATAGCGCTGTCTGCAATCCGTGCGCAGGGAGCTGGCGGGCAAAACGTCAATAAGGTTTCTTCAGCGATTCACCTGCGTTTTAATATCAATACATCCTCCTTGCCCGACTTTTACAAACAACGCTTGCTGTGCAAAAAAGATCGACGCATCAACAAAGATGGTATTATCGTTATCAAAGCCCAGCAATATCGTACCCAGGAAAAAAACCGCGATGCCGCACTTGAGCGTTTACAAGCCCTGGTTAAAAGTGTGGCCGTGGCACCCAAAGCCCGACGCCCCACCAAACCTGGCAAAAACGCCCAGCAACGGCGGCTGGACAGCAAAACACGACGCGGTAAAACAAAGGTACTGCGGGGGAAGGTCTCAGACTAACCTGATTAAGGCATCATCGACAAAATACCGGCTGCCTATAAAGACATTGACCAGGTTATGGCGCATCAAAGTGATCTGGTGGACGCTGTACACATCCTGAAACAGATCGTCTGTGTGAAAGGTTAAGGAATGTTTTGTTTCCCGTTGATGGATGAAGACCTGTCTTTTGAAAACAGAAAATGAAGAAAATTGTTTAGTACAAACTGGAACCGTAAGGAGAATATTATGCCAAAACCAAGAGACTGGGTTGCCCGCTCACCACTGATGCGAAAAGGTGGCCCCCACATTAAGTCAAAGACCGGGCAGCGCGTACGTGCGCGACTGGACTTAAATGATGCCCTCTGTGAATGGTATGAAGAGGACGAACCCAACATTAACGAACAGGAGAAAACAAACGGGGAGCCAATGGCTCCCCGTAATTTATTCCTCAGTGTCATTTCAGGAGTAAAAACCAATCTCCATTATCTGTTGGCGTTTCATTTTCATCACTGCTGGCAGCGCTTCATGATACGCACTTAATCCTGAGTCCCAGATGCTACGGGCATGTTGTATTCAGCACAGCAGATTGACATCAAAGACATTCAGCATAGCCGATGCGGACTCACCTTCACTGTCTGTTGCTGTCAGCTCGATACTGTACCTCTCTATATCACAACTGCCGTAGAGTTTGGCTGTCAGGCTGTTTCCTGAGCCACTGGCAACTGTTGCTCCATTATTGTCACGTATAATCCATTGCAGGCTTGTACCGGAAAGCACGCCGTCTTCGGCATCATTTCCACTGCCGGTAAAGGTTACCATTTTGTACCATCCGTCATTGTCTGAAGTATCTGCGTATACAGAGGTCGGGTCACTGTGGCTGGTAATCTGTGCCGACGGGGCAGTATTCTCATTTGGCACCACGGCATCAATAATGATACTGATGCTGGCGGATACCGTGCTGGCGCCATCCGTCCCTTCAAAGCGAATTTGGTGCGAACCAGGACTGAGACGGCCTGCCGGAATACTGTTGGAATGGCCATTCCTGAAAGAGAGGCCATCCAGATACCATGTGACCTGATCATCCTGAAGACTGCCCACACCGGGGTCAAAGCTGCTTCCTTCAAGGGCAATACTCACATTCTCATTAAATCTGGCGCCGGCCCCTGGAGATACGATTTCAACCGTCGGTGCTAAATCATTGATGGTAACCTGCCGGAAGTTTTCCCATTTGGTGCGTGCTGCATCACCATAAACACGCATCTCATACACGCCCGCCGGGACTCCTGCCGGCACCCGGGCGGTGATTTCGTTGCAGCGCCATGACTGCACATCCATCGGGTAAAAATCCGATCCGTCAGAAGTCAGCCCCACTGTTCGGGTACCAAAATCTTCGACACCCAGCACACCCGTTATGGAAACAAGACCTCCGTGAACAGCCGTAACACTCAACTGACCTTCTTCGACTCTGGGAATCAACTGTCCACCGGTTGCCCATTCAACCTCAAATATGCTGTTAGGCAGGGGCTGAGGGCTGACGCCGAAGTAGACATTGGTGGGTGAATTATCGGCAGTCCAATTGAGGGTAAAAATCCCGTCGCTGTTATTCCAGAGCTGTCGCCCCGCTCCGCTGCCACGGGCGCCATCCGGCGAGAACAGCAGAAAGTTGGTGGCATCATCACAACAACCACTGAGTCCCGGTGTTATTCTTTGCAGTGAGTGGTCATCGTTGGTTTTTACATACCAGATACCCAGCCCTTTGCTTGGCACATCGGCATCATAGCCCCCCATGTCGGGGTTGCGGTAGTCGAGCATCAGATACTCGTTGCTGCCACGCACCACATCATAAAGAATCATCGGGTTGTACGTACCCGCTCCTCCCAAATTTGACTGAGCAGGGGCTATCTGAGTACACGAACCAAATCGTCCCTCATAACCCGATGTCGGTTGAACCAGAGTGGAAACCCTTGGCTGCATCCACCCAAGCCGCATCTTGAAGTGAGGGTCCAGATGAAAAACCTGCCGGTCATCGTCTCCACCAATGATGGTTGCCCCCATCAGGGTATAATTCTGGCTTAAGCCCGCAGAACCGTATAATTCATCCATTCCCCTGCCAATCGCATGAGCCAGTTCATGACCAATGGTGGCTATGCCAACATGTTCACCCAGTAAAATGACGCCGACACACACTTCAAGATCAGGTTGTCCTGCCCGCGCCTGAACAGGACAGGTCGCAAGCCCGCCGCGCAATGATCCTCCCTGACTATCGTCATTGACCACCCTGGCGACAACCAGCTCGCTCTGCCAGATCACGTTATCACCATTAGTATCGTATGGTGAAAAATCAAAGCCCGAGTCGATTGCAGCCTGAAGAATCCGCGTCACATTTTTACGATCGCCTCTGGCCCGTATCTCAGCCTGGACATCCTCATCGCTGTCCACAAACGCCAGATCTGCGATGATATCGGCAGGCATTGTATAACTGATGGGGCCAATCACCCCCGCCCGTCTCCAGGTAAACAACCCATTGGACATTTCACTAAAATAATCCACCAGCGTCTTATCCCCAGGACCGAAAAAGAGGCTGTCAAAATAACTGATGTCATGACTGGCGGGGGCAAAGCGGGAATCGTTCTCCATAATCAACAACACCGGACGGACTCCCGTTGCAGGTTGGCCATCCTGTTTTATCCCACCAAAACCAAAAGCCTCTTCCTCTCTGTCGGTGATGGTATCCGGATCACTGGCATTACCACCCCCACAACCGGATATCAGCAATAAACTGAAAAGAAGAATGACAAGGCTGTAAATTTTAATTTTCATTGCTTACTCCCATTTTCGAGCCGTTATTCGTAAATTTATGGGCTCGATATTGTGAACATCAGTGGCATCGCATATAACTTGGGCCTCTGTAAATACACGTTGTCCCACAGAATATGCGAAATCCGACGGCGCCAAATCACCGTCAGCAGACAATATGCAGTATGCCAAACACCGGTAACATGGCGGTAACATGGGCGAGGTAATTTTCACCGGTTGTGCGATGGCTTTCATCCACAATGAGTAAACTACTTTTTTAACTATCGCCTAACAAGCTCATCCAGCCACTTTTGCCAGCGGCTGATGAGAGCGTTATGCGCCTTCAGAAAAATGAGCGTCTAGGAGTCTGTCGGACTTAGGGAATCGTAGCGAGACTATGGGAAATCGAGTCCATTTTTTCGATCATTTGAGGCGAATAGTGAGCCTATTTAACGAAAATGATCGGGAAAATGGGCCGATTTCCCATCGTCGCAGTAGATTCTTCCTAAGTCCGACAGGCTCCTAGTTTATCAAGTGATTTTAGACCTTTGTTGATGTTCCCACTTGCCGCTAGAGCACGAAATCGTACTTCACTATCAAATTCAGCAAGAGCTTGTGTTGAAAGTTCTTCAATTAATTTGTTTACGCTTACATGCCGATGTTGCGCTAAGGCTTTTAAGCGGCTGTGTTTATCATCAGGTATCCGGACAGTTAAAGTTGCCATATCATTCACCTTGCAATATTGTTTCAGGGGTTAAGATTTTTAAGTTAGGAAATTTCAATTCAGCACTTAATAGATCACGAATGTTATTAGTGATGATGTGTGTGGCATTACCTGCGAGAGCAATCTCAATTAAAAAATTATCACCTTCATCAATAATATTGGGACGCCATAAATAGTAGATTGGAGCCCAACGACAAACGCTGTAGAAGGAATGAAGTAATTCCAGCATTTCTTCTGTGGTTAATGGGCAAATATCGAGCACTTGTTCGCGTTTGCTCACATCTTCGTACTCTTGAAATAAGGCATTACCAATCAACGGGTTATACTTACCCTGGAGGCATCTTCTTATGATTTCCCGAATAACAGTTCATGATGGGCTGGAATATGCAGACAGCGATGCAAACAGTGTGGCCGTCTGGGGAGAAGGGCTAATCCCCAGTTCGGCTTGTAGTTTTTGCTGGCATTCCCGGTATACTTTAACGGCTTCACTGGTTTTTCCCAGCGCGTGATGTGCGCGCATCAACCCCTGATAAAAAGCCTCGTAAGCCGTATCAATGAGCAGGCCACGGTTATACCAGACAATGACATCCTGCCACTGGCCATTGTCAGCCAGCAACCCGCCCAGCTTTTCGAGCGTCTGTAAATATTTGCGGCGCAAACGTTCTCTTGCCGGCAACAACCATAATGAATCGCCTTCACTGTGCAAAAAATCCCTCTGATAAAGCGACAAAGTTCGTGTAAGCGACGCAAGGCTGTTAACCGTCAGGCCGCGCTCAAAGGCCCAGATATCAACCCAGCAATAACGGGCATCCAGAGTGAGCTTGCCATCACTATATTGAACTGCCCCGGCAATCCCCAACAAGCGCCGCAGCCGTTGCAGGTTTGTAATCAGCGCACGATGTGCTGCATCACCTTCCGCTTCGGGCCATAAAGCCTCTTCAAGCCTGCTGTCATTGACATCGCGCCCACCAAAGGCAATCAGGGCACAAAGCAACTCACAGGGTTTATGGTACGAATTGTTATGTTGAGCAACGACTTCATCGTTCACCACCAGGCTGAAACGACCCAGGGTATAAATGCGCACCGGCATTGGCCAGTCTGACAGGTAAAGTGCATCAACCGGTATCGACAATGCATTCTTGCGGATAAACGTGCGCACATAGTCCGGCTCAATATTATTTTCCAACGCAAGTGCGCATAACGGGGCCAGCATGGCGGGCACATGCCAGGGCATGCCAATCAACTCCACTTTCCGGGCATAGGAAAATGCCTCATGCAAATGGGGTAATGCACGTTCAGGCTGTTGCTGTTTACAGGCCGCCCACGCCGCCAGCATACCCAGATAAAACACCCCCATGCTGTCACTTTTCAACTCCATCGCCAGCTTTCTGTTTTTTTCGATCTGCTGCCTGGCCTCTTCAAAACGCGCCATTTCAATCAACACAAAACTGTAAGCACAGTGAGCTACCAGCTCCAGATATGGCGTATGCAGTTCAATGATGTTTTTACATGCCGTTGCGCTGTGCTCATAAGCCTGCTTCAGGTCTCCTTTTAAATAAGCCAGCCAACCCGCCAGATAGTGATAGTGAATCAGTTCACCACGATGAGCGTGGTGCACAAACGTCTGAAGCTGCTCCAGAAATTTTTCTGCTGCGGAAACATTTTGTCTGGCCAGGTAATGCATCACAATGGCCGACAACAACCACAATTGTGTCACATATACGCCACTGTCTTCGCTGATTTTCAGGGCGGCATTTATAACAGATTCTGTTTCAACAACCTCACCGGATACCCAGCCTTTGTTGATCTCTACCCAGTACGCCAGAATACGTGCAATGGGCATAACCTTGCTGGAACCTGCTGGCTTGATCAATGATTTTGCCAGCACCTTAAGTTTCGCGGTTTGCCCATAAAACGTGTAATACATCGCCAGCTGCGAACCCGTCAGACAACGAATGGAGGCATCAGGAATAAAACGCTGCATGCGCTCGGCTTTTTGCCGCCAGAGATCAAACGAAGTACGTTGTGGGCAACCCATCAATTGTGTAATAAAAGCGCTAAAAGTAACTCTTCCTTTGATTTCCAGACTTGGATACCGGGGGTGCCGCTTGCGGATAAGCGCTAATTCATCAATCCATTTCGGTACGTCTTCGCAGGAATCATGGGCAAAAAAAAGGCTGTCCATAATGCCTAACCAACTTAAATATGTACCGCGCACATTGTTTGCTGTTTTAAATAAATGATAGGATTCTTCAAAATAATCTTTCGCAACAAGAGGCTCAAACATCACCTTGATATTGCCATGCCAATATATTGTCCAGGCGTTTCGCTGTGATGCGGGAAGCTGATCAATCCAGCCCTGCAATACCCGGAAACGGCCCTGCTCTGAATATGCCGGCGCATGAGTATGGATTAACTGCTCCAATGCCTGCCAGTTATGTGTCTGGCCAAACAGACTGGCAGCCTCTTCGATTTCCTTCTCATCCAGCAGCATCTGTGCAGCCTTGTTTTTAAGCACATCCAATTCTTTCCGGGAAAACCTTTCCTGCGCCTGCGTTTTCAGAAAATCACTAAACAAGGGATGAAAAGTATAAACCGGTTTTAAAAACCCGCGCCGCACCGTAAATATCTGTCGTTGTTCCAAATCAGCCAGTATTTTTTTTGCTGCATAAATACCAGTCAGTTTTCTAGCCGCATTCACCGTTATGGAGGACAGCCAAACTGTTTTTAATAAAAATTTTTGTGTGTCATCCGGTAGGCGATTAAATATTTCACAGGTGAAATAATCAAAGAAAGCCTGTTGTACGAAATATTCACCGGCTTCATCGGAAGCTACCGCCCCCATATCAAACGGCTCATTTGATCTGTAAAACTGATTCAACAACACCAGACCGGAAACCCAGCCCTGTGCAGTTTTGTGCAACAGGGCAACCATTTTATCGGGATAGGCATCTGTCATATGTAGCCGGTTGATTACGCCGATGCTTTCTTTTTCCGTCAGTTGCAATTCATCCCAGCCTATTTTCACCAACTGTTCTTTGGCAAACATTCCGGCATAGTGAGCTGAGGGAAGCGCCCGCCCGATAATAATGACTTGGCAGCCCGGTGGTATTTCGTCCAGCCCCTGTAGCAGAACCTGATTAAATGCCTCGTCATCATTAACCCACTCAAAATTGTCCAGCACCAAAACCCCGGGGGCCTTCATTTTTTCAAACAGTTTTCTGAAAAAATTACGGGAAAACGTCGGTATACCAAATTGACTGTCAGGTGTTAACAACGGTAACAACCGTTTGCGTGACCGGTTTAGTTGTTTAAGTCCCTCGCCCAGATAATAAAAAAAGGAGGCAATATCACTGTCTCCCTGATCAACCTGATACCAAAGAGGAGTAATATTTTTTGCTTGCAGATAACTGGCCACCAATGTGGTTTTCCCGGCCCCACCCGGGGCAGCAATCCACACAACGGGAAACTGGCGAAGATCATCAAGTTTTTTGAATAAACGGGTACGTGGAAAAACCCTCGCAAGCCCTGGTAAAGTCAACTTGGCGGGTTTGATTGGCACAACAGGCTCCTAAAAAAATATGGAACAATATGTTTAAAAGTACCAGTATGCTGCATGCGCGTAAATCAATAACAACACATCTGGCCGTAACGCACCGGACTCATAACCTCCACCCACAGTATACCAGTTCGACAATACTGGTGACTGAAATGTGTTTTTCGTTTGCGAAGGCACTTCCAGTACATTCAGCTTTACCCCGGCCCCGTTACCAGAGGCTGAAAAGAATGCTCACCAGACACTGTTTTGTGGTACTTTTGTCTTCCATTTCAGAAGGGTCCCCTCTGCACCAGCATTAAATGACTATCACGTAATATGACAACCGACAACGTCTCTCAAACTGCGGACATTCCACAAACCACTGTGCACTCCTCTCAGCAAATCACCGATGCTTACGCCTATTGCCGGCAAATGGTGCGAAGCCACTATGAAAATTTTCCCGTGGCGTCGTTCATTTTACCCAAACGCCTGCGCCAACCCATCAGTGTAATTTACGCCTTCGCACGCACTGCCGATGATTTTGCCGACGAAGGTGATTGGGATGCCGGGACCCGGCTCACAAAACTCCAGCAATATGATGACCATTTAGATGCCATCGCCAATGGTGAGACTATTGATAACCCCATTTTTATCGCTCTCGCTGATGTCATCGAAAAACACCATTTACCGTTACCACTGTTTCATGATTTGATCACGGCCTTTCGGTGTGATGTCAACAAAACCCGTTTTACCAATATTGACGACGTGTGGGACTACTGCCGTTATTCTGCTAATCCTGTGGGCCGTCTGCTGCTGCATTTAATGAATGCCGCCACGGCGGAAAATCTTGAACGTTCTGACGCCGTTTGCAGTGCTTTGCAATTAATCAATTTTTTGCAGGATATTGAGCAGGATTTTGTGGAAAATAATCGCATTTATCTGCCGCAGGCCGATTTGCAACGATTCGGGGTCAGTGAAGAACATTTCCGCACGCAACGCAGCGACGATGCTTTTGCACAATTACTCCAACAACAAATAACGTATGCGCGCGAAAAAATGTTATTCGGAAAACCGCTCGGACGTGCTGTGACCGGCCGCTTTGGTTTTCAGTTGCGGTTGATGATCAACGGTGGACTGCGTGTGCTGGAGCTGTTGGAACGCCAGCAGGGAAACCTGTTTTCACGGCCCCGCTTAAACAAACGCGACTGGTTATGGATGTTTTTACGGTCTTTGTAGATTTTCCTGTATTCCAAATACGAAACCTGAAATGTGAATGTAATGACTAAAAATACCCCACCAGTCAAAAACCAGAAAAACAATGCAAAGGCGCGGAGACGCAGAGGGTGCAAGAAAACCAGTACAAACTTTGCGTCCCGCGCCTTTGCGTTAGATTTTAAACATCAGAACACTGATTTTATCGCTTAAATCCAGCGCTTAATGCGCATTAAATCACCCGGTCATTACCACCATCAATGGGGATTTGTGCGCCAGTGGTTTTGGCAAACAACGGGCCGGCCAGGGCACAGGCCAGGGCGGCAACATCTTGTGAATCAATCTCTACTCTGAGCAGGTTTTTGGTTTTGTATTCCTGCACACTCATTCCATAATGGCGGGCGCGATTTTCCAGCACCTCGTCAGTCCAGATGGCGGTGTCGAACACTGCATCCGGGTGCAGCACATTAACACGAATGCCTTTGGGTCCCAGTTCCAATGCGGCGACCCGCGCCAGTTGTGTCAGCCCTGCTTTTGCCACTGAATAAGCCGCCGCCCCCGGCCCCGGTGCGGTCACATTTTTTGAGGCCATGAAGACCACTGCCGGGTCAATGCCGCGCTCCAGATAAGGAATGCAGCACTGCAACAGTTGCTCGTGACTGCTGAGGTTGATTTGCAGGCTGCGCTCCCACACGGTGCTGTCCATTTCATCAATGCGGCTGTTGGACGGAAAGGTGCCGGCATTACTGATGACGATATCCAGCCCGCCAAAACGGCGTACCGTTTCATCCACGGCCGCCTGCAAAGCCTGCGCATCTGTCACATCACACTGCCACCCCACCAGGTCTGCTGCCGTAAACTGTGCTTCCACCGCCGGATCAATATCCAGCGCCAGTACCGCAGCACCCTGCTTGTGCAATGCTTTGGCACAGGCACGGCCGATGCCGCTGGCCGCCCCCGTCACCAGGGCGATTTTTCCCGCAAAAGTGGCGGGGGCGCCTGCTTTGCGCAATTTGGCCTGTTCCAGATCCCAGTATTCCACCTCAAAAATATCTTTTTCCGGCAATGCCTGCCAACCGCCCAGACATTCGGCCTGCTGAATGGCGCGCAGGGTGTGGGCGGCAATGTCCCCAATAATAGCGGCGTCTTTGACACTGCCGCCAAAAGCCAGCACGCCTTGCCCCGGCCATACGGCCCAACGCGGCGCAGGATCAAGACAGGTGAGATCGCTGGAAGCATTGCGGGAAAAATAAGCACGATATTCATCGCCATAAGCACGCACGGCCACGTCTGGCTCTGTATCGAGGATCAACGGTACACGTTTGGTGCGGATCACATGGTCGGGGGTCAGTGGGCCGCGAGTGGCAATGTCCGCCACGTTGGGCAAATTTGCAAAGCCCACTGCTTCGGGGGAAGCATCCCATCGCAAGGTTCCGGGCACACCACGGGCACGCGATACGGCGCGACGGATATCCGCCAGCTGTTGCAGCACAAGTGCATCATGCGGAACCGGTGATTCGGGCATCGCGCTCGCTACGCTGGCCTTTGCTTTTACCAGGGCATCCTCGGCCATGGTCACCAGCGTTATCATGCGCTCATAACTGACACGGGCATCGTCGGCAAAACTGAACACGCCATGATTCATCAACACCATACCGTCAAGCTGTGACCAGTCCACGTCGCGCGTCAGTTCACGGATCACTTTTGCCAGCACAAACCCCGGCATGGTGTACGGCACCACCAATACCCGGTTGCCATACAGCTCACGAATACGTGTCTCACCGTCCGGCGAATTGGTGAGTGTCACCACGGCATCGGCGTGGGTATGATCTACAAATTTGAAAGGGATAATGGCATGCAAAATGGCTTCGACAGAAGGATTCGGCGCATAAGGATCGCTCATGGCCGCACGCTGGGCGCTCACCATGTCCGGATCAGACAACCCGGGTAATTCCGCCATGCGCTTCAGGGTTTCAAGGCATACCGGCGCAAACCCCGGCGCTTCAATGGTGGCCAGATCCCAGCCACTGCCCTTCACATATAATATCGGTTTATCGTCACCAAACAGGTCCGCCACCTCCGCCTTCACCGAGGTGTTACCGCCACCGTGCAACACCAGTGATGGCTCGCGGCCCAGTAACCGGGAGCTGTATACACGCATTTCAAGGGGGTTTTCCGCAAATGAAACTGCTGTTTCTTCGTTCCACAGACTTTGCATTGTGGTTCCTTCTTATATTAGTTTGAGCATTTGCTGCGTATAATACGGCAAAACATGTTACCGCCCACCACCTCAAGTGTTTTCTTATGACCCCTGACGAATATTGCCAGGACAAAACCGCCAAAAGCGGTTCCAGCTTCTATTACAGCTTTTTGTTTTTGCCCGAGGCGCAACGCAAGGCCATTACCGCCCTGTACGCCTTTTGTCGTGAGGTGGATGACGTGGTGGACGAATGCAGCGATGCCGATCTCGCCCGCAGCAAGCTCAATTGGTGGCGGGCGGAAATCTTCGGCACCTTTGATGGCAAGCCCAACCATCCCGTCTGTCAGGCATTGACCACCAGCATCACCCACTTCAATCTGCCCAAGGAACATTTCATCGAAATCATTGATGGCATGGAAATGGACTTACAACAAACCCGCTACAACACGTTTGCGGAACTGAACCTGTACTGTTATCGCGTCGCCAGCGTGGTGGGACTGATGGCCGCAGAAATCTTTGGTTTCGAGGACCACACCACCCTGGACTACGCCCACAATCTCGGGCTTGCCTTCCAGCTCACCAATATTCTACGGGATGTAAAAGAAGATGCCGAGCGCGGGCGTATCTACTTGCCGTTGGACGAACTGGAAAGGTTTGGCGTCAGCGAACAGGACATTCTCGAAAGCCGCTGTACGGATAACATGAAAAAATTACTCGATTTCCAGGCACAGCGGGCGCAAAGCTGTTATGACAAAGCCTTTGCCCTGCTGCCGGAGGCTGACCGTTATGCGCAACGCACCGGCTTGATTATGGCCAGTATTTACCAGACCACCCTGACCACCATCCAGCAGGACAGTTGTCAGGTACTGTCACGGCGCATTTCCAGCAGCCCGCTGAAAAAACTCTGGATTGCCTGGCGTACCGCGCGCACCGAAAAACGCCGCCACAAAAAGTTCCTTGCAACCCGATGAAACCCGACGCTGAAACAAAACCGGTTGTTGTGATCGGTGGCGGCTGGGCAGGCATCGCCGCCGCGGTAGAACTGGCGCGCCATGATATCCCAGTGATTTTGCTGGAGTCCGCCAAGCAGTTGGGGGGACGGGCGCGCAGCGTGAACATTGAAGAATTACATGTGGATAACGGCCAACATATGCTGTTAGGCGCTTATGAATCCACGCTCGACCTGTTACGCAAAATTGATGTCAACGAAAGCGATGTACTACAACGAAAGCCGCTGTCTTTACAATGGTATCGCCCCGAAAAAAAATCGGTTTCACTGAACACCCCCAGATTACCGGCGCCGTTTCATCTCGCCTGGGCGCTGTTAACCCTGAAAGGCCTGGCACTGCGGGACAGACTTTCTGCCCTGCGCTTTGCCCGACGGCTGGAAAAAATCAAGTTTGTTATTGACAACGATTGTAGCGTTGCTGATTTTTTGGCAAAACATCAGCAATCCCCGGCGCTTATTCACGCCCTGTGGGAACCACTGTGCATCGGCGCATTAAACACACACCTGCATGAAGCTTCGGCACAAATTTTTCTGCGCACTCTGGGCGACAGCTTCAACCATGCTCGCAGTGATTCTGATTTATTGCTGACCCGCACCAACCTCGGTTCAGTTTTACCAAAACCAGCAGCAGATTACATCGAGAGACACAAAGGCAGTGTGCGTTTGGGGCAACGTGTCAGCACATTGTGCATCGAAAATGGAACCATTACGGGAGTCACCCTCGATAACGCCAGTATCGCCACGACCGAAGTAATTTTGGCCACTCCACATACAACCACTCAGCGTTTGTTAAGCCCACATACCGTATTGCAAGAAACGTGTGAACAAATAACCCAACTGCAAGACCGCCCCATCTGCACAGTCTATTTGCAGTTTGATAAAACCGTGCGCCTCGGTCGCTGGTTACGCGGATCATTGGGTACGGTGAGCCAGTGGATTTTTGATCGGGGCCTTTATGGCCAGCATGGATTGATGGCCGTGGTCATTAGTGGCGATGGAGAACACCTGCAATGGGATAATCAAAAACTCTGCGCACAGGTCGCCGCAGAGATTGCAACACAATACCCGCAATGGCCAGCACCTCAATCACAACAGGTGATTCGGGAAAAACGCGCCACCTTCGCCAGCACAGTGAACGTCAACCAGTATCGCCCCAACGCGGAAACTGCCGTGCAGGGTTTGTGGCTGGCGGGTGATTACACCAACACCCACCTGCCCGCCACCCTCGAAGGTGCGGTGCGCAGCGGGCGCTACAGTGCGCAGCAGATTATTGCCGCCCATCAGCGGCAACGACGCCAGTAACAGAAAAAACATGGACACAACCAAGCCTGGATTTTTTGCATCACGGGTGATTCTTGTCACCGGTGCCGGTGGCGCCATTGGCGGCGCCGCAGCCAAGGCCCTTGCTGCCCAGGGAGCCAGTGTTGTGCTGATGGGCCGCAGCCTCGCTCCCCTGGAAAAAACCTATGACGCCATTGTCGCCGCCGGCCACACACAACCCGCCATTTGTCCCCTGGATTTTGCAACCACGACACTGGCGGATTTCCAACAGGTCACCAGCATGATCCGGCAGGCGTTTGGCCGGCTGGATGGTTTGTTACATACAGCCGCCACCCTCGGCAGCCTCACCCCCATGGAACATTTCAACGCCGCGTTGTGGTCACGGGTATTACAAGTCAATCTGACTGCACCCATGTTACTGACCCGTGCCTGTCTTCCTTTATTGAAAGCCGCAGCGGAGGCCACGATTCTTTTTAGCACCAGTGCGGTCGGCCAAAAAGGTCGTGCTTACTGGGGTGCCTACGGCGTTGCCCAGGCGGGCATTGAAAACCTGGCTCAAACGCTGGCGGATGAGCTGGAGGCCAATACCGCCGTGCGCGTCAACAGCATTGACCCCGGCCCGGTACGCAGCCGGTTACGCGCCCTTGCTTATCCCGGTGAAGACCCCGGCACCCTGCCCGACGCCGAAACAGTGATCCCTGCCTATTTGCACCTGATGGAATCCGGGATCTCCGGGCAACGTATCTGCGCGATGGATTATCTGAACGGCAGGTAATATACCCGTAGTGATTGAAACCCGGGCCTGATCGCACGCCCTGTTGACCATCCGGGGCCTGTGGGTGTTTCATCTTCAGACACCTGGGATGTCGATTTTTTTGATACCGTCAGAAAATCCGCTTTTGCGGCAGAATCCAGGCTAGTACTCTTTCAAGGTAATAAATTGGGATTCAGCGTTCCTGTGGTGTTTCGCGGCAAGGCGCAGTGCGCAGGCAATGGTTGTTCCCTTGTCAAGCACTGCAACGCCGCAGCGGAACACCACAGGAGCGCCCGAAGGGTTGGCC
>DROS01000106.1 GCA_011321815.1 Gammaproteobacteria bacterium
ACAAACTGTATAGCTGAGTCGGGTTCGCTGTTGAAGAATCTGACATCGGGGAGTGTTTTTACGGCTAACAGGCTGCTGGGGATGAAGTGGTGCTGTCGGCCGTCCGGTGTGTCAATGAGCAGATAATGGTCCTGTTGATCAAGGGCGTTGAGGTGAAGGGGGTAGACCTTGATGATGCCTTGCATCACTAATTTGATCACCGCTTCGCGCAGTGCAATCCGGTCCAGATGCCGGTTGGGGGGGATGTCTGTGCTGTGCAGGATGCGTAGCCATTGTTCGTCGTCCACCCATCGCAGACGTCGCCAGACGAAGGTGTGCGCTGCGACTTCGTCCCGTAGGTTTTGGGGGTTAACGAGCCAGTGAACCGGGGCTTCGTGCGGGAGGTGCAGGCGGTAGAGGTGGCCGAAATTATCTTTGACGACGATGTTGCGTAAGCGCATGGGTTTTTTTGTTTGTTGTCTTGTGTTATTTCACCGCGATGCGTCAGGCGTTAGCCTGTCCCGACGATTCGGTTATTCTTCCCGAGTAGAATAATGTATTTATTAATCCAACACATAAAGATATCGCAACAGTGAAAGTGACCGAGTACAAAAAGTTATTCTTGTATCCCCGGCTGTCTCAGTAACATAACCGAAAAAAGTTTATTTTTTGGCTCCCGCATCTCTCGCGCTATTAAAAAGCCAAGTCACGTCAAAGCCAGATCATATACCCGGTTTCAAAAGCGTGCGCTTGCAAAGCATGGTACGGATAGGCGCGAATTTTATAGTGTTGTAAACCTGACAATACCGGCGCCAGATCCAAGGTAAAGACTTGGCGCTTGTCGACCTTTTCGCCATCGGGTTGCAACGGAATGCGCATTTGCACGACGAATTCCTCGTGAACCGTGGTCGTGCCCACCAGGCATTCCACCACAATATCGCTGGACTCCAACCCGTCCAGAAAAACGCTCACCTGAATCTTCAAGGTGTCACCATGCATAAGTTGTTCTGGCGCACTGTCAATACGCTTCAGGCTGACTTCGGACCAGCGTTCGCTGATCTTCTGTTTCCAGGCAGCCAGCTCCCGTGCCGGGTTGGACTGGTCTCTTTGCAGTTTGCGATGTTGCCGACTGGCCGGGCCATAAAATTTTTCCACATAGTCCATGACCATGCGCTGTGAATTAAAATGCGGTAAAATGGACTTCATGGAGTTTTTTGACAGTCGCACCCATTCTTCCGAATAACCGAAACCATTGCGGGCATAATAGGTGGGGATGATATCGCGTTCCAAAATATCTAACAGCGCCTCTCCTTCTTCACGGTTGCGGAAGTCCGCATCGTAATCTTCTCCGTGTGGCACAATCCCCCAGCCGTTGTCACCGTTATAACCTTCGCCCCACCAACCATCCAGTACACTGAGATTAAGCACACCATTAAGCCCGGCCTTTTCGCCGGAGGTGCCACTGGCTTCCATGGGATACTCCGGGTTGTTGACCCAGACATCCACACCACTCACCAGTTTTCGGGCCAGCGCCAGGTCGTAGCCTTCCAGTAGAATAATCTTGCCTTCAAATTCCGGACGCCGGGAAAAATGATGGATGGCACGAATCAGTTCCTGGCCAGGGTGGTCATTGGGATGAGCCTTGCCGGCAAACAGAATCACCACGGGACGATCCGGGTTATTGAGCAAACGCGCCAGGCGCTCCGGGTCAGAAAATAACAGGGTTGCCCGTTTGTAAGTGGCAAAGCGCCGGGCAAAACCCAGGGTCAGAATATCGGTTTGGTGTTCAGAGACGTGGCTGGTCAGGCGTTGGATATGAAATTCACCACAACCATTACGCTCCAGTTGCAGGGTGACGCGCTCGCGCACATCAGTGAACAGGCGCGACTTCAGGGTCTGACGAATACTCCAGTAAGACTGGTCCGGTATTTCATCAATGCGCTGCCAGTAGTCTTCGTTCAATTGCTCATTGCGCCAGCTGCGGTCAAAGGTCATATCAAACAGATTGATCCACTCACGTGCCAGAAAAGTCCCCAGATGGACACCATTGGTGACGTACTGAATGGGGTTTTCCTGATGTGGAATTTGCGGCCAGACATAGCCTTCGTTTTGAGAGGCCACCGTGCCGTGAATACGGCTGACCCCGTTATGAAAACGCGAGCCACGCAGGGCAAGCGCTGTCATATTAAAACCACCGGGGTTATCGGGGCTGTCACCCAGTGCAAGAATACGCTCCAGCGGCTCGTGCAAATCGTTGACGAAATTTTTGAAATAACTGCTGAACTGGTGGTGATCAAAAATGTCGTGGCCAGCCGGTACAGGAGTGTGCGTGGTGAATACCGTATTCGCGGCCACCAGTTCCAAAGCCGCGCTGAAATCCATGGCATCCAGCGTATGTTCCCGGCATCGCTCCAGAATCTGGAAAGCGGCATGTCCTTCGTTGATGTGCCAGGCACTCGGCCGCAGACCCAATGCACGCAGCGCGCGCACTCCGCCAATACCCAGCACGATTTCCTGCTGAATACGGGTATTGATATCGCCGCCATACAGTTGGCGGGTAATCAGGCGGTCTTCTTCTTCATTTTCTGTTACATCACTGTCCAACAGATAAAGGGTGATATGACCCGCCTTGGCTTCCCAGACTTTAAGCTTTAGCGTGCGCCCTGGCAGCCTGACTTCCACGTACAGGTCCCTGCCCTCGCCATCTTTTGCCAACACGATGGGCAGGTCATCAAAATTGGCCGGGGTGTAATGAGCGATCTGATTACCCTGACCGTCAATGGTCTGGGTAAAATAGCCCTGACGATAGAGCAAGCCAACCGCGACAAAAGGCAGCCCGAGATCACTGGCCGCCTTACAATGGTCTCCCGCCAGTATTCCCAATCCTCCCGAATAAATCGGTACACTTTCATGCAAACCGAATTCGGCGCAAAAATAGGCGACCAGATCCTGTTCATTATCCAACAAGCTGGAAACACTGGGGTGCCGGTTTTTCTGATGGTAGATATCATAAGCAGACAGTACACGTTCGTAATCTTCCATGAAGATACGGTCTTCGACCACCTGCTCCAGCCGCGCCTGGGAAATACGACGCATAAAAACCTTGGGACTATGACGGCACTCCGACCAAAGCGTCGAATCCAGGTGATAAAACAACCCTCGCACCTGACGGTCCCAACTGTACAGGAGATCATTCGCCAATTCGTTGAGACGATTCAGGCGCTCCGGAACGTGAGGTTGAACCTCAAGTGAAAAACGTTTTCCTGCCATGATCCCACCTGTTGGTTAGCGGCCATAAACAGGCCGGTAATTAATGCATCATCAATCGCCAAAATGCGGCGTACGTGTCTTATTATACGAAAATCCCGTCTTGTCCGGGATGGAAAAATTACCGGGGGAAACGAGTACGCTCGCTTACGGGCGTACGATGGGCAAATCATTATGCGCCCAGGCGATCATACCGCCACGCAGATTATAGACATTATCAAAGCCCTGTTGCTGGAGAAACAGACAGGCCTGTGCCGAACGGGCTCCGCTGCGGCAGATAATCACCAGTGTTTCACCCGCTGCAAAATCACTGAGCCGTGCCGGCAGGATTGCCAGTGGCAATGGCTCCGCCTTTGGCATAATGCCCTGCGCAATTTCCGGCATTTCACGCACATCAATAATACGTAACTGATGATTTTCATCCTCCACCCAGCGGACCAGCTCGGAGGAATCAATTTCCTGGATACGGCTAAACATGGATATCGTCACACCCTTGAACCTGAATCAATAATACGGACCGCAGAATATTAGATTTTACTAATATTTTCCAGTCCGGCACCAAAACACTACCCCGCAGCACTAGTACTCTTTCAAGGTGATAAATTGGGATTCAGTTGGTCTGTCAGCGTTCAGGGCAAGACGCTCCTCGCAGCGAATGGCCGTCGTCCTTTGCAAGAGGAGCAACGCCGCCATGGGCGCTGACAGGCCAACCCTTCGGGCGC
>DROS01000107.1 GCA_011321815.1 Gammaproteobacteria bacterium
CTAACGCCGCACTTAACCGGCAGGCCGGAGTGGCGCTTGCTTTGTGCGATAATGGAGCGAAGCGGAATGGCCGCACAAAGCAAGCGACGCGGAGGACTGTCCGAGTTGAAGTGCCTTGTTATGCGTGGCTTTTTCACTCTCCGAAATAATCCAACTCTCGAAATGAAATCATTTCGCGTGTTTCATCCCCTGTTATTTTAAAGTAGTTTGAGATAGCTCTATCGATTAAATAAGCAGCCTCATAATCTACGCTAAAGAGTAAATCTTTGCCGTCATTGATATGTTTTAGTCTATCTCGATAATAGTTAGCCAATGAAACAATATCTTTTTTGTTTGATGCTTCTCCATGCTCCTTAACTTGATACTCTTGAGACTCCTCAACTAAGTCTTCTAGACTATTTGTTAAACCAGTATTTTTAAGCAATTTACCTAATATTTCCTCACTGGCGCCGGCCAGTGTAATAGCGGAGACATAATCTTCCCCACTCAGAAATAGTATAATTGCGCGATTTAATTGGATCTTAGCAATTTCGAGCTTGCTCAGCTTAATAGTTACTCTATCCATATTCACATTCACGCATAACGTCCAAATCACCCGCGCGGTTTTTGCGTCGGGTGAATTTGATTGTTATGCGATGTTGAGTATAGGTTCAATATTCTGCTCCTCAACTAAATTATGGAGGTTTTGGTTACCTCTGATTTTATTAAGTTGACTTAATTGCCATTTGATTTCAGCAGCCATTAAATTGTGGTTCTCAATTTCAAAATCAGGAATGTTTCCTTTACATTCTGGATCAAGAATCTCGTGAACATAAAAATCTACCACGTCGTAGCAATGCTGAAGTACATTGATAATGGGTTCAACTTTGTCCTTTTTAATTTGATCGAGCAAATATGCATGTGTAACACCTGCGCTGAGAGCATACGATCCAGATACAGAACTAAAGTCCTCTGTATCAGGAATAACTTCCATTGTTTTTTTTGAAAGCTGTGTAAGATCAACTGTAGAACCCTTCAACCAGTTATTTGCCGTTTCACGACATTTTGTTAAAACAGACGAATCCCCCCATTTCTCTTTTCTGGCAAATTCTGAATACAGTGGCGCTAATCTGGTGCAACAAATCAAACAAAGAGCAACCCTCTCTCTTTGATCCAGTTGTGAAGATCCCTCTTCTATTATTTTTCTATAGGTCTCGTAATTCATTTGCTGGTTGGAGTCGCATAACTATATTAGTATCAGGCAAATTTGCCCTGCTATCCGGCAGTATTGCGCGAGGAATCAGGCATATTTGCCTGATAATACTGAAAACCTGTCAATTTACCCTGATATATTGATATTAGGATGATATTTAGGCATATTTGCCTGGTATTTTTCTCAAACTCTATTCTCTGGAAACCACCTGTCACCCATCTGAATTAAGGCGTTTGTAGGCAGCGGTAAACAGATGCCTACAGCCCTTGGCGTTAGCCTCAGAAATTATTTAGTACCGTGGGCTGCCCATGTCTCTGGCAGGGCGATATAGCTGCCGATATACTGTGACAGATCTTTGGCTTATGCTGTTGGCATATCCAGGCCCTCAGAGTCCAACACACGGGCATATTAGCATTTTACAAACAGGTTTAAGAGGGTCATGCAGGCGACTTAATCAGGTCTTTTGATTTTACCAGCCCCAACTCCAAGCTCACCTGCACAACCAAAACTAAAAACTATCGATTCACAATCATTAACTCTTATTTGAACAGATGTCATTATAGCCGCCGCCCCAGCCTTGATAATCACAAATATTACTTTAACCGTCAATAAATCACGATAATTTTAGTGTTTTCTTATATTTTTGCCAGTCACTTTTTTTATTGCTGGGGCTGGGGAAATACGTCACTTTCATTCATATTATGTTTTTCTTCATTCATGGTGAAAACAAAAACCATTGATTTCTATTAAATCAACTCAAGAAAAGAGTAACGCCCAGATTGAGCGGGCGTATTTGATGAACTGGCTAAGCAGGCCCAAGAACTTGGTATGGGTGACGAATAGAATAAAAGAGTGGCCAATTTTGTCGTTCTGTTTGGTGCTTCACTGCCATTCGGTCAAGCATATTTGGTATGCGTTCCCACGGGGGACCGTGGGAACGAGGAGAAATCCAAACTATTGGTTTCCACCGCCAGATGGGAACTGTCGCCTCCTGTATCATTAAGGCTATTGAACTTGGATACCATGTGCTGCACAAACAGCAATGAACCATCACTGATATACGGGGCAGACCTGCGCCAAAACGCCCACGATAACCCTAATTGGCTTTGGCCTTAACTTCGCTTTCCACCTTTTTCCATTCCACGCCAAAGGGGGGATTGGACAGCATATAGTCAAATTCTTCATCGGGCAGGCCGTCTTCACTGAAACTGTTGCCGGGATGAATATTCCTGGCATTTTGCCCTTTGATCATCATGCCGCCGGTATCGCGGGCGGGGTCATACAGTTTGCGTATAGTGCCTTTTTTGCTCCGCGCATCTGTGTCTTCCTGAAATGGCAGGTTGACTATCAGGCGGATCACTTCACGGGGGGTGAAGTGTTCCCCGGCGGTTTCATTGCTTTGTTCTGAAAAACGGCGGATCAGTTCTTCGCAGATGCTGCCCATCGCGTCAATGCTGACGATGCATCCCTTTAACGCCAACAATTTTAGAAGTTTGGGGATCGCCGTAATCTCATTGAATTTGTCATCTGTCGCTTGTTGGCCCAGCACCATGCGGTTGGCGCATGTCCATGCACTCACCATGGTCGCTTAATTCATTGCATTTCCTCAAGTTTTGATGCGGCGGCCCTGCTGCTGTATCGGACATTTGACCTGACCGCGCTCAACTCGTAGAATCTGCGCCCTCTTTTCGGAAAACCATTTCCAGAACACTTTTTTCCAGAAATAAGGGCGATTAGCTCAGCGGGAGAGCACTGCCTTCACACGGCAGGGGTCGCTGGTTCGAACCCAGCATCGCCCACCAATTATGATACCGGCCGGTGTGTAAACCCGAGCCACGGTGGTAAGTTATCCCGACTGGCGTCATTAGCCCGGTCACCCGAGACATGCAGAGGAAAGAAAGGAATTTTTTCCGCCAGTGCGTATCTGCCCGTATATCAGCCACATTATTGTTTAATCGCCCACCCCAACTTCGATTACAATGACCAAGTGAGGCGATAACTATCCTGGCAGAGGGGGAGATGTGTTGCAGAATCCCGAGGGTAATAACCACGAGAATATTCGCACGTTCATGCGACAGGGCTGGCATGGTGTCCAGTTTGAGCAGTCGGCGCTATTGCAACGGTGAGTGCGGCGTCAGGTACGACGATACACGCAAAGCAAAGCATTCAGCTGAATTTATTCCTTGCGCTCAAGGTCTTCTACAGAAAACGTATACGTTTCCGGGCGCAGGTTGAGATCGGTGTAGTCCAGGTCATCCCGTTCAAGGTCGTCGTAGACGCCTGTCCAGTCTCCGGGGGGTGAAATTTGCTCCACCCTCATTTGTGACCAGACATCAATCTCCACTTCATCCAGTTCGCCGTCAAAATATTGTATTTCAATGACGCCTTCGTCTTCATCCAGCGCCACCACTTCAAACTTCAGCTGGTCTGCGCCCTGGTACCAGTTTCCCACTACCGGAGTGATTCCAATGGCCATGTGTACCTCCTGCTATTTCCTCAGAAAAAAACACCAGAATAGTTGCTGTCATACCACATGCACGTTATAAGATAGCAGCAAATCCCGGTTTGTCTTGCCCGAAAAGCGGGAACAAACGGGAATGGCAAAATTAACCAAAAATCAGTTTTTTTCGAACAGGGCAATGGATTCCACATGGGCGGTGTGCGGGAACATGTCCATGACTCCGGCACTCACCAGTGTGTAGCCGTGTTGACCGACCAACACGCCGGCGTCACGGGCCAGCGTGGCCGGGTCACAGGAAACATAGACGATACGTTGCGGCAGAGGTTGGGGAAGCTTTTCTACGACCACGGGCGCACCGCTGCGTGGCGGGTCCAGTAACAGTTTGTTAAAGCCCTCACCGTACCAGGGCTCGGCGGCAAGGTCTCCATTGAGGTCAGCCGCGTAAAACGCCACATTGCTGAGGCCGTTATTTTGTGCGTTTTCGCGCGCCCTTTCCACCAGGCTGGCTTCACCTTCCACACCCACCACGGCACCAGCCTTGCGTGCCAGGGGCAGGGAAAAATTGCCCAGTCCGCAAAACAAATCCAGCACGCGGTCTTCTGCCTGCACATCCAGCAAAGTTACGGCCCGGTCTATCATGGCCCGGTTCAGTTCGGCGTTGACCTGGGTAAAGTCTGTGGGCTGAAACTGGATCTCGACATCGTATGCTGGCAATCCATAGCAGAGACTGAAACCATCATTTGTTTCCGGCCACAGGCGGCGAATGGTTTTCGGGCCTTTGGGTTGTACAAAAATACCCAACTGATGCTTCTCGCCAAACACACAGAGTTGTTGTTCGTCATCTTCGCTGAGCGGCGCTAGGTGACGAAACACCAGCGCTGTGTGAGCGTCGCCGACGGCCACTTCAATCTGCGGAATTTTGTCGCGCACAGACAACCGGTTCACCAGCTCACCAAATGCAGTTAAACGGGAGGCAATGACTTCGTGCAACACATCACACTGTTTGGCATCCGTGAGAAAGGCGCTGTGTTTTTCCCGGAAACCAACACGCACCACTTGCTCACGGCGCATATATTTCACTCCCAGGCGCGCCTTGCGGCGATAGCCCCAGGGCTCGGCAGTCAATGGCGGCAGCACGTCACCGGGGATGACTTTACCCAGGTGTTGCAGATTTTCCAGCAGGCGTTCCTGTTTTGCCGCAATCTGATCAGCCGGGCTCAAATGTTGCAGACTGCAACCGCCACATACACCAAAGTGCGGGCAACGCGGTGCGATGCGCTGCGGCGCGGCTTGCAACACCTCGATGGTATCACCTTCATCGAATTTGCCACGTTTTGAGGTATAACGAAACATCACCTCTTCACCGGGCAGCGCGCGGGAAATGAATGTGACCTTGCCGTCGATGTGGCTGATGCCACGCCCGTCATGGGACAGGCTTTCAATAGTGGCTTGAACGGGTTCGGTGGGGAGTTTTTTGCGGCGACGTCGGGGCATGTGGGGCTCGAAACAATATTCAGTGAATAACTTTATCTGTTGTCCCGGCGCAGGCCGGAACAACAGATACTATGGGCAAACAAAGGTAAAGGTGGTTTGAAACAATCAGGCTGGAAACACATCCGTTGACAAGTAGCGGTCACCCCGGTCACAAATAATCACCACAATCACTGCATTTTCCACTTGCTGTGACAGTTGCAAAGCGGCGGCAACGGCGCCACCGGAAGACACACCGGCAAAAATGCCTTCCTGTGCAGCCAGGGCGCGGGTGGTGTTTTCGGCGTCTTCCTGTGAAATGTCCATAATACGGTCCACCCGGGTTTCGTCATAAATTGATGGCAAATATGCTTTGGGCCAGCGCCGGATACCGGGAATGGATGCACCTTCGGTGGGTTGCACACCAACAACCTCAACTTCTGGTTTGACTTCCTTAAAATAGCGTGAACAACCCATGATGGTGCCTGTCGTGCCCATGGAGCTGACAAAGTGAGTGATGCGGCCATCGGTATCGCGCATGATTTCCGGGGCTGTGCCTTCATAGTGCGCCCGAGGATTATCCGGGTTGGCAAACTGGTCCAGCACCCTGCCCTTGCCTTCATTCTGCATCTGCTGGGCAAGATCCCGTGCACCTTCCATGCTTTGTTCTTTGGTCACCAGCACAATTTCCGCCCCAAAGGCTTTCATGACGCCACGCCGCTCCACACTCATATGCTCCGGCATAATCAGCACCATGCGATAACCTTTGATGGCCGCAGCCATGGCCAGGGCAATACCGGTATTGCCGCTGGTGGCTTCGATCAATGTATCGCCGGGTTTGATCTCACCCCGCGCCTCGGCATGCTGGATCATACTCAGTGCAGGCCGGTCTTTCACTGAGCCCGCAGGGTTGTTGCCTTCCAGTTTAACCAGAAGAGTGTTGCCGGACTCGCCGGGCAGGCGCTGCAAACGCACTAGCGGCGTGTTGCCGACGAAAGATTCAATAGTGGGAAAACTCATAAAAATGCCCTTAGGAGTGATAATCTGGAAGATCTAATGTACCGATTTAGCCCGTTTTATCAAGTGTCCCTACACGCAAAAGCCCGTTTTTCAAGGGGCTGATGGAGAACCCATGCGGCAGGCCTGATAGAATGAACCCGGAACCGAAAAATAAACAGCCGTGTGTAATACACTCGTGGGTGGCGCTGGGTTATCCACAAGCCAGCACGCTGAGCTGATCCGGCGACATAAAAAACCAGACCGGTAATGGAGTATAAATGACCTCCCCGACAATTAATTTTCGTATCTTATTGCTCGCGGTGCTTCCGACTACCGTCGTTTCCATTATTTTTTCCGGTTATTTTATCCAAAAACAAGTCAATGACATAGAAAGCAACATTGTTGACAAAGGAAATGCCCTTGCTGTGCATCTGGCATCCGCCAGTGAGTACAGCGTACTTTCAGGAAACATGGCAATTCTGTCACCTTTGGTTGAATCTGTATTTATAAAAAGTGATGTTGTTTCCATTACCGTCACCAATAACCAGGGCAACCCGCTGGTACAAAAATCCAGGGCCAGGCGCAACCTGCCGCTGATCCGTACTTTAAAAGATACAGACAAACGCATCTTCAGCCAGCCGATTATTCAACACACCGCCGATGTCGCTGATTCTGAAAACACCGATAACAATACATTACCGGTGATTGGCTGGGTGATCATTGAAATATCCGATGAAACCATACAAAAAAACAAACGGGATGCCGTTCTCCAGACGCTGTCAATTACCCTGCTGATTCTCGTTAGCAGCATTTTTCTGAGCACACGAGTCAGCCGCCATATCACAGAAGCCATTTCATCCCTGACCAATGCCGTTAGTGAAATTGAACACGGCAACCTGGATGTACCCATAAAAACACATTCAACCGGGGCCCTGTTAACCCTTGAAAAAGGGGTTAACAGCATGCTGAAGTCCATCAGGTCATCACACCAGGAGGCTCAAAAGACCATAAAAAAAACAACAAAAGAACTACAGGAATCAAAGAAACTGCTGGAACAGAAAAGCTCGGAGTTAACCGTCACCAGACAACAGACACTTTCAGCAAACCAGGAAAAATCTGCATTTTTAACCAATATCAGCCATGAGATAAAGACTCCACTGAATGGCATTTTAGGCTTTGTCAAATTACTGAAAAATGCCAAACCGACACAAGAGCAAACCAATTATCTTTACACTATTGAGCAATCCACAAAAAATCTGTTGCGCATCACCAATGATGTTCTTGATTTTTCCAGAATTGAGGCGGGAAAGCTTTCCATCAACAATGTTTATTTTAATCTGGAAGAATGTATCGAAAATGTATTGGCCCTTATCGCGCCTTCCGCCCACGAAAAAGAAATTGAGATTTCTTCGTTATATTATCATGACACACCGAAGGAATTATTCGGCGCCGCCGACCGCATACATCAGGTTCTCATCAACCTCATAGGCAACGCCATTAAGTTTTCTGACCGGGGAACAATAATGGTTCGCACCATGCTGGAAGCACAAAAAAATGAGGTAGTGAAAATCAAAATCACCATTACCGACCAGGGGCCCGGTATTTCAGAAAAAAACAAAGCTGTTCTTTTTAAGGCGTTCAGCCAGACGGATGACAAGCATGCTCATCAATACAGCAGCACCGGGTTGGGGCTGGGGCTGGCTATTTCAAAATCACTCACCGAGGCCATGCACGGTAATATTGGCATCGAAGACAACAAGGATGAAGGTTCTATATTCTGGTTTACCTTTGAGTGCCAATCCAAAAACCTGCCCAAGCTTATTGGTAAAAACAAGCATTTACCGTACGCCGGTAAATCAATCACATTATACGATGACAACGAACTCACCCGGGTTTCCCTGATTCATGCCTTCCAACGCCTGGGGTTTGACGTAACGGAACGCCTGAACATCGAAGATTTGTGTACCCCGCTGGAAACATCCGGCATGCCGGATATTTGCGTACTCAGCATCAGTGGCCACGAAACAACTGAAGCCACAACCCGGGAATTTCTGGAAACACATCGCAGTTATGCGGATTCAAAAATATTCGCTATCGTCAGCAAATCCGATCCACTGACATTAAAAACATTACGTGACTGGGGAGCAGACGCCTGTCTGAGCAAACCATTCCGCCAAACCGATTTTGAGAAAAAACTGGCCACCATTTTTCGCAGCCCGAAAAATTTCTACGGTTCAAAAACCGAGGCCGCACATAAGCCCACAGATTTTACACGTCTGGATGGCCTGCATATCCTCATTGCAGAAGACAATGCCATAAACGCCAAGCTCATCGAAACCATTCTGTGCCGCGCCGGGGCAATACCGCATATTGTGGATAATGGAAAAAAAGCCGTTGTTGCCTTTAACGAAGACACGTTCAACGTCATCCTCATGGATATTCACATGCCGGAAATGAATGGAGTGGATGCTGCACGAAAAATACGTGAAGCCGAGTCCCCTTCAACCCGGACAGCCATACTCGGTTTAACGGCGGCAAGCCAAAGCAAAAACGGGCCATTAGCGCAAAACCCTGACTTCGATGAAATCCTGGAAAAACCCATCGCCGTCAATGCGCTTTTGGCGGCAATTACTTATTGGGTGCAGACACACAAACCATCCCAGAGTAACAGACGGACAAGCCACACGCCCACAGATGATCTCGGCATCGACAAGAGCTTGTCGTTAACCCTGAATGAAATGTTATTGCGTGAATTACCCGAGACCAGAAAAAAATTGCAAGCCGCTTACGATTCCACAGACCACTATTCCCTGCGTAATGAGGTCCACCGTTTACTGGGTGGTTTGGCATATTGTGATTTCACCGAACTACATCAGCTGACACAACAATACCAGGTCAGCCTTAAAGCAAATGAAGACACGATGAGCACACATTTTCAAAAGATGATCGCAGAGATGGACCGCCTGCTCACCACCGAAAACCCTTGACGGTTATTTTTTGCGTATGGGCTGAACATCATTGCGCCACCCTGGCGAAAAACAGGCCACCTCTGCTTATTATTTAATCCCGTCACCCCGGCGAAGGCCGGGGTCCCGAGGGACGGACAGTTTCCTGGTTCCACCTTCGCCGGAACGACGAGGAAAACGGTTACAGGGCGATGTGGAAACAAGCGCTTATGCTATGCGCCGGCATGAAGGCACAGATTCAGGTTTAAAAGTAAAATATGTGTCCGTACATATTTTACTTTCCCGGTAAACAATAACTGCTCAGGTATTCCAGAAAATCTTTCCTCAACGTCGGGTGCTTCAGTGCATATTCCACCGTGGCCGTTAAATACCCCAGCTTGCTGCCACAATCGTAGCGCTTGCCTTTAAATTCGTAGGCCAGCACATCTTCTTCTGCAAGTAAGCCTGCAATGGCATCAGTCAGTTGAATTTCTCCACCCGCACCTTTGCCGGTACCTTCCAGTATGTCAAAAATGCGTGGCGATAAAATATAACGTCCCACCACAGCCAGGTTTGATGGTGCGACATCAGGCCTGGGTTTTTCCACAATTTTCTCTATTTTGCCGATGCCCGCTTCACTTGCCGCGGTTTTCACCACGCCATATTTATCCGTGTCATTGGGGTCGATGCGCTCAACGCCCAGCAGACTGCATTGGTGTTCAGCATGCAAAGCAGTCATTTGCGACAGACAACCTGAATTATCATCATCAATCAGGTCGTCAGCCAGAATAACGGCAAAGGGGTTGTTTCCCACGACATTTTTTGCGCATAAAACCGCATGACCAAGGCCCAATGCTTCAGGCTGGCGTATGTAAACACATTGCACACCTTTTGGCAGGATGCTTCTTACATCCGCCAAAAGCCCCTTTTTGCCGCGCGCTTCCAATGTACTTTCCAGCTCGAAGTTCCGGTCGAAATGATCTTCGATGGCGCGCTTGCTACTGCTGGTTACAAACACCAACTCGGTGATGCCTGCTGCAATGGCTTCTTCGGCAGCATACTGAATCAGTGGTTTATCCACCACTGGCAGCATTTCCTTGGGATTGGCTTTGGTGGCTGGCAGGAAGCGGGTACCCAAACCCGCAACGGGAAATACAGCTGTTTTAATTTTCTGGCTCATCATAAAGAGAAGTAGGTTCCTTTTTCGTTTTTTGCTATACAAAAGGTTACTGAAAACAACATCCATGCGTTTATTCGCCAATTCAAAGCAGTTTAACAGAGTACAGCAAAAAGGGGCCAACGGCCCCTTTTCATCGTATTAACTCAGAATAGCAACACAGTGTTTTTACTCTGCATCAACCGCCTTCATGCTTAAACGAATACGACCCTGCTTGTCAATCTCCAACACTTTCACCTTGATGATGTCACCTTCGGAAAGTTTGTCGCTTACATTTTCAACACGCTCTTCAGAAATTTGCGAAATATGCACCAGCCCATCCTTACCCGGCAGGATGGTCACAAAAGCGCCAAAGTCCATCAGCTTGGCAACCTTGCCTTCGTAGGTCACACCCACTTCAACATCGGCAGTGATCTGTTCGATCAGCTTCAGCGCCTGTTCACCCGCAGCACTGTCAACGGAAGAAATCTTGATGGTGCCGTCGTCTTCGATATCCACGCCTGCGCCAGTCTGTTCAGTGATGGAACGGATGGTTGCGCCGCCCTTGCCGATCACGTCACGGATCTTGTCCGGATGAATCTTGATGGTGAGGTAACGGGGGGCGAACTGTGACATCTCTTCACGGGCTTCCGAGATAACCTTGTTCATTTCACCCAGAATAAACATGCGGCCATCACCGGCCTGACTCAGCGCCTGTTCCATGATTTCGCTGGTGATACCGGTGATCTTGATATCCATTTGCAATGCGGTGATACCGTTTTCGGTACCGGCCACTTTAAAGTCCATGTCGCCCAGGTGATCTTCATCACCCAGAATGTCGCTCAATACCGCAAACTTGTCGCCATCTTTGATCAGCCCCATGGCAATACCGGCAACCGGTGCCTTCAGGGGCACGCCGGCATCCATCATGGACAGACTTGAGCCACAAACAGAGGCCATGGAACTGGAACCGTTGGACTCGGTAATTTCAGACACGACGCGAATCGAATAGGGAAAATCATCAATGTTCGGCATCACTGCCGCCACGCCCCGTTTCGCCAAACGACCATGGCCGATTTCGCGGCGCTTGGGGCTGCCCACAAAACCGGTTTCGCCCACGCAATAAGGCGGGAAGTTGTAGTGCAGCATAAAGTGCTCACGACGCTCACCTTCAATGGCGTCAATCAACTGTGCATCACGGGCGGTGCCCAGCGTGGTGACCACGATGGCCTGGGTCTCACCGCGGGTAAACAGGGCTGAACCATGGGTGCGTGGCAATATGCCGGTTTTCACCGCAATCGGGCGCACCGTGCGGGTGTCGCGGCCGTCGATACGCAATTCGCCAGCCAGCACACGACCGCGCACCACGCTTTTTTCCAGTTTGCTGATGGCATCCTTCACATCGCTGATGGCATAGGTGCTTTCATCACCTGCGGGACAAAGCTGCTCAACGATACTGGCGCGTAAACCGCTTAACTCCGTGTAACGCGCCTGCTTGTCGCTGATTTGATAGGCGGCATTCAATGCGGCCTCACCTGCGGCGGCCACAGCACTGGCCAGTGTTTCATCGCTTTCCGGTGCAACCCATTCCCAGGCAACGGTGCCTGCTTCAGCGGTCAGTTCGCTGATGGCGGCAATCACGGTCTGCATTTGCTCATGGCCGTACGTCACGGCGCCCAGCATCACTTCTTCGGCCAGTTCCTCGGCTTCGGATTCCACCATCAACACGGCATCATCAGTGCCTGCAACCACTAAATCCAGTTGTGAGCTTTGCAATGCAGTGGCAGAGGGATTAAGTACATACTGGCCATCAATATAACCCACGCGGGCACAGCCAATGGGGCCGGCAAACGGTACGCCGGACAGGCTCACCGCAGCAGAGGCGCCGATCATGGCGGGCACATCGGGGTCAATTTCAGGGTCCAGGGACATCACTGTGGCGATGACCTGCACTTCGTTGATAAAACCTTTGGGGAACAGTGGGCGTAACGGGCGATCAATCAAACGGCTCGTCAATGTCTCCTTTTCGCTGGGGCGTCCCTCGCGCTTGAAGAAGCCACCGGGAATTTTACCCGCAGCATAGGTGCGTTCCTGGTAGTTGACCGTCAGCGGAAAAAAGTCCCGACCCGGTTCTGCTTCTTTACGGGCAACGCAGGTCACGAACACTACGGTGTCACCCATGCTTACCATCACCGCACCACCCGCCTGGCGGGCGATTTCACCCGTTTCCATCGTGAGTGTGTGCTCGCCAAACTGTACGACTTTTTTGATCGCCATTTTTGAAAAATTCCTGTTAAGAGTTGTTCTGATGTTGTTTTTCAGCGATTGCCACCGGTGTTTTGGTAGCAACGGGATTACTTTAACGACGTAAACCAAGCTGTGAAATCAGTTCACGGTAACGCTCGACATGTTTATTTTTGAGATAATCCAACAACTTGCGACGACGGCTCACCATGCGTAACAGACCCTGGCGCGAATGGTGGTCATGAATATGTGTTTTGAAATGACTGGAAAGGTCGTCGATTTGCGCGGACAACAACGCAACCTGCACTTCCGGGGAACCCGTATCGGCATCCGCACGGGCATATTTTTTAACGATTTCTGCTTTTTTTGTTGCATCTAAAGACATGTGTGTCTCCTAGTAAGTTAACCTGAAATTTGGTGTGCCACGAGCCGGCTACTAGGTCCAGCCCCGCGAGCGGGCGAGATACTACCCTATTTCGCATGGATTCACCATGTTATTGAGCCTGCCGTTAAGGGGTATTGGCAGTTATGAGAGGAACACAATGGGAAGAGAGGCGTCCTAGTACTCTTTCAAGGTAATAAATTGGGATTCAGCGTTCCTGTGGTGTTTCGCGGCACCAACAGTAGGCGCTTTAGGCGAGGCGCAGTGCGCAGGCAATGGTTGCTCCCTTGTCAAGCACTGCACCAACAGTAGGCGCTTTAGGCGACGCCGCAGCGGAA
>DROS01000108.1 GCA_011321815.1 Gammaproteobacteria bacterium
GGTGTTCCGCTGCGGCGTCGCCTAAAGCGCCTACTGTTGGTGCAGTGCTTGACAAGGGAACAACCATTGCCTGCGCACTGCGCCTTGCCGCGAAACACCACAGGAACGCTGAATCCCAATTTATTACCTTGAAAGAGTACTAGGTCCACCGCATTAAAAAGTATTTGAAAACACGACCTTACTTAGCGCGGCAGTTATCATTCCACGCGGCTTTTCTTCTTTTCTTGGCAAGACCAAGCGAGGACGACTTACGACAAATCAACACCCAACCGGTGAGCCACTTCTTCGTAGGCTTCAACCACGCCACCCAGTCCTTGGCGGAAGCGATCCTTGTCCAGTTTTTTGCGGGTTTCGGCATCCCACAGACGACAGCCGTCGGGGGTAAATTCATCACCCAGATAAATTTCACCTTGAAAACGACCAAACTCCAGTTTGTAATCCACCAATAGCAAACCAATATCGGTAAATAATTTGGTGAGCACGTCGTTTACCTTGAAAGTCAGTTCTTTCATTTTTTCCACAGCTTCTTCATCTGCCCAACCAAAAGCACGAATATGGTATTCGTTGATCATCGGATCATGCAATTCGTCATTTTTGAGAAAAAATTCAAACGTGGGTGGGGCCAAGTCAATGCCCTCTTCCACCCCCAGGCGTTTGCAGATACTGCCAGCGGCAATGTTGCGCACCACGCATTCGATGGGAAACATATCGAGTTTTTTGACCACGGATTCCTCTGCGGACAGCAGGCCTTCGTGGTGAGTGGGTACACCCGCCTCTTCCAGTTTCTGCATTATAAACGCGCTGAATTTATTGTTGACCTCGCCTTTGCGATCCAGTTGTTCGATTTTTTCACCATCAAAAGCAGAGGTGTCATTACGGTAATGCAGGATCAGTTTGTTTTCGTCATCTGTGTAATAAACCGACTTGGCTTTGCCGGCATAAAGCACTTCACGTTTTTCCATTTTTTTACCCTTTCAAGTTTTGCGAAAAATTCTGTTGTACCGGAGACGCCACCCCCCTAAACATCCCGCCATGCAAAACCTGTCTGCTGGTCGGCGATGCTGACCCAGTCGGTTGCACAGCCCATGACGCCAGCCAGAGCAGCCTGGGCCAAAGCGGGTGTATTGTGTTTTTCACTCAAATGCGCCGCCACCAGTTGCGTCAGCTTTGAGGTATCAATCCGGCTCAAAATATCAGCAGCCTGCATATTGCTTAAATGTCCCTGGTCACCTCCCACCCGTCGTTTGAGCGAGGGCGGATACTCACCGTTTGCCAGCAATGTCACGTCGTGGTTGCATTCCAGTATCAGCGCATCACAAACCGACAGCTGTGTTTCCAGGTGCGGCGTCCGGCTGCCCACATCCGTCAGCAGACCAAGGCGTTTGTCGCCATTGCCAAATACAAACTGGCACGGTTCACGCGCATCGTGCGGCACGGGGAACGGCTGCACCTCGATATCACCAATGGCAAAAGTGGTGTGGCTGCAAATACGTTTTTTTTCGACCCGTGCACCCAACCGGTCCGCTGCAAAAGTTCCCCCCGTAGCCCACACTGGGATCGCATATTTTCGCGCCAATGCGCCCACACCATTGATGTGGTCACCGTGCTCATGGGTAACCAATACGGCATTGATGGCCTCCGCAGAGCTACCCAGTTTTGCCAGCCGCATCTCGGTCTCTTTCATGGAAAATCCACAGTCCACCAACACACAGGTATTGCCTTGTTCAATCAGCGTCGCATTACCGCGACTGCCGCTACCCAATGAGGCAAAACGCATTCAGAAGCCGTGGATCAGATTATGCGCAAAAATGTTGCTCCTGATCAATCGTCCCCTCATTTCAGCTGCCCCAGCAACAACACCAGAAGACTCCGTGTAACCTGGGACTCATCTGCCTCACCTGTCTGATTACGTACACCAATATAGGTAGACTCACCTTCTTCCTGTACATGAATCCAGTATTCTTCACGTACTGTGGCGCTCTTCTTTTTACCAAACTTCAGTTCTTCTTCGGACAAACCGGAAGGCATATCATTGTAAACATGGTAAATGCGGCTGGTACGGTCGTGGTCTTCAATGGTGAAACCCAGCGCATCCAATGCCAGACCGGTGCGCCGCCAGGTCAGGTCAAATCCGGCTTCAACAATAATCACCGTATTCTGGTCACTGTCCACGCCGATGCGCGCCTTCAGCGGCTGCAACGGCACCGCGTCGCTCACGTCTTCAGCAGCGAGATAAGCTGCCAGGCGATTAAGCATTTCCACGGCACGGTCTTCGTCAGCTGAACGTAATTCCCAGTGGCTTCTCTGCTCACTCTCATCCGCCACCCGTTGACTGTTGCGCTGTGTCAGAAAAATATCCGTGCGGCCTGGCTTTTCAGAGGGCTCAATACGAATACGCAGACTTTCGCGCCAATTGGCCTGCCCTTCATTTTCTGCCGGTGCGTCCGTATTTTTTTCATCACCATACTGCAGTTTCCAATCGGTCTCCAGCAGCCCGATAGCCGGTTCATCACGCTGCACACGGTAGCCTCTCATGTCGAGAAACTTGCGTACCAAGGGCCAGACCTGTTCAGGTTCGGCCTCCACCACCAGCCAGCGGCGATGGCCTTCACGCATGCGCTGCACCCCTTTGCCTGCCGGCAGTACCCGCTCGCCGATACGCGGTGGCTCGTTGCACTGACAATCCACAGCCTGCGCGGCCGGTTTGGCGGAAGAGTTGTCCAGCTTGGGCAATACCGGTCGCGCCAACCGTGGATCACCCTTGGGGGTAACCAGGTCCGGCGGCACTTCCAACGGCGCCAGTAAACGGGCATCACCGGCTTGCCCGTCTTCACCTGCAAACCAGCTACAGGCACTGAGCGTGGTGACAATTATCAGCAAAAACAGCCCGCGTAAAACGGGGGGGGAAACTCTTTTGTAAAAAACAAACGGCATCGGCACTGCGTTCTCCTGATATTGGGCACTTCGTTATGGGGCAGTTTCAGACAATAAATTGGTGCGCAGCTGGGCGCGCTACAACACACCGGCCTGCTGCATGGCCGCGCGCAGCGGCGCATGGCAGGTTACAGCCAAGGGTGTCAGTGGCAGGCGAATACCCTCGGGAATCAACCGCATTTCCTGCAACGCCCATTTTACCGGGATCGGATTGGCCTCAAGGAACAGATTTTCATGCAGAGGCATGAGCTGCTGATTAAGGCGTTCAGCTTCGGCGCGATCACCACGCCGTGCCGCAGCACACATCTGCTGCATGGATTTGGGGGCCACATTGGCCGTAACAGAAATATCCCCCTTGGCCCCCATGAGAATCAACTCCATGGCAGTGGCATCGTCACCACTGTAAAGATCCAGCCGGTCACCGCAACGGTCAAGAATTTCCTGCCCACGGGCAAGGTCGCCTGTCGCTTCTTTAATACCGACAATATTGCTGATGCCTGCCAGACGCTCCACCGTTTCCGGCAACATGTCCACTGCCGTGCGACCAGGCACGTTGTACAAAATTTGCGGGATCGACACTGCCTCGGCCACAGCCCGATAGTGTAAATACAACCCTTCCTGTGTAGGTTTGTTGTAATAGGGCGTCACCAGCAAACAGGCATCCGCCCCTGCTTCCATGGCGCAACGGGTGAGGTCAATGGCCTCACGGGTGGAATTGGCGCCGGTGCCGGCAATAACCGGAATGCGCCCGGCGGCATGCGCTACCACACGGCGGATGGCAGCGCAGTGCTCGCGCTCATCCAGCGTCGCTGACTCGCCTGTGGTGCCCACGGCCACAATGGCATTGGTGCCATTATCGACGTGAAAATCCACCAGGCCGTCAAGGGCTTCGTTATCGACCGCACCGTCGGCCTTCATGGGCGTGACCAAAGCCACCATACTGCCGTGAAACATGAGCGCTCTCCGCTGCAAACAGACCTGAAAAAGACAAAGACGCAATGGTACTGACCTGCTCTGTTGATGACAACATCTACGCCGCTTTAGTCTGTACATCCAGCACTTGCTTTGGTCTTTTGGCATGTAAAATCCGATTGAGTACAGAAAAACAGTACAGGCTTTGCGCTCTTTGCGCCCTTTGCGTTTATAACACCAGACCAGGTCGTTACGTCCGGACAAGAAAATTTTATATACCTGTGGCGGTTGAGATTCAGGTTTAAGTGTGCGTCATAACAGGCATATTGCCATTATTTTAAATGCGTTAGCGCCGCCTTTTCCAAAATGGAAAATCTTTCCAGCGGTTTTCCTGACGATAAAAAATGCCCTTGTGTATTAAATGGTGGAGTTGGCTGCGGTAACACCGCAGTGCATGCTGGCTTTGGCGCGATCAATGCCCGCGAGAAATCTGGCCATGACCGGGCAGGTCAATGCCTGTTCTACCTGGACATTGGGATCTTTTTTAACTGCGGCGTCCACTTGATCAGAATCCGTTTGAAAAGCAATAATCCGCCGTTGGTCAGGCAGTGGCGCACTGTGCCACCAGCCAGTTTGGGTCGCGGATATCACACCCATGTGCTTTTGAGTGTTATCCGGCAGAGTGGTCCAGCAGGCGATAAGTTTGTCGATCTGTTCCCTTTGAATGCCTTGCCGCCTGCCGCTTAAATGCCAACCACCATAAAATGGCAAGGACTATCACACACCCGAAACCCATCAAGAAAACCGGAAAAACCCACTGCCCCCCAATTAAAATGCAAGCCAAACTAACAGGCACACTCCACCCTCTGTCGCGGTTTCAGGTCATCGCTGAAAATACACACTATTTGTAAATTTTCACCCCCGTCCAACCCCCCTCGCGCAGGCTCGCCCTTGCCGTTAGCTGGCAGTTATGATTGACTCAGGCTTAATCGATTCAGATTCTCCCACAGAAACTGAATACGCCAGTAAGTCATCACCCATATTTGGGTGCATACAAGAGATTACATATGGAAAGCTTTTTGGTCATTACCGCCCTTGGCAAAGACAAACCGGGGATCATCGACAAACTCACAGAAACCGTTATGGAATGTGGCTGCAACGTCATCGACAGCCGCATGAGCGTGCTCGGTGGTGAATTTGCAGTGATGCTCATGGTCTCCGGCAAATGGAACCAATTGGCCAGACTGGAAGATACACTGAATACCGCCAGCGAGCCCTTTGGCCTCGCTATTACCTGCAAACGCACCGAACCCGTCAAACCCATAACAGATCTTATGCCCTACAGCATTGAGGTGATCTCCATTGACCAACCCGGTATCGTGCACGAGTTGGCACGTTTTTTCTCCAGCCGCAACATCAATATTTACGAACTCAACACTACGCAATACGCCGCCGCCCACACCGGCACCCCCATGTTTGCCCTGCATCTCACTGCCAACATTCCGGCCAGCATGCACATTGCCGGGCTACGCGACGAATTTCTGGATTTTTGCGAAACTCAAAACATGGACGCCACCATGGAACCCATGAAGCCCTGAAAAAAAACAAAGGAAAAAAGAAAACATGAGCAACATCAGTATTGGTAAAAAAGTCCCCGGTTTCGAACTGCCCGCCACCGGCGGGCAAACCCTCAAACTGGCTGACTTCAACGGTAAAAAACTGGTGATTTATTTTTACCCCAGAGACAGCACACCAGGCTGCACCACCGAAGGCCAGGATTTTCGCGATAATTACAACAAATTTAAACGCGCCAACACCGTAGTACTGGGCGTGTCACGAGACAGCATCAAGTCACACGAAAACTTCAAAGCCAAACAAGAGTTTCCTTTTGAACTGTTATCCGACAAAGAAGAAACATTATGCACACTGTTTGATGTCATCAAGGAAAAAAACATGTACGGCAAAAAAGTCATGGGCATCGAACGCAGCACATTTTTGCTTGATGAAAAAGGTATACTGCGTCAGGAATGGCGCAAGGTAAAAGTTGCCGGTCATGTGGATGAAGTGCTGGCTGCGGCGAAGGCATTGCCATAAAAAACTGTCAGCAGCTGATGAATAACCACGTTTCCCGGCTCGGCGCAAAACGTTAATAGACATCTTCTCCTGGCTGTCCAATGGAGCGAACCTGGGAGAAGAATTCATTGAGCGCTACAATACACTGACAAATCATTACCTCACCTAAACTCACGGTACCTACACGGCAGCCTCCACGCCAAAAAATACCTGCCTGTAAAGTTCTGCTTCACCTGCAAATAATCCATAAATTGAATTATTTCATGCGCGACCCTGAAAATGTATACCCTCCTACACAGCCCAGCATGAGGCACAAATGCCTGTTGAACTACGCTGCCTCTGCCATGGCAGCAGCCCATGGGATTGTATTGAAACGGACGGGCCCTGTCGAAATGTATGCTGTCGTTATGACCGGGATCGTAGCAGAAAATGGAGGCTGACTTGCGCTGGGCCGCATAATCCGGCACCACCTTGAGGTATTTGGCCAAACCAGAATCAGGGATATAATGTGCCCGAACGCGACGAACCATCAGCTGAAAAAAAGGTCAATCGCTAGTACTCTGTCCCTGTTGGCATACCCGTTACCCCCCTTGGAAAAATGGAATCTGCCCTCAAATTCCTTTCTCGGTAAAGGATGGCAAACCGGCCATTGGGGTTCTGTCCACAACAGCACTTATCGCCGGGTATAATACGGCCCGCAGTACAGCGAACCCTCACAAGGAGCCAGTAACATGAATACAAACATCGCAGCCGCTGCGAGCACGTCCAATAGCGCGGCTTGTCAAGCTTTCCATCAGGTTCGCGAGCACCTGCAAGCGCGCATTATCGGCCAGCAGACATTGGTTGATCGCTTGTTGATTGCGTTGCTGGCTGATGGCCATCTGTTGGTGGAGGGTGCGCCGGGGCTGGCCAAAACCACCGCTATCAAGGAGCTGGCCGCCGTGCTGGAGGGCGATTTTCATCGTTTACAGTTTACTCCGGATCTGTTGCCCGGTGACCTCACCGGCACCGATATCTACCGCCCCGAGACTGGCGATTTTCAGTTCCAGCCGGGGCCCTTGTTTCATAATCTGATCCTCGCTGATGAGATCAATCGTGCTCCGGCCAAGGTGCAGTCGGCATTGCTTGAGGCCATGGGTGAGAAGCAGATTACCGTTGGTCGTCATACTTATCCCTTGCCTCGCCCATTTCTGGTTATGGCGACACAAAATCCTATCGAGCAGGAAGGTACTTATGCCTTGCCCGAGGCCCAGCTGGACCGTTTTCTGATGCATGTGCGCATCGACTATCCCGACGTTCAGGCGGAACACGCCATTTTAAAGCTGGCGCGTGAGCAGGCCGGGCAGGAGGATGTTTCTCCGGCAAGCAACGGGGTGGCGTTGAGCAAGGCACAGATTTTTACCGCCCGTCAGGAGGTGCTGGATATCCATATGGCCGAGCCGGTGGAGGAGTATCTGGTGCAATTGGTGTTGGCCAGCCGTAACCCGGCACCCTACAGTTCGACACTGGCGCGCTGGATAAATTATGGCGCCAGTCCGCGCGCCACTATCGCCCTTGATCGCTGCGCCCGCGCCCATGCCTGGCTGGACAGCCGTGATTATGTGTCACCGGCTGATGTGCAGGCTGTAGCTTTTGATGTGATGCGCCACCGGGTGCTGATTTCCTTTGAAGCCGAGGCGGAGGGCATGACTGCCGACGATGCGATTCGCGAATTGCTGAAGTTGATCCCGGTCGCCTGAGATGCGATTTTTCAAACGATTTCTGCCGGGCCGTCATCGGTCCACTGCGGATGTGGTAACGGATGTCACTTCTGACGCTGCTACCCTGAACTCTGCCACCCGCCCCAGTCTTGATGAGCTTATTGCCCTGCGCCAGCAGGCTGGCAAGCTGGACCTCAGCCGCAAGCAGGCGGCTCGTGCGCAGCTGTCAGGCGGCCATGCTTCACGTTTTCGTGGCCGTGGCATGGATTACCAGGAGTCACGCATTTATCAGCCCGGCGACGATATCCGCAATATGGACTGGCGGGTCACCGCACGCACGGGCCGACCGCATACCAAGCTCTTTCAGGAAGAACGCGAGCGCCCGGTGGTCGTGTGCGTGGATTTGAACCCCGGCATGTTTTTCGCCAGCCGGGGGGCGCTCAAGTCGGTGGTGGCGGCGCGCGCGGCCAGCCTCATCGCCTGGGCCACAGCCGCTCACGGCGACCGTATCGGTGCTCTGCTGTTCAATGGTGACCACCACGAACTGCCCCCGCGCGGCGGCAAACACGGCGTGTTACGCCTGATCCGTCAGCTGGTGGCGCAAACCGACCCGCTGGAAAACCTCCAGCAACCGCCACACCCGCAGGGGCTGAATACCGCACTGGGTCGCTTGCGCCGGGTCAGTCGGCCCGGCAGTCTGGTTGTTCTGCTCAGCGACTTTTACGGCATTGATGAGGAAACCGGCAAACACCTGACACGACTGCGCCAGCACAATGATGTGATGGCCATCCAGATGGTTGATGCACTGGAACTCGCTCCCCCGCCTCCGGCGCGCTACGGTGTCAGCGATGGGCAGCAGCACACCGGCATTCTCGATACCCGCTCGGCCACCGCACGAAAGGCCTACCGTGATTTTTTCAGTGAGCACCATCAGGCGTTGCGGGATCTCATGCGCAGCCGGGCCATTCCACTGTTGCAATTGTCCACTGACGCAGACGTGGCCAGTATTCTGCGTGGCTACTTTGGTGGCAGAGCAACAGCTCCGCTACAAAACCTGCCACACGAAACCGCCGCATGAACCCGTCCAGTCCATCAGCACTGCAACTGCGCGATATTCACCTGCCCGCCGAGCCCGGTTGGTGGCCTCCGGCCCCTGGCTGGTGGATACTCGCCGTGCTGTTGCTGATCTTGCTGGTGTGGACAACACGCTTTGCCCTGCGCCGTTACCGTCTGTACCGTCAACGTCAGCGATTGCTGGCCACACTCGATGCACTGACCCGGCAGCCCGGCGATGTTACTCCGGAAACAATCACGCAGCTTTCCATCCTGCTGCGGCGGCTGGCGCTGATGCGTTTCCCCCGCCAGCAGGTGGCCGCCCTCAGTGGCAGTGAGTGGCTGGACTTTCTCGACCGCTCTGGTGGCGATGGTGGCTTCAGCCACGGCCCCGGTCAGGTGCTGGCCACCGGCCCCTATCAGCCTGCCCTGTCAGCTGATGTGGATATGGCGGCGCTAAGTGCTCTGTTGCGTGAGTGGATAAAAAAGAATATGGGTCGCTGATTGAGTGCTGATAATTAAAATGTGAATTAAAGGCTAAATCGCTCTGTTAACACTTTTTACTGAAAATACCGTCATTCCGGCATATTTTTAGCCGGAATCCAGAAGCTTAAACCCCCGGATACCACTTCACCTGATCACTTAAACTGAAGGATCTGATTCCCCCAAAGACTCACCGATTTCACGAATGGTGAAAAGAAGTTTATCGCTAATGGTATATTTTGGCTTCCAGGGCATAGCTTTAAATTAGCCGAAAATTAGCCACTATTTCTTCAAGCGTATTTTTGAATAGGGCCAGCTCCATGCGAAACGTGCCTAAGGAATGCGTATCGGTGACACCTAACTCCCACAAACACAACACCACCGGCTTTGCTGACACTGGCCAGGCTTTTCAGTCTGCCTGCATGCTTGGCTATATTTGCTGTCGCAGGGACACCACCTGCCCGGGGAATGCGGATGCTTTGGTGGATTGTTTTATTGCCGAACAGAGGTTTTCCAGCCGGCTCAGTGTTTATTTCATACTTGCCATTTCATTACTTCCACAACTCGTAGCGTATATAAAAAATCACAGAAAGTAATACCAGCAAAACCATGAGAGGTATAAAAAAATAAATAAAGTATTTTGATGCTTTACAATACCACACTGGCGCCAGTTTATAGGCGTGCTTCACTCCTCTTTTCTTTCCGCTGGCAGGAAAAGCCAGCGCCCTCATAAACATTGCTGTTCTCATATAACCAAAAGGAAATCCGGTAAACATGGTGATTTCAGTTGCACTGAAGTAGGGCTCTTTAAAATAAGCTTTCAGTACGTTTTTTGGCATTAAAATATGCATGATAAAAATAAATACAAGGCTCAACATAAGGCAAAGCAATGCTGTTACGAAAATTATTGCCAGAATATCATCCAGTAACGAAGTCATGTTATTTACACATCCTGCCAGTCCCTGTGCCTTCAACAAAGTCAATCTCTCCATAGGTATCATAGAGATAACGCACACCTTTCCCTGCCAGATAACTCGTTGCTGTACTGCCCACAGCCAGCACAATCGCTGCCCCCCAGCCAATCGGGTTAGAGATCAAAAACAGGCCAATAGCAGCACCTAAACCAACCCCCATAGTCGTACTGGTAATGGTTTCAACAAATATCTCGTTTTTCTCTTTACTGTCTGTGGCATTAGCTATTTGCATACAGGCAGCGGTTAATCCAACGCCCATGAGTATAACGCCACCGGCTTTGCTCACAGTGCCCAGATTTTTCAGTCTGTCAGCATGTTTGGCGATATGCGCTGTTGCAGGAATGCCGCCTGCCCGGGCAATACGGATGCTTTGATGTGTTGTTTTATTACCGAATAATACTTTTTCAACAGGCCCGATATTTTTTCTGAGTTGGTCCAGTGCCTGTTTACGCCGATAATCATATTGTGATTTTGTCGTTTTTTCTGATTTATAGTCCGCGTAATGATCGCTGACTTTTTTGATCAGACTGACATTGCCGGGACTGAGAAGATTACCCGCTGCACCCGTAGCAATGCTTCCCGGAATGGTTAGATAATTGGCATTGTGTTCAAGCCAGGAAAGCATCCAAAAACTTTCCATATCGTTAGGGGAGACTGATCGGGTAATAAAAGCCGGTGGTTTTATCTGGCTCGGGCGTGCGATTGTCGGCGGTTTGGGTTGAGGTGTTACTGGCAGTACGCCCAGGTGAAGCATATCGCCTGCCCTGATTCGGTCCGGATTGCTTATTTGGGGATTCAGCGCCAGTACATGTCTGACGGCTTCCGCATAGCGGGTATCATTCAGGACACAACCAAACATGCTGTGTATGATGCCGGAGAAGGTGTCTCCATTTTTGATTTTATATTCGTAATATATATTTCCGGATGTATTACTCATGTTATTTATTTCCTTACGTTATACACCTTGTTTGTCTGCTCCTGCTTTTCCGGATTATACCCATTGTCTTTATTCCAAAGAAACGAAAGAAACAGACCTGTGATTTGATTAGAAAGCATTCAGGTCAAATATCACACAAATTAGCCAGACGAAAAGGCCTAATGATTAAGGAAGGTTGTTTGATGCCTGAAATTACGGCGGCCAACCGCAATCTGCTGGCGTCATTATCTCGGCAACGTCACGAAACATTTACCGGAGTGGCTGAATTCCACGAACCATCCATGGAAAAAGAGGTCAATCGTTAAAACCACAAATAGCCCGGCACTGGCTTTGTCGATATGCCCGTTGCCACCACCCCTGAAAAAATCGAATCTACCCTCAAATGATTTTCTGCAAAAACAGGCAGCCGACTGATCAAACACTAACAGATACCCACGACAGCCTGATTCACGATAATATTGCGGTCCATTGCGTCGTCGAAACCCGGCCTGCCCGCCGATGTGAGTCTGGTGGCGCTGAGCGCCCTGATGCGCGAATGGATAAACAAGAACATGAATCACTGATTATGAGCATTAACAATGAGTATTGAATTCGCCTGGCCTTGGCTGTTCGCCGCCCTGCCCTTGCCATTATTGGCTCTGCTACTGCCCCGCGCGCCCAGCGTCACCCCGGCCACGCTGCACATCCCCTTTTATGCCGCCCTGCAAGACAATCTGCAAACGCACAGTGGTCCACGCTCCCGCCCGCGGCTGTTGTTGGCCATATTTGCCTGGGGGCTGTTGGTGCTGGCGGCAACCCGCCCGCAGCTGATCGGTGAGAGCGTGCATCTGCCGGTGAGCGGTCGCAGTCTGATGCTGGCGGTGGATATCTCCGGCTCCATGCAAAATGAGGACATGCAGATCCGCGGCCTTCGGTTGAGCCGTCTGGCAGCGGTCAAAAATGTTGCCGGTGATTTCATCGAACAACGCAAAGGTGATCGCATCGGTCTGATCCTGTTTGGCGACGAAGCCTACCTGCAAGCGCCGCTGACCTTTGACCGCAATACCGTGCGCACCCTGTTGAACGAGGCGCAAATCGGTCTGGCCGGTCAGCAAACCGCCATTGGCGATGCCATCGGTCTGGCCATCAAGCGCCTGCGCAAGGAACCCGCCAGCAACCGGGTGCTGATCCTGCTCACTGATGGTGCGAACACGGCGGGTAATGTCGATCCACTCAAGGCCGCTGATCTGGCGGCTCGCGAGGATGTGCGCATTTATACCATTGGCATTGGCAGTGGTGAGACGCTGATTCAAACCCCCTTCGGTATGCGCCGCGTGGCGGCAGGCGATCTCGACGAAGACAACCTCAAAGCCATCAGCGAAAAAACCGGCGGGCGTTATTTCCGCGCCCGTGATACCGGCCAGCTGGTAAAAATTTACGCGCTGCTGGATCGTATCGAACCGGTTTCCGAAGACAAACAGACCTGGCGACCGATCAATGAACTTTATTTCTGGCCATTGGGCGCCGCGCTGCTGCTCAGTGTGCTGATTGCCCTGGCCGCCATCCTGCGCGGGCGTACGGCTCTGCGCCCCCGCCGCGAGGCATCGTCCCATGCCTGAGCAATTCCATTTCCTTCAGCCCCAGTGGCTGCTGGCCCTGATCCCGCTGGCATTGCTGCTGTGGCTATTGCGTCATGCCGCTACAGGCGGCAACCCCTGGAGTCGTATTATTGATGCCCGTCTGCAACCCCTGTTGCTCATGGGGCAAACCCGGCGGGTCAGCTATTTACTGTTATGGCTGCTCGGTCTGGGTTGGCTGATCACCACACTGTCGCTGGCTGACCCGGTGTGGGAGAAACAGCCACGGCCGCTATTCCAGACCAATGCAGCGCGGGTCATCGTGCTGGACCTGTCACGCTCCATGCTCAATCGTGACCTCAAACCTTCGCGACTGGCACGGGCACGCTTCAAGATCGAAGACATCCTCACCCGCGACGAAGAAGGCCAGACCGGGCTGGTGGTATTTGCCGGTGATGCCTTCACCGTTACCCCGCTGACCCGCGATGCGGATACGATCAGCGCCCTGCTCAAATCCCTCGACCCGGAGCTGATGCCGGTACAGGGCAGCCGCCCTGACCTCGGCCTGCAAAAAGCCGGTGAACTGCTGCAACAGGCAGGCCTGCTCAACGGTCAGGTTCTGCTGTTGGCCGATGGTGTCAGCGGAAACAAGGCCCGCGATGCCGCTGAGGATTTATACAGTAAAGGTTACCGCGTATCGGTGCTCGGTGTCGGCACGGAAAACCCCGAACCACTGACCAATGCGCAAGGGCAACTGCTGCGCACGCAAGGTGGCCAGCCCATCTTGCCACCGCTTGAAACCCATGCGCTTGAGGCCGTTGCCAAGGCCGGTGGCGGACATTACCGCCGTTTCAGCGACAACGATAGTGACATTTCAGCCCTGCTGAGCAGCGACACAACAATGGATACCGAAAACCCTATCAGCAATGACCTGCAAGGACAGGACTGGCAATCACGCGGCCCCTGGCTGGTGGTATTACTGCTACCGCTGGCGGCACTAGCCTTCCGCCGGGGCTGGCTGTTGAGCGTGATATTGGTGGCCGGTGTGTTGTTGCCACCACAGCCGGCCATGGCCATGGGCTGGGACGACCTCTGGCAACGCCCTGATCAACAGGCCAGCAAGGCGCTAGCGGAACAAAACTACGACCGCGCCAGCCAGGTGGCCAAAGACCCTCTGCTGCGCGGCAGCGCCGAATACCGGCGTGGCAATTATGAACAGGCACTGGAAGCCTATTCTCAGGCCAGCGGCACCACCGCCGATTACAACCGGGGCAACGCACTGGCAAAACTCGGGCGCTACGAGGAAGCCATTGCCGCCTATGAGGAAGCGTTGAAATCGGCATCCGGAAAAATGGACGACGCACAGGCTAATAAGGCCGCAGTGGAAGCCTTGCTGCGCCAGCAACAACAAAACGAGCAATCACAAGATCAGCAAACCGGAGAAAACAGCGAAGAGAACAGCGAAAAAAGCACCGAAGAAAATAACGAGGAAGGCCGGCAAAGCGAATCTTCCCGTCAGGATCAACAAGCTGGATCGGGTGAACAAGCACAACAAGACACGGCCGATCAACAGGAACAGCAAAACACACAAGGGGAAACGCCGCAAGACAGTGACGAAAACACCTTTGCTGACGCTGCAAAAGCACTGGAAGAAGAACAAGCCGAAGACGCATCAAAACAGCAGGAACAGAACGCAGGCACCGCCAGTGAAAAACCGGCAGAACAACAACCGGAAAACAATGAGCCTCCGTCAGCGCAACAGACCGCGCAAGCGGACGACCAGCCAGCGCATGCCCAACCCCTCAACAGCGAAGAGCAAATGGCCGCCGAACAATGGCTGCGGCGCATCCCGGATGACCCAGGTGGTTTGCTACGGCGCAAATTTCAATATCAATATCAACGGCGGGCACAGCGCGAAGGAACAGGCAGTGCGCAGCCCTGGTGAAAACCATCAGCAGCGATTATTGGCGCTACTCCACAGCCTGGGAACTGAGTGTATCTTCTGGAGCCTTTAAATTAACGAGATTGCGATCTGGACTTTAATTTGCTTTAAAATAACGATAACGACGTTTTTAGTAAAAAATGACAACCAAGGGATTAAAAATGTCAAAACTGCAAATACCCGCATCGTTTAAAAGCACGAACAGCACCCTTAAACCTTCGGCAACCCGCATTATTAACCGGGATTTAACCAGCGCCAAATTATTGATTTCTCAATTTGTTAAATTAAGCAGTGCTGCGAATTTTATGCCTGCTTTTAGTGGCAGGGATATTGCCTGGCCAAGGATTGTCCGGCTCTTTATGTAAAGTCTGTCATTGAATTATACCTGTACGGAGAAACCAAAATTAATGACTTGCACATAAAACCTTCATTAAGCTGCAAAAAAGCAAAATTACCCAAAGGAATGGCCAGTATCGACTGGATTACACTGGCCAGCTTGGCGGATTCATCAAATGCTCTTTATAATTATGATTCTGATGCAGATAAGTTTTCCGGCATTACACTGCCGGGCAGGCTGGAATCCTGGTTTAAAGCTGCGGGCTATAAACATGTAAGCAAACATACAAATTTGTTTTTTGACAAAAATATAAACAACCTCTTAAAAGCGAAAAATGCCTTTAAGGAAGGAAAAAATGTCTGTTTGTTTCTCTCGGCAAAATCACTGGAAACCCCCGCAACAGTAAGTCTTATCCCCAATCACTGGGTTGTCATGAGCCGTCATTTGAAAGTAGGCACTCCTCGCTCAATAAATTTTTCGACAAGCGCGAGCGAAATAAAAGATAAAAAATTTGATTTAGAGGTGTTTACCTGGGGCCGGGAGGCCTTCAATATGAATAAAAAACAATTGTCATTATACGAATTTAGCGATTATTATTTTGGCTATATTGTTGCATCATAAGAGAGAACACTAATGAACTCAACACCAATAACGATTAAAAAAATAATGAAACTGGTAATATTTTCATTATTACTTGTACCGCTCGCTTGCCTGGCAGATACCTTTATTAAAATTCAGGAATTAAAAAATACCTTTAAAGGTGGCGCTGTTGACATTAGCCCCTCTGAAGATGGTCGTTATGTTTTTGTCAAAGATTTGCATCAAATTTATTGGCTGATGAGTATTACCCGACCACTCGCGTTCCATAAAATTTTCAATGACAAACCAGATTCCCCTATTTTTGACTATAGATTCCTGCGAGGACAATGGCACAATAACCATATTATATTTTTCTCTGATGACAAAACCGAATTTTACAATGTACAAAGCCAAAAAATTGATCAACGTTATCCATTGATACTCTCCAGCTTTAGTAATAGTGAAATTTTCTGGTCAGAAAAACACCAGCGATTTATCGTTGGCACTAAAGTCTTTGCCCTGGACACTGATGCCGAACAAAATCCTGAACAACCCGGGCATGCAGGCCAAAGAGGTTTGTTAATGATGGAGAATGGCAATGATTACATCACCGCAGGTTTTCATGATGAAAGCATCATGCATTGGACTTTACCTGATGGTAAATTGAAAAAAACCTGGCGGCTTGGCAACTGGTATTCATCACAAAATGTATCTGATATTGCACTTATCGATAATCGTTTATTGGTGGCAACAAACAATGGCGAAATTGCAGAGCGTTCAATTGAAAATGGCAATGTACTTTGGTCTGCTTCGCCCTGTAGCAGTTTTTTTGCAAGTGACAAACCCTATTTCCTACTAAACGGCTTATCAATAGATAGTTCGATTTACGATAAAAAACTTGTTTTTTATCAGTGTGATAGCCTAGAAACCAAATATGGTTTTATAGAAAAACAGAAAAATGGTTGGACGCTTAATAAAATCACCTTGCAATCCATAACAAATTCCGATCTTGAATATGTGTACCATCTTGATTCATTAGACAAAGCCATTTTCGGTCTATATGATGGACGGATACTGCTTTATGACCTTAAAAACAAAAATATTGATCAAATGATTGTACCCAAATCAGCAGAGGGAGAAGGACCAACTTTGTTTGCCTATCTGAAAGCTGACAAACTGCTCGTGATCGTAAACGACGACAGCGTGGACATCTATCAATATCAATAGTTCTCAGGCCAATTTGTTTTTTTGACAAAAGTGTGGACAGCCTGTTAAAAGCACAAAACGCCTTTAAAGCAGGAAAAAATGTCTGTTTGTTTCTCTCGGCCAAATCACGATATGCCCCCATGACAATCAGCCTTATTCCCAACCACTGGGCTGTCATGAGCCGTTCTCTGAAAGTAGGCAACCCTCGCTCCGGTAACTTTTCATCAAATGCAGACGAAATAAAAGATGAGGAATTTGATTTGCAGGTATTTACCTGGGGTTTGGAGACCAAAGAAATGAACCCTAGGAAATTGTCACTATACGAATTTAGCGATTATTATTTTGGCTACGTTGTTGCATCATAAGTGAGAATACCAATGAATTTCATACCAGTAACGATTAAAAAAATAATGAAACCTGTAATATTTTCATTATTATTTGTACCGCTCACTTGCTTGGCAGATACCTTTGTTAAAGTTCAGGAATTAAAAAATACCTTTAAAGGTGGTGTCCTTGACATTAGCGTCTCTGAAAACGGTCGTTACGTTTTTATCAAAGATACGCATCAAGTTTATTGGCTGATGAGCACTGCCCGACCACTCGCGTTCCATAAAATTTTCAATGACAGACCGAATTCTTCCGTTGTGGATTCTAGATCCCTGCGAGCACAATGGCACAATAACCATATTATATTTTTCTCCGATGACAAAACCGAGTTTTACGATGTAGAAAACCATAAAATTGATCAACGTTATTCATTGATACTCTCCAGCTTTAGTAACAGTGAAATTTTCTGGTCAGAAAAACACCAGCGCTTTATCGTTGGCACTAAAGTATTTTCTGTAGACAATGATACACAGGAAGACCCTGGACAGGATTGGCATGCATACCAGACCGGTTTGTTAATGACTAAAAATGGTAATGATTACATTACTTCAGGTTATCATGATGAAAGCATCATGCGCTGGACTTTGCCGGATGGAAAATTGAAAGCAACCTGGCAGATTGGAAGCTGGTATGCATCGCGCAAGGTGTCCGATATTGCTCTTGTCGACAATCATTTGTTGGTGGCAACAAACAATGGGGAGATTAATATACGCTCAATCGACGATGGCAGTGTACTTTGGTCAGCATCTCCTTGCAGCAGTTTTTTCTCAAGTTCAAGTCCCTATTTTTTACTCTCTGGCCCATTAACAAAAAAATCTATTCATCATAACAAGTTTGTTTTTTTCAAGTGTGATGATACAAGATCTACATTTGGCTATATCGAAAAACAGGAAAATAGTTGGAAACTTGACAAAATCACCTTACCATCCACGGGAAACTCCAGCCTTCAATACGCATATTATCTTGACTCACTAAACAAGGCCATTTTAGGGTTATATAATGGACAGGTACTGCTTTATGATCTTGAAAATAAAAATATTGACTAGGTGATTGTACCCAAATCAGAGGAAGGAGATGGACCTGCTTTATTCGCTTACTTGAAAGCAGACAAACTGCTCGTTGTCGTGAACGACAATAACGTGGACATCTATCAATATCAATAGCTCTCTGACCAAAGACAGCGACAGCCCTGGTAAGCCATCAATTCACTACAGAAACCATGCGGCACGCTTCCACACGAACATTCTGAGACCAAACATTTCATGGAAAAACTGACTGATCGCACGACAAAACTGCTTACCTGGACCGGTCGCCTGACACATATTGTCATCAGCCTGGCGCTCGTGAGCGCCACGGCCCTGCTGGCCGCACTCTTTTTTCACGACATCTACATAGCCGTGCAAAACCATTCGTTGATCAAAGGCTTTCTGCACGCTCTCGGTATTCTGTTGTTGCTCTGGACCATGGTGGAACTCATTAATACAGAGCTTGACCACCTGCGAGGCGGAGCTATCGATGTGGCAATCTTTATCGAAGTCGCACTGGTTGTCGTCGTGCGCGAAATCATCATGCTGCCGGTAGCGGAAACACACCCCACCTGGATAGATTTGGGTATGTGGAGCGTTGCCGCTATCCTGCTGGGGTTGACTTACTATTTTGTGCGCTCCGGCCAGCACCTGCTAAACCAATCCATCATGGCCAAAGAACATCAAGCAAATACCCCGGTCAAATGAGTAACTCACTGGAAAAACGCAGGATTGGTCATCGAGATAAAACCCTTGCCTGTCCCAATGGTCATCGCGATGCCAAAATAACGACGGTCACCCGCATAATCCACAGTTATGCCATCATGGAGAACATGTAATGCCCCCCCGCACCAGGATTTCAACACACAATCATCACCCTAGACCGCTGTGGCCGGCCCTGCTGTGGGCCCTGCTGTTATTAATGTTGACCACTGTCCCTGGCATGGCGGCCGTGCGCGCCACACTCGACCGCGCCCCAGTCTATACAGGGGATATTTTCACCCTGACCATCGAGAATGACGGCCTGTCATCGGGTCAACAACCGGACCTTGCGCCACTGGAAAAAGACTTCGACGTGTTGGGTACCAGCACCAGCACCCAGGTAAGCATTTTCAATGGCCGGCGCAGCGACAAAATGCAGTGGCATATACAACTTCAAGCACGTCGTCCCGGCCAGTTGCGTATCCCGCCTCTCAGTATCGGCGGACAACAGACGGCGGCAATTGAGCTGGATATCAGCGAACCCCCACAGCAGTCGGCCGCACAGACCGGCCAACATATCTTCATCGAAACAGATACCCGTAGCACCCATAAGCCGGTCTATGTACAACAACAGATCCCCTACACCGTGCGCCTGTACTACGATGACCGCCTACAGAGCGGCGAACTCAGTGCACCCACCCCGGAAGACGCCGTCGTCGAACAGCTGGGTAAAGAAAAACGCTACGACACCGTACGCAATGGCCGGCAATACCACGTCATCGAACGCAGCTATGTGATTTCAGCGGAAAAAAGTGGTGAGCTGCATATTCCCCCCGCTGTTTTCCGCGGACGCCTTGCCGCACCACAGCAAGGCCAGCCCGCCCGCCGGGCACGCAGTCCACTGGAGGAATTTATCAATAACAGCCCGTTTGCCAACGACCCCTTTTTCCGCAACCGTCTCAGCGGCAATCCATTCGGTGACCCCGGCCAACCCATCACCATCCGCAGCCAGTCCACCGACATACCGATCTCACCCCGGCCTGCAACAGCCGGGCACGACTGGCTGCCAGCCGAAGAGGTGACCCTGAGTGACAGCTGGGCGGAAAACCCACCACAGCTCAAAGCCGGCGAGCCGGTTTCACGCACCATTACCATCCAGACCAAAGGCCTGTCCGGCTCACAGACACCTGAACTGAGCATCGACACGCCAGCCAACAGCCGCCTGTATCCGGAAGCATCAACAGCAGAAAGCCGTACCGATGGCACAACCATTTATGGCGTGCGCACCCAGACCCTGACCTATATTCCCGGTATGCAAGGCATACTGGAGGTGCCTGCCATCACGCTTGACTGGTGGGATACACGCCAGGACAAACCCGCCAGCACCACCCTGCCCGCTTGGCAGTTCAATGTGCTGCCGGGAGACCCCGGCAATACAAACGAGGCGCCAGCAACCGCTCCCTCCCCGTCGGCACAAGCAGCCACAACACCACCCGGCACTGATGACAATAAAATCGCGCAGGCAAATCAACGCTGGCTGATAATGGGTGGCGGCGCAGTACTCGCCCTGTTGCTGGCAATGCTGGTCTGGCGTGCCAGACAACGGCGTCCGGGAGGCGCTACGGCAGCCCGTAAAAAGGCACAGGTGCCGGAGAGGAAGTCCGCCCTGCGGGATTTGCAAAAAGCCTGTGCCACCAATAACCCACAGAGCGCTGCCCAGGCACTTTTAAGCCTTGCGCAGAGTGACTGGCCGGATGACCCGCCACACAGCCTTGCCGCCCTTGCCACACGTATCGAAACGGGACAGGCGGAACTTCATGAACTGGATCGCAACCTCTACGCGGTTGATGCCGCAGACTGGAATGGCGCCACGCTGTGGAATGAATTCAAACAGGGCCTACAGAAAAAAAAGGCCGCAGGAGAATATCACAATGACGTATTGAAACCGCTGTACCCCCAATAATTTTCAGGGAAGCAACGCCAGATAGCGTTTTTTCCAGTCAGCCGATGTGTAACCCAAGTAGCAGACGAGCCAGGAGATGGCGCATAGGATTAACGGCAATCATATGCTGCACAGGGTGGAAAAAATGTGGATACGTCACCGGCACACATAACCAGATTTACCATCATTTTCTTCCCCCTGCTTGCAGTGACCCTGTCAGGCTGTGCTTATTTTACAGAAACTGATGACAGCCCGGTCAACTGCCCGGTTGCCGATTTACCGAAAAATCACCCGCCATTCAACTCCGCCGCCCAAAAACGTTTGGAACAATTGATCAAGCGCGCCAACAACACCAGCAAAGATTCTCCAGAGAGCACTGTATTTGTCCGTCTGAACAAGCAGGGAACCCCTCTGACCGGCCACAACAATGCCCCCGGGACTGTGGAATTTCGTACTGCCCCATGGTCATGCGTAAAAGACCGCCGCACCGGCCTTACCTGGGAAAGCAAAACCAATGACCTGTCTTTGCATGACAAACGCTGGACCTATACCTGGTACGAACCCACGCAGATCAGCAAAGACAATTATGCTGGCAAAACCGATGGCGGAAAATGTCCTGAAGGAAATATTTGTGATACGCAAGCCTACGTTGCTGCGGTCAATGCAAAAAAACTTTGCGGACATGAAGACTGGCGATTACCAAACATATTTGAACTTCACACCTTGCTGAACCGTAAAGACAACTGCCCTGGAACCTGTACAGATAAACACTATTTTCCAAATACTGCCAAAGGTGGTTACTGGAGCTCATCTCCGTTTGAGAAATTTATCTGTTACGCATGGGGAGTTGATTTTGAATTGGGCGATGCCAGTGGCGCACATAAAGACACACCTTTGTATATTCGCCTGGTGCGTGGTGAAATGTCCGGCTCTGCCAGCAATCCTGAAAACACTCATACGGGGAAAAAATAATATTGTTATTCTATGGCAAGGACAACAACGCGGCCATGGCGGAAACAGAGCGTGTAATCAGGCCTGAATCTCAATCGCTACAGGTATATACCGCCATTAGGTCCATTTTCAATCACCGTAACAAAAACAGGCGCAACAGTAAAAAAATGACCAACGTATTATAACGCATTGAAATATAGTAGAATCAGTACGATAAAACAAAGCAGGAATATTGGAACATAATGACAACAAACAAAAAATATGAGTATCGGGTCGTACAGGGAAAAACACACTGGATGGCTGAAATCACCCGACGGGTAACTTCCAGAAAAACCGTTGTATCAAAAAGCCAGGATGGTTTTTCCACTGAAACCGATGCCAAGAAATGGGGCGAAAAAGAACTGGCATCTTTTCTGGAAAACCTGACCAAACGCAACAAGCGTGATTTCGAGCAGCACCTTAAGAACAAAAAAGAAAAGGCTTTGCGTGAAGAGGCGTATAAACAGAGAAAAACCACCCCTGAAAACAGTGGCTCAGAAAACGCTGACCACAACCGGAACAGCGAAACAAATGAACAAACACCAGACCAATAACCCGTTGCACGGACTGACACTGGAAACTATCGTAAACAGTCTGGTAGAACACTATGGCTGGGAGGAACTGGGAAGGAAAATTGACATCCGCTGTTTCAACAGTGACCCTTCGGTAAAATCCAGTCTTACATTTTTACGCAAAACACCCTGGGCAAGAAAAAAGGTTGAAGATTTGTATATTGCGACACAAAGCAGTATATGGAAAAAACAGCATTGACACTATTAACCCGGTTATTTGGCATTACATGCGCCAATAGAACCAATGGCGCAAACACTGCCATCAAGCCAGATGGCATGATCAAGTCTGGCGCCTTCCAGTTTGCTGGTTCGCAATGTTGCACCACTCAAATCTGCATTGCTTAAGTCACTTTCACGTAAATCAGCATTGGTAAGATCGGCTCCCTGTAAAATAGCGTAGGAAAGATTTGCCGTGTTTAAGCTGGCTCCGGCCAAGTCAGCATTGCGCATATTGGCCCCCAGCATAATGGCCTGGGCCAGTTCTGCGCCGGACAGGTTCGCGCCCACCAGATTGGCATAGGCAATATCCGCACCGCCTAAATAGGCTCCGCGCAAATCCGCCCCCCCCATATTGACATTACGCAAATGCGCTCCACGCAGGTCGGCGGTAACCAGTTTCACACCTTCCATCAGACAATTATCCCAGTTCACCCAGGGCTGGGGGCGTGCATTGCAATCTGTACTTTCCCGCTCCTGCCAGGGCTGAAAGTACCATGCCGCACTGATGATGCTGACCAAAAACAAGGTTGCCAATACACCACGAAGAAAATAATGATGCTTGCGTTGTGCAGCGGCCTCGGCAATGGCGGTCTTGATCTCGCGGTGGCGCAGCATTGCAGCCTCCTCGTCCTGACGACGACCATTGTCGGTACTGCGCCGTTCCGGTGTGGAATCACTCTTCTCCACCTGGTCACGGCGGTCACGGGCAGTGCGTTCATCTTCGCGCATACGGGCAATCATCAGCCTTTCGTAAGCTTTGGGGTCGCTGAGATCCGCTTTTAATTCCTCGGGTATCAACACGGGTACCTCTGAGACCTTTTGCCAGCTGAGCTGATCCGTGCTCAATTCGTCGGTATCGTGAATCCGGCCCAGCAGGATAAAACGGGATATCTGTGGCGCGGGGAATGGGCCACGGATCTGGTCATTTCTGCGAGTGTACCAGCGTTGTTTGCTCTGCATTCATTTCCCCCGCGGGTATCCGCTATGAATAAAATATTGCTATGCTGACGAAGCAGCTTTATAAACGCTATCCATGCCCGGCATGAGTGCTACCAAAATGTTGAATGTGTGTCATATTCATTTCATCGCAAGGCAAAGTAATGTGCAACAGCCAACCTGTTGCAAAGGGTTTTAACACCATTATGAAACGGGGAAGACACACAACCAATGTCCAACTGTCAATCGCCACAGGTATACCTAAAGGTCGGCAGATTTTATGATTTTTTTAGCTTATTTTATGCCGGTGTTAATAAAAATGGCCGCTGACTGACGCATGAATATCACCGGTATCCAAAACCCGGTTAATACCGATTTGCTGGCAAAATCGCCGCAGGCCATCGTGGATGCCTGGAAGGTAGGTCAACTGGTCAATGCTACAGCCGTTTCCAGCCAAAAAAATGGCCAGGCAACAATCAATATCAATGGCGCCCTGCTGCTGGCGCAGACCCGCTTTCCACTTCAGCCCGGGCAACCCCTGCAATTGGCAGTATCCAGCCTTCCTGTATTGACAGTGTTAAAAGTCAGTGCCAATGCAACAGATGCACGCCCCATCACCATCAGCCTGCAACCGCAAGGTAATCTGCCCAGCCCATTGCAAACAGGCCAACAACTTAGCGCCACGTTAACCCGCACAGCGGACAATAACCGGACACGCATCATGCTGGAACTGGCCGGCAATCGTATTAACGTGCAACTTTCACAGCCTCTGCCATCATCCGCAGGCCATAAATTCAAACTGGAAGTAGTGAACCCCGGCGCAATTGCGACACTGAAAATATTGGCAACATCTCTCACCCCGTCGCCCAGCACACCGGTGGACAGCATAAACATCGCACAAGCACTGCGCACCACCTTGCCCCGGCAAGCTCCGCTACCGCCTTTGCTCGGCAATCTGTCGTCAATTGCCAAAGGCCTTGAGACAAGCCTCTCCCCTGGTGTTATTTCACCAACGGCACAAACGGCCACCCAGAAAATTGCAGCGCTGCCCCAGCCATTGGTTGAGTTGGTGCGTGCAGTGGTGGACCGCCTGCCAGACAGCGGAAGCATCAGCACTGGTGATGGATTAAAGCAGGCCATAGCTCAATCCGGGTTATTTATGGAAGCCCGGTTGGCGCAGATGTTACAACAATCAACATCAGAAGCAATAACGCCCCCTATTGATTTCAAAGGTGGCTTGTTAAGCCTGTTGCTGACCTTGCTTAATTTCAGCAAAAACAGATCATCGACTCCCCCCACATCCACCACCCATGCGCAAACCGGCACACAAGCCACGTTGAATCAGCAAATGAATCTTCCACAGGCATTGGCCGAATTATTACGAAATGTGGGAAACGGGCTGGCGCGCCTGCAACTCAATCAACTGGTGTCCAGCGCACCGGAGGAAGATGGCAAGCGTGCCTGGGTAATGGAAATACCGGTACGCAGTGGTGAACATATTGATTTGATTCAGTTACGTATTGAAAAAAAGAAAAATCAGCATTCATCAAAAAAACCTGCATTATGGACAGTAACCCTGGCACTGGAACTCCGTGGACTTGGCCCGGTGCAGGCACGCATCACTCTGGCGGACAAAATAATCAATACCCACTTTTGGGCCGAACATGCTGACACAACAGGGTTAATCAATCAGCATTTAACCATTTTACAAAACCGCTACCAGGCGGTTGGACTGACAGTAGGCGCACTAAAGGCCCACCACGGTACCGCACCTGATCCTGTGTCACCTGATGAAAATCTGCCGCATATTTTGCTGGATGAAAAGGCATGAAAAATAAAAAACCCACCACCGCTGTGGCGCTGCATTATGATGGCAAAGAGGCGCCACGCATTACCGCAAAAGGTAGCGGTGATCTGGCGGAAGAAATTATTGCCTTAGCCAAAGAGCATGGCATTCCTTTGCAGGAAGACGCCGCATTGATTTCGCTGCTATCGAAGCTGGACTTGGGCGATGAGATACCACAAGCGCTTTACACGGCTGTCGCAGAAATTATTGCCTTTGCCTATATTTTAAGTGGAAAAATACCCGAGGGGTTTGAACCGTCACCTGAACAGACCGAACTGTAGCGCAATATTTTTAATAGCCGGCTCGTTGGGGTTCGCAAGCTCACCACCAACCTACAAGGCGCTGCTTTTTTATTAACTTAATAACAGTGGCTACGATGCCTTTTTAATCCGCTGAGCCAGCGCAACCAGCTCGGCTTCACCCCGTGCGAGACCACAATCCTCAATCACTTCCTCCAGTTCAGCGCCTTTATTCATCATTCTGCTGGCCTGTCGATAATTCTGCGTTGCAGGATCTTTCATTTCCAGTTTATCCTGGCGCTGCGTCAGCAAATGTGCGCGCTGTTCCAGATGCGCCAGATGCTCACCCAGATTAACCGCACCGGCGCACATGGCGCTGACATCGGTCTGCAAAACATGCAGCCTGTTTTGTTGCTCGTTTAAGCGTAACTGTAATTGGGTATTTTTGATGTAGGCAAAGATCAGCGCCGCCAAACCAGTAACCAATGCCACGCTGGCTATTACTTCAAATGAAAATGCAATCATGGTCGTTACCTCTCACTTGTTTTGCATGTTACATACTTCAGCCTGACCGTAACCATCAAATAAATCAGAACATCATATCAGACCACTCTTCGTCACTGAGCAGTTTGTTAAGATCCACCAGAATCAATAATTCACCATCATGGCTGGCCACACCCTGAATAAATTTTGCGCTCTCTTCTGTGCCAACATTGGGTGCAGTTTCAATATCCGAAGGTTGCAAGTCCACCACCTCCGCCACACTGTCCACCAGAATACCGACCACTTGTTCTTCGGACTCGATAATCACCACTCGTGAGGAATCGTCCGTTTCCACTGATGCCAGCCCAAAACGGCTGCGTGTATCGATCACCGTCACCACATTGCCACGCAGATTGATAATGCCCAACACATAACTGGGGGCGCCAGGCACCGGAGCAATTTCGGTAATGCGCAATACTTCCTGTACCTGCATGACATTAATGCCATATTTTTCATTTTCCAGGCGGAAAGTGACCCACCGCAACGCCTCTTCCACCACCTTCTTTCTGGAACTGCCCGCTGTTGCGCTCATTGATATTCACCCTTAATTTGTCAAGTTAGCCTGATTCTTTACATCAAGCGTCATTTATTGGTCACTTACAGCGTCATGCCTGATAAATGCATGATCCGTACCATATACTTCAGACATCAAACACCATTTAACCCTGCCCGTAGCTGTTGACACAGCAGATCCATTTCCAGTAGTGCGCACATTTTTTCAATAACCGTGCCAGCCAGCCATGGCCGTTTACTTTGCGTACTGCGCCAGCGTATATCACCATCCTCCAGGCTCAACACCTGGGAAATACTGTCTGCCGCCAGGCCAAATTTGCCGTCCTCCAGCAAAATAATATACTTCACACGCGCTATCGCGGGCCGCGCCGCCAAATCACTGCCATTGGGCATGATGATCTGCGCCACATCCACTACCTGCACATTCCGTCCGCGATTAGGCATCAAGCCGATGACCCAAGGCGCATACCCAGGCAATTCTGTAATCTCCTCCTTCAATTCCACAATGCCATGCAATTTTTCCAATGGGGCAGCCAGGGTGACACCGGCAACCTGAAAACTGAGACATTGAAACCTGCTTTGCGCCCAGTCCGGTGTGGCAATGCGGGTCTGTTTTGGCGTCTCATCAGCGGGCGGAACGGGCACGGTATCCTCGGGCTCAGTCTCACACGTTAATGCAGTCGCTTTTTCCAGCGCCCTTTCGAGTACGGCATTTTCGGTAACGTGAGTATCCGGCTTATCTTCCACCACAGTAAACATGGTTTCATCCAGCAGCGCATCCAGATACACACTCAAGGCCTGTTGTGGATCAACCAGGGTGTGCAATTCGTGAGGTTTTTTATGCATGGGATTACGAAAGACCCACCGCGACGGATGAATGCCCCTGGGCCGCAGGGGTCAGCAAATCGTTGAGCAATTCCTCATAAGCCAATGAGCCACGATCCTTGGGTGAGCGAATGGGCAAGGGCACACCCGTGCGGCTCGCTTCGCGAAACTCCGTGTCAATGGGAATCACCGAACGCCATAAACAGGAAGCATACCGGTCCTGCAAATGCCGCAAAGTGTTGATGGACGCACGGGTACGACGATCGAACATGGTAGGCAAAATGGTGTATTCCGGTACACGGTGTTTGGCGCGGCCAATCATGCTCAACGTTTTCACCATGCGCTCCAAACCCTTCACGGCAAGAAACTCGGTTTGTACCGGAATCACCAGATGCTCACAGGCTGCCAACGCATTGACCATCAACACACCCAGCAGGGGCGGACAATCAATGAGGGCAAAATCGTATTCCACCGACAACAGATCCAACGCATGTTTTACCACCAGGCCCATGCCATCGGATGCACTAAGCTGACGGTCCAGTGTGGCCAGCGCTGTGGACGCAGGCAATAACGAAAGATTATCGAAGCGTGTTTTATGTACAAGTTGTTGCGGTGGTACAGTCAGTTTTGACTGTTTGATCTGGAATAAACGATACAGACTGGCATCTGTTTGATCCGGGTCCAAACCAAAATAGGAAGACATGGAACCGTGCGGGTCCATGTCCAGCAATAACGTGCGATAACCCCGTCGTGCCAACAAACCACCCAGGCTGACAACAGAAGTGGTTTTCCCCACTCCCCCTTTTTGATTTGCGACGGACCAGACTTTCAATGCAACATCCTCCGGAACCGGTTATTGACGCGCAGGAGGTAAAAGATGAATGGGCGCAGGACCTTTTATGGGTGCATTTACAGGTGCAGCGGATTGCGCATTTTTGATTTTCCGTTTAGCCGCAACGGTTTTTTCCAATTGCTCGGAACGACTGGTTCTACGCGCAATGGCATCCGACAAAACAATAATTTTTACACGCCGGTTCGCTTGCCGCCCTTTTGCCGTATTGTTGTCAGCAATTGGTTTGAATTCACCATAGCCTACGGCAGACAAACGCGAAGGGTTGATACCGGCACGGGAAAACAAATGTACCACATTAGCTGCACGCGCTGCTGAAAGTTCCCAGTTGGACTGAAAATTATCAGTATCAATGGGTACATTATCAGTAAAGCCCTCAACCTGTATCTGATTATCAAAATCACTTAATACTTTTGCAATATCACGCAATACCGGGCGGGCCTTCGCCTGTAGTGATGCCTTGCCACTGGAAAATAAAATACTGGACTTGATTTCTATTTCTATCCATAAATCATTTTTTTTCAATTTCACTAATTTGTCGTCAATTAATTCTTCCAGGCCTTTCGATATACGGGAGGCAATCTTACGCAGATTGATTTTATCTTCCCTGCTGGCCTCAACCCCACCATAAGCGGACAGGTTTTGTGTATTACTGGAATCCGTTGATGACATCGCCGCACGCGAAATAATCGGCGGTTTCAATGGATTATTCAATTTGATCGGCAAACCGGCCTCGGACGGGTTAAACGCAGAAGAAATGGAATCAGACAATACACGGTATTTACCTTCATTAACCGAGGAAATCGAATACATCACCACGAAAAAGGCAAACAACAAAGTAATAAAGTCTGCATATGAAACCAGCCAGCGTTCGTGGTTAACATGTTCTTCAGGTTTTTTTTTGCGTGCCATAACAACCACATTACCGGTTAGCCGCTAAACGCTAACCAGTGAAACCCCGTAGTTTTGTTTCAATATTGCGTGGATTCTCACCTTCGGCGATGGAAATAACACCCTCCACAATCATTTCATAAAGCTGGGACTGTGCATGCACTTGCGCCTTTAATTTTCCCGCCATGGGCAGAAACAACAGGTTAGCCAGGCCAACACCATAAATAGTTGCCACAAATGCCGTGGCAATACCGGAACCCAGCTTTGATGGATCAGCAAGATTTTGCATAACATGAATCAACCCCATCACCGCACCGATAATGCCGATAGTGGGACTATATCCCCCCATGTTCTCAAACACCTTGGCGGCCTCATTGCCATAGTGTTCCTTGGCATCCAGCTCAACCTCCATAACCCGGCGAATGACTTCGGGCTCGCTACCATCCACCAGCAGTTGTAAACCTTTTTGTGCAAATGGGTTACTTTCATTTTCGGCAATATCTTCCAGCCCAAGAAGTCCTTCTTTACGGGCAATATTGCTCCACTCCATAATCTTTTCGATGGCTTCTTCACTTTTTAATTTGGGTGGAAATATAATCCAGAAAACCATTTTGAGAGACCGCATGAAAACCCGCAGGGGCGATTGCAGCATCACCGCACCCACCGTGCCACCCAATACAATCAAACAGGCAGGGCCGTTAATCAACGAACCGATATGACCGCCTTCCAGGTATTGGCCACCCAGTATGGCGCCAAAACCAATAATCAGACCAAGGACGCTGAGAATGTCCACATTACACCTTTTCTGCCAACGCCTTGCCGATATCATCCAACGGCATAATCTGATCGACAATACCGGCACTCACCACAGCCGCAGGCATGCCATACACCACACAGGATGCTTCGTCCTGCGCCCATATCGGTGAACCACCCTGTTTGATCAGTTTTGCACCTTCCCGGCCATCCGCGCCCATACCCGTCAATACCACAGCCAACAGACTTCCAGGATACAACCGGGCTACCGAAGTAAAGGTAATATCCACACAAGGTTTATAATTTTGCCCCGGCTCGCTATCGGTAATGCGCACAATGTCACGTCCCGCTTTTTTCTCAACAATCATTTGTTGCCCACCCGGAGCCAGCAAGGCCAGGCCGGCTTCCAATGAATCACCGTCCTGTGCTTCACGCACGTTAATGGCGCAGGTGGAATTCAATCGTTGCGCAAAGGCATTGGTAAAACTGCCCGGCATATGTTGAACCAAAATAATGGGGACAGGAAACGTTGCGGGAAGTTGCTTTAACACATTTTGTAAAGCAACCGGACCGCCAGTGGAAGTACCAATGACCACCAGTTTTGTCTGACCTTTTTTCAGTGTGCAATTTATTGAGGTGTGAACCGGCGCAGTTTTTGAAGCCGTATCAACTGTACCCCCCACAGGAACATCAGGCCGGGCTGGCGAAAGTCTCGAACGTGGAGCAGTAGCTGGCCGGACCGGACTGCACCTTACTCCCACAGCCCGCACACGCTCACATAAAAGTTTTTTGGCCTCTTCACGATCAGTGGAAATATCTTCAAACCGCTTCGGCAAAAAATCCACAGCACCTGCGTCCAGTGCATCCAGCGTTGCACGGGCGCCATCGGTAGTAAGTGATGAAAACATCATAATTGCGGTGGGATGGCTCGCCATGATTTTTCGCGTGGCAGTGATGCCATCCATTACCGGCATTTCCACATCCATGGTGATGACATCCGGTTTCAGGCGGGCCGCCTTGCTTACCGCTTCCACACCGTTTTCAGCACTGTCAATAACGTTGATTTGCGGATCGGCTTCCAGTATTTCCGTCACACGGCGGCGGAAAAATCGAGAGTCATCCACCACTAATACACGGACAGCCATTAATTGTTTCTCCACATTTTGTAATGTATCGTTACCCTCAACGCGGAATGGGTAACATTAATTTTTACCGGTATAGGTATGCATGAGGCCGGGGATATCCAGAATCAGTGAAATTTTTCCGTCACCGGTAATTGTCGCTCCGGCAAGTCCTTTCATACCGTGTAATAACGCACCCAATGGTTTTATTACAACCTCTTCCTGACCAATTAGTTTATCAACCACAAAACCCACACGTTGCGCTCCCACACTCACCACCACCACGTGCCCCTCTTCGGGCAGTTCATCATAGGCCGCCCCCGCCACCAGCCAGCGGCGTAAATAAAACAAGGGTAAGGCCTTGTCACGCACCATCACCACCAATTGACCATCCACTGTATTGGTATGGGTTAAATCAAGGTGAAATATTTCATTAACGCTGGCCAGTGGCAGCGCAAATATCTGTTCACTGAGCTTCACCATCAGTGTCGGCATAATAGCCAGCGTCAGTGGTACCTGAATGCGAATAATGCTGCCGCGCCCTTCCTCTGAATCAATTTCTGCGGTGCCATTAAGTTGTTCGATACGTGTCTTGACAACATCCATGCCGACACCACGGCCCGATACATCAGAAATTTCCTGTTTGGTGGAAAAACCTGGCGCAAATATCAGATTAAAACATTCTTTGTCTTCGAGACGTGCCGCCGATTCGGCATCCATCATGCCTTTTGCTACCGCAGCGTTGCGCAGGTTATCCGGATTCATGCCTTTGCCATCGTCCTGAATCATCAACAAAATGTGATCACCTTCCTGTTCCGCCGTTAACACCACCGTGCCGGTACGTGGTTTTCCGACGGCTTCACGTTGTTCCGGTGACTCAATACCATGATCAACCGCATTGCGTACCAGATGAACCAACGGGTCTGCCAGGGCTTCAACGAGGTTTTTATCAAGATCCGTATCTTCACCCTGCATTTCGAGGTTAACTTCTTTGTTAAGCGTACGGGCAAGATCACGTACGACACGAGGAAAACGCCCAAACACTTTTTTGATTGGCTGCATGCGCGTTTTCATAATCGCGGATTGCAAATCGGCAGTCACCACATCAAGGTTGGAAACCACTTTTGCCATTTCATCATCGTGAGCGGCCAAACCCAGTGTCGCCACACGATTGCGCACCAATACCAGTTCACCCACCATATTCATGATGTCATCAAGGCGTTTGGTATCCACTCTGACCGTGGTCTCTGCCTGTTGTGCAGGGGCTTCTTTGGCGGCTGCGGGGGCTTTGGCTTTTTTGGGTTCGCTTTTATTGACAGCCACAGCAGCGAGGTTTTTCTGCTTCGCCATTTCCGCCGTTGTTTCTGTCTTTTTATTTTCAGGTTTCTCCGCAGCCGGGGTTTTGTCAGAACCCGTACCATGCAACTGGTCCAGCAGGGCTTCAAATTCATCATCGGTAATAATGTCAGATGATTCGGCTTCCGGTTTTGTTGTTTCGTTTTTTGCTGTTGTGCCAATAGGTTTGTCGGATGGCACGCCGGCATGCTTTCCTTCACCATGTAATTGATCCAGTAGCGCCTCAAATTCATCGGCGGAGATTTCATCGTTATTGTCGGCAGGATTTTCCGGCGTTTTTTCTTGTGCCGCGTTTTGTGCTGCATCAATAATGGCTTCAAATTCGGCATCGGCATCGGCAGCCGCTGATTGTGCTATTTCTGTCGGCGCTTCTGTGGCAGGCTGCTCTGCAACAACACCTCCGGTAAGCAGGCCTTCCAGCCGTGCCAATAATTCAGGAAGCGCAGGGGTGGGTTCCTGGCCGGAGCGAATTTCATCAAACTGTGCATTCACCACATCCACAACAGGCAGAATGACATCCATCAAGTCTGCATCAACTTCCCGCTCACCATTGCGCAAAGCATTAAACACATCTTCGGCACGATGACAAATATCCACCAATGCCGTAAGACTCAGGAAACTTGCGCCACCTTTTATGGTATGAAACCCGCGAAATACGGCATTGAGCAATTCCGAGTCCTTTGGGCTTTGCTCAAGATCAACCAGCTGTTCGTTCAGCTGCTCAAGTATTTCACCGGCTTCCACCAGGAAATCCTGCAATAATTCTTGATCTTCATCCATTGACATAATTGCTTTCAGTTATTCTTTTAACCGCAATTAAAAGCCAAGACTCGATAATAAATCATCGACTTCATCCTGGCCGTTAACGGCTGTCTTGGAGGCAGCACCAGGCACTTGCGGGCCTTCTGCTTCAATACCGGATATCTCGGTTTTCTCTTTTTTCTCATTAGGATTAACCAGCCGCTCCCCGGTCAAACGTACAAGCTCCACCAGATTACCTTCGACTTCTTCCACCAGTTCAATAACGCGGGAAATAATCTGCCCGGTTAAATCCTGAAAGTCCTGGGCCATCATGATTTCATTTAATCCGGCACGGATATCACCAGTCTCTTTTTCCGCTTCCACAAAAAATGTTTCCAGGCTGGTGCTTAATTCACGAAACTGTTCAACAGACATTTCACGTTTTTTAAAATTTTGCCAGGACTTTCCCAGTTCATCGATACGGCCGGATAATGAGTCACACTTTGGCAAAGTATTTTCCACTGCGGTCAATGAACGATCGGCCGACTGTTGCGTCAGGGTAATCACATGACGAAGGCGTGTACGCGCATCAGGAATGGCGTCTTCAGCCAGCTCATCAATACGTGTTTCCTGGCAAAAGGTGTCCATCGCATCATGTAACTGCCGGGCCATTTTTCCGACTTCATTGTACAAACCACCTTCCCGCGCCAGGGAAATATACTCAAGCATGCTTTTAACTTGTGCTTCATCCCCCTGCTTTATGGCGCGAACCATTTCTTCTGCATGGGCGAGGATACCATCATCCTTTTCTACGATATTTTCTTGTGCGTTACCGGCCATGATCAGCTCCCTGCCTCAATGCGTTCAAAAATTTTGTCGATTTTCTCTTTCAACGTTTGTGCCGTAAAAGGTTTGACAATATAACCATTGACACCGGCTTCGGCAGCTTCCACGATTTGCTCGCGCTTTTGTTCTGCTGTCACCATCAATACAGGCAGACTGGAAAGGCTTTCATCGGCGCGCACAGCCTTAAGCAAATCAATTCCCTGCATACCCGGCATATTCCAGTCAGTGACCAGAAAATCAAAATTACCGCCTTTGAGCACCGGCAATGCAGTAAGACCGTCATCCGCTTCCTGCGTATTGGTGTATCCCAGGTCACGAAGCAGGTTTTTAATAATCCGTCGCATTGTGGAGAAGTCATCCACAATGAGAATTTTCATGTCTTTATTCAAAACACCCTCCGCTTACCTGTCCGTTCAATTACACATTTCAAAAATAACACCCGATTATTCGGCACTGGTCCACTGTGTCATGCGTGACTGCAAACGGATGACTGCCTGACTGTGAATCTGACATACCCGTGATTCACTCACGCCCAGGATTGATCCAATTTCACGCAGGTTCAGCTCTTCGTCGTAATACAGAGTCATCACCAGTCGTTCACGCTCCGGCAAACCGGCAATGGCATCTGCCAGGCTGCGTTTGAAGTCTGCTGACTGAAGACCTTCCAGTGGTCCTTTCACTTTTTGTGTCAGTGCTTCTGCACCACCATGCGATTCCACATCCAGTTCTTCATAACTGAAAACACGATGGCCACTGGCTTCTTGCAACAGCCGGTGGTAATCCTCCAGCGACACATCCAGTTCCTGGGCTATTTCCTGATCACGCGCATCACGTCCTGTGGCATTTTCAATATTGCGTACCACTTCGGCCACCATTCTGGCCTTGCGATGCACCGAGCGTGGCGCCCAGTCATTTTTACGAATCTCATCCAGCATGGCGCCACGAATCCGAATACGCGCGTAGGTCTGAAAGCTGGCGCCTTGCGTGGCATCATAATTTTTCAATGCCTCCAGCAAGCCAATCATACCTGCCTGAATAAGATCATCCTGCTGCACGCTGGGCGGCAGACGGGACATCAAATGATAGGCGATACGCTTTACCAATGGCGCGTATTGCCTGACCTGTGAATCAAAATCATCATCTTGATTAAGAGGCTGGTTATACGCCTCCGCTTCAGCATACATGACAGCTCCACTCATAACGACGCTCCTGTTTCTTGCTGGCTGGCCATAATTAGCCGTTCCACGAAAAATTCCAGTTGACCGCCAGCATTCGCCGGTACTGGCCAACTATCGGCTTTGCTGGCGAGTTTCTTGAATGCCAGGGCCGATTTGCTGCGGGGGAAAGCTTCAACCACCGCTCGTTGTTTTTGTATTGCTTTACGTAAAAATTCGTCATAAGGAACTACACCCATAAAGTCCAGCGCCGTATCCAGATAACGGTCTGTCACTTTAAGAATTTTGCTGTACAACGCCCGGCCTTCCTGTGCGCTATTCACCATGTTGGCAACAATGCGGAAGCGATAAATACTGTACTCCCTGTTGAGCAACTTGATTAATGCATAGGCATCGGTAATAGAAGCGGGTTCATCACACACGACAACCACGACTTCCTGTGCTGCACGGGAAAAGGTGATCACGTTATCCGAGATACCTGCCGCCGTGTCCACAATCAACACTTCGGGGGCATAACTGATTTCACTAAAGGCGCTGATGACCCCGGCATGTTGTGCGGTACTCAGTTCCGACATTGCCTGAATACCAGATGATGCCGGTACCACGCGCATGCCCTGTGGTCCGGTACACATCACTTCTTCCAACGTGCGTTCACCGGCCAGCACATGTGATAAGTCGTATTGGGTATGCAGACCCAACATGACATCAACATTGGCCAGACCAAGGTCTGCATCCATTAACATGACATCTCTGCCCTGACTGGCCAGACATACCCCCATGTTGACAGACACGTTTGTTTTGCCCACGCCACCTTTACCACTGGTTACTGCGATCACTCGCACCGGATGTGGTTTCGCCATGCGGCGAAGCCCCGCTGCCTGATCAATTGTTTCAGCCATGAGCATTTGCCACCATCCCGCTAAACGCCAGATTTAAAGATTCCTGTTTCAATGCCTGATTGGTTTCCTGTGCAATCAATACCGCACGATTGATTAAGCTGTGTCCTCGTGCAATGTGGATGTCTTCCGGTACACGTTGGCCATCGCTGACATAGGTTACCGGGATACTGTGTTCCATCACGGCTGACAGTGCGCCACCCAGACTGGTTGTTTCATCCAGTTTGGTAAGAATGCAGCCATCCAGATTTATTTCGCCAAAGGCTTTGGCGATTTCGCGCAGGCCTGCGCGGTGTGTTGTTGCCGATAACACCAAATAGGTTTTAATCCCTGGCATGCTGTCTTTGATCATTTGAAACTGTTGCGATAAACGCATGTCACGCTGGCTCATGCCTGCGGTATCCACTAATACCAGATCACGGTCTGACAGTAATTTAAGTGCTTCCACTAATTCTGCATGGGTGTTGGCAATGCGCACCGGGATATCCAGGATGCGGCCATAAGTACGTAATTGCTCGTGTGCTGCAATGCGGTAACCATCTGTGGTCACCATGGCGACGCGCTCACTGCCATGTTTTAATGCATAACGTGCGGCAAGCTTGGCGATGGTGGTGGTTTTTCCCACACCGGTTGCCCCCACCAGGGCCACTACCCCGCCCTGTTCCAGAATATCGGTACTTTCCACCGGCAGGCTGTGTGACAAAATAGCCAGGGCATGACGCCAGGCATTGGCAAAGTCTTTATGTTCATTGGCGGCATTGGCCACTTGTTCACACATCGTTGGGCTTAAACCCAATTCCAGCAGGCAACGGGTCAGTTTTGCCCGTAGCGGATCACGCCGGCTCAGCTCCCCCCATGCCAGTCCGGAGAGTTGCTGCTCCAGTAATTCACGCATATCACTCATTTCATTTTTCAATTCCATAATGGCCGGGTCCTGCGACCATTGAATTTTTTGTTCGATTTTGGCTGAACTGGATTTGTGGAAGGATTTTTTTGTGTTTACTGATGGTGATGCTGAGGGAGGAGTCTGGGCCGGGCGGGGAATTTCTCCTGGGGAGGAAATGCCGTCTTGCATCGCCGATAGTTTTAAATCCGGTAGTGTGGCGGTATTCAGCTTTACCGTATCTGCGGCAAGTTCCCGCTCATTGTGGGCCACTGGTGAAAAATCACTTTTTTTATGGGTGTTCATCCTGGGTGATCCATTCCTGTCTTTATCAACAGTCTGTGATGCTGCATGGCTCAGTAAGTCTTCGCTTGTTGAATCTGCCTGTAATAATGATTCGTCGTAATCCACGGCGGCAATGATCTCAATGCCGCCATCAACCTGTGCATTGGAAAGAATCACTGCGTCCGCACCCAGCGTATCCCGTACCTGGCGAATCCCCTGGCGCATCTCTTTCGCAAAAAAGCGTTTTATCTTCATTCCTCACACCTCTGTAGACCTTATTACCGCTTCTGGTCAGCAAGCCGTCTTCCAATCTATCCACCAACAGTGGCCATGATCTTGACTTGCTTGTTGTCTGGTATTTCGTTAAATGCCAGAACATGTAAGCCGGGAATGCTGTGCCGGACAAACCGTGCCAACAGGGTCCTTACTGCCTGCGAGACCAATAACACCGCAGGACGACCCGCTGCTTCCTGGCGCTGGGTTTCTTCAATCAAGGACTTATGCAGATTTTCTGCCAGCCCTGGTTCCAATCCACCCGCACCTTCCGCACCACCTTGCAAGGTCTGATGCAATATCTGTTCCAGTGATGGTTCCAGTGTCAAAACAGGCAGTTCAGCCCCCATTCCACTTATCTGCTGGACAATGGAGCGCCCTAACGCCACTCGCACAGCTGCCGTCAAAACGCCGGTGTCTTGACTAATGGGCGCATGTTCCGCCAATGTTTCGGCGATCGTGCGCATGTCACGAATCGAAATATGTTCCTGCAACAGGCTCTGCAATACTTTCAATACCGTGGCCAAAGACAGTTGTTTGGGCACAAGATCCTCCACCAGCTTGGGTGCCGTCTTGCTGAGTTTGTCTAACAGTTGCTGCACCTCTTCATGCCCCAGCAACTCATCAGCATGGTTCTGCAAAATATGGCTGAGATGTGTGGCCACCACCGTGCTGGCATCCACCACGGTATATCCCAGGCTTTGCGCCTGATCGCGTTGCGCGGCTTCTATCCACACAGCCTCCAAGCCAAAGGCAGGGTCAATGGTGGCCGTGCCGGGAATGGAGCCGAAGACCTGACCGGGGTTAATGGCCATATCGTGTTCCGGCTGAATCTCCGCCTCACCCACCGGCACCCCCATGAGTGTGATCCGGTAGGCCGTGGGTGCAAGATCGAGATTGTCACGAATATGGACTGAGGGAATCAGAAAACCCAGTTCCTGGGAGAGCTTTTTACGCACACCTTTAATACGCCCCATTAACTGCCCGCCCTGATTTTTATCCACCATGGGAATCAACCGGTAACCCACCTCCAGGCCGATCATGTCCACCACTTCCACATCATCCCAGGTCAGTTCACGGGATTCTTTGCTGGGTTCTTCTGCCACAGGTGCGGCTACCGGCTCTGCGGCTTTGCGTTTGTTACGTTCTGTCACCCACCAGGCGGCACCACCCGCCATGGCGGCAAACAACAAAAACACCAGATTGGGCATGCCGGGAATCAAACCCATGCCACCAAGAATGGCAGCGGTAATCGCCAACGCACGTGGACTGCTGAACAACTGCGCCAACACCTGCACCCCCATATCCGTGGAAACCGAGGCGCGGGTCACCATCAGGCCCGCCGCTGTGGACAGCAGCAATGCGGGAATCTGCGCCACCAGACCATCACCAATGGTCAACAAGGTATAATTGTGCGTGGCATCTGCCAGCCCCATGTCATGTTGCAACATACCAACAGAAAGGCCGCCAATAATGGTAATCACCAAAATCAGAATACCGGCAATGGCATCACCACGCACAAATTTACCCGCACCGTCCATGGAGCCGTAAAAATCCGATTCCCGTGATACTTCTTCACGCCGTTTTTTGGCTTCTTCCTGATTGATCAATCCCGCATTCAAATCGGCATCAATGGCCATTTGCTTGCCGGGCATGGAATCCAGGGTAAATCGTGCACTGACTTCCGCAACCCGTGTGGCGCCTTTGGTGACCACAACAAAGTTGATAATCACCAGAATCAGGAAAATCACCAGGCCCACCGCCGTGTTGCCGCCAACGACAAATTCTCCAAACGCCTTGATCACCTGCCCCGCCGCATCCGTTCCCGTGTGGCCTTCCAGCAAAACAATGCGGGTGGATGCAATATTCAGTGCGAGACGTAACAACGTCGCCACCAAAATAACAGTGGGAAAAACCTCAAAATCCAATGGCCGCTTCACATAAACCGCAGCCAGCAAAATCACCAACGCCAGTGAAATATTAAAGGTAAAAAAGACATCCAGTAAAAATGATGGCAGCGGTATCACCATCATACCCAGCATCATCATCAACAGAATGGGAGCACCCAATCCGGATTGAAACAAGCGCTGCCCGAAGGCCCTCAGTTCAGCAAAATTCATGACTCACTATCTCGTTTAAGGTCATCAGGGATGGGGGCATCATCGGCATCAAATTCCGGTGCAATACCACCATTAAACTCGTACTGCCGCAGTTGGTAGACATAAGCCAGCACCTGGGCAACCGCCAGAAACAGACCAGCAGGAATCTCTGCATTCAGTTCACAGTGGTAATACAAGGAACGTGCCAGTGGCGGTGCAGAAAGCAATGGCACATCATTGGCCATCGCAATGCGGCGAATGTGCCCGGCCACCTCATCAGCACCCAAGGCCACCACAACCGGGGCGCTCATATTGCTCTGGTCATAACGCAAGGCCACAGCAAAATGTGTAGGGTTGGTAATCACCACATCCGCCTTGGGTACTTCCTCCATCATGCGGCGCTGGGATATTTCCTGCTGTGTTTGCCGTATCTTGCTCTTTACTTCCGGGTTACCATCCGTTTCCTTGCGTTCATCTTTCACTTCCTGCAAAGTCATTTTTTGTTTGCGGTTGTGATCCCATATTTGAAAAGGTGTATCCACCAACACCACAAAAAACAACGCACTGCTTAAAAGGATAAACATCCACATTAACTCTTCACCCAGGCGGGAAATTCCCTGCTCCAGGCCTTCATTTCCCATACTTAAAAATCCCTCAACATTATTTTTCAGCAGAAAATAAGCCACTGCCCCCACCAGAAGAAATTTTGCCAGCGCCTTGGCAAGCTCCATCAAACCTTTCAGGGAAAACACCCTGCCAAGACCTTTGATGGGGTCCATTTTTTTAAATTCGGGCTGTAACGGTTTCATACTGAAAGTCCAGCCACCCAAAACCATCGGCGCGACAATGGCCACCACCACCAGCAATATAAACAAAGGCATCACAGCAAAAATAGAAAATTGCAGTGTTTCCAGTAACAAATGAGGGTAAGAATCAAGATCAAAAATCTGTGCGCGTTCAATACTCAAATGGGCACGCAAAACCTGCATGAGATCCTTGATCAAACCACTACCCAAAAAAACAAAACCTGCGCCGGATACCAGCATCATCACCAAAGTAGTCAATTCCTTTGAGCGGACAACCTCACCTTTATCACGCGATTCCTGTTTGCGCTTGGCCGTCGCCTCTTCGGTGCGTTCCTGACCTGTTTCACTTTCAGCCATAATTCATAAACTCCCTAGAATCCACCAGCCACGCCGCGCATCAATGCAAAAGCATTAGCCAGTTGTAATTTTATTTGGGGAAGGATTGCCGTAAGTGTTGCCAACATGATAAAAAATCCTGCTACCATGATGACCGGAAAACCAATGGAAAAAATATTAAACTGAGGCGCTGCGCGGGTAACGATGCCAAAGGCCAGATTAATCAGCAACAATGAAGCAATTGCCGGCAAGGCAATTTGCACTGCACCGGCATACATATTCCCGCCCCAATTTACCAACGCCCACAAGCCGGCATTACTCAATCCGTTAACGCCAATGGGCAAGGTATAAAAGCTTTCGGCCACAACGCTGATAAATGTCAGGTGGCCATCCAACGCAAGAAACACCAAAGTAAGAACGATGACATAAAACTGGCTTACCACCGGTACCTGTGTGCCGGATGTAGGATCAACCATAGAAGCAAAACCCAGCCCCATCTGAAAGGCGATGATCTGCCCACCCACGATGAACATGGCAAAAACCAGTTGCAATGCCAGCCCCATTGCCGCACCGATCAATATCTGATTCAGCACGATCAATACCGCCTCACCACTCAACGGGTCCACGACAGGGACTGGTGGTGATATCGGTACAATGATCAAGGTAAAAACAACGGCGAATATTATTTTGAATGTGGCGGGTACGGTACGCGCACCAAAAACAGGCGCCGCTGCCACCAAAGCGGCAACCCTGAACAATGGCCAGACAAATGATCCCACCCATGACATGATTTCCGAACTGGCCAGGGTCACCATGTCATATCACTCCTGTTAACCGATAATCATCGGAATGTCTGTGATAAGGCGTTTCGTAAATGTCATCAACAATTGTAACAACCAGGAACCACCTATCATCAGAGTTAAAAATGTCACGGCCAGTTTTGGAATAAAGCTCAATGTCTGCTCATTCAACTGCGTGGCAGCCTGAAACATACTCACCAGCAAACCCACAGCCAATGCTGGCAAAAGAATCACCCCTGTCAAAAGCAATACAAGCTCCAATGCCTGATTGGCAATGGTCATGACCATTTCCGGACTCATTGTTTTGACCTGTACATCAACCGGTTACCTATGGAAATAATTAAACATAAAAACTTGATGCCAGGGTACCCATCACCATGGCCCAGCCATCAACCAGAACAAACAGCATAATCTTGAACGGCAGCGAAATAATCATTGGTGACAACATCATCATACCCATGGCCATTAATACACTGGCCACCACCAGATCAATAATCAAAAAGGGAATAAAAATAAGAAAGCCGATTTGATATGCCGTTTTTAACTCACTGGTCACAAATGCAGGCATCAAAAGCGAAAAGGGAATTTCCGAAAAATCATTGATTTCACCGGCTTCTGAAATTTCAGCAAACAGACTTAAATCTTTTTCCCGTGTCTGTGCCAGCATAAATTCCTTGAATGGTGAACTGGCCAGCTCAAAGGCCTGTTTGGCGGGAATTTTTTCATCCAGATAAGGACTGACTGCATCGTCATACACTTTGGTGAAAACCGGAGACATGATAAAAAAAGTCAGAAACAGTGAAAGCCCGATAAGAATCTGCCCAGACGGCGCCTGCGGCATGCCTACCGCCTGACGGACAATTGCCAGCACAATCACAATACGGGTAAACGATGTCAGCATGATCAACGCTGCCGGCAACAGCGTAAATACTGTCATCAGTGCCAGCACCTGCAAGCCGACGGTGTAGGTCTGACCGCCGTCTTTTTCGGTGGTTACCGACAATACCGAGAGGCCGGGGTCTGCTGCCTGAACCGCCAGCGGAAACAAAAACCCGGCGGCAAACAATAGCAGATAACATACATATGATTTTTTATGGGGGAAAAAGGAAAACATTATAATTGTTCCCCCTCATTAAGGCCGCCCTTACGATTAAGAACGGCGGCTTGCAGGCGCGAGGAAAAGCTTGTTTTGTTTTCCGGTTTATTCTCAATCGGTATCGGTTTATCCAATACGTGCAGGGTTTGCACGCGCCCCGGAGAAACACCAATCACCAATTGCTGCTCACCAACCTGCAACAATACCGCACGCTCCCGTGTGCCCAGGGAAATGCCACCGATAATTTTCATCCGCCCTTGTGCACCCACGTGCACATTTCCAAAGCGCTTAAATGCCCATGCCGCCACACCAATCACCAGTAACACAACCAATAGTCCCAGCGTGGTTTGGATAAGGTTGCCGGCCATATTGGAATCTGACAAACCACTGCCCGCCAGTGTTTTTGTTTTTTCAGGTGTTGTTACGGTAGTTTCGGTGGTTTCGGTAACGGGGTTTTCCACTGCAAATACATTATCAGAAAATAAAATTGTGCTGCTCAGTAATACAATCACTGTCGCAATAATCATCTTGGGAAGCTTGCGTATCATTTCATTTAAGCTTCTGAATACGTTCGGCCGCACTGATCACATCCGTTAAACGAATACCGTATTTTTCATTCACCACCACCACTTCACCATGGGCGATTAACGTGCCGTTCACCAATACGTCCAAAGGCTCTCCCGCCAGCCTGTCCAGTTCAACGACAGAGCCCTGATTCAGTTTCAACAAATTGCGAATACTGATTTTGGACGCCCCTATTTCCATGGAAATATTGACCGGAATATCCAGGATGACATCAAGGCTTGCATCTCCCATACAGACGCCACCTTCTTCGGCCTCCAGATTTTGCATGGGAGCCTGTTCAACCCCGCCACCGGCAGATTCCTGTGCCGCCTGTTCCTCCATGGCAGCACCCCAGTCTGCTTCCCCTCCCGATGATGCTTCCGCTGTCGTAGCTTCTGCCTCACCCTGCTCGTTCATGGCCGCAGCCCATTCATCACCGGCATCACCACCGGTCTCTGTACCCGTCGTATCACTCATGGGTCACCTCTTGCATCATTTGGTTGCTTTCCTTGTTTGGAAAGGTAATTTGTTCCACAATTTTTACTGCCATGCTCCCGCGCGAGACGCCGTATTTACCCCGAAACACGGGAATACCCTCGGCACTCATGGTTACCAGGTCCGGCACATCCAGGGGAATGACATCACCGGGCTTCATTCCCATAATGTCGCGCAAACTGATTTCGGCTTCCGCCAGAGTGCAGGAAAGGCGTACCGTCGACGTTTTTATCTCTTCACGTAACGACTCGGCCCAACGTTCGTCGGTGTCATCACGGTCACTTTGTACGCCTGCGTCCAGTAATTCACGAATAGGTTCCAACATGGAATAAGGTAAGGTGATGTGGAAGTCACCACCTCCCCCTTCTATTTCAACATGAAAAGTATTGACCACAACCACTTCACTGGGGCTGACAATGTTGGCAAACTGTGGATTGACTTCCGAGTTTTGCTTTATAAAATCCAATTGCATCACCGGAGCCCAGGCTTCTTTGAGATCAACAAATACCTGCTCAAGGATCATCTCAACAACACGCAATTCGGTAGGGGTAAATTCACGCCCTTCAATTTTTGCGTGAAAACGGCCATCACCCCCAAAGTAATTATCAACAATCATAAATACCAGCCTGGGGTCCAATACAAACAAGGCAGTACCACGCAATGGTTTAATACGCACCATATTCAAACTGGTGGGAACAAACAGGCTATGTACATATTCTGAGAATTTAAGCATTTGCACACCACCCACTGATATTTCTGCACTGCGCCGCAACAGGTTAAAAATACTGATACGAAACAAACGGGCATAACGCTCATTGACCATTTCAAGTGTTGGCATGCGCCCACGGACGATACGGTCCTGTGTGGTAAAATCATAATTACGCGCTTCACCATCGGTAAGTTCTTCATCATCCGTTTCGATATCGTTGCTGGAAACCCCATGTAACAGAGCGTCGATTTCGTCTTGCGATAAAAGATCGTTAACTGCCATTTTTCAACGCCCTGTTTATTATGATAACTACAATGGGTTTATTTACTTTTATGAAAAACTACTGCATTACAAAACTGGTAAAATAAACAGCCTCAATACCTGGGTCACCGGTTTCCTCTTCGAGAATCTGTTGTACAACTTCCAACGCCTCTTCACGCAATGTCTCTTTCCCTTCCAGAGTGCTCACACCGTCATACGACTGACTGCTAAAGAGCAGCATCAGGTTGTTGCGAATCACCGGCATATGCAATTTGATTTGATCCGGCATAAGCGGATCACGGGTCATTACCTCCACCGTCACCTGTAAAAAACGCGCCTTGCCCTGGCTGGCAAAATTCACCACAAAGGCAGGATCTATCGGTAAATAGATAGCGGGCAGGGTTTCACCGCCGCCTTCCTCATCGCCACCATCTCCATGATCTCCGTCTTCTCCATCACCATCTACGTTATCTTCTGCCACAGCACCCGCAGCATGATCACCGCCACCAGAGAGAACTCCTGCAAAAAACAATGTGCCCACCACCAGGACAATCACTGTCATTAATGGCAAAACCCCAAATAACAGGATTTTTGTTACCAGCGAGCCTTTGGACTTTTTCTCGCCGCCGTCTTTTTCGTTGTCTTTGTCATCCGCCATGGGGTTTCCTTTCTCTGTTTGTCGTGCGCAATCGACACCTGCAACCAGCTAAAGCAAATGCTATGCCAGCAGCGCCATAACCTCATAAGGCTTATTAATCAAACAGTTAGAAACAGCTTTTGACTGATTGTCAGGAATTTGACTGGTATTGTGGCTATGCAAGCCAGAATTACGGCGGTGGCCGCCAGTATGCTGGACACCTGCGGATGCTCGGGTAAAATGCGTGTCCTCAACAAACTCTCATCGTCGCCGCGTGGATTTTTAAGCTCATGACATTTTTTAAAGCCCTCTTTTTCGGTAGCCTGCTGCTCACATGCTCGCTGCCCACACTGGCATTTGATTATTTACAAACATTACCGGAACAACCGCCGGTCCCTGCCGACAATCCGCAAAGCAACCAAAAAGCCGCCCTGGGCAAACGTCTGTTTTTTGATAAGCAGTTGCTGGGGACTGACAGCAGGATTTCCTGCAACAGCTGTCACAATCTGGCAGAAGGTGGTGATGACAACCGGGCGCTATCTCTTGGGCAGGAAGGTAAAACCAGCCAGCGATCCGCCCCCAGTCTGTGGAATATCGGTTTTCAAACCGTGTTGTACTGGGACGGCCGCGCCACCAGTCTGGAAGCACAAACGCTGGACCATTTGCGTGACCCGGTGATTTCCCGCTGGCCACACATCGGCGCCCTGGTCGATCACCTCAATCAGTCAGCGGATTATCAACGGGCCTTTCGTGCCGCCTTTCCCGCTGATAAAAATACGCTTAACAGTATCAGCGGCATAAACATTGCCCGGGCAATCAGCAGCTTTGAGCGCACCTTGCTGGCGCGCAACAGCCCCTTTGACCGTTATATTGCCGGCGATAAATCAGCACTGTCTGCCAGCGCACAACGAGGCATACAGGCTTTTAATGATGCTGGCTGTCTCGCCTGTCATTTTGGTGCGAATTTTGCCGGGCCTGCCCCGGGGCCAGCCTTGAAAATGGGCGACGGTTTTTATGAGTTATTTCCCAACAACCGGGGCTCCACTTACGAACAACAATACCGGCTGGCCGATGACCAGGGACGGTTTGAATCGACGGGCAACCCGGACGAACGTTTCATGTGGCGTGTGCCACCGCTGCGCGGTATCGCCCTTACTGCACCCTATTTTCACAATGGCTCGGTGGCTTCGCTGGAAGAAGCGATCCGGGTAATGGGCAAGGTTCAGTTCAACAAAAACCTTTCCACAGAAACAGTACGTGACATCAGCGCCTTTTTACACAGCCTGACAGGCGAACTGAAACAGGCAAAAAAATAGGCGCATGATACGCGCCCCACTGCACTGGCTGCGGCCTCACTTGCTGTGTGCCATTTTTTACGAGCCTTACCGGGTGCATAAGGCTCGTTTTGTTATTCAACGATAAACATTTTGTCCAGGTTTGAAATTGCGAGAATTTTTTTGATTTCCGTATTACAATTTTTCAACCGGATATTCGCCGCTTTTTCACCGGCATGTTCACGCAGCAACAGCAACATGCCCATGGCGGAACTGTCCATGAAGGTTGCCTTGCCAAGGTCAATAATAAAATGCGTACTGGCTGGCAATTCACGATAGGCGCTGCGAAAATCCGAATGCATATTAAAATCAAACCGACCATCTATGGATATAATCAACTCGCGCCCGTCCCCGGATAACGCTGCACTAAACCCCATTTTTATCTCCTTGCTATTTCAGGCCATTACCTAAAAGCAATCTTCCCTACTGTCAAATACTACCAAGCAGTATAGTTTAAATCACGCTCAGTCCTACCTGTAATCCTACCAATTACTGTAGTTTAACAGAGAAAATTGTTAACACCCTCCTGGCGGAAACTGTTTTTAAACGGAAAAACAAGGTTCGGCAACATTATACCAAAAACCATATCCCAAAAAACAAAAAGCATTTTCAACATTGATGATATTAAATTGACCTTACAAACAAAAGCTATATTGCAGAAAGTCAGGCATACGCATCCAACATGCCTTCACCCAACCAACCTGGGGATAATGAATCCAAACCGGCAGCATCCATTAACACCTCATCCACAATACGCTCATCAAGTGATGTTAACGCTCCCTTATTCATATTATTGCGTTGTTCCCGCTCCGCTGGTGCTTCATGTGAAATATTGGCATCCGCAAGCTGCAAACCCTGTTGTTCAAACATTTCACGCAGCCGGGGCAAAGAGGCATCCAATGCATCACGCACGGCAGGATTCGCCGCACTGAAGCTGACATTTAACTGTTGTTCAGGGCCATACACAATCCGTACATCCACAGCCCCCAAACTGCGTGGATTCAATTGCAACTGTGCTTCGCGTAATTCACTGTTGGCCAACCAGGACACTCGCTGCCCCAACTCACTGGCCCAGGCAGGTTGCCCCATCGGCGTGGCGACTGTTAGCGTAGGCAAAACGCCATTGCCCGCTACACCAGGCAAGCGCAACATGCCCGCTGACAAACTGCTTGCATCATCCGCCTGCACATTGGTGGCCACCAGTGAAACAGGTGTTGTCGAACCTGTGGGAGTTACCGGCAGACGCCGTTCATGCGCCCCCGCCTGTATTGCCGCCCCCATTGCCGCAGCAAATATATCCATACGCATGGTGTTGCCAAGCGGATTATTGCTGCCGCCATGCGTCGCGGATAATCCGTCATATTGTTGTGCATTCATCACACCCGGGCCGGTGACAGATGGCGCACCTGTTGGCAGATACTGCGCCTTACCCGTATTTAAACTGGCGCGTACCAATGCCTGTTGTGCAGTCGCAGAAACCGGTTTGCCCGGCATAACGGACATAGCCGGCAATGCCGCAACCTGTTGTGCATCCTGAGCCACATTCGGTAATAAAGATGAAATATTCTGTTGACCCATTGCCGGGGCCTGGGGACTCAGTGCCACATTTGATAATGTAGGCGGCGTACTGTTCTCAGTGGTCCTTTGCGTCAGTGGACGGTGCGACAACGTGGACTGCGGCATACCAGCGTAGCCCGCCAATGGGGCAGCCGGTATTGTTGCCCTTGCATCAGTAGGTGGCGTATTGATGGCCGCCCCGTTAACGGCGGGAACGCCCTGTGCAATAGCCGATAACAACGAGGCATTAAGTACAGGATTGCCCGCTTCCGGCTCGGAAGATTCCTGCGTTGGCTGTACGGCAACCGGCAATACCTTGCCATCCACTGGCTGCGCTTCTCCGGTTTCAGTCACTGACACATCACGCACGTCAGCCATTTGCGGCGGTGATTCGTTCGCCACAACACTTTCATTTTGCAGCAGACGTTTACCCAACACACCGGCAAACCCCCCGGCCGCCCCACCACTGTTGGCAACCGGTGATGCCACACTCCCATTCAGCAATGTGGCATCCGTGGGATTCACTAATAGCGTTAATTCAGGCATTGGTTTTTTCGTTGCTGTCCTGTCAAATTTTCATTCTGTTCACTGAGCTGCCCGCTGGACATCAGCGCAGACAAATATCAGCACAGACTGTGCCAAACATTCAGGCAATGATAATCCAGGGAAAATATCAGGAATGGGGGGGTGACTTGGGCATGCGCTGAGCGCGCTCGTCCTGCTCCAGTTGTTCTTTCCGGTCCACAACGCGCTGCTCGTCGGCCTGAAAGCGGGAAACCACATTGCCGAGCATTTTCACTTTACCGCGACGGGTAAACCACTTCTGGCGTTGCTCTTCCACCACAGCAGCAGCCTGTTGCACTAATGCGGTCTGCTGTTCAATGGCGCGTGAAAGGTTGCTCAAAAACAACCGGTAATCACCCATCTGTACAGCACTCATACCCACCGCACCATTGGCATGGAAGCGTTGGATATATTCTTCACGATAATTTTTTAACTCATCCAGGCGCTGCTGCGCCTGGTTTAATGCCGATTGTGAATCACCCAGCGAGCGTGCTGCCTGCTGTTCACGATTTTCAGCCACCTTGACCACCGGTGCAAGTCGTTGGGAACGTTTCATTGCATTACCACTTGTTTTTCAGGCTTTCGGAACGCTAATTAAGAGTATAGCGACTATCAGGAAAAACACAGGCAAGATCGGTGCCACCCGGCAACAAAGAATCTGAATCACACCAGCCGGATCACATTGGATTCCGTTTGAAACAATGGCGCATCACCCAACAGGCGTGGTCCACCCACGTAATAGCCCTGAATATAATCCACGCCCATCTCCTTTAACACCCGCATGGCATCATGATTATCCACAAACTCGGCAACGGTGTACTTACCCATGGCATGAGCGATGTCATTCATGGAACGCACCATGGCCAATTGCAGATTATCCCGATGCACATCACGTACAAAAGAACCGTCGATTTTCACAAAATCCACTGGCAAATCCTTGAGATAAGCAAATGAGGAATAGCCCACACCAAAATCATCCAGCGCGGTCTGACAACCCAGGTTGCGCAGTCGGGTAAGAAATTCCACCGCTGGCCCCAGGTTGGCGATGGCAATGGTTTCAGTAATCTCAAAGGTCACAGCAGTTGGCGGCACATTATTTGTTAACAAGGCTGTGGTAATGGTTTCCAGCATGGAAAAATCACCAATGGATTCGGCAGAGAGGTTAATGGAAAAATGCAGGTGGGGATTTTTTTGCAATTGTTTCCCCAGCGATTCAAGTGCATGGTTGACCACCCAGTTATCAACCGCCCGCATCAAGCCAAAACGCTCGGCAGATGCGATAAACCCGGCGGGCAGAATCAATCCACCGGTTTCGTCACGCATGCGCAATAACACTTCCTGACGAAACACCTGATTGCTTTTCAGTTCCATGATGGGCTGACAAGCCAGGCAGAATAAATCCTCTTCGATGGCTTTTTTTATTTTTCCGGCCCAGCCCATGTCCTCGGTCATGATTGTCATGTTTTCCTGATCGATGGACCGGTAAATATGTACACGGTTTCGACCGGAACGTTTGGCCAGATGACACGCCACATCGGCCTGTACCAGCAAATCCTCTTTGCTGATGGGGTGATGGCCAAACAATGTTACGCCAATAGAGCAGCCAATTTGCACCACGGAGCCATCATATTTAAAAACATAATCATCCAGCAATTTACGATGCGCTTCAGCCGCCTGCATTACCTGCTCTTTTTTCACGTCATATAACAAAATCGCAAATTCATCACCGCCAATGCGCGCCAGCAAATCACTTTTACGATTACGTTGATCGAGCATATGAGTGACTTCCACCAGCACATTGTCACCGGCAAGGTGACCCAGCGTATCATTCACAAACTTGAAATTATCGAGGTCAATATACAGCAGCGCAAAATCACGCCGGCTGCCACGACGGATATTTTCCACCACCCGTTCCAGCTCGGTGAGGAAGTATTGACGATTGTACAAACCGGTCAAAGAATCATGTTCTGCCATTTCGCGCAGATGCGCCATCATGGCGATGCGGTCACCAATGTCTTCCACAATAGCGGTATACAACAGGCGACCTTCAACCTCCATTTTATTGCATTTGATGGCCATGGGAAAACTTGTGTCATCTGCACGGAGCACCGTTACTGTCGTTTCCTGTATGCCACCCTTCAATACTGGTGATTTAACCAGCTCCAGAAAATCTGTATAAACACTGTCTTTGGGGAAACGCACCAGATCCACGACAGGGCTGCCAATGGCCTGCCTGGAATCACAATCAAACAGTTTTTGCGCTGCATTGTTAAATGTTTCAACAATGCCGTATTCATCGACAGTAATAATACCTTCGGCTGCGTTATCCAACACCGATTGCAAACGAATCTGCCGTGAAGTCACCTGCCCCTGCATGCGATTAAAGGCCGCCACCAGTAATCGGGTTTCTTCCGTGGGTGAGTGCAGTACCGGCAGATAATTTTCACCACGGCCTGCTGCATCCAGAGCCTTGGACACTTCCAACAATGGACGCCGGATACGCATTTCAAATACCATGTAAGCCAAAAACAACAACAGCCCCATAAATCCGACAAAAATTCCGATCACGTTGGACAGGGTATCTGCTGTATCCAATGACTTCATCACATTTTGCTGGGCGAAATCATCCAATTCTTCCTGCATCAGTTCAATAATGCCCCAGGCCTGATCAAGCGTTGGCCGTATTTCATCACGCAAAATCGACAAATCGGCCCGCCAGTTTTGCGATGCATAAATCTCCTCAGCCTTGATAAAATCACGGTCATAGGCTTTTTTGGCCTCCAGCAACATCGACAGTGACTGTGATTCCTGAAAACCCAGCTTACCCACTTCGTCATATTCCTTTAGCTGCGCCAGCAAATCGTCAATCCGCTGCGTATAAGTTGCCCGGTTGTTTTTACTTTGCTGCAAACTGCTTTTGGACTGCCCAAATGCACCTGAGTGGTCGGCAATAAATATACGTGCCGAGCTGGTTTGTTGAGACCAGGTGTAACGCAGCTCCTCTAGCACACGCATCACCTCCTGCACGCGCAACGTTTCCTGCGGATCAGCAGGCCTGGGCGACTCATTGAGCCCGGCTATTGCAAGTTCAATCGCCTGAATGAATTTTTGATTATCAGGAAGAAGTTTATTCCGCACAATGGGCGCAGCAGGAAAACGTGTATCGACGTTTGAAGCAACTTCCAGGAGATGTGTGGTTTCTTTTGCAAGGCGGCTAAGCACAAAATCCAGGTTTTCCGCAAAATCCCCGAAACGGCTGTAACGCTTAACGACATAATGATCGTTGATATTTTTCGACTGGAACCGAACCTCGGCAACTCGCGCCACCACCTTGCGATAAGTGCTTTTGTCCAGCAGCAGGGGATATTGATATATTGTGCTTTCCGCAATCTGCAAGGCATCCTTAAGTGAATTCAGCACCCAACCCAGATCTCGGTGTTCCTGCACCAACTGGGAGCTGTCCTGCGATGCCTGCCGCACCTGATTTTGGGCATAAAAAACCGCCGGCAACGCCAGTGCCGCCAGCACCAATGCGGCAATCACAAAACGCCACCGGATACTGGCAGCCTGTTTGCCTTCTTCTGGCAAATCCTGCTGTGCGTTTGATGTTGTCTCCATGTAACGGCTCAGCCTGATTTTTCAGATGTACAGTAACTGCCCAGATCGTCTTTCACTTGCCCAAACCCCACATCATCCCGTAAATTACTGTTGTGTATCGCTTTCCCTACGCTACTCGACCACCCACGCACACCACTCACTACTGTTTTATATATCCGATCAAATGTCAATCACATGCTATTACTGCTAAACAAACCCTTTCAGGTCCTCTGCCAATTCTCCCCCAATGGGGACCACCAGACTTTAGCAGACTTTGTCGATATCAAAGCTGTATATCCGGCCGGCCGGCTGGACCGTGACAGCGAAGGCCTGCTACTGCTCACTGATGACGGCGCATTGCAACACCGCATCAGCCACCCCCGCCACAAACTATACAAAACCTACTGGGCCCAGGTTGAAGGCGAACCCGACCCTGTCGCGCTGACCCGCCTGCAAAAAGGTGTGCCTCTCAAGGATGGCAAAACAGCCCCCGCCAAGGCACGCCTCATCCCCGAGCCACCCATCTGGCCGAGAGATCCGCCTATTCGCCAGCGGGCCAATATTCCCACAAGCTGGATCGAACTCCGCATTTGCGAGGGACGAAACCGACAGGTACGACGGATGACCGCTGCCGTCGGCCACCCCACCCTGCGCCTGATTCGCTCACAAATTGGCCCATGGTCACTGGACGATTTAACCCCCGGCCAGTGGCGTAAGGCGAAAATACCCGCAGATTGGCGTACAATCCGCTAGGAGCCTGTCGGATTTAGGGAATCGTCGCGAGAGACAACCATTTTGAGTCCATTTTTTTGATCGTTTGAGGCGAATATTGGACATATTCAACGAAAAGGATCGAGAAAATGGGCCGAAATGGTTTTTTCGCAGTAGATTCACCCTAAGTCCGGCAGACTCCTAACCTTTCCCGTTTTCAACAAAAAAACCATTCTCATGACCTCAGCCTCTCCCAAAAATACGCCTTATGTGTCCGCAACAACGCAAGCACAGCAACAACGCACTATTGTAGTCGGCATTTCCGGCGGTGTGGATTCTTCTGTCACTGCGCACCTGTTGAAACAACAAGGTCACGACGTGCAAGGCCTGTTCATGAAAAACTGGGAAGAGGATGACACCACCGAATATTGCAGTGCTGCGGTGGACCTCAAGGATGCCCGGCAAGTTTGCGACACGCTGAAAATTCCACTGCTCACACGCAATTTTGCCAGCGAATACTGGGACACTGTTTTTACTTATTTTCTGGATGAATACCGGCGTGGCCGCACTCCCAACCCGGATGTGCTGTGCAATAAGGAAATCAAATTCAAAACCTTTCTTGACCAGGCACTGGACCTGGGGGCAAGCCACATCGCCACAGGACACTATGCCCGCGTACACTATCGTGACGGCTGTTTCCGCTTGCTCAAAGCCAAAGACCACAACAAAGACCAAAGTTACTTCCTCCATGCGCTGAACCAGCAACAACTGGAAAAAACCCTGTTTCCGCTAGGCGAACTGAACAAACCGGAAGTCCGCCGATTGGCCGCACAAGCCGGTTTTGCCAATCATGAAAAAAAAGACAGCACGGGTATTTGTTTTATCGGTGAACGAAAATTCAAAGAATTTCTGAGCCGCTATTTACCCGCCCAGCCCGGTGAAATACAAACCCCCGGCGGCGCCTGCATCGGTCAACACGACGGATTGATGTACTACACCCTGGGACAAAGACAAGGACTGGGTATCGGCGGCGCAAAAAATGCCAGTGGCGACCCCTGGTACGTAGTGGATAAAAACCTGGAAGATAATATTTTAACCGTCGCCCAGGGACACGACCACCCACTGCTGTTCCGCACGCAACTCCGTGCAGACCAGTTGAACTGGATAGCAAATACACCCAAAGATATTCCTTTTCGCTGCACCGCAAAAACCCGTTACCGGCAAACCGACCAACCCTGCACCATTACACAACTGCACGACGACCAGTGCACCGTTGTTTTTGACCAGCCACAACGTGCCATTACACCAGGACAATCTGTGGTATTTTATCAACAGGACGAATGCCTTGGCGGCGGTCCCATCCAATAAATTACATCAGCAAATCAAACCAATAAATAACTCAATAAATAAAATGACCTACACCATTACCGACAGAACCATCGCCCTTGCCGGCATTTTTCAAGCCACACAACTCGTACAAAACATTGCCAATACAGGCAACGCCGATGAACAGGATATGGAAACCTGTATCCACAGCATATTCTGCACCGATGCCGACAAACCTGTAGACGTTTTTGGCAGCACACAAAAACTGTACACAGGCCTGCGCAAACTGACTGAACAACTCGGCGGTCGTGAGGCGAACGTAAAAGACAGCCAGAATAAAGACCTGCATGTCACCAAATATGTCGCCGGCGTGATGGTGCTGGAAAAACGACTGAAACGCGATACAGACATGCTGGCAAAAATTGCCGATGGTATCGAACACGCCCGTAAACAAAAAGAGCACTTTTCACTGCTGCACGACAACGTAATTGCAGGCCTGGCAGACACATATGCACAAACCATCAGCCACTTGAAACCACGCATCATGGTACAAGGCGAACATATATACATCTCCAACCCCAACAACGCCAATCGTATTCGCGCCCTACTGCTCGCAGCAATCCGCGCAACGGTGTTGTGGCGGCAGTGCGGCGGCACACGCTGGCAACTGCTTTTTCAACGACGCACCATTGTTGACGAAGCAAGACGGTTACTGAAAGAACCTTTGCTAACAGAATAAGCTCCCAATACAAACAGGCAGCCACAATGAACAAACATGAAAAAATCAACTACATAGAATTTCCTGCCCGGGACATCGAAGCCACCAAAGCTTTTTTCAGCTCGGTGTTTGGCTGGCATTTTGAAGATTACGGCCCCGAATACGTAGCCTTTTTTGACGCCGGCATCAACGGTGGTTTTTTCAAATCCGACTTAACCGCATCTACCGACAATGGCAGCATCCTCATGGTTTTTTACAGTGACGACCTGGAGCAAACCCTGTCAAAAATTACCGATGCAGATGGCCGCATTATCAAACCGGTTTTTTCCTTTCCCGGTGGCCGACGCTTTCATTTTGGCGACCCAAACGGCAATGAGTTTGCCGTTTGGTCGGCGACATAATCGCCGCGGAGAGGTCGAAGATCAGCCGCCTTCCCTATTGCCGAACCTGCCAAGGCGTAATTGTAAACGAGAATCCTGTTCTGCTATCTTTCTGGCAAAATTGCTTATCGCCCAGCAACATTTTCGGCTAACAAAAAAGGCTATCGAAGTTGCGTTGGATAATATAAAACCTTACACCGAACTGGTGTTATGCGAGTGAGATTTGTGGGGATACCTCAGGCTCTGACCTTTTTTGGAGGCCGGGAAAGAAAAACTCCCGGCTATCCGATTAGGCCACTCTATAGGCATGCCTCTGAAGAATACGTTAAATTTTTTTTTCGCCAGCAACTCCGGGCTTTCTTTATTGATATAATATTCCACGTTCCATTTTTATTTTTTCTAAGTTTTAAGTATTGAATATCTCCACGCACTGAATCATCAAGAAACCCATCTCTGACAAGGTTGATATTAACGTAATTTGGCGATTCAACGCTGTCAAAACTATATTCATAAGAAACAGATTTTATCTCGGATAAATCGAAAAGATAAAAAATATAAAGCTCAGGCCTTACCGACCACCCCAACCCCTCGTGATGAGCTTTCTGAATTATTTCATTAAATGTTTTCGTATCGATGCTTTCTAATGATCCAACATTCCTAGAAGGATCATCAGAACTAGCGTAACAAGATGCCGACACCAAAAGAAATATAAAACAAAAAGAACCAAATTTCATAACACAACATCTCATCATATTTATTTTTTTAAGTTAAGAGACACTTCCTGCCTGATTATGGGTAAACGGCTTACTAAATTTCTTCCTGGCAAGGCGAAATAACACGTAATCGTTATTCTATGGCAAGGACAACAACGTGGCCATGGCGGAAACAGGGCGTGCAATCAGACCTGAATCCCAATCGTCACGGGTATCGTCACGGGTATCGTCACAAAGATACCTCAACAAACTCCAACGCATTGCCATCCGGGTCACGACAAAACAAGGCCTGCCGTCCGGATTTACTTCGGGTGAATTCAATACCTGATTTTTCCAGTGATGCACTCAACACGTCCAGTTTTTCTACAGCAAAGGCTGCATGCCGGTCTCTGCCTCCGTGTTCCGGACGACCCGTAACCGGGTCCGGGTTTGGCAGTTCCAGCAAATGAATCTGTTGATCGCCACAATCCAGCCATGCACCGGGATATCCCAGATCCGGCCGATGAAGATTTATTTTCAAACCCAGTACATCCTGATAAAACCGTAATGCGCGTTGCGTGTCCGCAACAATAAAACCCACATGCAAAATGCCATGCATTATTCTTTTTCCTTCATGACTTTGTGTTGGTTTTCGCTATCAGCATTCTGCACTGACAAGTACGCCGCAAGCATAATGAGCCCCCCTCCAAACCATTCAACGTTCGTTACAACCTCATTAGTCAGCAGTTGCGACGACACCGCGCCCGCCACCAATTCGAATAACAAAATTACCGCCGAGCGATGCACCGGTATTTTTTTCACGCCGTAAATCAGCGCCAGTGAGGCTCCGAAAACACCGATACCTCCCAACATCACTGCACCGATCCAGGCATTACTGGAAATAGCTGGTATCGAAGCCTGTGTAAACAATATCCAGATTCCGGCCACCACCACTACACCCCACCAGGTTACTGCGGCTTTGATAATCGTGGGCATGTGTTTCAATCGCCGCACCGCCACATTGGAAAGCGAAAAACCGATACCTGCGCTAATCGCCAGCCAATCGGCCTGACTCTGCGGCCAGGGAAAGCCCAACTGCGGATTCCATAGCATCAGTAATGCGCCGACCATGGCCACCACCAGCGTGGCGAGACCAAAGCGTGAAGGCCGTTCCCCCAGCCACCACCACGCCAGCAGGGTGCTCCATAATGGCGACAGATAAAACAACAGCAGTACACGTACTACATTGCCATCAAGTACGGCGAGCACAAATGCCGTATTCAGCCAGCCGTTGGCCAAAGCAATAAGCAACAACAGGCCCGGCTGATCCCATAACACTCGACGGTGCGGCCATGCCAGCCATAGCCCCGGTAACGCGGCAACGGTGAAAATCACCCAGGTCGTCCACAAGCCGCTAAGTCCTGCTGCTTCCAGCAGGCGTAACGGATACCACACCACCCCCCAAAAGGTGGCAGCCCACAGCAACAATAATACCGGAACAATTGTACTGTTTTTCAATGTATCAGCACCCAAATCCATTAGCTTTCTTATTGCTTTTCATGCATATATTCTGCGGTGTACCCACCCTGGTTCTCCGGTATACTACACGGCCTGTTTTTCCTGACCTTAAATTAAAAAATGAACCCAGACCTCCACCGGCTACATCCGTACCCGTTTGAAAAACTGCGGGCACTGAAAGATGGCATTGTCCCGCCTGCACACAAGTCATTCATCTCTCTGTCCATTGGCGAGCCCAAACATGCCGCGCCGGATTTTGTGCTGGCGGAAATGACTGCGCAGCTGCGGGGGCTGGAAAATTACCCTCTCACCAAAGGCACACTGGCGTTGCGCGAGGCCATTGCCCGCTGGCTGGCGCAGCGTTTTAATATTGCCACAAACCTGCTCGATCCAGAGCGACACATCCTGCCCGTCAACGGCACCCGCGAAGCCCTGTTTGCTTTTGCACAGGTGGTGGTGAACCGTAGCCCGGATCATAGCAGGGATGCCCTGGTGGTGATGCCCAACCCGTTTTACCAGATTTACGAGGGTGCGACTTTTTTGGCGGGCGCGGAACCGTGGTTTCTGAACACACTGGAAGATACCGGCTTCGTACCTGACTTCGATAGCGTACCCATGGAAATCTGGCAACGTTGTCAACTGGTCTACCTGTGCTCCCCCGGTAATCCCACTGGCGCAGTGGCTGGCGAAGCCGCGCTGCGCCAGCTCATCGCTCTGGCCGATGAGCACGATTTCATCATCGCCGCCGACGAATGTTATTCAGAAATCTATTTCGATGAGGCTGCACCGCCCGTTGGCCTGCTGGAAGTTGCGGCAAAAATGGGCCGTGATAACTTCAAACGCTGCATAGTATTTCACAGCCTGTCGAAGCGCTCCAACCTGCCGGGGCTGCGTTCCGGATTTGTTGCCGGTGATGCCGGGATACTGAAGAAATTCCTGCTCTATCGCACCTATCACGGCTGCACCATGCCCATTCCCACCCAGGCCGCCAGCATAAAAGCCTGGGACGATGAACAACACGTTGCAGACAACCGCACACGGTACCGTGAAAAATTTGCTGCGGTGCTGAAAATACTTTCCCCCGTACTGGACGTACAATGCCCCGATGCGAGCTTTTATCTATGGGTAAAAACGCCCAATATACCCGGGGTCAATGATGAAAGCTTTGCTCGTGATCTGTTTGCCCAGCAAAATGTCGCGGTGGTGCCAGGGCGCTATCTGTCACGCGACACGCTTACTACGGACGGAAAAACCATTAACCCCGGTACCAACCGGATACGTATGGCGCTGGTCGCACCACTGGAAGACTGTATTGATGCTGCACAACGTATCCGCAGCTATGTAGAAACACTAAAACATTAGAGGGTTTTCTGTTTGTCACCGCCATTTTGACGAAAACAGACAACCCATCCATAAACTTAACCTTTTTTACTGGAGCAACAACAACATGACCGACCTGAAAAAAGTCATCGAAGAAGCCTTTGAAAAACGCGCCGACATCACTCCGCGTAACGTAGATACTCACATCAAGGAATACGTTACTGAGGCCGTGCGCTTGCTGGATGCCGGTGAACTGCGTGTTGCTGAAAAAATTGACGGGAACTGGGTAACCAATGAATGGCTGAAAAAGGCCGTGTTGTTATCATTCCGCATCGAAGACAACGAGTTCATGAAAGGTGGCTTTGCCAATTATTTTGACAAAGTGCAATCGAAGTATGGTGATTACAATGCACGCGACTTTCGTGAATCCGGGGTGCGTGTGGTGCCACCCGCCTCTGTGCGCAAAGGCTCCTACATTGCACCAGGAGTGATTTTAATGCCCTCATACGTAAACATCGGCGCCTACGTGGACAGCGGCACCATGGTAGACACCTGGGCCACAGTCGGTTCCTGTGCGCAAATCGGTAAAAACGTACATCTGTCCGGTGGTGTGGGTATTGGCGGCGTGCTGGAACCTTTACAGGCCTCCCCCACCATCATCGAAGACAACTGTTTCATCGGCGCACGCTCGGAAGTGGTGGAAGGCGTCATCGTGGAAGAAGGCTCAGTTATTTCCATGGGTGTGTATATCGGTCAAAGCACCAAAATTTATGATCGTGAAACCGGTGAAGTGACTTACGGTCGCATCCCTGCGGGTTCCGTGGTGGTCTCTGGCAACCTGCCTTCCAAAGATGGCCGCTATTCACTGTATTGCGCTGTCATTGTGAAAAAAGTCGATGACAAAACCCGTGGCAAAGTGGGCATTAACGAACTGTTACGTGACATCTAGGAGCGGCAACCGGAAAAACACCCGGCAATAAACACCATGACAACGATTTACGGCATCAAAAACTGCGACACCGTGCGTAAGGCGCGCAAGTGGCTGGACGCGCATGACGTCGATTACGTGTTTCATGACCTGCGTAACGATGGCCTGGACAAAAAAGACCTGTCTTTCTGGGTAAAGTCTGTTGGCTGGGAAATTCTGCTCAACCGGCGAGGGACCACCTGGCGGCAACTGCCGGATAAAGATAAAAAAACCATCAATGAAGCCAGCGCCACCTTGTTAATGCTGGCCCAACCCACCTTGATCAAACGGCCAGTGTTGGTGCATCACAAAAACGTCCATGTGGGTTTTAAACCGGCGGAATACGCAATGCTTTTTAAGAAACTTCGCACTAAAAATACATAAATTTATGCGCCGTCATTCCGATGCAGGTCGGGATGACGGCGCCCGGGGTTTAACCACTATGAGTCAAACAGAATCTGCCACGCTGGCATTGGCCAAGGACCTCATCTCCCGCCGTTCGGTCACCCCCGAAGATGCCGGCTGCCAGGAATTGATGATCGCGCGTCTTGAAGCACTGGGTTTTGTCATCGAACGCCTGCGCTTCGGTGATGTGGATAATTTCTGGGCACGACGCGGCAACAGTGCCCCGCTCTACACCTTCGCCGGGCATACTGACGTGGTGCCCACCGGACCGGAAGCACAATGGCAATCCCCGCCATTTGAGCCTGCGGTTATCAACGGCATGCTGCATGGCCGCGGTGCCGCAGATATGAAAGGCAGTCTTGCCGCCATGGTCACGGCCTGTGAGCGTTTTGTGGCAGCACACCCCGACCACACGGGTTCCATCGGCTTTCTCATCACCAGTGACGAAGAAGGCCCATCCATTAACGGTACGGTGAAAGTTGTCGAGCACCTTGAAGCACGCGGCGAAAAAATGGATGGCTGCCTGGTGGGCGAACCCTCCAGCACCAATGTGGTGGGTGATATCATCAAAAACGGCCGCCGTGGCTCATTGGGCTGCACGCTGACCATCCACGGTGTGCAGGGCCATGTCGCCTATCCACATTTAGCGGACAATCCGGTCCATCGCCTCGCCCCCCTGCTGGCCGAACTGTGTGCACAGAAATGGGACCAGGGTAATGAGTTCTTCCCTGCAACCACGTTTCAGATTTCCAACATCAATGCGGGCACGGGCGCCACCAACGTTATTCCCGGTGATGCCGTGGTGGTGTTTAATTTCCGTTATTCCACAGAGGTCACCCACGAGCAGCTACAGCAACGGGTGCAGGCGATTATCGACCAACATGACCTGAATTACACCATCCATTGGAATCTCTCCGGCAAACCGTTTTTAACCGCCAGCGGCGCGCTGGTGGATGCAGCCAAAGCAGCCACCCAGAAAATCAATGGCAGCGCCGCAGAACTGTCAACCGCAGGTGGCACTTCGGATGGTCGCTTTATTGCGCCAACAGGCGCACAGGTAGTGGAACTGGGCCCGGTGAATGCCACTATTCACAAAATTGATGAATGTGTGGCTGTGGAGGATCTGGAGAAGCTGTCTGACATGTATGAAAAAATACTGGAATCATTACTCACATAAGTTCAAATAACCGGCTTACCGCCTTCCAGGTAAACATCTGTAACCTTGAAGAGTTTACATCCGGGGTGGACATACAGGCCAGCAACCCCTTATCGCCAATGGGCAGCAACACCACACAACCTGACTTGGAACGAATAAACATTTCTTCCAGTTCACCGTATTCGAGTTCCGACATGATTTTTTCACACATCAGTTGTAACTCGATATACAAAGCACCCACTTTCTCAAAGTCGTCCACATTACCTTCATAAGCCAGTGCCAGCCCATCTGGCGTCACAACCATAGATAACAGTATCTGCGGATTGGTGTTATTCAGCTCTTTCAGAATTGATTCTATGGTTTCTTGTTCCAAGGAAACTTCCCCAGTTCTCGCATGCGTTAGTAACCATCACCCATATTCAAACAACCCCATAATAACATCGGCACAACAAGGCTATTCTTAAACAAAGCGGTTACAATGATAAAAACTGGACGGACATCCAGATATATCTATGGCGCTTGATATTCAGCATTTAAGTATCCGCCATATTTTCTTCACAGGGAGGTGAAATGACGTATAACAGGCATTTTATTACAAGGATAATCACTCAGCCTGAATTTTGGAGATGTACAACATCATCAAGACAGGCGAGGAAACCCTGAAATAATCATATTTCCAAAACCGGACACCTGTAAAATCAACCCTTGCTTGTATTTAAAAATACCCGATAAATAGCCAAGTAAGATTTTATTTTACAGGCTTTACAAAAAACGTCAGATTGTCGTTGCCAGCATCGCCGCGGTCTTTTTTGCTTCCATCAGAACCATGCCGAGATTGATTCCGGGCTTTGCTGCCAAAGCCAACACATGTGTCGTGCCAACATGCACCAGCAGCAGCACACCTTTGCTACCATGCAACAACACCAGCTTCAATTCACCACGCGCCAGTTCATCTGCGGTCTGGTCTGCCAGGCCCAACAATGCAGCACACATGGCTCCCAGCCGATCCGGATCGACACCGTCACCCAACACTGCGGCAACATTCAGGCCATCACGAGACATCACTGCCGAAGCTTCCATATCCGGTGATTTTCCGTTTAACGTCCTGAGTATGGGGCGAATGATCTTGTCAAGATTTTCTTTTTGAAGATTTGCCAAACTCCCGAGCCTCCTTAGTCACACGCGCCGTCACACACGTTGTTAATATATACTCCGGCCAGTTGATTTCTTTATATCCGGAGTTTTTCCCTGTATACCCAACCAATTGAACTTGTATTCTGTGACAAAACAATTTTATGTTTTTCCGTTTGTGCTGGTATTAGCGGCAAGCAAAAAAAATTCTTCAGAAATTACCGGCAGGACATATCCACCTTTATCCGGGGCTATTCACCGTCACGGCCTGCCCTAAGAGTCTGTCGGACTTAGGATGAATCTACTGCGAAAAAACCATTTCGGCCCATTTTCTCGATCCTTTTCGTTGAATATGTCCAATATTCGCCTCAAACGATCAAAAAAATGGACTCAAAATGGTTTTCTCTCGCGACGATTCCCTA
>DROS01000109.1 GCA_011321815.1 Gammaproteobacteria bacterium
ACAGATCTCCTGCTCGCTGGTGGCCTTGATGGTGCCGGAACCGGAAGCGGACAGGTTGTGCTTGGTGTTGGCGATCCCGGCCCATCCGGCCCCACTGATACCCAGCAGAACCGTCAAAACAGACAGGAGCAAACAGCCTTTGCCATATCTACTCATGGTGATCTCCCTTTGCCGACAGATACTGAAAGATCTGCACCCGCCGGTTGTATGAATCAGCGATATAGATTTTATCATTACGATCGATAAAGATCCCTGCCGGCATCCAGAACAGTCCCGGCATTTGTCCGCTACCTCCAAAATACAAAAGCAACCTCCCGGTCTCATCAAAAATCTGGGTATTGTCAAAACCGGCATCTGTTACATACAGATGCCCGTCACTATCCAGGGCAATCCCCTTTGGGGAACTAAAGCTCCCGGTACTATCTCCAAGCTTTCCGATACTGGATAGGGGTTTGCCATCACGCGTCAGAACCTGTACGCGTCCATTTAAACTGTCCGTGACATACAGGTGGCCCTCCGTATCAACCGCCAGCCATGTGGGGAAGTTGAACTCCCCGGGCTGCACCCCACGTTTACCAATAGTCTTCTGCTGTTTGCCATCCTTCAAACTAAATACTTTGATGTCATGTGCCGGAGGATCCGCTACATAAAGCACCTTATGCATTGGATCGATAGCGATGCCACTGGGGCGCTGAAGCTGCCCCCCCTGACCATAGATCTGTTTCAGCTTGCCTTGTGGAGTAACGGCGAAAACGCGCCTGCGCTGACCATCAACTATATAAAGGTTATCCTCATCGTCCAGGGCAATATTTATGGGAAACTGTAAAAACTGTTTATCAACTGTTTCTATAAAACGGTACTTTTTTCTTGCCAGATTGAATACATGAATTCGCTTCGCGGCGGGGTCGGCGACATAGATTCGACCCTTGCTATCCGCCACGACAGCCATGGGCTTGATCATTGCATGAACTTCGGGACCGCGAAAAAACTCCCAGAACTTGCGCCAAAACCCCTTCTCCCCCCGAATATCATCGGAGGTGGCAATGGATTTCAGATAGCGAATACGAGGTTCAAGCGGTGGCGGCGGCCACACAAGTTGAGTAGATACCGATGTTGCGGCAGGCGCCTCAACCGGCTTTGCGGGAATTCGTTCATCTTTTCCCAGCACGGACTCTGACACTATCAGGCCTACCGCAGCCAGCACAAAACAGTTACGAATTAATGACTTTATCATGACTTATGACCGTTAATAGTTGAACTCAAATTAAAAACGGATTCCAAAATTGCGCGTCAGATATAAAGTCAACCAGCTATCTTCATAGGCACCAGCTTCGTAATTTGCATCGTGGTAACGATACTGAAGTCGTGCCTGCCATTTTGCAATGGTATAGTTCAGATTGGTTTCCAGCGTTAGTCTGGGGCCAAGGTTCGAAGTATCTCCGCTGCGATCCTCATACCTGGCCACCGCAGTAAATCTCAGCCGACGCCACGGCCGCATCGCCAAACGTGCCTGGGAATACCAGAATGAATAATCCGCCGTACCGTTACCACTACCGCTGCTGGTGTCACCGATCCCTGCAGACATCACCAGAGTATGGCGCATCCAGAAACGATGGTTCCAGGTCACATCACCGCGCACGGTACGATTGCTGTTATCCAGCCCCCCGGATCCGCTGCTGGTCTCTTGCCAGTTGCGGAAGTTCAGCACCGTGCGTACCGAATCCCCCCCGGACAAACGGCTGTTCACAGAGTAGTTAAGATTATGCTCAATCCGTTTCCGATCAGCGCTTTCATAGCGGGAACCGGTCTGATAATGCAACCGATAGTTAAGCGAGTCGTTATATAGCGGCGACCATCTGCCTGAATAACCCGCGTTAATCGATTGATTTATAATGGTGTCTTCATCGTATTTACTGGATTGCGGGATCTCCAGCCCCAGATCATAACCCGCCCGTGCCGAAGTACGCCCGTAGGAGCGTGCATATGACACCCCGGCATCGGCACCATAGGCAGTACGATCGTGAACATTCGAGCTGCTTCCGTCATAAGAGGTACCAATCAGGCGCAATGCCCCCTTGCTACTCCAGTACGGAGCAAATCGATAGTTCATCCCCGCGGCAACGTTATAGCTATTGATTCCCGAACCGTTGACATCATTGAAAGCGATCCCGAGATTGTAGTAGTGACTTAATTTCTCGGAAGCAGTCACATTCAGCCCCATATTCAGATTTGCGTGGCTGCTATCGATCTTATTGGGATTTCCATTCAACCCATTTATCAGCGTATCGGAACGGTCGTAATAGGTAAATCCAGCACGCAAATTAACGTCATCACTGAACCGGGTACTATCCTGCAAATACCAGTATTGTTGTCGATATGACCTCCCCGCCGCATCATCCTCGCTATTATCGTAGCGATATCCGTAATTGAAAATTGAGTGAGTCTTGTAAACTTTCCCAAAAGTCCGTTTACCATCGATATTAAATGAATCTTTATACTCATCAAGAGGAACAGAACTGATATTGTCGGACTTGGTGTGTCCCCGGTCGTACCCAAAGCGCACCATTCCCAGCATTCGGGGCGCAAAGCGCCAGCGAAAACCATAGTTACTGGTGGTAAATTCGTAGGTTGGTCCCGTTCGTGGCGAATAGCTGTTGGTGTTTTTACGAGCATACAACACAAAGGGATTGCGCTCCCGGAACCATGTTGTGGTAAGACGATAACCCACCGTATCAATATCAGAGTTACCACTCATGTAATCGGTACTCCTGTTACGCAGTGTTATCCCTGCGTCAAACAGCAAGAATCGTGGATCCCAGACAAAACCGGTGCTACCAAGTCTTAGCTCTTCTTCCAGAGTGCGTCGGCTGTAACTGGTTACCCCCCCAGAGCTGTAATCATAATCTTCATAACGCAGCCCCATTCCACCACTCAGAGTGAAGGCCCGATGCGTGTAGTCAAACAAGCGCGCTGCCGACACCGGAGCAGGCAGTGAATGGGTAAGAACCACGAATACGCAACACCAAGCGTAGAAAAACCTCACCCGATGTTTTGCCACATTATCGAATACTATCCCCTGGCCATTCATTGCGCCATTCCCCTTATGATCGTGCAGCCTGCCGAGAATGAAAACGGAATCATGCCGACAGCTCTATGCATGCCTTTATCAAGGCAAATTTCATGCCGAACAGGATACCTGTTTAGTAGATTATTCAAGGCAGCCAATGGGATGTTTTTATTTATTGTGGCATCTCAGACACAATGCACTTCCGGTATTGTTCACTCGCAGAAAAGTCGGATTCACACTGTTGTGTGGATCGTGACAGGATGCGCACTGCACCGTGCCATTAAACAGCACAACTCCAGACAGGGTGGTTGGATCATTCAGGGAGTTATCAAGGGCAAACAATGCTGAATCAAATATAAAATTGACCGGGTGATCATCCGTCAAATCCGTACCAAGTCTGGTAGTGCCAATCGGTATGGTGCCATCAGCATTCGTCCCGCCCATAGTCGGATTACCGTTTGGATTAGCATTGGATGGATTATTAAGTGCGTTGATCGCAATCGTGCCGTCGTGGCAGGAAAGGCATAAGTTGCTAACGGCCGCTGTAGTCGCGTCTGTACCCCCCAAATCCTGAATTGTAGTAGCTCCATCAAAGGTGGGACTGGTATAGACGCCATAATTGCCCGTAGTGGACAGATTATGATTCCATAAGGGAATATTGTCGTTTTTGATGGCCCGGTGAGGAGTATGGCAAAAAATGCAGATCTCTGTCTCATCAATTGACTTGACGGCTCCCGGACCAGCCACGGACAGATTATGTTTAGTGGTGGCAATCCCCGCGCTGGTCGCACTCGCCCAGCTAGCTATGGATACCATCAGTACTACCCGACCAAGCACCAATAACCCTTGGCGATATTTCATGGTTGCACCCTCCTTGACCCTGAACCTACAGCTGTAAGCAACAGCAAAACATACTCGATTAATTATTTCAGGGTTGTACTAAATTCACGGCCAATGGCTCAAA